>SVFH01000002.1 GCA_015056945.1 Lachnospiraceae bacterium | reverse complement strand
ATATCCATGTAGTAAGATCCCTTGTAGACGACGAGGTAGATAGGAATGAGGTGTAAGCACAGTAATGTGTTCAGCTGACATTTACTAATCGATCGAAAGCTTATCCAGATAAGGAGAACGTGTTAATGAACTTGGTAAAGAAGAGAGAATGATTTCTGTGTTCAGTTTTGAAGGTATAAGTTATTTGGCCCAGTGGCTCAGTTGGTTAGAGCGCCGCCCTGTCACGGCGGAGGTCGTCGGTTCGAGTCCGATCTGGGTCGCTTAAATATTTTGGAATCTTAGCTCAGCTGGGAGAGCATCTGCCTTACAAGCAGAGGGTCATAGGTTCGAGCCCTATAGGTTCCATTTACTGAATCATTCAGTATATTATTTGTGGGCGGGTTCCCGAGTGGCCAAAGGGGGCAGACTGTAAATCTGTTAGCAACGCTTTCGATGGTTCGAATCCATCTCCGCCCATTTGTTCTTTTAAGAACATTTTGTGCAGGGAAGTATCTCACACACGATAACTTGGTTAATTGACCATTATTAACGCGGGGTAGAGCAGTCTGGAAGCTCGTCGGGCTCATAACCCGGAGGTCGTTGGTTCAAATCCTTCCCCCGCTACTATGCTTTTTCTTGTGAAAGAAATGAGCTTGTAAGCCCAGATAGCTCAGTTGGTAGAGCAGAGGACTGAAAATCCTCGTGTCGCTGGTTCGATTCCGGCTCTGGGCATTGAGAGACATTAATTTGTCTCTTTTTTTAATCCCTAACTGACCGACTGGTCGGTCACAGAAGCTTCACAAATTTCAAATATAATATATATATTCTTTTTTTGGAGGATTCAAAATGATTTCTAAGTTTAGTGTTAAAAAACCATATACAGTTTGGGTTGGAGTGGTATTGGTACTTGTATTGGGTGTTGTTTCTTTTATGAAAATGACAACGGATTTATTGCCTAATATGAACTTACCGTATGCACTTGTCATCACAACAGATCCGGGTGCAAGTCCTGAAGAGATTGAGAAGAATGTGACTGCTCCTATTGAAGCAGCAATGGCAACGACATCAAATATTAAGAATGTTAGTTCTATGTCGTCTAACAGCTATTCAATGGTTATTTTGGAGTATGAGCAAACAGCTAATATGGATTCGGTTGTTATTGAGATGCAACAAAAACTTGATCAGTTAAAGAATGGATTTGGCGATACAGTAAGCAGCCCTGTTATTATGCAACTGGATCCGAGTATGCTTCCCGTTATGGTAGCATCTGCGGATGTGGAAGGTATGAGTCAGGTTGAAATAACGGAATATGTTGAGAATGAATTAATTCCCCAGTTGGAGAGTGTAGAAGGTGTTGCTTCCGTCTCTATGACCGGTGCTGTTGAAGAACGTTTTGAAGTTACAATGAATCAGAGTAAAATTGATAAATTGAATAAAAAGATTCAGGATAAGATTTCGGAGCAGTTTGAAGAAGCAGAGGCTGATCTTGCAGATGCAAGAGAAGAAATCGAAAAAGGACAGGCAGAATTAGATAAACAGCAGGATAAGTTGTCAAAGGAAATGGCAGCGGCAAATAAAGAAGTTGTGAACAATAAGATTCAGGCATCTGTTGCAGAAAGCGATTTGGCCGCCAAGCTAATTGAGCTGGAAGCTACGCAGAAAACACTGGCTTCAAGTATTAAATCATTAAAAGAAATGTATCAGACTGCGGTTGCGGCTGAACAGAGAATTGAAGAATTGAACAAAGTGCTTGAATTGACTGATGAGGAGATTCTTGCACTGACCGGAATGACCAGACAACAGGTAATGGATGAAATTACGGAGCAGACACTTACACTGGCTAAGATTAACGCCGGCTTGTTATTACAGGCGGCAACATTTGAGTCCATGGGGGTTAAAGTAGAATCTCACAAGGATATACCTGCGTTATTAAAGGTTTTAAATAAAAATCTCGCACAGGTGAATGCCGGTATTGTACAGATTAAAGAGGCACAGAAGCAGATACAGGATGGTAAAGTTTCTTTAGACGAAGCTTATGTGAAGTTAAATCAGTCTCAGGTACAGGCATCTATTGAATTAAGTAATGCTTCCGGTACACTTGCTTCAGCACTGGCACAGGTGGAAAGTGGTGAAGCACAGCTGGAGAGTGCAAAAGAAAGCGCCATATCATCTGCTGATTTGAATGCAATTTTAACGGTTGATATGCTTAATACAATGCTTATGGCACAGAATTTTTCCATGCCGGTAGGTTATATTCAAAAGACCGAAGGACAGAGTCTGATTAGTGTGGGAGACCAGATTAAAAGCGGTGATGAGTTAGAAGAACTTGTTTTGCTGGATGTTGGTTTGGAAGGCATTGAGCCGATTCAATTAAAAGATGTTGCCGAGGTTGTTTTACTGAATGATGCCGGAGAATCTTATTCTAAGGTAAACGGAAATCCTGCTATTATGCTTTCCTTCGAGAAGCAAACCGGATATTCAACCGGTGATGTGACGGACCGTTTGTTGAAGAAATTTGACTCCATTGAAGAACAGACCGATGCCAATATGGCAGTTTTGATGGACCAGGGTGTTTATATCGATATGTTGGTAGAAGCCGTGTTGCAGAATATTTTGATAGGTGCTGCATTGGCAATTATCATCCTGATTATATTCTTAAAAGATTTACGGTCAACGTTTGTTATTGCATGCTCCATTCCTTTAAGTGTTGTCTTCGCTATTGTATTAATGTATTTTACAAATATTACCTTGAACCTGATTTCATTGTCAGGTCTTGCATTGGGAATCGGTATGCTTGTAGATAACTCGATAGTTGTGATTGAGAATATTTATCGTTTGCGTAAGGAAGGATATTCCGCCAAAAAAGCTGCAGTAGAAGGTGCTTCGGGTGTGGGTGGAGCCATTATTGCATCTACACTTACAACCGTCTGCGTATTTGCACCTATTATTTTTGCGGAAGGTATTACGAGACAGCTTTTTGTGGATATTGCTTTGACAATTGCCTATACCTTGGCAGCCAGTCTTATTGTAGCGCTTACGTTTGTTCCGATGATGGCATCCGGATTATTGAAAAATGCAAAAGAGCCGGAAACCAAAATATTCGATAAGGTTGCAGGTGTTTATGCGAATGCAATGCATTTTGTATTGGCATTAAAGCCGGTTGTTCTCATTGTAACAATTGTACTGCTTATAGTGAGTGTTGTAGCTGCATTCTCCAAGGGTTTTACCTTCATGGATATGGAGATGGAAGCGGATCAGATTTCTATGACGGTTGGTCCTAAGGAAGAACAGACTTTGACGTTTGAAGAGTTAACCGCTATTGGTGAGGATGTGACAGCCCGGTTAATGGAAGTAGACGGAATTGATACGATTGGCGCGATGGCCGGAGGCGGTTCTACAATGAGTCTGATGAGTAGCGGAACAGAGAGTTTGACGTACTACATTTTATTAGACCCCGAATCGGATATTCCCATGGCAGACGTGATAACTGCCATTAAAGATAAAACATCCGATATTGATGCGGCGGTTTCCGTTACCTCAGCTTCTTCTGATATGACGGCCTTCTTTGGCAGCGGACTTACCGTTCAAATTAAAGGTCGTGATATGGATAAGCTTCAGACGATAGCATTGAATGTTGCAGAAATTGTTGAAAATACACCGGGTACCGTGAAAGTAAATGATGGTTTGCAGGATAATACGGAATCCCTTACCATTCATGTTGATAAGGAGAAGGCTGCGAAATATCAGATGACGGTTGCTCAGGTATTCCAGTTGGTATATGCAGAATTGGCGTCAACAAATTCTTCCATCCAGATATCTACGGATGTGAAAGATTACGATGTTTTTGTTAAAAGTGAGAATCAGTCAGAAGTAAAAATCATTGATATTATGTTCTTAAAGTTCCCATATAAAGATAGGGAAGGAAACGAGGAAATGGTTCGTTTAAGTGAAATTGTTACTTTTGAAAAAGGTATTTCCTTAAATTCCATCAATCGAGACGCGCAAAGCAGATATATCAATGTTACAGCCGGAATTGCGGACGGATATAATGTTACCAAAGTAAGTAATGAAGTACAGAAGGCATTGGCAAATTATGCATTGCCGGAGGGATATACCATTGAAATGGCCGGTGAAGATGAAATGATTATGGAAGCAATCGGCCAGTTGGGATTAATGCTTTTACTTGCAGTAATCTTCATTTATCTGGTAATGGTGGCACAGTTCCAGTCTCTGCTTTCACCTTTTATCATTATGTTTACGATTCCTTTGGCATTTACCGGCGGTTTCGGTGCACTATATTTAAGCAATAATGAAGTCAGCGTCATTGCGATGATCGGATTCATTATGCTTGCGGGTGTTATCGTTAATAATGGTATCGTTATGGTTGATTTCATTAATCAGCTGCGTCGTGGAGGAATGGCAAAGAAGGATGCGATTGTAGAGTCCTGTAAGACGAGACTTCGTCCGATTTTGATGACAGCACTTACAACAATTCTTGCGATGATTCCCATGGCTCTTGGTATGGGAGATGGTGGCGAGATGATGCAACCGATGGCGATAGTTATGATTGGTGGTCTTGTTTACGGTACATTATTGACACTGGTTGTTGTTCCTTGTATTTACGATCTCTTTACCAGCAATAAGAGTATGGTAGAAGAAGAACTGTAAAAAGAGAAGAATGTTATGGAGGAAGAAATGATTAGGGAAGCGGATGAAATAAAAGTGCTTTTTGGTGTTCCTTCGCAAAAAGAAGAAGCAATGTATGAAGCAGTTATAGAGATGCTGAATGAAAAAACACAGATAACCCAGATAAAAGTAAGTGATATTACGAAACGTGCCGGAATTGGCAAGGGTACTGCGTATGAATACTTCTCTTCAAAGGAAGAGCTGGTTTTTAAAGCTTTTTTGTATGATTCCTATCGAAGTATCAAAACCGTAGAGATGCACTTAAAAGGAGTCGGAACATTTCAGGATAAATTTTACTGGATTCTTGAATTTGTGGAAAAGAATCTGATGCGAACCAAAATGTTGAGTGAACTGATGCGTTCTGATTCCCATACGAATATGCTGCATGAACAGGACGAGAAGCAGAACTCAGCGGATAAGTGTCATTTGATTCGAAATTACGTGGACAGAATTGCTGATTTGTATATGGAAACAGGAGTAAAAGAAGGATTGTTCCGGGAAAGCAATGCTATTTTATTAAGAAATGCACTTTATACGCAGATTATGGGATATATGGTTTTTATTATGACCAATTATCATGAAGGAAGTATTTCAGTAGAAGAGGCGCGTGATTTCACATACAGAAGCTTAATCAAAAGTTTATCATAGGATAAATATCTGTGAGAGCGTTTTATAGCCGGAGTATAATACACTATTTCATTAGAAACAATGAATAGAAAGCACAATTTTGACGCATACTGATGAGGAAAATCCACTCAATGGGAAGGAGACATCAGGATGAATACAGATAGTGTAATGTTGTTAAAAGAATGTGATGCGGGAAGTAAAATGGCAGTAGAAAGTATTGGGCAGTTCCGCATCTATGCAGAAGATTCTGCATTAAAGAGTTGTTTGGACAAATATATCAAGAAGCATGAGACATACGGAAGCAGATGCCGCAAGATGCTTGTTGAGAATAACGAATGTCCCCAGGATCCGTCTAAAATGGCAAGTGCTTTCGCAAAAATCAGTACGGATGTTAAGATGTTGTTGGATAAGGATTCTGCCAAAATTGCCAATCTTTTGATTGATGGCTGTAACATGGGCATCAAGACAACAACAGAGAATATGCACAAGTATTCTAACGCCACACCGGATGTAATGAATATTGCCCGGGAAATGATTACGCTTGAGCAGGAAATGTCCAAGGAATTATTAGGATATTTATAGAAAAGGTTGATTTTTCCTTATTTTTGGAAAAATAAAGAAAAATCAACTCTCAAAAAGTAAAAAAACAAGAAGAAACCGTAAAAAAGAAAACAATTCATTTTGTTTTCTTTTTTATATTGTGGTAAAATAAAGAAAGGTATACACTTTTTATGATGATGAAAAAGAATTGACGCAAGAGTCCGTATAAGGACTTGTAACATTAAGACAAAATATTAGAGGTGGAAAAGATGGGAAAAATTAGAATTGTAAGTGACAGTACCTGTGATTTATCTGCGGAACTCAAAGAAAAATATGATATCAGAATTATTCCTCTGTGTATTGTTATGGATGATAAGAGTTACTATGATATGGTGGACATTACACCGGAGGAGATTTTTACCTGGGCTGATGCCAATAAAACGACACCGAAGACGGCCGCAACGGATATTCAGAGTGCAATTGATTTCTTAAAGCCGTTTAAAGAAGCGGGAGAAGAAGTGATTTATATCGGCATTTCAGAGGATATGAGTACTACCTGTAATGTTTTACGTCTCGCCAAGGATGAATTGGAATATGATCGTTGTTTCATTGTAAATTCCATGAATTTATCAACCGGTATCGGTTTACAGATTTTACGTGCTGCAGATATGGCGGAAGAAGGAAAGAGTGCAGAAGAGATTGTAGAAGAAATCAGTGAAACACGTGTGGATGTGCGCGCCAGCTTTGTGGTAGACACACTCACATACCTTGCACGTGGCGGACGTTGCAGTGCGGCAACGGCACTTCTTGCCAATACATTGCAGTTAAAGCCTCGTATTGAAGTTAAAATGGGCAAAATGGGTGTCGGACAGAAATACAGAGGAAAGCACGCAAAGGTTCTTATGAAATATGTAAAAGAAATGGAAGAAGACCTTTTAAAAAGTGATAAAAAGCGTGTTTTTGTTACGCACACCAAGATGGACCAGGGTATTGTAGATGAAATCAAGGAATATCTTGTAAGTCTTGATTATTTTGATGAAGTGATTGAGACCGTTGCGGGTGGTGTTATTTCAAGCCATTGCGGTCCGGGAACACTGGGTGTATTATTCTATGCAAAGTAATTTACTTAATCAGCTTGTGAAATTAAGCGAGTCGGATATGTATCCGTTTCATATGCCGGGACATAAAAGGCAGAGCATGCATGAACTATCTGTAACAAAGTATGATATTACGGAAATAGACGGGTTTGATAATCTTTATGCGCCGGAAGGTCTTTTGCAGCAGTGTATGGAGCGTGCGGCAACTGTCTACGGCAGCAGGAAAGCATTGTTAGGCGTAAACGGAAGTACAGGCAATCTTTTGGCGGCAATCAGCGCAGCTTTTCATCCGGGAGATGTCGTGCTGGTGGCAAGAAATTGTCATAAGGCGGTTTATCATGCGTTGGAGCTACGTCAGTTAAAGCCAAAATTTATTTATCCAGAGACAGAGGATGCACTGTGTGTGTGCAAAGGGCTTATGGGCCGGGAAGTACAGACATGGTTGAGTGCCTATGAAGCTACAGAGGAAGGCAGGGAGCATCCTGTTGCGGGAATGATTCTTACGTCGCCGACTTACGAGGGCTTTGTTTCGCAAATAAATGAAATTGCGGCACTTTTACATGAAAGAAATGCGGTTTTGATTGTAGATGAGGCACATGGCGCCCATTTCGGATTCCATGAAGCATTTCCTGTTAGTGCAGTGAAGGAAGGAGCGGATTTGGTAATTCAGAGTCTGCACAAGACCTTACCTGCCATGACACAAACCTCACTTTTGCATATAGCGACCAACCGCGTTTGTGCTTCACGTGTTGAGAAATATTTCAGCATGTATCAGACAAGCAGTCCGTCGTATATTTTAATGTCTTCCATGGAGCAGTGTATAGCTGTTTTAGAACATGAGGCAAAAGAAGTATTTTCATGCTATGCGCGTCTTTTAGAGGACTTTTACCATAAGATGCGAAAGCTTTCTGTTTTGAAGGTTCTGCCCGGAGAGGGAAGAGATCCCGGCAAAATTATAATCAGTGTACCAAAAGGTGATTCGGCGCACTGTTTGTATGAGCTGTTGCGGGAAAAGTATCATTTGCAGCCGGAGATGTGTGGTTTGCGCCATGTACTCATGATGACATCTGTGTTTGATACACAAGAGGGATTTGAAAGATTAAAGTCGGCGCTTTTGGAAATTGATGAAGAATGGAAGAACGCTGCTTTGGGACAGCGAAAGAAACTTTGTCCGGAAGGAAAAGATAAAACAAATGGCAATCAGGCAGAGGAACCGGACGGATTTGACAGGATTCGTAATATTCGAACGGTACAATGTATGATGCCGGCCAAGACAGAGGGAGAAGAAACAGAATTTGTTTGCTTTGCGGCTTCTGCAGGCCGAATCAGTACAGAATATCTCTATCTGTATCCGCCCGGAATTCCGTATGTGATTCCGGGAGAAGAGGTTCCGGAGGAATTGCCCCCCATACTTATGATTTTGCAGGAAAAGGGGTACCGCCTGCTTGGAAATCAACAAAAAGAGGGTCTTTTTGTTCTTAAGAAAGGGAAATAATATGGGTCATATTTTTTATCTGATGGGAAAAAGCTCATCAGGAAAGGATACCATTTACAGAAAACTTCTTGCCCGAGAGGAATTAGGACTAAAAAGGGTGGTTCCCTATACGACGCGTCCGATTCGCGAAGGCGAGGAACATGGTAAAGAATATTTTTTCATAGATGAAAAAGAAGTGGAGGAATTAAGCGCAAAAGGTGCAATCATTGAATTGCGTGCTTACCATACCTGTCACGGCATATGGAAATATATGACGGTGAACGATGCAGTTTTACAGGACGAGAGCAGTGATTGCCTTATGATTGGAACGCTTGAGGCATATACAAAGATGTGTGAGTATTTCGGTTACGAAAAGATTGTTCCGATTATGGTAGTGCTTGATGATGGTGTACGTTTACAGCGAGCATTAAATCGTGAGCGTAAGCAGGAGAAACCGAAATATGAAGAATTGTGTCGCCGCTTTCTTGCGGATGCGCAGGATTTTTCGGAAGAAAAGATAAAAGAAGCCGGTATTGAAACATTCTACGAAAATCATGATTTGCATCAGTGTGTGAATGAAATCGTAGCGATGATTCGTTCGAAAAGAGCCTAACAGATAAAGAAGGGGGGCAGCCTCATGGATATTAAGGTCAATCAGATACATCAGACAACACAGCCTACGGCAGCACCGCAGGTGGAAACAGGAGACCAGGCCTTTAAGTTTGCCCTGACAAGCCACATTGAAGAGAGCCAGTTGCAGGTACGTCTTCAGCTGATGCTTGAAGAAATCACGATGCAGGGGAAAAAGCTCGGAAAGCGCATGGACATTGCGGATATGAAACGCTACCGCTCCCTGATTAAGGACTTCATGAATGAGGTGGTAAACCGCTCCCATCAGTTTTCAAGAGAGAATTATCTGGACAGACGAGGCAGGCATCGTGTGTACGGCATGGTACGCAGAGTGGATGCATTACTCGATGAACTGGCACAGGAGCTGGTAAAAGAAGAGAAAGACAATCTTGCAATTTTAAACCGCGTGGATGAAATCCGCGGATTGCTGTTAGATATTTTTACGTAACCAAAATACAAAAAAGGACTAAAACAGATTAGAAGAGAAAGGAAAGCAAAGAGGTTTTTAGCGGGTTACAGCCTTCTTTGCAAGTGGGCTTATGGCAAATTTTAATGATATTATCGGACAAGAGCATCTCACGGAGCAATTACAAAAAATCGTAAAAGAGAATAAAGTTTCCCATGCATATCTTTTAAACGGGGAACTCCGTTCCGGAAAGGAATTTATAGCGAAGATTTTTGCAAATGCATTACAGTGTGAAAACGAGGTCAGTGCCCCCTGCGGTGTATGCCCTTCCTGTAAAAAAGCTTTATCGGGAAATCATCCCGATATCCGCTTCATTACGCATGAGAAGCCGAACACCATCAGCGTAGATGATATCAGAAAGCAGATAAATGATGATATTCACATTTTACCTTACATCGGACCGTACAAAATTTATATCATGAATGAGGCCGAAAAGATGACGGTGCAGGCACAGAATGCCTTGTTGAAAACTTTGGAAGAGCCTCCTTCATACGCACTTATTTTATTACTCACGACGTCTGTAGAAGCGATGCTGCCCACAATTGTGAGTCGTTGTGTGAATTTGTCCATGAGACCGGTGCCCGATGCAGTTCTGAAAGAATTTCTGATGCAGGAAATCCGTGTGCCGGATTACAAGGCAGATATCGGTGTGGCTTTTGCAAGGGGTAATTTAGGCCGTGCAAAACTCCTGGTTTCCAGCGAGGATTTCGATAAAATCCGTGAAGAAGCGGTGACACTTTTGAAATACATTGATGAAATGGACATGACGGAAATTGTCGATGCAATTAAAAAAATCAATGACTATAAGTTTGATATCAACGATTATCTGGATATCATTTCGGTATGGTATCGTGATGTGTTGCTCTTTAAGGCAACAAATGACGTGAATGGGTTGATTTTTAAGAAGGAAATACAGTATATTAAAAAGGTGGCAAAAAAGTCATCGTATGAAGGAATCGAGACCATTCTTGATTCTCTTGAAAAAGCAAAGGCACGATTGCGTGCAAATGTTAATTTTGATTTGACAATGGAGCTTCTCCTTTTGTCTATCAAAGAAAATTAGGAAAGAGTAGGTTTATTATGATAAAAGTAATCAGTGTCCGTTTTCGTACGGCGGGTAAGGTATATTTCTTTGATCCGCTTGAATTCGAAATTGAAAAAGGACAGCATGTTATTGTTGAGACGGCAAGAGGCGTGGAATACGGTCTTGTTGTCGGAGGAATCCGCGAGGTAGATGAAAGCAAGGTGGTGTCACCTTTGAAGCCCGTGTTGCGTATTGCAACAGCGGAGGATGACGAACAGGATGCGCGCAACCAGGTGAAGAAAGCGGAAGCTTTTGCAATTTGTCAGGAAAAAATCCGCAAGCACGGGCTTGAGATGAAGCTTGTGGAAGCGGAATATACTTTTGATAATAATAAGGTGTTGTTCTATTTTACTGCTGACGGAAGAATTGACTTCCGTGATTTGGTTAAGGATTTGGCAGCAGTGTTTAAAACCCGTATTGAATTGCGTCAGATTGGCGTGCGCGATGAGATTAAGTTCATGGGAGGCATCGGTGTCTGTGGCCGTGTTTTATGTTGCCACACATACCTTTCCGAATTTGTTCCGGTATCCATTAAGATGGCCAAAGAGCAGAATCTTTCCCTGAATCCGACCAAGATTTCAGGTGTTTGCGGCCGTTTGATGTGCTGTCTGAATAACGAAGAGGAGATTTATGAAGAACTGAATCGCAAGCTTCCTAATGTAGGAGACCATGTAATGACCGAGGATGGATTGTCAGGTGATGTGCAGAGCGTAAATGTGTTACGTCAGCGCGTAAAGGTTATTGTGGATATGGGCGATGAGAAAGAGATTAAAGAGTATCACGTGGACGAGCTTCAGTTCAAAAAGAAATTCGTGAACCGTGAGAAATCCGACCTGACAAACGAGGAACTTGCAGAGCTTGAACGTTTAGAGCGTCAGGAAGAGTTAGAGCAGGCAGACCGTGAAGAAGGTCAGGAAAATAAAAAAGATCGTTCTTCCAGAAGAAATGTTTCCCGCGAGCGTGATGCAGAGCACAAGGAAGAAAACGGACAGAAGCGTCAGTTTAAGAATAAGGGCGAGAAAACAAATAAAAAGGATGAGAATCCCGAGGAAGAAAACGAAAAAACAGGCGGCGAGGGAAAGAACAGAAATTTCCACAAGAAACGTAATCATGACCGCAATAAAGACGGTGAGAATAAACAGGGTAAAGAGTTTAAGCAGAACCGTCAGCGTGGTGAGCAGAATGCAAACAGTGAAGCAAAGGTAGCTACTGAGCATGAGAAAGAGCCGCATCAGAAGAATCGTTTCCGCAGATTTAACAGAAATGGAAAAAGAGATGGAAAAGGAAAAGGTGGAGACAATCAGTCTTAATACAGGAGAAAGGATTGATTCCCTGGAACGCAACGGATACCGTATTATTCAGGACCCTGCCAAGTTCTGTTTTGGCATGGATGCTGTACTTTTGTCGGCATTTGCAAGTGTGAGATCCGGAGAAGAAGTCATTGACTTGGGAACCGGAACGGGCATCATTCCTATCCTTTTAGAAGCGAAAACACAGGCCGGTCATTTGACCGGCCTTGAAATTCAGGAAGAAAGTGCAGATATGGCAAGAAGAAGTGTTGCTATGAATGCACTTAATGATAAAATCTCTATTGTGACGGGAGATATAAAGGAGGCAGACAAGCTTTTTAAGCCGTCTTCCTTTGATGTGGTAACCTGCAATCCTCCGTATATGATAGACATGCACGGTCTGCAGAATCCCGATGAGCCTAAGGCCATCGCCAGACATGAAATCCATTGTACGTTAGAGGATGTATTACAGCAGTCTTCCCGCCTGTTAAAACCGCGCGGCCGGATGTATCTGGTGCATCGTCCGTTCCGGTTGGTGGAAATCCTGACGGGAATGCGTAAATACGGGATGGAACCGAAGCGCATGCGGCTTGTGCATCCTTTTGCGGATAAAGAGCCTAACATGGTTCTTATTGAAGCCTGCAGGGGAGGAAAACCGCGTTTGACGGTGGAAAAACCGTTGATAGTATATGAAGAAGTAAATGTTTATACCAAGGAGATTAAGATGTTGTACGGAATGGAGGAGCAGAAATGAGCGGAATTCTGTATTTGTGCGCCACACCGATCGGAAATCTTTCCGATATAACGTTTCGCGTATTGGATACCTTGAAGGAAGTGGATTTGATTGCAGCGGAAGATACCAGAAACAGTATCCGTTTGTTGAACCATTTTGAAATCAAAACACCGATGACAAGTTATCATGAACATAACAAATACGAGAAGGCAGAAACCCTTTTATCCAAGTTAAAAGCGGGGGCGAATATTGCCCTGATTACAGATGCCGGAACGCCTGCCATATCCGATCCGGGTGAGGTGTTAGTGAAATTGTGTCTGGAAAGCGGTATTACCGTGACCAGTCTTCCGGGAGCATGTGCCTGTATTACAGCGCTTACACTTTCAGGACTTGCAACGCGCAGATTTTGCTTTGAGGGTTTTTTACCGGCAGATAAAAAAGAGCGTACACAAGTGCTTGAGTCTCTCAAAAAAGAGACACGGACAACGATTCTTTATGAAGCGCCGCACCATTTGAAAGCAACTTTGAAGGTTTTATACAAGGAGCTCGGAGATCGAAAACTTACAATCTGTCGTGAACTGACCAAGAAATTTGAAACAATAATGCCTACTACCTTGGAAGAGAGTCTCTCATATTACGAAGAGAATGAGCCTAAGGGAGAATATGTGCTTGTACTTGAGGGATGCAGCAAGGAGCTTATTAAGCGTGAGGAAGAAGAAACATGGCAACAGATGAGTGTCAGGGAACACTATGAGAAATACTTAAACAGCGGTATGGATAAAAAGACTGCAATGAAAGAAGTTGCAAAGGACCGTAACGTTTCAAAGAGAGAAATCTATAATCAGCTTCTTGAAGGAAATTAACAAACTTCAAACGATATTTGTCTGCATCTGCGGTGAAGATTAAAATGAAAAAATATTTAAAATCATGATAAAGTCGTTGACAAAACCGCATGCGGATAATATACTCATAGCGTAATAAAGGAACATATAGATTGTTCTACGAAAAAAGGAGTTTAATACAATGTTAGATAAGATTGCAGAGATTATTACAGAACAGTTGAATATTACAGGAATTGAAATTACAGAGGAAACTTCTTTAAAGGACGACCTTGGTGCAGATTCACTTGATTTGCTTGAGCTTGTTATGGCATTTGAGTCAGAGTATGGTGTAGAAATTCCTCCCGAGGATTTGGAGGACGTAACTACTGTAGGTGATATCATCGAGTACATTTCAAAGAAAGAAGTAGAATAAGGATATCCTTTTTATACGTAAGATATAAAGCGGGCTGTCAACAGACAGCCCATTTTTAAATTCTTCTTTGATAATAACCGACCGGGAGAGCAATAAAAAAACCCCTCTAAAAAGAGGGGTTGTCAAGTACATCTATTTGCCAAGGAATGTTTTGCGGAAGTGATGGTCGCGGTAAACTTTCGGGGTCATACCGGTTACATCCTTGAAAACCTTGGTGAAATGGCTTTGGGATGAGAAGCAGAGCAACTGAGAAATATCCGTGTAAGAATGATCGGAATATTTCAACATATTCTTTGCTGCTTCAATGCGGTAATTGCGGACATATTCGCTTATGGAGATACCGGTTTCTTTCTTAAACAATTTAGAAAGATAGGTTTCATTGATTCCGATATTGTCAGCAATATCTTTCACCGTAATAGGTGAATTCAAATGTTCGTAAATGAAATCAATTGCTTTCACAATCTGCTTGGAATTGATGTCAACTTTGGTAAGCTGCTTCATTCTCTTGCAGTAATCAATCGCCATTTTAGTCTGTAAGTCTTTCAATTCATCAATGGTGCGGCATTTATCCGCCTCCTGGATGTAGAAGTCGCTCAGCATGTAAGCCAAATCATGGTCCAGACCGCCGTCGATACAGAAACGCGCAACCATGGCAGTTGAAATGATAAAATGATAGGTGAGATTACGAATCGGATTATCAGATAACTGTCCTTTTCCTTCCAAAGTAGATTCGCGGAATAATTTCATTTCACGTTCTACTGTTTCAATATCACCATTCTTCACTGCGTCATAAAATGACATTTCGTTCTCATAAGAGCGATATTTGATTTTTGCCTCTTTGGGCAAATACAATTTGTGATTAAAATCCGTCGAATTCATAGGATTCCCCCTTTTTTGAAAACCTAAAAAAAGCATGTTACGTCAAGTAAATTTTATTACAATTTGTCAAAAAACGCAAGAAAATTATAGGTAAAAAAACAAAGAATTTGATATAAGAATGATTGATTTTAGTTGAAAAATTAGGTATGATATAAAATGTATTTTTATGTTCCAGATTATTAACGGAGGCAGTTATGCATAAGATAGGTTTTGATAATGACAAATATTTGAAAATGCAGTCGGAAAAGATTCAGGAAAGAATCCGCTTCTTTGGCGGAAAGCTGTATCTGGAGTTCGGCGGAAAGCTGTTTGATGATTATCATGCCGCAAGAGTGTTGCCCGGCTTCAAGCCGGACAGTAAAATTGACATGCTCGTCCAGTTGAAAGACGAGGCGGAAATTGTCATTGTTATCAGTGCCGGCGATATTGAAAAGAATAAAGTACGAGCTGATTTGGGAATTACCTATGATGTGGATGTTCTGCGCCTGATTGATGCCTTCCGTGGGTACGGTCTGTATGTGGGAAGCGTTGTTTTAACCCAGTTTAACGGACAGCCCAGCGTTATTACATATCAGAAAAAATTGGAATCGTTAGGACTTAAGGTATACCGCCATTATTCCATTCCGGGTTATCCTTCCAATATTCCTTTGATTGTAAGTGACGAGGGATACGGAAAGAATGAGTACATTGAAACCACCCGTTCTCTCGTTGTGTTAACAGCACCCGGACCGGGCAGCGGTAAAATGGCTACCTGTCTTTCACAGCTTTATCATGACCATAAAAGAGGTATCCGTGCGGGTTATGCTAAGTATGAGACCTTCCCGGTTTGGAACCTGCCGTTAAAGCATCCCGTGAATCTTGCGTATGAGGCGGCAACTGCGGACTTGAATGATGTGAACATGATTGACCCGTTCCATTTGGATGCATACGGTCAGACGACCATTAATTATAACAGGGACGTGGAAATTTTCCCTGTTCTGAATACCATGTTTGAAAAGATTATGGGAGAATCACCCTATAAATCACCGACAGATATGGGCGTCAACATGGCCGGTTACGGAATTATAGATGATGAGGTCGTAAGAGATGCGTCCAAGGCAGAAATTATACGCCGCTATTACAATGCACTTTGTCAGCAGATTCAGGGAAATGCAGAAGAGGAGCAGGTATATAAATTGCAGCTTCTTATGAATCAGGCGGAAGTGACGATAGAAGATCGTAAGGTAATAGGGCTTGCCAAGAAACGTGCGGAAGAAACAGGTAATCCGGCAGCAGCCATTGAATTGCCGAACGGTAAGTGCTTAACCGGTAAAACAAGCGCTCTGCTTGGTGCGTCCAGTGCACTTCTTTTAAATGCGCTAAAAGAACTGGCAGGTATTGATGATGAAGTGGAATTGATTTCTCCGACGATTATCGGGCCGATTCAGGAACTGAAGGTGAACTTTCTTGGAAATGCAAATCCCAGACTTCATACGGATGAAGTCCTTGTGGCACTTTCCATCTGCGCGGCAACAGACGAGCGTGCTAAGCGTGCCATGGAGCAGCTGCAGAATCTGAAAGGCTCCGAAGTGCATTCCAGTGTCATTCTTTCCCATGTGGATAAAAACGTGTTCCGGAAGCTGGGTGTAAATTTGACCTGCGAACCGGTTTATCAGACAAAAAAATTGTACCATAAATAAAAAATGTATGTTATAATGTCTATGTTGCGTGTATGCAATAGAATAAACTACTATTATGTATAAAAGAGGAGGATTTTGGGATTATGAAGTACGAAATCAAAGGCGAACCGTTTCCCGTTGTAGAATGTACCGTTGCAGACGGTGAAACATTGAAATGTCAGGCCGGTGCTATGGCATGGATGACAGCTAACATGGAAATGGCAACCAAATCAGGCGGTATTGGTAAAATGTTAGGAAGACTTGCAACCAATGAAGCATTGTTTGAGAACAATTACACTGCTAAGGGCGGTGAGGGTATGATTGCATTTGCAACCAATGTTCCCGGACACATTCTTCCGATTGACTTAAGCGGCGGAAGAGTAATCATCGCACAGAAGGGTTCTTTCCTTGCTTCTGAAATGTCAGTAAACGTAGAGAAGCATTTCCAGAAGAAAGGCATGGGCGGTTTACTTGGCGGTGAAGGTTTCATTATGCAGAAGTTCTCCGGCAACGGTGTTGTATTTTTAGAGGTTGACGGTAGTGTAGTTGAATATGAATTACAGCCCGGACAGACCATGATTGTAGATACAGGATCTCTTGCAGCAATGGATGCAACCGTTAAGATGGATGTTCAGATGGTAAAGGGACTTGGAAATATGTTTGGCGGCGGCGAAGGAATGTTTAACACTGTTTTAACAGGCCCCGGCAAAATTTGGTTACAGACAATGCCTGTATCCGGTCTTGCAAGCTCTATTCAGCCGTACATCGTAACAGGAAGATAATTCTTTCGACAACCGAATTTAGCGGACAGACACATAAGAAAGATGAAAGAAGTGCCATCGGGGTTCGCCGGTGGCACTTGTTAGTTTCAAAGGGGTTTTGGGATGAAAAAGAAGTATAAAAGCAGTGTATATAAGACAATTCCGGCATTATGTATCGTACCATTGTTTCTTTTTGGTATTTTGATGATGGCAATATGCGGTGCGCGTCTGTCAACTGCCATGCATCAGCAGGCAGAAGGAAGGCTTCAGGCCATTGCAGACAGCATCCTTCTTACGTACGATACGATGTATCCCGGTGATTACCGGTTTGTAAAAAGCGGTAAAGTGGCTGCTTTCTATAAAGGGGAAAAGGAAATAACGGGAGAATACGAATATCTTGATCGCATGAAAGTGGCTGTCGGGGCAGAGATTACGTTCTTTTATCAGGATACCAGAATGATTACAACCATGAAGGACGCAGAAGGGAACCGTCTGGTCGGAACCGGCGCAAATTCCATTATTTGCAGGGATGTGTTGGAAAAAGACCACGAAGAGTTTTATCATAACATGCAGGTGGGTGATGGTTATTATCTTGGATATTACAGACCGCTTCACAATGAGGATGGGCGCTCTATCGGTATGCTTGCGGTTTCCATGCCTGCAGATGAAGTACACCGCTCCATTAACAGGGTGCGGATTCCGTTAATTGTGTTGATTATCCTTGGTATGTTGCTTACCGGTTTATTCGCGTCCGTTTATGTGCGTAAGCTGGTATTTGCCATGAATGGTGTGCAAAGAAGTTTAAGCAGCGTGGCCAAAGGAGAGCTTGATCATGAACCCGGCTATGAGGTCATGAGCCGCAATGATGAGATTGCCGAAATGGGCAGGATGATTATCGTGATGCAGAATTCACTCCGCAAATTGATTGAACGGGACGCTTTGACGGAGCTTTACAACAGGCGATACGCAAATGTCAGGTTACAGAACATGTTTGAACGCGCCCGCGAAGAAGGTACGGAATGCTGTGTTATCATGGGTGATGTGGATTATTTCAAACGGATTAATGATACCTATGGTCATGATACAGGTGATGTGGTATTAAAGGAGATTGGCCGTGTGATGAAGCAAAACCTTGCGGGTAAAAGTTTTGCAGCCAGATGGGGCGGAGAGGAGTTTCTGCTTGTGTATGGTGAGTGTAGTTTAGAAGAAGGCGTATTGCACGTTCAAAAATTGGCTGAGATTATTTCCGGTCTGGAGATTTTATCTAAGAACGGTGAAACAATAAAACTAACGATGACTTTTGGTGTGACAAGTACTGATGGTGAAAGCTCGCCGGAAGAGGTAATCCGTATTGCGGATGAGCGTCTTTATGCGGGAAAAGAGGCAGGAAGGAACAGAATTGTAGCAGAAGGAAGTGTAGAATAAATGAAAAATGAGAGAACCAAACAAGGTGTAACAAATATGTTATACGAAGAAGATGCCTATTTGGCCGTTTTTTCGGCAAAAGTAATTGCCTGTGAGCCTTTAGCGGAAGAAAAAGGAGAAGCAAAGTGGGCGATAGTGCTTGATAGAACGGCATTTTTCCCGGAAGGAGGCGGGCAGGATGCAGATCGCGGTACGTTAAACGGTCAGACGGTATTAGACGTACAAAGTGAAGGCGGCGCGGTACGACATTTGGTAAAAGAGCCTTTGGAAATTGGTGCAGAGGTAGAAGCGCGTCTTGATTGGGAAGTGCGTTACAGAAGAATGCAGAATCATTCGGGCGAGCATTTATTCTGCGGTATTATGAATCAAAAATACGGTTTTGAGAATGTAGGCTTTCATATGGGAGATGATCTGATTACCGTAGATTTGGACGGATTTTTATCCCCCGAGCAGTTAAAAGAAATTGAAGAGGAAGCAAATAGGGCCATTTATGCAAATGCGCCGATTTACTGTGTGTATCCGGAGCGTGCTGATGAGTTGGTTTATCGAAGTAAAATAGACCTCGAAGAAGAAATCCGTGTTGTTATCATCGAAGGATTTGACGCCTGCGCCTGCTGTGCACCGCATGTGAAAACAACCGGAGAAATCGGTGTTTTGAAAGTGATTGATTCCATGGCACACAGAGGAGGCGTCCGCATTACGCTAAAATGCGGCAGCAGTGCTTATGAAGACTATGCACTTTTACAGGACGAAATCGTTCAGATTATGAGAGCCTTTTCGGCCAAAAGATCAGAGTGTCATCTGGCAGCAGAACGTGTATCGGCACAACTGAAAATACAGATGGATACCATTACGGCATTAAAGAAGCAGATTACCTCCCTATATATCGAGAAGCTTCACGACAGTGTGGCAAAAGAACCGGGCAAAAGGGAAGAGATCATTTTTGATTCGACATTAGATGATGCCCAGATGAGAGCGCTTTTGAATGAAGGTGTTGCGATTATTCCGGGTATTGTTGCCGGTTTCATGGGAACGGACGAGAGCGGATACCGCTATATTATGGCCAAAAATGAGGCTGTTGCAGGAGAAGGTCTTTTATTACGGGATCTTGCACGGATGATGAACGAAACACTTGGCGGACGGGGCGGCGGAAGTCCGAAGATGATTCAGGGAAGCGTGAGTGCAAAGAAAAGTGAGATTGAAGCATTCTGGAAGAAAGAAGTAATGGAGTATGGAGCGTAGATATAAAGGAATCTTATGTATCATAGGATGTGCTTTTTGCTTCGCGCTGATGAACCTTTTTGTCAATCTGGCAGGGGACGTGCCTGTGTTACAGAAGGCTTTTTTCAGAAACGCGGTTGCATTGGTGTTTTCATCGATAGTATTGTTTCGTACGACGAAGAAGGAGGACAGAAAGCTTGATAAAAGCAACTTCTGGCTGTTGACACTTCGATCTGTTGCAGGCGGAATAGGATTTATTTGCAATTTTTATGCCGTAGATCGGATGAATATCTCAGATGCATCCATGTTAAACAAGCTGGCGCCTTTTTTTGTAATTATTTTTTCTGCGATTTTTCTGAAGGAAAAAGCCAATTTGTTTCAATGGGGTGCCGTAATCATTGCGTTTGCAGGCAGTTTATTTATTGTGAAACCTACTTTTGGAATGGAAGCGATTCCGGCAGTTGCCGGTCTCATAGGAGGTCTTGGAGCCGGCATTGCATACACATGCGTCAGGAAACTTGGGCAAGTCGGAACAAAGAGTGCATTTATTGTCTTTTACTTTTCGGCCTTTACCAGTCTTATGTTAGGACCGATTGTATTATTGCAATATGAGCCGATGGAATGGTGGCAGTGGGGATTTCTTCTGTTGACCGGTCTTGCGGCATCAGGCGGACAGTTCTGTGTGACAGCAGCATATTCCTATGCACCCGCAAAGGATATTTCTGTGTATGATTATTCACAGGTATTATTTGCAGCTATTCTCGGTTTTTTCTTTTTGAATCAGAAGCCGGATATTTTCAGTGTCATCGGCTACTGTGTAATTATAGGTGTTGCCGTTTGCGTATATTTAAAGCAGCGTAGTGAAAAAACAGGCACCTCCGCTTAGGAGGTAGCCTGTTCATCTTTTTTTTCTTTCATTTTCTTTTTGAACAAATCTTTTAGTTTCTTCTTTCCGGCATCTGTCATAAGGTCGGCTTCTTTCAAATCCCCTTTGTATAGTGCTTCCATCAATAAGATGTAGGCTTCACCCAGGGCAGTGGTAATCAGACCGGCTGTTGCACCGGAAATGGTACCGCCGAGAACGGTTCCTGCACCGGGAACGAGTTTTAAAAGGTTAGAAGCAATGGTTTTACCGGCGATGGTAGCACTACCTGTTCCGAGTGCAGAAGAAACGAAAGCGGTAATGATGCTTTTATTAATATCCAGACCGTAAATAGCGGTAATGCCGGCAATCATGGCAACCTGCGTCGGTATGAGTAACGCACAATCCGCAAAAGGAATCGGAGAAAATCCCTCACCGAACGCTGCGGCGGTTGCTGATGCTACCGCGGTTTGTGCGCGAAGTTTTTTTGCTTTCAAAGACGCTCTCTGCACGTTTTGCAGTGTGTCCTGCAATTCATCGGGAAGGACTTCTGTCATAACAGCGAGCAGCGCGTCCAGTCCAAAGGCTTTCTTGGTATATTCTTCGTCAACAACAAAATCCTGCGCCAGTACGGGGATGACCTGAACGACATCTAAGTTTTCGTCTTCGATGAGGTTTTTCATTGCTTCTGCATTCGGCTTTGAAAAAGATTGTGTCAGAACAATGATAATGGGGACTTCCGTAATGGTGTTTTCTCTTGCAAGGTCGCGTAACCATTCGATTTCTTCCGGTTCAACACGGTTTGATGCGGTATTGATACAATACCAGATGCAATGGACGGCTTTGTTGACATCCGTACCTGCAAGACCGGATTTGATGGTATCAAGGATTTCCTTTTTGACTTCCTTTTGTGCATCCTTTCCAAGTTCAAACCCTTTGGTATCGTAGATATTCAAAGGAACTCCTTTTTTGCTGATTTTGCGCATGTGCTGCGTTACCGGTTTGCCGATTCCGGTTTCAGCAAGGTTTTCACGGAACATGCTGTTGATTAAAGTACTTTTACCAACACCTGTCTTGCCGGCAACGATAATGTTTAAGGTTTTTAAATTGCGGACTTTCTCACTAATTGCGCTGATACAGTCCTGGGCTGTTTTCTCAATGCTGATTTCCATGATAATCCTCCTATTTCCTGCGTGGAATTGAAATGCCGAATTTGTCGCGCAATAATTTGCGATTGTATGTCTTATACATCGATCCGGCACATTTGTTCTGCAATTTCGGAATGACAAAGATTCCGATGATTAAGCTAAGGAGGAAGCCTCCTAAAAGCATAATTCTGGTATTTCTGGACATCGTGATTTCCTCCTTTTTGTTTGAGATTGCATACTGCTATACGGATTGCTACGTGCTGCGCACTCTCGCAATCCTACGCCGTATTCGCATACTGCGAAGCTTGCGCGTCGCTTTTATGCTCATATTGTGGCGTGTCCCAAGGTCATGAAACCACTATTGTGCAAGCACAAGTGGTTTCCGTATTCGCATACTGCTATACGGATTCCTACGGATTGCTACGTGCTGCGCACTCTCGCAATCCTACGCCGTATTCGCATACTGCGAAGCTTGCGCGTCGCTTTTATGCTCATATTGTGGCGTGTCCCAAGGTCATGAAACCACTATTGTGCAAGCACAAGTGGTTTCCGTATTCGCATACTGCTATACGGATTCCTACGGATTGCTACGTGCTGCGCACTCTCGCAATCCTACACAATATTCGCATATCGCGAAGCTTGCGCTTCACTTTTATGCTCATATTGTGGCGTGTCCCAAGGTCATGAAACCACTTTTGTGCAAGCACAAGTGGTTTCATGACTTTTGGACACTGGAATCCTATATAGTGTATCATAATACTTGGAAAAACACAATTATTTGTGATTATGATTGGAAAATGGGCACAAAATGATTTAAAAGGCGCAAATTATCAGAAAAAAATAAAAATAATCTTGTTTTTTAAAACAAAAGTTGTATAATTTAGAGTAAGGGAGTCTGTGAAAACAGTCCCTCTTTCACGAAGGAGAAAGGAGGTCGCATGGGATACATTATACACTATGACATTGCTGCAATATTCGTTTGTATTGTAATCAATGTTCTATATTTCAGTAAGAAACGATTCGCCACCAAGGCGAACAGATATTTCGAAATCATGTGCGTGCTGGTAGCTGTGGCAACCGTGACGGATACCATCTCTGTTTACACGATTACGCATGCGGATACTTTTCCGATTGTATTAAATTATATTATTAACGGACTGTTTTTCTTATCTTTTAATACCTTACAGATTGTATATTTCCGGTTTATGGTTACGATTACCGGATATGATACGGGAAAAATCGGCAAAGTAATAAATGTAGTAACCATTACCGTCTTTTTGTACCTTTTATTTGTTGTATTTTTCACACCGCTTACGGGTCATGCGTTTTCTTTTAAAAACGGAGTATATCATCAGGGTATGCTGTTGCCGAGCCTTTATATCGTTGCATACGTTATGCTGGCGTCCTGTATTTTGCTGGTTATGTTCTCCAGATTGCACTTAACATTGTTCCAGCGTTTTTCATCCTTTGCGGTAATTATTACTTCTACGGCGTTTGTGGTATTGCAATTTGTGATTCCGAACCTTTTGATTTCTAATTTTGCGGCGTCACTTCTTTTGGTTGTTTTATATCATTCCCTGCAGAATCCGGACGAGTATCTCGAACGGGATTTGAAGGTATTTAACCAAAAGGCATTTTTGGAGTATACGGAACGGCTTTTTAAAGCGGACAAGAAGTTTAGTGTGCTGGCTTTTGATATGGAAGGATTTGCCTTTGTCGATCAGTACATGGGTGTTGAGACCGGAAATGAGCTCCTTTTAAAGGTGGTGGATGAATGTAAGGAGGCCAGAAAGGGAGAGCTGTATTTCCTTGGAGGAACCCAGTTTGTCTACATTTGTGAAAAAGGGGAAAAAGAGGTTTCCCAGCATGCAGAGTGGCTTCGCTGGCGTTTCCTGACTCCTTTTATGATTAAGGATAAAAAAGTAAATCTTACCATTCATCTTTGCTGTATTCACTGTCCCGAAGTGGCGAAAACCGGTGAACAAATTATGACAAGCGTGGATCTTTCGTTGGCAGAATGTAAAAGAAACAACTGCAATGAATTGTTCTACGCGACGGCGGAGACGATTGAAAAAGGACAGCGTGTATCCAAAATTACACATATTTTACAGCGTGCAATCCAAAAAGATGAGTTTATGGTATTTTTCCAGCCGATTTATTCAGCGAAGGATCACGATTTTACCGTTGCTGAGGCCCTTGTCAGATTAAAGGATGAAGAAATGGGCTTTATTCCGCCCGGAGAGTTTATTCCGATTGCGGAGGAGAGCGGGCTTATTCTTGAAATCGGAGAGATTGTATTCCGCAAAGTATGTGAATTCATTGCATCCGGAGCGCTTCGCGCGTTTAATATCCGCTATATCGAAGTAAATCTTTCCATGGTGCAGTGTATGCAGGAGAATCTTCACACCCGCATGATTGAAATTATGGATGAACACAAGATTCCTTACAACATGATTGATTTCGAAATTACGGAAACCTCCATGAATACAAATAACAAGCTTCTGCATCACAACATGAAGAATCTGATTGAATGCGGTTGTACCTTTGCCGCAGATGATTTCGGAACCGGACTTTCCAATGCAGATTATCTGATTAAATTCCCGTTTGAAGTGGTAAAACTCGACAGAATGTTTGTCAAGGCTGCAAACGAGGATGACAAGGCGCAGAAGGTGTTATTCCATACAGCATCCATGATCGGAAGTTTGGAGTTAAAGATTGTAGCGGAGGGCGTAGAAACGAAAGAGCAGGCCGAATCACTTCTGGATGTGGGATGTGAATTTTTGCAGGGCTTTTATTTCTCACCACCGATTCCTCCCGAGGAGTATATTGCATTCCTGACCAAATCTTCTGAATTCCTGAAAGAAAAAATGGCATTTGTCGATGCAAAATGAGAAAAATTGCTTTGCGGAAAAATGAAGAAAAATGACGTAAAGTAAAAGTAAAATTTATATGAATTCGGCCTGTCAGCTATTGACATGTCGAAAATATAATGGGATAATAATGAACATAAAATTGCTATTATGTATTATTCATAATAGATTATGATGCGAAGCCTTCTATCCCCTTTCCCCCCTCAATAAAGGCTTGCGGAACTTTGGTTTCGTGAGAAATACAGGGCTTCCCGGTCCTGGCACTGGAAGGCCTCGTATCATACCCATTTTGTTTATGCTGAAGCTTCCCGGCATTATGTGCCGTGGAGCTTTTTATCTTCATAGGGTTTCCCTATGATTAATGAGGAGATACCTAAATGAAAATTCAGTTACCACCTAATGTAAATAAAATAATCGGTATTTTGAAAAAAAACGGCTATGAGGCTTTTGCGGTGGGCGGTTGTGTAAGAGATTCCATTCTGCAAAGAGAACCGAATGACTGGGATATCACCACTTCTGCAAGTCCGCAGCAGGTAAAGGAGCTTTTTTCGCATACGATCGATACCGGAATTGAGCATGGTACGGTTACGGTCATGTTGGACAGGTGTGGCTATGAGGTTACCACTTATCGGATTGACGGTAAGTATGAAGACGGACGGCATCCGTCTTCGGTTTCTTTTACGAGAAATCTGGAAGAAGATTTGTTGCGTCGTGATTTTACCATTAATGCAATGGCATATAATGACAGCCGCGGTCTTGTGGATTTGTTCGGAGGTCTTGCGGATATAGAGGCAGGAGTGATTCGTTGTGTCGGAAATCCGTATGCCCGTTTTGAGGAAGATGCCTTGCGCCTGCTTCGCGCCATTCGTTTTGCTGCCCAGCTTTCTTATAGGGTGGAGGACGAGACAATGGAGGCGATGAAAGCGCTCGCGCCCAATCTTCGTAAAATCAGCGCGGAGCGTATCATGACAGAATTGATTAAGACGTTAGTGTCGCCGAATCCTGATATGTTAAGAGAGGCTTACCGTTGCGGTTTGACGAAGGAGTTTATGCCGGAGTTCGACCGGATTATGGAGATGGAGCAGAATAATCCTCATCATTGTTATACTGTTGGAGAGCATACGCTGCACGCACTTTCTTCAGTTGCGGCAGATAAAATTTTACGTCTGACCATGCTTTTTCACGACATGGGAAAGCCTGACTGTTACAGTATGGGAGAGGATGAAAGAGCGCATTTTTACGGGCATGAAGCGGTTTCTTCGGAGATTGCCAAAACTGTGATGAACCGTCTTCGCTTTGACCGCGATACGATTGTCAAAGTAAGCCATATGGTGTTGTATCATGATTTGCGCATTTTAGAAGGAGAAACCTATATGCGGCGTGCGCTTGCCAAGGTGGGTGAAAGCTATTTTCCGATGCTTTTTGAAGTATGGGAAGCTGATGTTGCAGCACAAAGTACGTATAAAAGAGATGAAAAGATTGAAAGAATCCGCAGAAACAGGGAGGATTATGCTGCAATTATTGCAAAAGGAAACTGTGTATCCAAGGCAACATTAGCGGTAAAAGGTGCGGACCTGATTGAGAAGGGCATGAAGCCCGGCAAAGAAATCGGTGTTTTATTAGACCGGATGTTAGAAGATGTCATTGAATTTCCGGAACACAATGATAAAGAGTATCTGTTGGGGTATTATTTGAAAGATTCCAGTGTCAAAAGGTCATAAAACCCTTGTACTTGCACATGGGTGGTTTCATGAATTGTTGACACCCTGATTTTTGAAAAAAAATTGATTGTTTCCGGCATGAATAGAGTGCAACCCTCATATCTTTACATAGCATGGTTAGTGCTTTGAAAGAGGAAGAGTGGGAGGCATAGAACATATGAATGACAGAGCGGTCAGTTTGTTGGAACAATATGAGTTAAATATAACCCGCACATATAAAGGTCGCGGATGTATCCTGTGCGAAACAGAAGAAGGGCTCAAAATTTTACAGGAATATCATGCGCCGCAGCAAAAACTTGTGCTGATGGAGCATCTTTTGAAAAATGTCAGTGCGCTTGGTCTTGTGGATGTAGATTCTCTTGTGCCAAACAAGGAGGGCACCTATACCGTAAAAGACCGGGACGGCGTGACTTATGTGTTAAAAGATTATTATGAAGGCCATGAATGTAATCCGAAGAACAGGGAAGAATTATCGGATTGTATTCATACGATGGCCCTGCTTCATACGGGAATGTTTTATCCGAAAGAGGAAGCGCTTGGGGATATTGCCAGGTTTGATTTGAAGGAGGAGACGGCCAGACATAACAGGATGTTGCGCAAAATACGTAAGTACGTGCGGGAACGCGGTTCAAAGACTGCGTTTGAGCAGTTTCTTCTTTCGGAATACGATGTGTTTTTGAAACGCGCCGAAGCGGCGGAAGAACGCATCTGTAAGGAAGATTTTACGTCCTTTTATCAGGAAGTTGAGAAACAGCGCAGTTTCGTTCACGGAGATTTCCAGTATCATAATGTGTTGATGTGCGGACAACGCAGAGCGGTTGTGAACTTTGAAAGATGCCGTTTTGACAGCAGAATTGGAGATTTGGCACTTTTTCTTCGTAAAATCATGGAAAAATATGAATGGGATATGCTCCTTGGGGAGAAAATGATACAGGAATATGAAGCATTTACTCCTTTGAAGGAGGCGGAACGGCGCCAGTTATTTTACCGGCTTTCTTATCCGGAAAAATTTCGAAAAATTGTCAGCACGTACTATAACAGCAACAAGGCGTTTCAGTCGCTTGTGTATGGCGAGAAGCTGATGGCGGTCTGTGCCCAGGAAGAAAAAAAGCAAAACTTTTTACGCAAAGTTTTTGATGATGTGATAGAATAAAGATAAATCCCGCTAAAACAGCGGAATTACGGGAGATAAATTATGAAAACAGACAATAGAAAGGGATTTGGTCGTGTCTTACTGCTTTTGCTTCTGTTCATTTCCGTATGCCTGGTATCCTGCAAGCCGGCTTCGCCGCCGCAGGTGTCCGAACCGGATGTGCCGGATGTTTATTCCTCATATGAGGATACGGCAATTCTTGTGAATTCGGATGAAGAGCAGAGGACACTTACGTTCCAGAATCTCGAAACAGGAAGACGTTATACCTTATTTTATGATGGGGTGACGGAATTTAAAGACAAATATGGTACAGCAATGGCGGCAATCCAGTTAAAACATGCCTCCATTGCGGACATTACCTTTATCAAAGAGACGAAAAAACTGGTATCGTTTCAGTTGTCGGAGGATTATTTTTCTCTGGCGGATGTATCGTTTGAGGGTCTTTTAAAGAGGGACAGCAGAATGCAGCTTTTGGGCGAGGAGTATAAATTGGATGATTATCTGGTGATTGCTTCCGCAAATGAAACGATAGAGCGCATGGAACTGCATCCGGGTGATGTGCTGACTGTGTACGGTAAAGACCATACAATTTACAGTATGCATCTTGACAGCGGGCATGGATATTTGCGTCTTGCCAACGACACGTATTTTATCAACGGCTGGATTGAGGTCGGCAACAAGGCGATTACACGTATTACGGAGAATATGCTTCTGACCGTACCGGAGGGTAGTTATGATGTGCTTGTCAGTAATGAAGGAATCAGCGGAACGAAGCATGTTACAGTAGGAAGAAATCAGGAAGTGACGCTGGATTTGGGAGATATTGAGCATGAAGTGAAATACGGAAATGTACTTTTTGTTTTAAATCCGGCCTCGGCAACACTTTTTATCGATGGTAAAAAAGTCGAGACCAATGCACCGGTTTCTTTGGAATACGGAATTCATCAGCTGATTTGCCGCGCGGACGGATACGATACGCTTTCAAGCTACATTAAAGTGGGAGATGAGTATGCTTCCATTACGATTACGCTTACGTCGCAGGACAAGGATTCTTCCGATGAGGAGGATTCCGAAGAGTCGTCCTCTAAACAGGAGAGCTCTTCTAAGGATTCTTCAGAGAAAGAGAGTGACGGAGCTGTAAGTAACAGCGAACAGAATTCTGAAAAAGAATCAGAGTCTTCTTCCAACGAGTCTTCTGAAGGAAAAGAAAGTGCTTCGGAAAATGAACCGCCGGAAAATGATTCGGAAGTGACAACAAATCCGGTAGGCAAGGTTTATATTGATGCACCGGAAGATGTTGAAGTATATCTGGATGGAGAATATATCGGAGTTGTGCCGGTAGTATTTCCTAAGAAATCAGGCACGATTGTAATTACACTTCGTAAGACGGGATATCAGACAAGAAGTTATACGCTTCGCATGGAAGAATCTTCAGACGATGTGCATTACGCTTTTTCCGAATTGACAAAGTCATAGGAAATTATTATGTCGAAAAAAACATGAAAAAACAGCGGTGTTTCAGTGATTTTTCCGCAATTTTCCTTGACAAACATAGGAAAACAAACTATAACTAGAATAGGCGTTTCAAATGGGACGTATTAACAAGAAAATAAACTTCAATGAAAGAGGAGGAGTTCATAATGAACAAGACAGAATTTGTTGCAGCTATCGCTGATCAGGCAGGTTTATCAAAGAAAGACGCAGAGAAGGCTTTAAAGGCATTCACAGATGTTGTTGCAGATGAATTAAAGAAAGGTGAGAAAATCCAGTTAGTTGGATTTGGTACTTTCGAAGTTGGTGAAAGAGCTGCAAGAGAAGGTAGAAACCCTCTTACAGGAGCTTCCATGAAGATCGAAGCTTGCAAATATCCTAAGTTCAAAGCTGGTAAGGCTTTAAAGGATGCTCTTAACTAATTCTTTATTTTGAAGAATGCTGAAGCGGAAGAAAGTTAGTTTCTTCCGCTTTTTATATAGGATTCCAGCGTCCAAAAGTCATGAAACCACTTGTGCTTGCACAGAAGTGGTTTCATGACCTTGGGACGCGCCACAATATGAGCATAAAAGCGAAGCGCAAGCTTCGCGATATGCGAATATTGTGTAGGATTGCGAGAGTGCGAAGCACGTAGCAATCCGTAGGAATCCGTAAAGCAGTATGCAAATACGGCGTAGGAATGCGAGAGTGCGAAGCACGTAGCAATCCGTAGGAATCCGTATAAGCAGTATGCGAATACGGCGTAGGAATCCGTAGCAATCCGTATAAGCTATATTAAGGGAGATTTTTTATGAGATTGGACAAATATTTGAAGGTGTCGCGTTTGATTAAGCGCCGCACAATCGCGAATGAAGCCTGTGATGCCGGGCGTGTAACCATAAATGATAAGGTTGCCAAAGCATCACAGGAGGTAAAAGTAGGAGACATTATCGCAATTCGTTTCGGTGATAAAACCGTACAGGCAGAAGTGCTTACGATACAGGAAACGGTACGTAAGGAAGATGCAAAAGATATGTTTCGCTATCTGTAAGTTATGAAAAATACAGTAATCGGAATTCTGGCACATGTTGATGCCGGAAAAACTACATTGTCGGAAGCTTTTTTTTACAAAAGCGGTTTGATAAGGCAGGCAGGAAGAGTAGATAACAAGGATGCGTTTCTTGATCATAATGAGATGGAACGCGCCCGCGGGATTACCATCTTTTCCAAGCAGGCCTTCTTTTCGTGGAAAAATACGACCTTTAACTTGCTGGATACACCGGGTCATATCGACTTTTCGGCAGAAGCAGAGCGTTGTCTTAAGGTGCTTGATTATGCAGTGCTTGTCATTAGTGCACCGGATGGTGTGCAGGGACATACCCTGACATTGTGGAAATTATTGAAGGAGCTTCGGATACCGACGTTCCTTTTTATCAATAAAACGGACCTGAATCATAGCGGAAAAGATGCCCTGATGGAGCATCTGCGTAAGAGTCTCGATTATGGGTGCATGGATTTTTCGCAAGAGGTTATGCAGGAGGATGCATTGGAAGAGATGGCACTTCTTGGAGACCGGCTTGAGGAATTTCTGGAAACGGGAAGCCTTTCGGAGGAGTGCATATGCGAAATGATTGCAAAGAGGTCTGTGTTTCCCTGTTTTTTCGGTTCGGCACTTAAGCTTGACGGAATTGAGCAGTTGCTTGACGGTCTTGACAGATATACCATTCAGAATACACTGGAAACGGATGCATTCAGGGCGCGCGTGTATAAGATTACACATGACGAGCAGGGGAAAAGGCTGACACATATTAAGGTATTAAGCGGTGTGCTTCGTACGCGCGATATTTTATGCGGTGATGAGAAGGTCAGCCAGATCAGACGATACAATGGTGAAAAATATGAAGCCTGCAATGAAACGCAACCGGGGTGTGTTTATGCCGTAACAGGTCCGGAAGAAACCTATGCGGGTCAGGGAATCGGTGTAGGAATGTCAGATGAACGGGCGAGGCTTGAGCCTGTGTTATCCTATCGCATAACGTTTCCGGACGGGACAAGTCCTCTGGCAGCCATACAGGATTTACGACTTTTAGAGGGTGAAATGCCGGAACTGAACGTGGTTTGGGATGAAGAACATAAAGAAATCCATGTTCGTGTGATGGGACAGATACAGATTGATATTTTGAAACAGCTGGTAAAAGAGCGCTTTTCTTATGCCATTGCATTTGATACGGGAAGCATTGCATACAAGGAAACAATTGCGGATACGGTAATCGGCGTGGGGCATTTTGAACCGCTTCGCCATTACGCGGAAGCGCATATCAGGATTGAGCCGGGAGAGAGAGGAAGCGGAATCAGTGTTACGTCAGATTGCAGCGAAGACGTATTGGACAGAAACTGGCAGCGTTTGATTGCCACGCATTTGACGGAACGTAATTTTAAAGGTGTGAAAACAGGGGCGCCGCTGACGGATGTAAAATTTGTCATCATAAACGGTCGCGCGCATAATAAACATACGGAAGGCGGGGATTTCCGACAGGCGACATACCGCGCCGTGCGTCAGGGACTGATGCAGGCAGAAACGGTGCTTTTGGAGCCTTTTTATGATTTTGCACTGGAAATCCCGACAGAAATGGTCGGACGCGCCATGACTGATCTTACGAATTTACATGCGAAAATGACGCCGTGTGAGATTATGGAGGAGACTGCCGTAATGACCGGACGCGGACCGGTTGCAACCCTGCGGGATTATCAGATTGCATTACAGTCTTATACACACGGAAAAGGGCATTTGTCCGTGTCCTTCGGCGGTTATGATGTATGCCACAATGCAGAGGAGGTTATTCGGGATAAAGGGTATGATCCGGATGCGGATAAGGCGAATCCGTCAGCTTCGGTATTCTGTGCGCACGGCTCGGGCTTTCTGGTGCCCTGGTACGAAGTGTTTGAGCACATGCACGTCAAAGATGAGGTGGAATATGCAGACGGTGGTGCGGTTTATCAGGAAGAACGCCGTCGCAGATATGATTTCAGCCTTGGAACGGATGAAGTGGATGAGATAATTAACCGTACATTTCATGCAAATGCCGGTGGAGGAAAGAGCGGATATAAAAAGCAAAAAGCCCAATCTCCCGTATCGCGTACTTATCGGGAAGGAGAATATGTATATCGTCCTGTGGAACGTAAGGAAAAGTTGCTGTTGGTTGACGGATACAATGTTATTTTTGCGTGGGAAGAGCTGAAAGCCTTGAGTACTTTGAATATCGATACGGCCAAAGACCGTCTGGTCAGCATTTTATCTAAATATCGCAGCATCAGTGATTACCGCGTTATGGTTGTTTTTGACGGATACCGGGTAAAAGGAAGCAGCGGCAGTACCATGCACCTGGAGGATGTCGAAATTATCCACACGAAGGAAGGCGTAATTGCAGATCATTATATAGAGAATTACACACAGAAGCACGGAAAAGAACTGGATATTCTTGTGGTGAGTTCGGATTCTTTAATCCGTCAGATTACAAGCGGTCACAATTGTAGGGTGATTTCTTCGTCTGAATTTCAAATCCGTATGGAACAGGAATTGGAAACCTTTCGAAAACAGAGCGGTTTACAGTAGAAGTTCTTTGACATTGACAGGTGCGTATGATAAACTATAGGATAGCAAGATTGGTTTTTTACGCAATATCTTGTGTTTCAAAGACGTAAATTGAACTATCTCTAGTTTTTGTATGAGGTGAATACTGTGGATAAGTACGAATTTAAACTCCGTTCCGAAGAAATTGAAAAATTGATGGATTTGCAGGACTATAAATCAGCGGTCCGCCTGGCCGATACCATCGACTGGCGACGTGTGAAGAGTGTGGCAACACTTGTTAAAATTGCTGAGTTATACAGACATAACAAGCGATTTGAGGAAAGTCGCGATTTATTGGAACTTGCGTATGACAGGAATCCGTCCAGCAGAAATGTTGTTTACGGATTGTGTGAGATTTCGCTGGAATTCGGTGATATTGTTGCTGCAATTGAATATTTTAAAGAATTTGCGAAGCTTGCGCCGAATGATTCCGGAGTATATATTCTTCGTTACCGCATTTATGAAGCACAGAATGTCGGATTTGAAGACCGCATTGAGTTGCTCGAGGAATTAAAGAAAAAAGACCGCATGGAAGAATGGGAATATCAGTTGGCATATCTCTATCATCGTGCAGGTTTTGCAACCAAATGTGTAGAAGAATGTGATGAAATTATTCTCTGGTTCGGAGAAGGACCTTATGTTATTAAGGCAATGGAACTTAAGATGTTGCACGAGCCTTTGACACCTTCCCAGCAGGAGAAATATGATAAGAGAAATGAGTCTAAATTTGAGGAGGCTGCCCGTGCTGCCAAAGCGAAAACCGAGCAGAATCCCGTGATTGAAGAAGAGGACGATGATTTCCGTGTCAAAACCATTGACATGAGCAAATACAACACCATTAATCTCCAGGCGGAGCTGGCAGCAAATCTGAAGGAATTTATCGATGAAGAGCCGGTGCCTGTTGCACAGGAAGTATCTTCAGAGCCGGTAGAGGTAAGAGGCGAGAAAGAAGTGTTCCATAACACAATTCCTGCTGATGCCAATGAAATTTTCTTTGCAGATAAAACAGAAGATATGCGATATGCAGTGCCTGTTCCGGAGACGCAGACCAAAGAAACACCGGAGCTTGCGACTTTTAAGGAGAATTATGCACAGGATATGGCAGCAGCTTCCAGCAGAGATGTACAGGAAATTCAGATGCCAAAGGAACCTGCCTTGGTTGAAACACCGCGTACGGATGACGGGATTGATTTCGGTGATTCCGGGGAGGTGCAGGTTGAGAAGCAGATTACGGGGCAGATGTGTATACAGGACATTTTAGACGGATGGGAACGCATGAAAGAGGAAAACACACAGCGTTTCCGGGAAGAAGTGCGTAAGCAGCTTCTTGAACAGACCGGTGAAATGTTTGCGGAGTTTGATGAGAATACCAAATCCGGTATGTTATCTTCTCTGGACCGTCCTGAACAGATTGATTCCGTGCTGGGTTCTGTTAGTCCGACCGTTATGAAAGGTTTGGATCAGAATGCGGTAACACCGATTGCGAATGCAGTGCCTACAGATACGATTGTTAATGAGACTGTAGTAGGTGTACTTCCGACGCAGAGTCTGGATTTTGAACAGATTCTTCCGCAGGGAGCACCTGAGAAAGAAGTATGGGAAACACCGGTTGCGGCTGAGCCGGCAGGTGAAATATCTGCAGAGCCTGAAGAAGAACCGGAAGGAACAGCGATACAGGACGAAGTTACAGTGACTGAGGAAACGGCAGAAGAAGTTGTTTCCGAAGAGGAAATTGAAGAGGAAACGGCTCTCGAAGAAGAAACAGAGGAAACAACCTTTGAGCCGGAGGAAGAAATACAAGAAGAAGTAACAGAAGCGTCTGAAACGGTAGCGGAAGAAAAGGTCGCAGAGCCTGAAGAACCGGAAGTGATGCGTATTCACAGCGGATATGCGAACGGAACGATTACCGGAACAATTCCAGGCAATATCTGGAAGGAAGTGGAAAGTTCCATCGAAGATGATGCGCGGGCCAAAGAAGTGGAAAGCATGATTGAAGAAGATGAAATTCTGCCGACCTTAGCAGAAGCGGAACCAATCCGCGAGGTGAAGGCAGTTCATGATATGACGCCGGAAGAAAAGGAGCTTTTTGCACCGTTCCTTTACTCTAAGCGCATGAAATTCCAGTTGATTGAAACTTTAGAGTGCCTTACGCTTGCATCCTATTCGGGTAATGTATTGATTTCTTCCGATGATGATGAGTCTGCTGTGAGTCTTGCAAAGCAGATTGTACGTTTCGTACAGTCTTCCGACGATAATTTCTCCGGAAAGGTTGCCAAGATTACGGCAGAAAGCCTGAACAAAAAGGATATTGCGGAAACCTTTGGCAAGCTTGAAAACGGAGCACTTTTGGTAGAGCACGCGAGTGCTATGAATAAAGATACGATTAAGAACCTTTTACAGGGATTAAATCAGGAGAATCTGGGCATTGTTGTCATTCTGATGGATCGCAAATCAGGTATTCAGAAGTTCGTGGATAAGATTCCGTATATGAAGGAGTTCTTTAACGGTCGTGTGGATATTATTCCAATGAGCATGGAGATGCTTATCAGCTATGCGCTGAAATATACACGCGAACAGGGTTACACAATAGATGATATGGGTCATCTTGCTCTTAGCAAACGGGTTTCCGATATGCGCAGGGGCAATCATACGGTTACAATCGAAGAAGTAAAAGAAATTGTAAATGAAGCAATTCGCCGCTCCGGCAAAAAGAAACTATTCAACAAAGCACGGAAGGACGAAGACGGATACACGATACTGAAAGAGAAAGATTTCGAATAACCTTAAGGGGGCGCAAGGTATATGGCAGAGAAGGTATTTATTTCAGAAGATGACAGCTATTTGTTTGGACAGGGTACGCACTATGATATTTATAAAAAGTTAGGAGCACATTTCAGCGAAGAAAACGGTAAAAGGGGTGTCTTTTTTGCAGTATGGGCACCGAATGCCGAAAAAGTAGCGGTTGTAGGTACTTTTAACAATTGGGATGAAAATCGCAACCCTATGATTCTGCAGGGGAAGAGCGGTATTTTTACTGCTTTTGTAGAAGGGGTATGGGAAGGCGAACTCTACAAGTACCTGATTGTTACCAGGGACGGCGAGAAGCTGTATAAAGCTGATCCGTATGCGAATTACAGCGAGATGCGTCCGGGTACGGCTTCAAGAATTACGGATCTTTCCAAAATAAGCTGGACTGATACCAAATGGATGAACGAAAGGGCCCAAAAGAATCTTTTGGAAGAACCGATGGCTGTTTATGAGTGCCATATCGGCTCATGGATGCGTCATCCTTTTAAGGACGAGGACGGATTCTACAATTACCGCGAGTTTGCGGACAGAATTGTGGAGTATTTGAAAGAAATGAAATATACCCATGTGGAGTTGATGGGAATTGCAGAGCATCCGTTTGACGGCTCCTGGGGTTATCAGGTGACGGGATATTTCGCACCGACATCAAGATACGGAACACCGCAGGATTTTGCTTATCTGGTGAATCATCTGCATAAAAATAATATTGGTGTCATTCTTGACTGGGTACCTGCACATTTTCCGAAGGACGCACACGGCCTGGCTGAATTTGACGGTACCTGCCTGTATGAACACCCCGATACACGTTTGGGTGAGCATCCTGACTGGGGTACTAAGATTTTTAATTATTCCATGAATGAAATCCGCAATTTTTTGATTGCGAATGCAATATACTGGCTGGAAGAGTTTCATATCGACGGATTGCGTGTGGATGCGGTTGCTTCCATGCTTTACTTAGACTACGGTAAGCAGGACGGACAGTGGGTTGCCAATAAGTACGGAGGCAATGAAAACCTTGATGCAATCGAGTTTTTTAAACACTTAAATTCTGTGATTCACGGACGTTTCCCCGGTGTTGCAACAATTGCCGAGGAATCTACGGCGTGGCCTAAGGTTACGGCTCCCGTGGAAGATGACGGACTCGGATTTACTTTTAAGTGGAATATGGGATGGATGCATGATTTCTGTTCTTATATGAAGTTGGATCCGTTTTTCAGAAAAGACAATCATAATAAGCTTACTTTTGCAATGAGCTATAACTCCAGCGAAAATTATATTATGCCTTTGTCCCACGATGAAGTGGTGCATTTGAAGTGCTCCATGGTAAATAAAATGCCCGGCTATCAGGTAGATAAATACGCAAATCTTCGTGTGGGCTATACGTTCATGTTTACACATTCAGGTAAAAAACTCCTTTTCATGGGACAGGAATTTGCACAGGAGCGTGAGTGGAGCGAGGCGCGGGAACTTGACTGGTTCCTGCTTGAAAATGATTTAAATAAGGGCATGCAGGACTTCATGAAGGAACTTTTGCAGATTTATCGCAAGTATCCGGCATTGTATCAATTGGATACCTCATGGGAAGGCTTTGAATGGATCAATGCTGATGATAATACCCGCAGTATTTACAGTTATATTCGCAAAGATCGTACCGGTAAGAAAAATATTCTTGTTGTATTAAATATGACACCGATGCGTCGTGAATATTTCAGGGTCGGAGTTCCTGCCAAGAAGAAATGCAAGTTATTGCTTAACAGTGATGAAAAGCGTTTTGGCGGTATGGGCTCTGAAATTTTACCGGAGCTGACACCCGTTGCAGGAGAATGCGACGGTCAGCCGTATTATATTGAATTTGATTTGCCCGCATTAGGAGCTGCTGTTTTTACCTTCTAAAAGGAGCAGGCGCTGCAGGCAAAGGGGAGTATCGGAATGAAAATTAGTGAGATTTTTGAACAGAAAAAGACGGTGTTTTCTTTTGAGGTGTTTCCTCCGAAAAAAACATTTTCTATTGAGAGCATTTCTACCAAACTGGCTGAATTATCTGAGTGTAAGCCTGATTTCATCAGTGTAACATACGGTGCCGGCGGCGGTGGTGCGAGCGCACTTACACTTGACTTGTGTCGCAGCATTATCGAGGATTATAAGTTAACGCCGATGATGCATTTAACATGCGTGAATTCAAGCAGGGAAGATGTGGATAAGGTACTTGCAATGACGGCGCAGTACGGGATTGAGAATATTCTGGCCCTGCGCGGTGATATTGTACCCGAGCTTCCGCGTCAGACAGATTTCACTTATGCAAGTGATTTGGTATCCTACATTAAGAAAAAAGGCGACTATCACGTATCCGGCGCATGTTATCCGGAAGGACATCCCGAGTGTGATAACGCAATCGATGATATTCTAAATCTTAAGAAAAAGGTGGATGCCGGTGCCGAGCATCTAGTATCCCAGTTATTTTTTGAAAATGATATGTTTTACAGTTTTCAGGAAAAAGCTCGCCTTGCGGGAATCAATGTGCCGATTGAAGCAGGAATTATGCCGGTTGTAAATAAGGCGCAGATTGAGCGCATGGTAACAACTTGCGGAGCCTCTTTGCCCGCAAAGTTTGTAAAGATGATGACACGATTCGAGCATTCTCCGGAAGCTTTGCGTGATGCGGGAATTGCGTATGCTATCGATCAGATTGTGGATTTGATGAGCCAGGGTGTAGACGGCGTACATCTTTATACGATGAATCAGCCTTATGTAGCGAAACGCATAAGTGAGGCTGTGGCAAGTCTTCGTTCTATTTAAAGATATAAAGAAGACTTTATGGAGACACATAGGAGGAATGAAAGGAAATGCTTCGTTTTTTTAACCGTTTGACCATAGCAGGTATTTTATTTATTTTATTTAGTATTGGAATTTTTATTTTTACCTTGCGTAATGTCATTATTTTATTTACACCTGCGGTAGACTTGTATGCTTCAACAGATTGGTCCGAATTAGATGAGGGAACGCATGTGTCTACGAAGCTGGATTTTATATATGATTATTTTTATTATGTTTATGATGAAGATACGAATGTTGAGCAGTCAAGAGCATATATGATTCCGAATTTGGTAGAAGATGAGAGCGGCATACATATCAAAGAATATGTTGGTGTTATGGTGAATCTTTCAGAAGGGTATGAGCCATATGATAATGCAGTAGATAAAAGTCGCGACTGGTGGTATATGCTTGATGAAAATGCAGAATTTCCGGAACCCTCAATCGAATTGGACGGATATCTCCGAAAAATGAAAAAAGATGAGAAGGAATTTCTTGTTGAATATATTAGTGGGGACTTTGGAATTAGTGAACAGGAAGCGGAAGCATATGTGTGTCCGTACATGGTGATGCCGTATGACAGCGGGAATGCGCGAAGCATGATGATAATAAGTGCTGCATTGTTTGGTCTTGGGCTTCTCTTTGCAGGAATCGGAATTTTAATCGGTTTAAAGAGATAGGCGGATATTTAAATAAAGGATTGGATACAATAAGGATAAAAATAAAAAGTGAGCGAAATTGTTATTGACAATCCGCTGTTCATATAATATAATTGTTTTTGCGTCATGTGGCGTAGAAACAATTATATCGTGTATGTTTGAAGAACTACAGACTTGGAGAAATACTCAAGAGGCTGAAGAGGCGCCCCTGCTAAGGGTGTAGGTCGTTCACGCGGCGCGAGGGTTCAAATCCCTCTTTCTCCGTTCAAGAATTAAGCGAAAGTGCAGATGTGCTTTCGCTTTTTTATTGCATAGGAAATACCTATGCAATAAAAAGCTCCGCTCCGCTAAGGGTGCGCAGTCTCAATCCTACACACTATTCGGATGTCGCGGCAGGGAATATGGTTGCTTTGTTTCGGAAAGTTTCCCCAAATCAGCAAAACTAAGAAAAAGGGAACACACAGCCCCGGCACAAGTGTACCTAAAAAGCTCAAAACAAGAAAAAGGGAACACACAGCTGCGGCACAAGTGTACCTAAAAAGCCCAAAGCAAGAAAAAGGGAACACACAGCCGCGGCACAAGTGTACCTAAAAAGCCCAAACCAAGCAAAAAGGTACATACAGCCGCGGCACAAGTGTACCTAAAAAGCCCAAAACAAGAAAAAAGGTATATACAGCCGCGGCACAAGTGTACCCCAAAAGCCCAAAACAAGAAAAAGGGAACACACAGCCGCAGCACAAGTGTACCTAAAAAGCCCAAAGCAAGCAAAAAGGAACACACAGCCGCAGCACAAGTGTACCTAAAAAGCCCAAAACAAGCAAAAAGGTACATACAGCCCTGGCGTAAGTGTACCCTAAAGGTCCAAACTAGGGAAAAGGGTCTACAAAATCCCCGGTAATCTATGGTATAATGAACTGTCTGAATAAAAGAGAACATTGTCGCGCCATCGGCGCGGAATATACAGAGATAGAAACGAGTGACAGAAAGGAATAGGTAATATGAGTATTCTGATTAGAAATATCCTGGCGGTGTTGCCGGATGCAGAGAAGAAATATGTAGTAAAAAAAGCGGATGTCAGAATCGAGGATGATAAGATTTCTGAAATTGTATTATGCGAAGGAAGTTCTTGCGGTGTGGAAGTGACGAATTCCGGCGTGGATGCGTACGGCGAAGCGAAGAATTGCGGCACAGATGCTGATGAAATCATTGACGGTACCGACCGCCTGTTAATTCCCGGTATGGTGAATGCCCATACGCATTCTTACATGGCTTTTATGAGAAATGTGGCGGATGATCTTGCTTTTACGGACTGGTTGTTTGGAACCATTTCTCCGATTGAGGATGCGATGACGGACGAGGATGCTTACTGGGGCGCAAACCTTGCCATCTTAGAGATGATGAAGAGCGGAACAACCTGTTTTAACGATATGCAGATGAATATCCATCAGACAACCCGCGCGGTTAAAGAATCCGGTATGCGTGCCGTGATATCCAGAGGTTTGGTCGGAAACGGAAATGATGAGGCGGGCGCGATGCGTTTGCGTCAGGCATATGAAGAGCGGGATGCAGCCAAAGATTGCGACAGACTGTCCTTTTTCTTAGGACCCCATGCGCCTTATACCTGTGATGAAGCTTTTATGCGTATTGTGGCAGAAGAAGCCAAGAAAAATGACATGGGAATCCATATTCATTTGTCGGAAAGTGCGACTGAGATTGAGAACTGCTTCAAGCAGTACGGATGTACGCCGATTGCACTTGCTGACCGTGCAGGTTTGTTTGAGAATCCGACGATTGCGGCACATTGTGTCTATGCGACTCCGGAAGACATGCAGATTATGAAAGAAAAGAATGTAAGCGTTGTGACCAATCCGGCAAGCAATATGAAGCTTGGTAATGGTTTTGCACCGGTGGCTAAGATGATGGAATCAGGCGTGAATGTTTGCCTCGGTACCGATGGTGCGGCAAGCAACAATGCGTTGAATATGTTTTCGGAGCTTCGCCTTTTATCCTTAATTCATAAGGGAACCGCCAAAACCGCACAGTGTGTAAGCGCGAAAGAAGGCTTTGAAATGGCGACGATAAGCGGTGCCAGGGCGCTTCGCATGGAAGACGCTATCGGAAGCATCGAAGTCGGTAAAAAAGCAGATCTTGCCATTTTGAACTTAAAAACACCTTCGATGCAGCCAAACAACAACCTTGTTGCAGCACTTGCATATTCCGCAAACGGTTCCGAAGTGGAGACGGTCATCATAGATGGCAAAATCACCATGAAGAACCGTGAAATTCTCACAATGGATGAAGAGAGAATCTATTTCGAAATCGGTCGCATGATGAAGAAGATGGGTCTGGAAGGAAAAGAGTATTAGAGAGACAGAAGAGATAAAAGAAGGACTGCAATTGCAGTCCTTTTCTTAATTCTCATTTATTTCGTTTAACTTCTCTTGAATTATTTTTATTGACCTTGCACGTGACAAATTGCCGTACGTTTCTTCCTGATAATGACAATTCAGCCATTCATATTTATAATGAAACTCGCATGTAGTACAAACAGGTCCACTTCCCTGTTTTTTCATTTCCAAATATTCCAAGCATTCCTGCCATTCGGTCTCATCCATTTCATCCAATAACGTTATGATTGCGGGTGTTGCATCGGAGCTGGCTTCGACAATCATCGTTGTCCCATATCCGTATGTTGGATAATCAAGATTATCACTGGCGATATAATCTTCCGTTTGCCTCCGGTCTATAATATCTTTTACAATCCAATATTCCGGCAAACTAAACATCGTGAGTAAATAAATGAGAGCATAAAAGGCAAGCATCAGCCTAATGGCAGGAATGCGTTTGGCAAAGACGGCCACTATCATTCCGGCTGCTGTAAAAAGGAGCAGAATCAGATCCCTCGCCGCATACAAATACAACATTACACCTGTGGAACCGTTTTGATACAGGTCTGTGAAATTATCTACGGAGTCGGTGATGATTGCCGTTGCCATCACAAACAAAAAGGGCAACAGTGATACTGCAATACCGACATCACGTTTTTTGGACTCTTTAAAAAAATACTTACAGAAGACAATATAAACAAAGCTGAATAAAAACAGCGGAGATATCACAAAGAACGGAATGCCGTGATTATAGTCATCCGGAAATAATCCGGTATTCGGATCCAAAAAACCTTCCACCATAAGGGAAGGAATGAGTATCAAAAATACCAGCTGGTAAACGCCGGCCAGATATCGAATTCCAGCAAGAATGCCCCATTTGACGGTATACTCCGGTTTTTCACCTGTGAGGCGTCTGTTTTTTATGACAGAAATCAGCAACAAAATATCGAGAGTAATCAATAGTCCGAGAGTACACAGGTTAAAAAGAAAATCTTTGATGGTATAGGCAATATCGGACGCGGAATGTGACGGAATATCAAAAAAAGGTAAAATTGTATCCGTCAACACGCGGATACAAGCGCTTTCAAGGGAATGGGGCAGTAGTAAAATTTCTGAAACAGTGTGCAAACCGGTCGCCATCCAGAGCAAATCACCAAGAATCAGAAGAATTACTCCCGGTAAAATAGTTGGTTTCAGAATATCGTCATCTTCTTCTGATTTGGTTACCTTAATGCAAGAGCTAAAACCTGCATATACCACAAAAACAAATGAAAGCACAAGATTCAGATTCTGAAAAAAGTCAAAATCCGTAAAATAGTATCCGCCTATCGAAAGTAAAAAGCCTGCCAGACAAATAAGGTTCTCTACTGTAAAAATATACTTCCGCAACCACTTTTTCACTTCCAAGTCCCCGGATTTTCCATTTTTATCTGATTGAACTGAGTTTGAATCCATCTTTTTTCTCCTCATAGTATCCTTAAATGTAGCCCCAAAAACGTCAGCATTTATAAATATCTTAAATATTTTAACACATTTTTATAGAAAACTCCATTTATTGTATTTTTGACAGGGAACAATTGGCATCAAAAAAAATACCTCTCACATTTCTTAGAATGTGTGAGGTATTTTTAAATTGCATTATTTTACCGGTCCGATAAGACGATTTTTATACCAGACGAACGGTTTCTCTTGCGATTGCAAGTTCTTCGTTGGTAGGAACGATCATAACGGTTACTTTATCACCTTCTGCGGAGAGAATAGTTTCTTCGCCGCGTACTTTGTTTTTAACGGGATCAATGCTGGCGCCCAAGTAGCCTAAGTACTGACCAACCATTTCGCGAACACGTGCATCGTTCTCGCCGATACCTGCAGTGAAAGCAATTACATCTACACCGTTCATTGCAGCTGCGTAAGAACCGATGTATTTAGCTACACGGTAGGAATATGTTTCTAATGCGGCTTTTGCGAGGGCATTGCCTTCGTCCATGGCATTTGATAAATCACGGAAGTCGCTGGATACGCCGCCGGAGAGACCGAATACACCGGATTTTTTATTTAAGATATTGTTAATCTCTGCGCTGGACAAATTCTCTTTGTTTGCGATGAACTCGATGATTGCGGGGTCTAAGTCACCGGAACGTGTTCCCATGATAAGACCTTCGAGCGGGGTAAGACCCATACTGGTGTCAACACACTTGCCGTGGTCAACAGCAGAGATACTTGCACCGTTTCCTAAGTGGCAAACGATAATCTTTAAATCTTTGCGGTCTTTGCCAAGAATCTGTGCTGCACGTGCAGAAACGAAATCATGGCTTGTACCGTGGAAACCGTAACGGCGGATTTTGTATTTCTCATAGTATTCGTAAGGAAGTCCGTAGAGATAAGCCTTCTCAGGCATTGTCTGATGGAAGGCGGTATCGAATACTGCAACCATGGGAACGTTGGGCATAATTTCCTTACAAGCGTTGATGCCGATTAAGTTTGCAGGGTTGTGAAGGGGTGCAAGGTCATTGCATTCTTCAATTGCTGCAAGTACTTCGTCTGTGATGATGGTAGAGGAAGCGAACTTCTCACCACCGTGTACGATACGGTGACCTACTGCGTCGATTTCATCAAGGCTCTTAACAACGCCGTGATTTGCATCGGTCAAAGCGTTAATAACAAGCTGGATTGCCTGTGTGTGATTGGGCATCGGAGATTCGATTTCCACCTTGTCTCCGCCTGCGGGTGTGTGCTTAAGCACTGAGCCTGCAGCACCGATTCTCTCGCAGAGACCTTTTGCAAGAACAGCTTCCGTATCGCTGTTAATCAACTGATACTTCAAAGATGAGCTACCACAGTTAATAACTAAAACGTTCATTTCATTTCTCCTTCTTCAATTCATTTTAAAATATTAAAAGATATTATAAGTTAAAATTAATTTCCTATAAAATTTCGCCTTTATTGTTGTGTAAGGAGAGGTGCGCATGCCATTTCGCTTTTGTGCTTTGCGTCGGAGGATAGCTTTTCTTAATGTTTCGTCTCTGTTTCAGCAATCCGACAACACGATGTTGTCGGAAGGTCCGACGGGACATGGATGTCACGTTTGGACCGTTTGCGTCCGTTATCAAGTGATGCCGCAGAAACATTTAGAAAACCTTGCATCCGTAAGCAGCCAAAAAAGTGAAATGGCATGCGTACCTCTCCGTATTCACCGCATCAAGCGGATTTTTGCCGGAAATTAATATGCTTTACCCCAATATACCATTTTTTCGGCAGGTTTTCCACAGCAAATACAGGTATTTGCGATTTTTTCCTGTTCAAAAGGCATACAACGGCTGGTTGCCTGTGCATCTTCTTTTATCTTGTCTTCGCAGGCTCTCTCGCCGCACCACATTGCTTTGACGAAACCGGGCTTGTTATCAAGGATATCAAGGAAGGTTGCATAGTCAGTTGCAGTGTAGGTGTGTTCCTCTCTGTGAGCACGTGCACGCTCTAACATCTCAACCTGGATGGTATCAAGAAGGGTTGCAATCTCTGTCTCTAAGTTATCAAGGTTGATTTCTTTCTTTTCGCCATTGTCACGACGTACAAGAATTGCCTTGTTTGCCTCGATGTCGCGGGGACCGATTTCGATACGTACGGGAATACCGCGCATTTCCTGTTCGGAGAATTTCCAGCCGGGAGATTTGTCGGTATCGTCTACTTTGACGCGGAAGCCTTTTAAGCGTTCTTTTAATTCATATGCCTTATCAAGCACGCCTTCCTTCTTCTGCTGAATAGGAATGATGGCAACCTGTACGGGTGCGACACGGGGAGGTAACACAAGACCGGAATTATCACCATGAACCATGATGATGGCACCGATTAATCTTGTTGTCATACCCCAGGAAGTCTGGTGTACATATTCGAGCTTGTTCTCTTTTGATGTATACTGGATACCGAAGGCTTTGGCGAAACCGTCGCCGAAGTTGTGGCTGGTACCGGACTGCAAAGCTTTACCATCATGCATCAGGGCTTCGATGGTGTAGGTTGCTACGGCACCTGCGAATTTCTCTTTGTCGGTTTTTTGTCCTTTGATTACGGGAATTGCAAGAACATTCTCAAGGAAGTCTGCATATACATTTAACATCTGGATGGTACGTGCTTCTGCATCTTCTGCGGTAGCATGTGCCGTGTGGCCTTCCTGCCATAAGAATTCGCGGCTTCTAAGGAACGGTCTTGTGGTCTTTTCCCAACGGACAACGCTGCACCACTGGTTATATACCTTGGGAAGGTCTCTGTAAGAGTGGATTTCGTTTGCGTAGAAATCACAGAACAATGTCTCAGAGGTAGGACGTACGCACATTCTCTCCTGTAAAGGCTCAAGTCCGCCGTGTGTTACCCATGCAACCTCAGGCGCAAAACCTTCCACGTGGTCTTTTTCCTTCTGTAAAAGACTTTCGGGAATAAACATAGGTAAGTATACGTTCTCAACTCCCGTTTCCTTGAAACGTGCATCCAGCTGGCTCTGAATCAGTTCCCAGATTGCATAACCTGCGGGCTTGATTACCATACAGCCTTTCACACTGGTGTAGTCAATCAATTCTGCTTTTTTTACCACATCCGTATACCATTGGGCGAAATCCACGTCCATGGATGTGATGGCTTCTACTAATTTCTTGTCATCTGCCATGATTCTTTCTCCTTCTTATTAATATAAAAATATATTTAAAATTTTGAATTCCAAAATAAGGAATCGTGGGTAAAGATATTTATTTCAATTATATGAAATGACATAATAAACGTACTTCAGATAATAAGGCGATATCATATGCTCCTTGAAATTAAAAGTTCAAGGTGTAACGCGCGAGCGATATTGTGTCTTGACGCTTTTTTATGCATCGGATTACAGGGGAAAAGCCTATGTTTTACCGGTGGAAGTGTATATGTTTTGGTCAGATTTTCTTTGTGTAGGGGAATTACATTTTTCTTAATGTTTCTGATTCACAAACAGCAAGCCGACAACACGATGTTGTCGGAAGGTTCAATGGGGCATGGATGCCTCCTTTGAACCGTTTGCGTCAGGTTAAATTCATCCTTGGGAGAAACATTTAGAAAAATAATTTTCCAAACAGAGAATCTGACCAAAACATATACACTTTCACCGGAATATACCGTAACGGAAGTTTTCTCCGTGATCCGGTACAATAAAAAAAGCCTTCCCGTCCCCAAGGGACCGAAAAGCTCGGCGATACCACCCTAATTAATGCGATTGCATTCACTCATCTTACCGTTAACGCCGGTGCTACGCCTGTGATTAGCAGGGACTCCAAGGCCGGTTCGGCATCAGGGGCGTAAGAATCTTGCAGCCTGCGGATTCTCTCTCTGGGACGTCTTTATGCGTACTATTCCTCTTCATAGTCGATAGATTCAGCTGTTATTCCCAATTCTATTCATATATGAAGAATTTGTCAAGGCAAATATATTTTACAAATTCTTTACATTCGTATAAAATGGATTTTACAGGGCACCATTATAGTGATATAAGACGGAAGTTGCGAGAATACATAGCAATCGTCGGAAAAGGAGACAATAATGGACATTTTTAACATCTTAGGTTTGTTAGGTGGCTTGGCGTTATTTTTATACGGAATGCAGGTGCTTGGTGATGCACTTTCCAGAGCATCGGGCGGCCGTATGGAAAAAATTCTCGAGAAGATGACTTCGAATCCAATCAAAGGTGTATTGCTTGGTGCGCTTGTGACGGGTGTTATCCAATCATCATCGGCGACAACGGTCATGGTAGTCGGATTTGTAAATGCGGGAATTATGAAGCTTTCGCAGACAGTCGGCATTATCATGGGTGCTAATATCGGTACTACGGTTACATCATGGTTCTTGAGTCTTGTCGGAATTGAAAGTGATAATCTGATTATGCAGTTATTTAAGCCTACTTCTTTTTCACCGGTTCTGGCTTTTATCGGCATTATTCTTCTGATGGCAAGCAAAAAGGAACGCATCAAAGACATCGGAACGATTTTACTCGGTTTTGCGGTTCTAATGTTTGGTATGGATGCTATGAGTTCTGCCGTAAAGCCTCTTGCGGATGTACCGGAGTTTACAAATATTCTGACGATGTTTTCCCATCCGTTGCTTGGGCTTCTTGCCGGTTTGATTCTGACAGCAATTATTCAGTCTTCATCGGCATCCGTAGGTATTTTGCAGGCACTTTGTGCGACCGGTTCCGTTCCATTTTCTGTGGTTTTTCCTATTATTATGGGACAGAATATCGGAACCTGTGTTACGGCTCTTTTATCCGGTATCGGCGCAAGTAAGAATGCGCGTCGTGCTGCATTAATTCATTTGTATTTTAATGTAATCGGGACGTTGATATTCTTGATTTTGTTCTATTCGGTAAATGCATTTGTGCACTTCTCGTTCTTTAGCGAAGCCGCAACACCGATGGGAATTGCAATTGTGCATTCCGTGTTTAATATAACAGCAACCTGTATTCTTTTACCGTTTTCAAAGGTACTTGAAAAGTTAGCGTGTCTTACTATTAAGGACGATGATAAAAAAGAAGAAACCGGAAAAGAAAGATGCTTTTCTATTCTTGAGGAACGTTTCTTAGAGACACCGGGTCTTGCGATGGAGCAGTGTCGAAACGCTGCACTTGATATGGCTAATCTTGCCAAAGAAGCTTTTCTGTCGGCGCATGCTTTATTTGAATCTTACAGCGATGAGAAGCTGGCAGCCGTAAAAGAACAGGAAGATTTGCTTGACCGTTACGAAGATGAACTCGGCAGTTATCTGGTCAAACTCAACGGAAAAAACATGTCAGAGAAAGACAGTCACATGTTGACCGTTTTGTTACATTGTATCGGAGACCTTGAACGAATCGGAGACCATGCGGTAAATGTGGCACATTCCGCGAAGGAAATGAATGAGAAAAAACTTCGTTTCACAGAATCTGCAGAGGCTGAGTTAAAGGTTTATGCCAAAGCAATCAAGGATATTCTGGTAGCGGCAGTATCTGCGCTTGAAACGCAGGATGAGAAGGTGGCACGAAGCGTAGAACCGCTTGAAGAAGTAATTGATGACCTTAGTGATGAGCTGATGAGTCGCCATGTCCGCCGTCTGCGTAAGGGAGAATGTACCATTGAAATGGGCTTCGTGCTTGCAGACATTATGAACAATTATGAACGTGTTTCCGACCATTGTTCCAATATTGCGATTTGTGCAATTCAGGAGACGGAAGATGTGGAGGCACATCAGTATCTTGAAAAGATGCGTTCAGCGGATAACGCTGATTTCGTCAAAGCGGTAGAAAATTATAAAAAGAAATATCTTTTACCATAGGGAAATAAAGAAACGGAGAGGAATGCGTTTGATAAGGACGCATTCCTTTCGATAAAAAGAGGTATTAAAAATGGCATTGATTTATATTGTAGAAGATGACAGAAGTATTCTTGAAATTGAAGAGTTTGCGCTGAAAAATTCAGGCTATCATGTAGAAGGTTTCCAAGAAGCCAAAAGTTTCCATGAAGCTTTAAAAAAGAAGCTTCCCGATCTTGTTTTACTTGATATTATGCTTCCCGATGAAGACGGTCTGACAATTCTTGGTAAAATAAGAGCGGCAGAAGAAACAAAAAAACTGCCGGTAATCATGCTGACTGCCAAAACAACGGAGATTGACAAGGTAAAAGGGCTCGATATGGGCGCGGATGATTATATGACGAAGCCTTTTGGTGTTATGGAGCTGATTTCACGAGTCAAAGCACTTTTACGCAGAACGCTTCCGCAGGAAGCAGAAATCTCACTTGCGTTCGGTGAAATAGAGATGGATGAACGCCGGCATCAGGTAACAGTCGGAGGCGTTTTGTGTGAGCTTACATATAAAGAGTATGAATTGTTGAAGCTGTTTTTGTCCAATACGGGCATTGTAATTACAAGAGATAAGATTCTTGATAAAATATGGGGAACGGATTTCATCGGAGAATCCCGTACCATTGATATGCATGTCAAAAATCTTCGTAAGAAGCTCGGCGAAGAAGGAAGTCTCATTAAAACCGTCCGAAATGTCGGTTATGTGATGAATGCGGAGTAACAGACGTATTTCAGATTACGCAAAGGAGCCTGTAGATGAAGCGTAAGATTAATATTCAGCTGATTTCAATTGTTGTAATTTCCATTGTTTTAACAATGGTTCTGATTTTATTTGTTTATTACGGTATTTTTAAAAAACAGGTTTTCAATGAATTAACTACCGTAGCGGGGATTCTTGCCGTGGCGGAAAATGAAGATTTAAGCGGTAAAGCTGCAGATAAAAACAGCGTAACGTATCGTATGATTGAGAATCTTTCGGAAAAGGACCTTCGCGTTACGGTAATCGACGCCAACGGAACTGTCTGTTTCGATAACGGAGCTTCGGATTCGGAAATTCAGGCGGACCGGGACCGGCCGGAGATGCAGGAGGCCTATGAGCAGGGAGAGGGCTTTGCAGTACGTGAGTCCGCTACCATTGCGCAGAGTTCCTTTTATTATGCGGTGCGACTGGATGACGGCGGTGTTTTACGTGTTTCCAAAGAGGCCCAGAGTTTGCTGAATGTTTTTATCAGCTCACTTCCGACGCTTTTGGCGGTAGGTGCATCCCTGATTATTCTTTGTATGATTGTGGCTTCTTTTCTAACCAAATCCCTTGTGCGTCCGATTGAGGATATGGCGCAGAATCTTGACAATACAGAGCAGGTTGCGGCTTACAGCGAGCTTGCGCCGATTGCAGAAACCATACGGCGCCAGCATGAGGACATTATGAAAGGTGCCAGAATGCGCCAGGATTTCACCGCGAATGTGTCCCATGAACTAAAAACCCCCCTGACGGTGATTTCCGGTTATTCCGAACTGATGGAAAACGGAATGGCAACACCGGAGGATGTAACACGTTTCTCGCATGAGATACATAAAAACGCGACGAGACTGTTAACACTGATTAATGATATATTGCGATTGTCGGAGCTTGATACCGGCAACAGTGGTCCGGATTTTGAAAAAATCAATCTTTATGAAAGTGCCCGGGTATGCGTGTCCATGTTGTCTTTGAATGCTGAAAAACATGATGTTTCTCTTTCTATCGAAGGAAATCCGTGCTATGTCTATGCGGGAAAGCAGATGATAGAGGAGCTTTTATATAATCTGACAGATAACGCAATACGTTATAATGAACCGGGAGGAACGGTCGTTGTTGAAGTAAAAGAAGAGGGAGACAAAGTTGTACTTACGGTAAAAGATACGGGAATCGGTATTCCCAAAGAGCATTGTAACCGTATTTTCGAGCGTTTTTACAGAGTAGATAAAAGCCGTTCGAAGCAGACGGGGGGAACCGGCCTGGGTCTTGCAATCGTAAAGCACGTTGTGGAACAAATTGGCGCAACCATTTCCCTGCAAAGTGAAGTAGGTCAGGGAACAGAAATTCAAGTGGAATTTCCGATGAGATCAGAATAAGGAAAATTGCCATAAGAAAATGGCGAAACACATAGCTTTTTTGGCAAACCGCCAAAAAATAAGAAATTCACTCGGATTTGCTTGACGCAGTTTAAAGAATTTGACATAATAAACAACGTGTTTCCTAACAAAGAAAAGATTTTTGCGTGTTTTGGTTTAGCTTATGAAAAGAAGGGAAAGATGATAATAAGGTAAGCTGTGATGCGCTGATAATATAGGTACCCCGAAAAGAATTTGGCGAAACAAAGCCGGAAAGAGAAGAGAGTATGCGTAAAACAAAAATTATTTGTACAATGGGCCCTGCAACCGATAAAGAAGGTGTTTTGGAGAAATTGGTAGAAGCAGGAATGAACGTAGCAAGATGTAATTTTTCCCATGGAAGTTATGAGGAACATAAGGGAAGAATGGATCGTTTGAAAGCTGCCAGAGAAGCATCAGGAAAGCCGGTTGCAATCCTTCTTGATACCAAAGGACCTGAAGTACGTGTGAAGACATTTGAGGACGGCAAGGTTGAATTGAAAGAGGGGCAGGAATTTATTTTATATTCCGAAGAACAGAAAGGTAATGCAAAGGGTGTGAGCCTTACGTATCCGTATCTGTACTCTGATGTATCGGCAGGAACCAGAATTTTATTTGACGACGGACTGATTGAATCTGTTGTTTTACGTCTGGAAGGAAAAGATATCGTCTGTAAGATTTTAAACGGCGGTATGTTATCTAACAATAAGGGCGTGAATGTTCCGGATGCACACCTTTCCATGCCGTATATCAGCGTGAAGGATAAGCAGGATATTTTATTTGGTATTGAACAGGATGTTGATTTCATTGCAGCTTCTTTTGTACGTACGGCAGCAGATGTACAACAAATCCGTACAATTTTACAGCAGAACGGCGGAGAAACCATCCGTATTATCGCTAAAATTGAAAACCGCGAGGGTGTTGAAAATATTGACGCAATCATCGAAGCAGCAGACGGTATTATGATTGCACGTGGTGATATGGGTGTTGAGATTCCCAGTGAAGAAGTACCCGTAATTCAGAAAATGATTATTAAGAAATGCTGTAACGAAGGAAAACAGGTTATCACAGCAACACAGATGCTTGATTCCATGATGAAAAATCCCAGACCTACCCGTGCTGAGACCGCGGACGTTGCAAATGCAATTTATGACGGAACAAGTGCAATTATGCTTTCCGGTGAAACCGCAGCCGGCAATTATCCGTTGCAGGCATTGAGTACCATGATGCGTATTGCGGAAAGAACAGAAAGTGATATTGACTATCGTAAGAGATTTTTCCATAGAGACAGAGAAGCAAATCCCGATATTACAGATGCTATCTGTCATGCAACATGTACTACGGCACATGACTTGAAGGCAAAGGCGATTCTTACCGTAACCAAGTCCGGCCGCTCTGCACGTATGATTTCCAGATACCGTCCTGATTGCGATATCATCGGATGCACCACGGATGCAAAGGTAAGCAGACAGTTAAATCTTTACTGGGGCGTGGCTCCTGTCCTGATTCGTGAGAAGCAGGAAGTATTCGGTCTTTTTGAACATGCGGTGAATGTGGCAGAGGACAGAGGATACCTTGAACGCGGTGATGTTGCCGTTATCACTTCCGGTGTACCCATTGGTGTATCCGGAACAACAAATATGTTAAAGGTTCAGATTGTAGAATAATAAAGTGCCGGTTAGCGAGATGCTGACCGGCACTTTATTATTGCACAGGAAATTCCTATGCAATAAAAAATCGCTCCGCTAAGGATGCGCAGTTCGCGGCAAGGAAGATGTTGCTGTCGCAACCGCGCCAGACGCAAGAGTCCGCTTGCGGACTCTTTGTTCGTTCATTGATTAGGATACAGATTCCTTTTTTTCTTTCTTTTTGCTGAAAATAAGCACTTTGCTGAATACGTAGTTTAAGATGGTTACTAATACTGCAGAGATAAAAATGCGCACAAACCAGTAGTTAGCGGTATCGAGCGTAGCTTCTTGAAGGTTTAAGGATACTGCGTTGCAGATTTTTTGAATCAGCGGTGTGAAGGGAAGCACATTCACGAAGAACCACATAATGAACATATCAAGGAAAAATGTGGATAAACGTGAGGCCGCAAAGCCTAAAAATTCCTTGATGATATTCTTATTTTTACTTTTAAAAACCCAGATTCTGTTTAACGGATAAGCAAAAAGAACACCGGAAAGCCACGTGATGGTGGTCAGAATCAGGTTTTGGATCGGAACCTGCGAATCCAGGAAAAATGTGGCAATATAGCAGCATATCCAGGAAAAAATAGTGGTCAGGACACCGACAATCAGGTAAACGATAATCTCTTCATGCTTTTTGTAAAGTTCTTTTATTTTAGACATAAGCAAGGCTCTCCTCTGAAATGAAACTGCTTATGATTATAGCGGAAAGTTGCATGTTTCGCAAGTGAGGTTCCGTAAATGCCGGGAAAGTGTATTTGTAAAACAATTTGTATTTATGAAGGAGATAAGCTATAATACAATCAGGTAAAACTAATTTTTGTTGTAAAAGGCCAGGAAGTCTTTGAAAAGGGTGTTATATAGTGAATTATGTAGTATTGGATTTGGAATGGAATCAGCCGGTGGACGGAATTCGGGCGGAGGACCGCGAACTTCCGTTTGAGATTGTTGAGATTGGAGCCATTCTTTTAAATGAAGAAAGAAAAATAATCGGAGAATTTACGCAGATTGTCAAACCTACCGTTTATCATGTGATGAATGAGGTGACGCGTAATCTGATTCATTTAAAAATGAAGGAACTTAAACAGGGTAAAAGTTTTCCGGATACCATGAAGGAATTTATGGAATGGTGCGGAGAGGATTATGTGTTTTGTACCTGGGGAAGTCTGGATTTGATAGAATTGCAGCGTAATATGAAATATCACGGACTGGAACCGATTGATTGCAGACCGTTTCCGTATTTGGATGTTCAGAAGCTTTTCAGCATTGCGTTCGAGGACCGTAAAGTACGCCGGTCTCTTGAATTTGCGGTAGATTATTTGGGAATTCCTGTGGATATTCCGTTTCATCGCGCCTTTTCCGATGCGTATTACACGGCGAAGGTAATGGCAGAAATTAAGGATCCGGATGTATTTTCCAATTATTCGTTTGATACCTATCACATTCCTGCAACACGCGAGGATGAGGTAAATGTATTGTTTCATGATTATGCGAAATATATTTCCCGCGGATTTGAAGATAAGATTCTTGCAATGCAGGACAGAGAGGTTACTTCGACACGGTGCTATGTCTGCAAAAAGAACGCAAGAAGGAAAATCAACTGGTTTTCCGTAAACGGCAAGCATTTTTACAGTGTTTCCCAGTGTGAGAAGCACGGATATATGAAGGGAAAAATCCGTCTTAAAAAGTCAGAAGACGGTCAGATTTATGTGGTAAAAACTCAGAAATTGATTAACGACGCACAGATGGAGCAGATTGCGGCCAAAAGAGCCATGGTGAAGGAACAGCGCCGGAATCGTCGCATCAACAGGAAAGCAGATGAAAAGAGATAAAATTAATAAAGTATATGGTAAGAAACCGGTCAAGACGGCCGGAAAGAATGTGAAGACGAAATCAAATATGCCGGTGTTACTTAAGAATTCTTTTATTTTGACCAAGGCAATGCACCGGACCTATTCCAAGGCAACATTTCGTATTTTTCATAAGAAATGGAGCCGCATGGTTTTGCTTCTCGCCTTTATCCTGCTGACAGCAGGTATTCTTGTGACATTTGGATTGCACCTGATTATTCCGGGAATACTCCTGCTTGTTGCAGGACTTTATTGTGTGGGTATGAGCCGATTTGGATATCTGTTTGGTTCCTGGAGGGAATATCGTAATTTTCAGGAATATTTTGGGCCGCTTGTGGAGATGGAAGTGGAGTTTTTGCCGAAGTATTTCCGGATTAAAACCGAAAAGGGATATAGGGAATTTTTATATTCGCAGATTGTCAGAAGAATTGAACTGACCAATATGTCTATTCTGATAGTCGGAGCGGACGGCATGATTGTTCACGGGCAGGTTATTGATAAAAAAGCTTTTGAGCCGATTGAACTGAATAAATATTATGATATTTTGGAAGAGGCAGGAGTATTGATTTCCTAAGCTGAACGTGAAGTGTGAATGAGGGGGTAGAAAAATGTCGGGGGAAATGGATGGAATTCGCATTGCAATTTGTGATGATTGCGAAGAGGACCGCAAATTCATCAAAGATGTGCTGGATGAATATGCAAAAGGACAGAAAAATTTATTCTATGTTGAAGAATTTGAATCAGGTGAAGCGTTTCTGCGTCGTGAGACGAATCGTTTTGCACTGATTTTTTTGGATATTTTTATGACGGGCATCAACGGGATGGAGGTTGCGAGAACGCTCCGAGAACGCGGGGAAAAAGCAATGCTTGTGTTTTGCTCGTCTTCAAGAGAGTTTGCGGTAGAGTCTTATGAAGTAAATGCGTTGCATTATTTGATTAAAGACAGAAACAGGGAGCTTTTATATCAGGTTCTGGATAAATTCTTTCAGGCCTTTCCCGTGGGACGCAGCATTGAGGTCAAAACAGGAAGAGAACGCAGGATGATTCTGATGCAGGATATCGTTTATGTGGAAGCTAACAATAAAAAATGCATCGTCCACACCAAAGCGGAAGAGATTGAAGTGACCATGACAATGTCAGAAATGAATGAATTACTGACACTTCCCGAATTTGCCAGACCGATTCGTTATGCGATAGTTTCTCTGAAAGAAGTGACAGCGGTTCCGACTGACATTGTCAGACTGTCAAACGGGGTAGAAATTCCGATTGGACGCGGTGAGCGAAAAAACATGAAGCAGGCATTCGCCGAATATCGTTGGATGGTTAGTAAAATGAGTGAGCGGGGTTAATCTGTAAATGAATAAGATGTTTATACTTGATAATATTCTTGTTGCAATTTCATATTTAGCATCCTTCCTGCCGTCGGTACTGTTTCTGTATTTTCCGTTTCTGAAAGAAATAAAGAAGGAAAAGCGCTTTCAATTTTATTTAGGTGCCATTGTTTTGGAAGTTGCCCTGTGGGGTGTAGCTTTTTTGTTTTTCCGAGATCTGGGAATGAGCGATTTGATGTATAAATTGAACAGCGGGTTTTTTTACTTTGCTTTTTTGTTCTGGCTTTTGCTTTTTTGCAAACATAAAAAAACAGCGATTTTATTTAATTTCGGTTGTGTCGGCATTGTTATTCTTTCTATTTCCGGTGTTGTTTCGTATATAGCCGATCATTTCCCGATGAAGTATGTGTATCTGGAGATGAATCTGTTCTATTTCGGGATTATGCTGATTGTTTCCGTTCCGTTCTGCATTTATCTTCGTCATAATACAAGAATGCTTTCTTCTATCGTAGAGGGCGGTGACTGGACGGATATCTGGTTTTTGCCGTTTAGTATCATGGTTGTTTGCGCGTTTACCGCACCGTTAGAGTCTCATGTCAGCAATATCTATGATGTGCTTGGACGTCTGGTATGCGGTATTTTCGCGATTTACATATCACAGCACCTTTCCCATAGCCGCGAGGTACAGAAGGAAAAGGGGAGGCTTTTGACGGAATTAACTTCGCAGAAGGAGTATTATAAAGAAATTTCTCGAACCATACGTGAAGAAAGAAGGGTGCGTCATGATTTCCGTCATGCGGTCCTGGCAATACGTTCTTATATTGATGAAGATGACAAAGACGGATTGAAGAATTATTGCGAGAAGCTTTTGGATAATTCCGTAATCCGCTCGGATATTTCATTTTTGGGAAACTCCGTTGCAGACGGTATTTTATACAGATACACGTTATTATGTGAGGAAAATAACGTAAAGATTGAATCTTCCGGGGCACTGACAGAAGATATTATTGATGATATGGACATGTGTGTGCTTCTCGGAAATGCAATGGAAAATGCTTTGGAAGCCTGTCAGAGAATGAAGGCAGACAATAAATGGATCCGTGTCAAAATCGAGGAGAGTCCGTTGCTTCTTTCGATTGCCATCAGCAATTCCTATGAGGGTGAGATAGAGAAGCGAAAAGATGCGATTCTTTCTTCGAAACGAAAACATGAAAAAGGTATCGGCCTACAATCCATGCGGATGATTTGTGAGAAATATAACGGAGCAATGCATGTGACCTATGATGATGTAGAATTTCACATTATGCTGTTGCTGAATGTGAATAAAGATGAGAAAAAAGACGAAAAATAATGCATTTCGCACCTAAAAAGTGCATTTCACGAACTATCTCTTCCCTTTTTTTCTTTATGTGTTATAGTGAAGATGCTTAGAGATAAGCAGGAGGGGATGGAGATAGAACGGTATTCGATGAAAGAGTGACTTGCACAATTGGTCTTTCGCCTATCATAATTTTGTATCAATGACCTCCAATCGTTTGTATACATCTATGAAAGATTTCGTGCAAGGTTGTCGCAGAGACGGTGCTTCTGTTGCTGCCCAAAGGAACTATCGTTTATGTGTCAAAGCTCTTTATGAATGCCGACTTCTCATCCTATTGTTTTTGAATAGAAATAAAAAAAACGCGTTTTTACGCGTTTTTTTATTTTTGCATAGGAAATACAGTTTTTTAAAATTTGAATTTATCAAATTCCGAAGACTTGTATTTGTTTCGGGTTCTGCGCATGATTGCCTTTCTGCGTTTGGCGAAATGGTAATTTCGCATAACACTTCGAATGACTAAGAAAATAACAATGGCAGCTGCGATACAGGATAAAACAATAATGATTGTTTTGACGTTGATGAAAATACTGTCTTCATCATTGTTGGTAACCGGTTTTTTGGAAACTTCTTCCGAAGCCTCCGCTACAGAAAGCTCTTCTGAAGTGTCTGCAACAGCAGCATCTTCGGAAACATCAGAAGCTTCAGCTGCGGGAGTTGTTTGCGTTTCTCCGAAAGTGAAAGAGGAAAACGCCGGATCCTGAATCTGTAAATAAGTTCTTCCGACACTGTTTCCTTTGTAAGTGTACTCCACAGTTGCGAGGGAATTCTCGTAAGATGATTCGTAAATCAGTTCAGAGTCGAGTTCTTCAAACGTAACGCTGTTTGGAAGAACAACCGAAAGTGTATCATCTAAATCAATAAACGGAGTTGAATTTCCGAAAACATCAGCACCTGTGGTGAAAAATCCCGTGTTGTTCATCTGATATTTGGTGTCATTGGCTGCAATGTTTACTTTCGAGAAATTCTGAAAGCCGTAATCAAACAATTCTACCGTATCCGTAAACTGGTACGGGGATTCTTCCATTAAAATAACACAGATTAAGTCCATGCCGTCTTTGCGCGCACAGGAAACAAGAGTCTGTCTGGCATCTGACGTATAGCCTGTTTTACTTCCTATGAGGTATTCGTATTCGCGTTCTTTCCCTTTGACCAGCTGATTCTTAGTGGCAAGAGAGAAACTGTCAGGCTGCGTTGCGGTTGCTTCAAAGGTGCAGTAAGTTGTGCCGGAAATTTCAGCAAGGGTCTCGTGGCTGAAAAATTCGCGGGCAATGAGTGCCAGGTCACGCGCTGACGTATAATGATTCTCATCGTGAAGACCGTGTGCATTACAAAAGTGTGTATTCTCAAGTCCCAGCTCAGCCACACGGTCATTCATCATCTTCACAAATGATTCCGCATCGCCGGCAATATGTTCTCCTACGGCATTGGCTACTTCATTCGCAGAAAGAATCAGTATACCGTGCAGGGCCTGTTCCATTGTGATGGATTCCCCCACGTCCATTCCGATATTGGAAGAACCTCTGTCAATGCTAAAAACCGCCTCTTCGGAAAAAGTAACGACTTCATCCAGCTCTGCATTTTCGATTGCAAGAAGACAGGTCATAATCTTTGTTGTACTTGCAGGGTAGAGTCTTTCGTCTACGTTCTTTCCATATAAAATGGTTCCGGTGGAAGCTTCCATCAGAATGGCGGCCTTGGCACCGATATCCGGTCCTTTGGGCCAGCCTTCAATCTCATTTGTCTGTACCGGCAAAAGCTTGCGGGCTTCAGCTTCGGCATTATAATCTATCGGCTCGGCATGCGCAGTCAGAACGCTGCCCAAAAGTGTGACAGCACTTATCAGGCATGCAGCCGTATATTTTACTTTTTTAAAATTCATAAATGAAACACCTCAATATTTAATCAAGTCTTATCATACACTATTTTATAAAAAAACCAAACACTTAATGCAAAAAAAATTGAATGTAGTTTATTAAAACATATATCAATAAAGACATAGTTAAGGATTCGATGAGAAAAATATGTAAAGAAAGAGTAAAAATAAGTCTTTTTCGTATTTTTTCTTTGCAATTGTGAAAAAAAGGTGTACAATAGACGCGGTTTGAACAGAAATAACTTATAGATAAGAGTATATCTATAGAATAAACGATAACAGCGAGGGTACATATGCGTCTTAGAAATGTTACCGGTTCAAGGGAATATATTGCAGACAGCAGGTTTGTGATTCATGAGCCGAAAGAACAAAAAGGTAGATGGAAAGAAGTGTTTGGGAATGAGAATCCGCTCCGGATTGAAATAGGAATGGGTAAGGGCAGATTTATCATGCAGCTTGCGAAAGAAAATCCCGATGTGAATTATGTAGGTATTGAAAAGTATTCCACGGTATTGCTTCGTGCCATTCAGAAGATGGAGGCAGAAGAATTACCTAATATTGTATTCATTCGTATGGACGCAGAAGAGATTTGTGAAGTATTCGCACCGGAAGAAGTGGATAGGATTTATCTGAATTTCTCAGACCCGTGGCCGAAGGACCGACATGCGAAACGTCGTCTGGAAAGCCGTGAATTTCTGGCTCGTTACAATGAGTGTCTGAAGAAGGATGGAGTCATTGAATTTAAGACAGACAATAAAATGTTGTTTGATTTTGCCTTGGAAGAGGTTCCTGAAGCCGGCTGGCATATAGATGCCGTTACATATGATTTACACAAAGATGAAGCGATGATGCAGGGAAACGTCATGACGGAATATGAAGAGAAATTTTCTGCCATGGGAAACCCTATTTATAAGTATATTATTTCCCGTTAGGGCAAGGAGGCAGTATGTTACTGATATTTTTTGCAATCTGGATTATTTTAAACGGTAAAATCACGTTGGAAATTGCGTTGTTTGGTGTTGTGATTTCTGTTGCGATGTTCCTTTTTATCTGCAAATTCATGGATTACAGTGTGAAAAAGGAATTGAAGCTGTTCAGAAATGCGTGGGCTTTGCTTTGTTATGTTGTTGTACTTCTGATTGAAATTCTGAAGGCAAACTGGGGTGTGGCAAAGCTGATTAGTACTTCACGTTATGAACTTGAACCGGTGCTGGTAACCTTTCAGTCACCTATAAAGAGTAAATTTCTGAATGTGATTCTTGCCAATTCCATTACACTGACGCCGGGAACCATTACGGTTTCTATGGAGGATGATATTTTTACCGTGCATTGTCTGGATAAAGAATTGGCAACAGACTTGGATGATTCGGTGTTTGTACATTTATTGAAAAAAATGGAAGAGAAGGAGGCGCACAATGAATAGCGGAATTGCAGCACTGGAAAGTGCATATACAATCTTTTTTTCGGTGACCATTCTTGTGATTGCCGTTCTCGCAGCACTTTGTCTTTTACGTGCGATAATCGGACCGCGTCTTGCTGACCGTGTCGTTGCGGTAAATATGATCGGAACCATGATTATTGTTGTGGTAGCAGTTCTTTCGGTTATGACGGAAGGTTATCTTGCAGATATTTGTTTGATTTATGCGATGATTAGCTTCCTTGCTGTTATTGTTCTGACCAAAATTTATACAGGCGCTTATAAGCAGGCAAAGGTAGAAAAGACAGAACTTAGTATAGAAGAGCTGGACGCTTTGTTAGAAGAGCAGAAGCTTTTTCCCGAGCGTGATTTGAGTGAATTCGGCGTTGTGATGCCGGAAGAAAAAGAGGAAGGAGGCGAAGCGTAATGCCGGTTTTAGAATGGATTCGTTTTATTTTAGGTGCTGCATTGATTGTATTAGGCCTTGCTACGTTCATTATGGAAATTTACGGTGTTTACAGATTTCGCTATGTATTAAACCGTATGCATGCGGCAGCTATGGGAGATACTTTAGGTCTTGCTGCGGCAATTATCGGTCTGATTATTATGAACGGAATGAATTTCACAAGCGTAAAGCTTTTCCTCGTGGTTGTTTTTTTGTGGTGTGCTTCTCCGGTGTCTTCCCATTTGATTGCCCAGCTTGAGGCAACGACCAATCCGGAAGCGGGAGAATACGAGAGCAAGACACTTGCTGCGTTGGAAGCAGAAGAAAAGGAGGAGAAATAAGATGCACGATATTATTATGTTTATCCTGTTACTTTTCCTTGTGTTCTGTGCAATTGCAGTAAGCTTTTCAAAGAACCTTTTAAACAGTGTCATTATTTTTATGTCTTACAGTACCGTTATGGCTATTCTGTGGATTTTACTTGAGTCTCCCGACCTTGCGATTACCGAGGCAGCCGTAGGTGCTGGTATTACCAGTGTTTTATTCTTTGTAACACTGAAGAAGATTAATGTTATCGATAAAATGGTGAAAAAGGAACAGCCTGAAAATATTTCACCGGTAAAAGAAGAGGAGGCAGAGAAGGATGAGTAAATTAAGACCTCAGAAAGACTATGAAAAAACAGCTGCCTTCCGTTTTTGGTCCTGGCTGGAGGGGAAGAAAGATCCGTATGTCGGAACCCTCGAGATGAAGGAGCAGAAGGAATTTAGGGAGTCAAAAGTAGCAGCGGTAGAACGTGTGATTGACCACGAGAAACTCCATGATAAGATTTATGACATGGAAAAGAATAAAGAGCAGAAATTTTTCCGTGTATTCTATAAAATAAGTGCAATTATTCTGTGCGTGGTTGTTATCGCGGCGTTAATCTTATGTGCATCCTATCTTCCTGAAGTAGGAAATGCATCCAATCCGACTAACAATGATACCATGAAAAGATACGTTGAAAAGGGTATGGAAGAAACCGGTGTTGTAAATACGGTTACCGGTATGATTCTCAATTACCGAGGCTTTGATACCTTTGGTGAAACCTGCGTTCTTTTCATTGCATCAAGCTGTGTTATGATTCTTCTGATGATGAGCGAAGAGAAGCTACGCGCGAATGAAACCCCTGATTTTGAGCCAAAGGATGACTTGATTTTGCAGACCATTGCGAATCTTTTGGTGCCGATTCTCATGATTTTTGGTTTTTATGTTATTGTAAACGGTCATTTATCACCGGGTGGCGGTTTCTCGGGCGGTGCTATTATCGGTTCCGGTCTGATTCTGTATTCGAGTGCATTCGGCGAAAAGAAAATACGTAGGTTTTTCAATGAGCATGTATATAAATGCATTAAGGTAACGGCTTTGATTCTCTATGGCTGCATTATGACCTATCATTTCTATACAGGTGCAAACGGTATTGAGAATTTAATTCCCATGGGTACTGTCGGCAATATCATCAGCGCCGGAATGATTTTTTACATTAACCTTTTTGTTGGTTCCGAGGTTGCTTGTACCATCTATTCATTCTATGCATTGTTTAAGAGAGGAGGATTATAAAATGGGTCCGAATTTTATAGCGAATTACGGCGAAGAGATTGCGATGATTATTTTCGGTATCGGTTTTACCAATCTTCTTCTACAGCAAAACATGATTAAAAAAATCATCGGTTTGAATATTATGGATACCGCAATTTACTTTTTCCTTGCGGTAAAAGGATATATTGACGGGCGTTTCGCACCGATTATTAAGGATGGCATCACGGATGCAGAAATGTATATCAACCCGATTCCCAGTGGTCTGGTACTGACGGGTATCGTTGTTTCCGTATCTGTAACGGCGCTTCTTTTATCCTTGACGATTCGTATGTACCAAAGATACCATACCCTGAATCTGGATGAGGTATCAACTCAGTTGCGTAAGGAGGGATTATAGGAATGGAATTTATTCGTAATTTTCCCGCCCTTTCCATTGTCCTTGCGATGATGGCAGCAATTGTTTCTTCTGCCTTAAAAGGAAAATGGGCGAAGTGGCTGAATCTGATTGTGATTATTGTAATTATGATATTGTCCGGCTGTGTGCTTGTATATACCTATCAGCTGGGAGACAGTTTCGTTTACACAATGGGACGTTTTAGTGCTCCGTGGGGTAACGAAATCAGAGCAGGTGTGCTTGAAGCCATAATGGCGTTATTTTTCTGCGTGATTATGCTGTTGTCGCTTCTTGGCGGCCGGAGACATTTTTATATTGATGTGGAGCCGAGCCGTCACAGTCTGTACTATATTATGACAAACCTTTTGCTGAGTTCTCTTTTGGCACTGGTTTATACAAACGACCTTTTTACGGCATACGTATTCGTGGAAATCAATACGATTTCCGCCTGCGGACTGATTATGGTAGTGCAGAATGGCCGAACCATCGAAGCTGCAATCCGTTATATGATTATGAGTCTTCTCGGTTCATCACTGTTCCTGATTGGTATCTGCATTCTTTACGATATCACGGGTAATCTTTTGATGACCAGTATTTATCAGGAAGTGGTTAAAATCGTGGCAGACGGTACCTATACGGTGCCGCTGGTGATTGCAATTGCTCTGCTTACAACCGGTCTTGCGATTAAGAGTGCGTTGTATCCGTTCCACTCATGGTTGCCGGATGCATACGGTTATTCCACGATTTCCTCTTCGGCAATGCTTTCGAGTTTGGTATCAAAGGGATATATTTTCCTTGTTATTAAGATTATTTTCCGTGTCATCGGATTTACCCAGTTCCATGACAGTAAAATCATCAATATCATTTTTGTATTCGGACTTTTGGGAATGATTATGGGTTCCTTAAATGCAATCTGGGAAAACGATATCATGCGTATGATTGCCTTTTCGTCCGTTGCACAAATCGGATATATCTACATGGGCTTCGGTCTCGGAACCAGAGAAGGTATGGTAGCGGCCATTTTCCATATTTTATCTCATGCTGCAACCAAAGCACTTTTGTTCGTTTCTGCAATGGGATTGCGGGATGTTTCCGGAGGAAGCAAGCGATTCATTGACCTAACGGGGGCCGGATACCGAAATGTTCTTGCCGGCGTCGGATTTACGGTCGGTGCGCTTTCCATGGTTGGTATTCCTGCTTTTTCCGGCTTCGTCAGTAAGCTTTTGTTCGGTCAGGCAGCTGTAATCAACGAAGGTAAGATGCTTCCGACGTTGATTGTCCTTGCAATCAGTACTGTTCTGAATGCGATTTATTTCATGAAGACGGTAATTCGTATTTACACCAAGGAAGAAACGGAATATTCGACAATTAATGAGTTGAAACATCCTAATTATGCGATTTCCATTACGATGTTTATCGTATTGAATCTGGTGCTTGGTCTTGCGTCTGAGCCGATTTTGAATCTTGTGGAATATGGACTTGTAATGTTCGAGTAGCCGAAAATCAGGATTGCTTTTAAGGTAATCCGCAATTGATGAGAAAAGAGAGAAGCAACATGAAATATTTGATTCTTTTACCAATAATGGTTCCCCTGTTTATGGGGTTGCTCCTGTTTTGCCTGCCGCAAAAGATGCTTGCGGGGAAGGAGGGAGCGAAACATCCTTTTGCCAAAATACATACATTGTTTGCTGTGGGAATGCTTTTATCTGCCGGAGCAAATATCTGGGCAATGGCAAGCGGTATTGCCCAAAATCCGGTTGTATTATTTGAATTGCTTGACGGGATTCCGGTAGTGTTTGTCATTGATGAGGCAGGTATGCTGTTCAGTATAGTTACAACAATCGGTTTCTTGGCAGCAGGTGCTTTTTCCTTCCGCTATATGAAGGGGGAGAAGACATATTACGGATTTTATATTTTGACCTATGCCGTACTGCAGGGGCTTGATTTCGCAGGAAATCTGCTTACCATGTATTTGTTTTTTGAACTTGTAACCCTGCTTTCATTTCCGCTTGTATTACAGACTCGTACGCATGAGTCATTGATGGCAGCGCTGAAGTATCTTTTTTATTCGCTTTGCGGTGCGTATATGGGATTATTTGGTATCTATGTTTTGTATCAGAATACAACAAGTATCGCGTTCAAGGCGGGCGGTACACTGGATATGAATCTGGTGGCAGAACATCCCGGATTTGTATTGACGGCAATTTTTCTTGCTCTTTTAGGCTTCGGCGTTAAAGCAGGTATGTTTCCGTTACATGCATGGTTACCCACGGCGCATCCGGTTGCACCCGCGCCTGCGTCTGCAGTGCTTTCCGGTGTAATTGTCAAAGCAGGTGTTCTTGCGATTATCAGAGTTGTATTTTATATTGTAGGACCGGAGTTTTTAAGCGGTACCTGGGTACAGCTGGTCTGGATGATTCTGACTCTGGTAACTGTATTTATGGGTTCACTTCTTGCTTATAAGGAAAAAGTATTGAAAAAGAGACTGGCATATTCCACGGTCAGCCAGTTGTCCTATATTTTATTCGGAATTGCGCTTTTAAATCCGGTGGCTTTAACAGGCTCCCTTTTACATGTTGTGTTCCATGCATTTATTAAGATTGTACTCTTCCTTTGTGCAGGAGCCATTATCCATGAAACAGGGTGTGAAAATGTGGATGAGTTACGCGGAATCGGTAAAAAGATGCCGGTTACACTGCTTGTGTTTACTGTGGCATCTCTAGGTTTAATCGGTATTCCGCCCACAGGCGGTTTCTTAAGCAAATGGTATCTTGCAACAGGTGCGCTTACCGCAGGCGTCGGTGCAATCGGTTATGTGGGACCGGTAATGTTACTTGCCAGTGCGTTGCTTACTGCAGGTTATCTGTTACCGATTACAATTAATGGATTTTTCCCGGGAGATGATTTTGATTATGAAGCAAACCCTCGCAAGGAGGCTTCTCCCTGGATGTGGGTTCCGATGGTGATATTGGTGCTTCTGAGTGTTTTAGGCGGTATTTTCCCGGATGTGATTCTTGATTTGATTGAATGGATTCCGGCAGTAATATTTCACTAGAAAGGGGATTTGATATGTCTGACATTTTAATACCGTTAACCGTATTGCTCCCCATTATTGGTGGCGTGCTGATACCGGTTTTACCTTTTAAAAAATTGAAATTGATGCACATTTATACGGAGTGTGTTGTAATTATAACCAGTATATTGGTAGCGTATCTGCTTTTTAACAAAATGGGAGTTACCTATGATTTGGTTCGTTTTTCCGGAGATTTGAGTCTGTCGTTACGACTTGACGGGCTTGGAAGTGTGTTCTGTGCGATGGTTGCATTTTTGTGGCCGTTTGTTACGCTTTATGCTTTTGAATATATGAAGCATGAGGGAAAAGAGCATTCCTTCTTTATGTTTTTCACAATGACATATGGTGTAACGCTTGGTATTGCAAGCTCTGCAAACCTTGTAACGATGTATTGCTTCTATGAAATGCTTACACTGGTTACACTGCCGCTTGTGATGCATAGCGGAAGCCGTGAGGCGGTGCTTGCGAGCCGCAAGTATCTATATTATTCACTCGGCGGTGCGGCTTTTGCATTCATTGGATTAATTTTCATGATTTCATACGGAAGTACGGATTTTGCATACGGCGGTACGTTGAATCTTGGATTAATCGGAAACCGTGAAAATATTCTGAAGCTTGTTTACGTAATGGCATTTATGGGCTTTGGTGTTAAGGCGGCATTGTTCCCGTTTAGCGAATGGCTCCCGCAGGCCGGCGTTGCTCCGACCCCTGTTACCGGTCTTTTGCATGCTGTTGCTGTCGTTAAGGCAGGTGCATTTGCAACAATGCGACTGACATATTATTGTTTCGGTGTTGACTTCTTAAAAGGAAGCTGGGCACAGTATGTGATTATCGGCTTTACCGTATTTACGATTGTGTACGGTTGTTCAAGAGCTATAAAAGAGACTCATATGAAGCGTCGTCTGGCGTATTCTACGGTCAGCAACCTATCTTATATTTTATTTAGTGTGGCACTTATGTCTCCGCTTGGCTTAATCGGTGCGCTGTGTCATATGATCTGTCATGCATTTATGAAGCTTTTATCTTTCCTTTGCGCAGGTGCCGTGATTGTGCAAAGCGAGAAGACCTTCGTACACCAGCTTGACGGGATGGGCAAAAAAATGCCGCAGGTATTTGCGCTCTTTACCATTTCAGGTCTTGCCTTAATGGGTGTTCCGGGGCTTGGAGGATTCTTAAGTAAGTGGCATTTGGTAAAAGCTGCGATTGCCGATGGAGGTGTGGCCGGTGCAATTGGTGTCGGCGCATTACTGATTTCTGCATTACTTACGGCAAATTATATGATGACAATTACCGTGCGTGCCTTCTTTAAAGAAGGAAATGCCGAGGATAAGGGAAGTGATCCGACATGGAGAATGATGATTCCGCTTTATCTTTTTGCTGCGTTTTGTGTTATTTTAGGAGTGTACTCTGCGCCGATAGTTTCATACTTCGGGCAGATTGCGGCCGGATTATTGTAAGGAGGGGAGAAAGATGAGTACAAATATTTTAGTTCCGGTTCTGATTTTCTTCCCGATGGTAGGAGCGCTTATTTCCTATCTGATTGGGCTTAAAAGTAAAAAAGGCCGTGATATTACTGCAGTGGCGGTCAGTATCATTGAATTTGCTCTTACACTTTTTACCGTAATAAATGCAGGTGCTGTTATTACGGATATGGCGAAAGAAAGCGGTTATGCCGTATCACTTGAAATCTTGGGTGCAGTTATGAATTTCAAAATCATGCTTCCTGAAATTTGTGGTATGGGGCTGCATTTTACTTTGGATGGTTTTCGCAGTATTTATGCCCTTGTGGTTGCTTTTATGTGGATGATGGTAACACTTTTATCTCCGCAGTACTTTGAAAAATACAGAAACAGAAACCGCTTCTATGCATTTCTTCTGTTGACGCTTGGCGCAACAATGGGAGTATTTTTATCAGCGGATTTCTTTACAACATTTATTTTCTTTGAAATCATGTCACTAACCTCTTATGTGTGGGTGGCGCATGATGAGAAGAAGGCTTCCATGAAAGCGGCGGAAACGTATCTTGGCATTTCCGTCATCGGCGGTATGGTTATGCTGATGGGACTTTTCATGATTTACAGTGAGCTTGGAACGTTACGTTTTGACGAGTTAAAGACAGTACTGATTCCTGTAGCGGGACAGAATTTAGTAAGCAAACAGGGAATTGCGGGTGCAATCTGTATTTTCTTTGGTTTTGCCGTGAAAGCGGGTGCATTTCCCGTGCATATCTGGTTACCGAAGGCCCACCCCGTGGCACCGGCACCGGCTTCCGCATTGCTTTCGGGTGTGCTGACCAAAACCGGTATCTTCGGCATTATGATGGTTAGCTTTTCTATCCTTGCACATGTGGAATGGTTTGGATATGCGCTTCTTACGGTTGCGGTGATTACCATGTTGCTCGGTGCAATCCTTGCGCTTGCTTCCGTTGATTTAAAGAGAGTGCTTGCGTGCTCGTCACTTTCCCAGATTGGTTTCATTTTAGTCGGTGTTGCCGTATTTATGATTTCCGGTTTGGAGAATGAGCTTGCGGCAAGAGGAACTTTGATTTACATGGTAAATCATTCCATTTTAAAACTTGTGCTTTTCATGGCAGCAGGTATCATTTATATGAACACGCATACACTTGATTTGAATGCCCTGAAAGGGTATGGTCGCAAAAAGCCTGTTTTGCACGGATGCTTTTTAACCGGTGTTCTTGGTATTGCAGGTATTCCTTTCTTTAACGGTTACGTGGGTAAAACGCTTATTCACGAAGGACTTGTTGAAGTATCCTCCATCCCCGGCTGGGTGGAAGCTCTGTTTCTGATTGCGGGCGGTTGTACGCTTGCATATATGTTAAAGCTTTATATCTGGATTTTTATTTGTAAAAATAATAAAGCAGAAGTGCAGGAAAAATATGATGCACAGAAAAAGTATTTAAAACTCCCCGGCGCAATTGCATTAATCGGAAGTGCGGTTGTGATTCCGGTGATTGGCGTTGTGCCGAATCTGACAGCAGATGCGGTAATGAATTTCGGACAGGGGCTGTTTGGGGTAGAAGCAGCACATACCGTGCATTATTTCGCCTTCCACAATATGAAAGGCTCCATTGCTTCCATTGTAATCGGTATTCTTCTTTATCTTCTGATGGTTGTAATGTTCTCGGTTGAGAAGAAAGAAGACGGAAATGTATATGTCAATTACTGGCCTGAGTGGCTTGATTTGGAAAACCTCGTATATCGTCCGATTTTTATACAGTTTATTCCTTTTATCAGTCATATCATATGCAGAGTGCTTGATTGTTTGGTAGACTATTCGGTAATCTTTTTACGTAAAACATTGTATAAGGACAGCAAATTGCCGCACGAGCTTCCGGAAGGAAATATTCTTACACATGCAGCGGCAGTGGTGACGCAGGATATTGTCTGGTTACTGAATCATACAATTTTACGTGAAAGACCCATACGCAAGAAGTTTGATCACTGGTACGCGATTCATTGGGAAGAATATGCAGAGAACAGCCAGATTATCGGTCGAAGTTTATCCTACGGTCTGATGTTGTTCTGTGTCGGTCTGGTTTTGACCATTGTATACCTGCTTCTGGTTGTGTTCCAGGTACTGGCATAATAATGGAGTGCCGATAAAAGACCGTATATACTTTTTAAAAAAAATATAAGAAACATATTGCATTTTAGAAAAAACTTGTTATAAAATAAACTGTGCGTTTGTAAGAGACAGAAACATTCACGTTCAGGCGCAAGAAGGAGGAGAAAAATGTCATACGTTGATGAAGTCATTGCTATGGTAGTTGAGAAGAACCCGGCACAGCCGGAATTCCATCAGGCAGTAAAAGAGGTTTTGGAATCTCTTCGTGTTGTTGTGGAAGCAAATGAAGAAGCATATAGAAAAGATGCACTTCTTGAAAGAATTGTTACACCGGAAAGACAGCTTTTATTCCGTGTTCCCTGGGTAGATGATAATGGTCAGGTACAGGTAAATAACGCTTATCGTGTACAGTTCAACAGTGCAATCGGACCTTACAAGGGAGGTATCCGTTTACATCCTTCCGTTAACTTAGGTATTATCAAATTCCTCGGTTTTGAGCAGATTTTCAAGAATTCCTTAACCGGTCTTCCTATCGGTGGCGGTAAGGGTGGTGCTGATTTCGATCCGAAGGGCAAATCCGACAGAGAAATCATGGCATTCTGCCAGAGCTTTATGACAGAACTTTGCAAATATATCGGCGCTGATACTGACGTTCCCGCAGGTGACATCGGAACAGGTGCAAGAGAAATCGGTTATATGTACGGACAGTATAAGAGAATCCGCAACGTATACGAAGGTGTTCTTACAGGAAAGGGCCTTTCCTACGGCGGTTCCCTTGCAAGAAAGGAAGCTACAGGTTACGGCTTATTGTACTTCACCAAAGAAATGTTAAAGGCTAACAACATTGATATCGCAGGCAAAACAGTTGCAATTTCCGGTTCCGGTAACGTAGCAATCTACGCTGCAGAGAAGGCTACCGAAATGGGCGCTAAGGTTGTTACCGTATCCGATTCCACAGGCTGGATTTATGATCCCGAAGGAATCGATTTGGATCTTTTGAAAGAAGTGAAGGAAGTTAAGAGAGCAAGATTAACAGAGTATGCTGCTGCAAGATCTTCTGCACAGTATCATGATAAGAAGGCTGAAGGCACAAATCAGTGGTCCGTTAAGGTTGATATCGCTCTTCCTTGTGCAACACAGAACGAATTGCTTCTTGACGATGCAAAAGCTCTTGTTGCTAACGGCGTAATCGCTGTAGCAGAAGGTGCTAACATGCCTACTTCCATCGAAGCAACCGAATACCTTCAGAAGAACGGCGTAATCTTTGCACCCGGTAAGGCAGCAAACGCAGGCGGTGTTGCTACTTCCGCACTTGAGATGAGCCAGAACTCCGAAAGACTCAGCTGGTCCTTCGAAGAAGTTGATGCGAAGCTTCAGGGAATCATGGTAAACATCTTCCGTAACCTTGATGCAGCTGCTAAGCAGTATGGCATGGAGGGCAACTATGTTGCAGGTGCTAACATCGCAGGCTTCTTAAAGGTTGTTGATGCTATGACTGCACAGGGTATTGTATAGTCAGAAATTCCTGAATTGAATATTTGATATGTTCACCCGCAATCTTCGGATTGCGGGTGTTTTTTTGTTGCATAGGAAATTCCTATGCAATAAAAAAATCGCTCCGCTAAGGATGCGCAGTTCGCGGCAAGGAATTTTGTTGCCGAGCAACACCGCTCACGTGCGGAGAATGTGCTATGCACATTCTTTATTTCGCCGGTGAATATATGAATGTCGCCTGGGGTGAAAGCGTATCATTTTACGAGAGAAAGCGCCGGTGAATATCCGAATGTCGCCGGGGGGTGAAGCGTATCATTTTACGAGAGAAAGCGCCTGGTGAATATCCGAATGTCGCCTGGGGGGAAGTATCATTTTACGAGGGAAAGAGCCTGTGAATATCCGAATGTCGCCTGGGGGGAAGTATCTATAGGAGAAAAAGCTCTTGTGAAGGTACTTTTTTATGAGATTTGTGGAACTTTAGGATTCCTTTTTTGGAAATAGATACTTTTTGAGCTGTTTTTCGGTTTTTTTTCCCTAAAAAGTGGACCTGAGAGAAGGTTTTTTATATATAGATACTTTTCATCAAGTGAAAACAAGTTGATTGGAATTATTGTTAAGTGAAAACAGGTTGATTGGAATTACTGCTAAGTGAAAACAGGTTGATTGGAATTATTGCTAAGTGAAAACAGGTTGATTGGAATTATTGCTAAGTGAAAACAGGTTGATTGGAATTATTGCTAAGTGAAAACAAGTTGTTTGGATTTATTGTTAAGTGAAAATAGGTTGATTGGCATTACTGCTAAGTGAAATCAGGTTTTGTTTGGCATCTCTATTGAAATAGGACTGTCTGTACAGAATATTCAAGGTATACATAGAATTTGATATGATAAATGGAAATTTCTTTCAGGATTTGCAGAAAGGGTTGTGTCGAAACAACGAATGTGCTTTAATGGAACATACCTTAGGAAAGGAGATGTCAGATGATTTATGAACGGGCCAAGAGAGAGTATGACGAAATAACAAGTCGTATTGCTCTTATTAAGCAGGAGTTGCAAACACTTCCGAAGGGAAACTGATATGTACGGAGCAGGCGGGGAACTATAAATGGTATTTCAGCGACGGACATCAAAAGAGATATCTTCCCAAATCGAATCGCAGACTTGCAGAGCAACTTGCAAGAAAAAAATATCTTATGCTACTGCTTGAAGATATTCAAAGAGAGCAGACAGCCATTTCTTTTTATTTGAAACATCATCCTGCCATAAGCAGGTCTGAAGCGCTTCTGGCTGAATCCGAAGAGTATAAGAAGCTTTTGGCTCCAAGCTTTCGGCCGATACAGGAAGAACTTACAAATTGGATGAATGCTTCCTATGAACGCAATACGAATCATCCGGAAACACTTATTTACAGAACAAATTCAAATCATCTAGTGCGCTCTAAATCAGAGATTCTTATTGATATGTATCTTTCGATATATCAAATCCCATTTCGCTATGAATGCAGATTGCCTTTGGGCAATACTGAAATCTATCCGGATTTTACAATTCGACATCCACATACCGGTAAATATTATTATTGGGAACATTTTGGAATGATGGATACCCCGTCATATATTGATAATGCAACGGATAAACTCAATTTGTATGCATCTAATGGAATTACTCCGGGAATAAATCTGATTACAACATATGAAAGTCTGAAGCATCCGCTCGACCCGGAAGTGATTGAGAACTATATACAATATTATTTCTTGTAATCAGATATTCAGCCTGCGCTGTCAGAGGCTGAGAGGGAAAAAGGAGCTATTTACACTTGGAAAGAAAAGCAGTCGCATACATTTGACTTGGAGAAAGCAGTCGTCACTTACATTCGCAATGGCAAGGGATGTGGCCGATTTCTAATATTGTTTGCTTTTGGATAAAATGTGTTTGGCCTTCTATATTTCTCTTGAGTAATCGATTTGATATTCATATAATATATTAAGAACAGAGATGCGATTTTTGAATGGAAAATCTTGGTGACAGCTAAAGGTATAAGGAGAATTCGTATGAAAATTTATGATATTTCTCAGGAAGTATTTTCCTGCGAGGTTTTTCCGGGGGACGAGCCGCCGCAGAAAGAAGAAGTAATGAGAATGTCTGAAGGTGCGTTATACAATCTGACTTCGTTGCATATGTGTGCGCACAACGGCACGCATGTGGATGCGCCGTTTCATTTTATTGCAGATGGTGCAACAATTGAAGAGATTCCGTTAGATAAAATGATAGGCCCGGCATTTGTGGCAGCAGCAGATGGCGAAGTGACAGAATCTGTGGCAAAAGAGATTATCAAACGTGCGAAGATGGCCAATCAGGAAGCCGCGCGTAAGCTTTTAATCAAAGGGCGCGGAGTGGTTAGCGCGGAAGCAGCAGAAGTCTTTGCGCAGGCAGGCGTTGACCTAATCGGTGTGGAGCTTCAGTCGGTAGGACCGGTGGAAGCGCCGATGGCTGTGCATAAGGTATTGCTTGGCGCGGAGGTTGTTTTACTGGAAGGAATCAGACTCGGAGAAGTGAAAGAAGGCGTGTATATATTGAATGCAGCACCGCTTTCACTCGGAGGTTCTGACGGAGCACCCTGCAGAGCGGTTTTGCTGGATTTGCAGGAATAATACACAGCAAAGTAAAGAACGCGTAGAATATGATATGTATTGTAAGGGGATAAAATTTTATGAAAATTGCAATTATCAGTGCATGGGCAGTATTTGCCTTGTCAATTCTTATATTTGTAATCTCAATATTTATGGCAAGCACACAGACAACATGGACTGTGTTTTCGGTTGCCATGCCGATTGCCGCAATTTCTTTTTGGATTGGTTTGATTCTTACGGTAATTGAAGTAATTCGTTTGTCAAAAAAATAGGTTCTTTTGGCCAACAGTCGATAGTAACATAAGGCTTAAAGTTCCTCCTTGTGATGTAATGTAAATTCATTTCTATGAAAAGTTAATATCCCTTCATCCCGCATTTTGCATAATTCGTTGGACATGGCACTTCGGTCCACACAGAGATAGTCAGCCAGCTGCTGTCTGGTAAAAGGAATTGTCAAACGGCTGCTTCGTTGTCTTTTACTCTCGGTGGAGAGATAGGAGAGGAGCTTCGCGCGCGTGCTGCGTTTGGACAGATGACCGATTTTTTGCACCAGAAGGCGGTTTTTGTTTGAAATGGCAAAGAAGAGATTCTGTACAATCATGGTGTGAAACCGGCACGCTGAGGAACATACGGTAAGAATTCTTTGGATATCAAACAGGATGATTACGCAATCTTCCTCTGCAATCACGTTGAATTGCAACGGACCACTGTCCGGTGTCGCATATGCTTCCCCAAACATCTCACCCGGACCGAGTACATTCAGAATCGTCCGGTTTCCCCAGAAATCATTCTGTTGAACAAAAAGCTTCCCCTCCACTGTAATAGCAAGGCGGCTGATATACTCGCCTTCCCGAAAGACAGGGGTGCCTTTGGGACAGATAAGTTTCTGCGCCTGCAGACACTGCAGCATGGCGGTAATTTCCTCTTTATTCACACCGGTAAAAAGTTGTGTGTCCTTCAGGATATCAATATACTGTAACATTTTATCCTCCTTTGTTGTAAAAACAACAGACTTGTTATTTTTATTGTATTACAATGCAAATAGTAAGTCAAAGATATGTTTTGAAAAAAGGAGGATTAATATGATACGTAAAATTATTAAAATCGATGAAGCAAAATGCAACGGATGCGGTCTTTGTGCCACGGCCTGCCATGAAGGTGCGATTGAGATGATAGAAGGCAAAGCACGCCTGACGAAAGAGAATTATTGTGACGGTCTCGGAGACTGTTTGCCCGCCTGCCCGACCGGTGCAATTGTGATGGAGGAGCGGGAAGCCCCCGTGTATGATGAAGCTGCAGTATCGGCAGCGAAGAGAAGCCGGGAAGAAGTGCGTGGCAATCAAAAAGAAGAAACGATGGGGAATGCGGAAACTGCGTCTGAAATCGGGAACTGGCCGGTGCAGATTAAGCTGTTGCCGGTACGTGCCCCTTTTTTTGAGGGTGCCAATCTTTTGATTGCGGCGGATTGTACGGCATTTGCGTACGGCAATTTTCATCGGGATTTCATGAGAAATCACGTTGCCATGATTGGCTGCCCGAAGCTTGACGGCATTAATTATGCGGATAAGCTGGGCGAGATTATCAGGAATAATGATATTGCAGGCATCACGGTGGTAAGAATGGAAGTACCCTGTTGCGGCGGGCTGGAATATGCGGTACGGACGGCGCTGGATGAAAGCGGCAAAGATATTCCGTTACAGGTAGAGGTAATCTCCATTAAAGGAAAACGTATAAGCTAAAAGGCGCAAATAGAAGGTCTAAAACAAAAAATGCTTGACATATTATCCAAAAGATAATATTATATCCTTAAATCATAAAAAGGAGGATATGTGAAATGGAAACAGGGCTTTTTGGTTTTTTGATTGCGGCAATTGTTATGGGGATTTTGTCTCTCGTAGGATTGATTCTGTTGGTTATAAGCATAATTTTTATTATCAAAAATAATAGGAAGAGGGCGGATAAGGCTGTATTGGGACAGGACACAACAGCGAATCTTATTGGAATTGTCGGTTTTTCCATGATGGCATTTTTTGGAGGCATCTGGTTTGTATGTTTTGGACTTGGTGCGATTGGTTTTCTGTGTGCGTTAATCGGATTTATATTCATCTAGCAGGAGCTTGTTATCCCGGAATATAAAGGGAGACGGATTTGTAAAAATAAACAAAAAGCTTGATATATTATACTAAGATAGTATTATGCTGGCATAATGCGAGAAACACGTATTCAGAAGTGAGTATATATTTTGCTTTTCTACAATTGAAAGGAGAAGTAATATGTTTTGTCAGAATTGTTTTAAAGCAGTTTCAGAAGATTCCAAGATTTGTGAACATTGCGGTTATACAATCAAAGAGCCTGTAAGTGAGGTGAAAGGTGACCATTGGTTTCTGGGTGGAATCGGTGCAATCATTGGTTCAATCCCGGGAATTATCAGTATTATTCTGTTGTTTCAGCTTGGCTGGATCGGCGGGATTTCCGGTGTTATTCTTACGATGGGTATTATGTTTGGATATAAATTGTTTGAACCGAATCCTACAGAAGGCGGAATTGTCGTTTGCTTTTTAACTTTTTTACTGGCGCCGATTATCGCAATTGTGATTCTTGGTATGATGTATAAAGGAGAAGTTGAGAATATAGATTTGTTTTTAAATTTATTTAAAATCTATTTTTTCTCCGGACTATCTGCAATTATATTTCTCAAGAAATTAAATTCGTAAAAATTTTGTTGTTTTTTTCCGGAATCGGATGTATGATTGACTTGAAATTATATTTTGTGAAACAGGAGGACAATTTTATCAAAGCATCATTAATTGTGTAGGATATTAGTAATTGGGTAGTAGACCGATATTGGCGGTCTTGTTAAGTGTGCCATGATGATGCTTGATATTTTGTTTAGAGATGATGTTCCGGAATTTAGTTCCGGTGTGTTTCGCGCACTTGGCATGACTTAGGTCATGCCTTTTTTATTGCATAGGAAATCCCCAAAAGGTCATTAAGCATCATACATTGCTTGTTTTATTGGATATAAGGAGAGTAAGAGAAATGATTTTAGACAAAGCATTAGAATTTGATCAAATTAAAGAAATATGGAAAGGACTTGCACTGACAGAGGCAGCCGGAAGTCAGATTGATGAAACTTCCTTTCTTTTATCGGAATTGGAGCTTCGAAAGGCATTAAAAGATACAAGCGATGCGAAGCAACTGATTGAGCAGCTTGGTATGCCGCCCTTACAGAACGTAACGGAGATCAAAGAGATTGTGGAGATTGCGGGCAAAGGCGATTGCTTAACCCCGTACCAGCTTGAGAAAGTGGGGATGGCGCTGAATGCAGTCAAACGATTAAAAGATTATCTCGAAAGAGGTAAAATGTACGAAAATCCGTTGGCCTTTTATGAAGAAAATTTGGAATGTGCGGATGAGCTGCGCGAGGAGATTGCAAGGCAGATCAGAAACGAGCATGTGGACGATTATGCTTCGAAAGAGCTTGCAAGTCTTCGCATGCAGATAGAGAAAAAGACAGAGGAGATGAAACAGCGTGCGGAGCAGATTATGCGCTCCAATAAGGATGCGATGGCGGATTCCTTTACGACTTACAGAAACGGCCGTATTTGCCTTCCGGTGAAAAAGGATTGCAAGCACAGGATTCCGGGTAGTGTGATTGATAAGTCTTCCACGGGAAATACATTTTTCGTCGAGCCGGTAGGCGTGGCGAATATTTATGAGGAGATTTCCATACTTAAAATTGCGGAAGAGAACGAGGTTTACCGCATCCTGTATACACTGACTGCAATGGTGGCGGAAGCGGGCATTTACATGGAAGAGAATATCCGCATAATGGAGAAGCTGGATTTCATTTTTTCGAAAGGAAAGCTTTCGCTTGATCTGCGTGCAAACGAACCGGTGATTACGACGGAACGCGCAATTCGCCTAAAGAACGCAAGACATCCGTTGATGGACAGGACGGTTTGTGTGCCGTTACAGTTTGAGATGGGAAAGGATACTAGGGGTATCGTCATCACAGGACCGAATACGGGAGGCAAAACCGTTGCCATGAAAACGATCATGCTTAATTGCCTGATGGCACAGTGCGGCCTTCACGTCACAAGCGAAGAAGCAGAGATCTGCATGAACAGCAATTACCTCTGTGATATCGGTGACGGACAGAATCTTTCGGAGAATTTGTCCACATTTTCCGCACATATCAAGAATGTTCTGGAAGTGCTTTCGGAAGTAAATAAAGACAGCCTTGTCATTATGGATGAGCTCGGTTCCGGTACGGACCCTGCGGAAGGAATGGGAATTGCGGTAGCAATTCTTGAAGAACTTCGTAAAAGCGGCTGCAACTTTATCGTGACCACACATTATCCGGAAGTCAAAGACTATGCGGAGAAAACAGAGGGCATCATAAATGCAAGGATGACGTTTAATAAGGACAGTTTAGAGCCGACCTATCAGATGATTATCGGAGAAGCGGGCGAGAGTTGTGCTTTTTATATCGCTGACAGGCTCGGTATGCCCGAGTACATGTTAAAAGTGGCAATCGAGGCGGCATACGGCAAAGAAACGGCAGAGGCGTTCTCTTCACAGAACGGAAATAAGGTACGCAAAAAAGCAACCGGTTCCATCCGTAAGCGCAAGGTATCGGCACAGAAAACAGAACTTTTACAGGAATATAACATCGGTGACAGTGTGATGATTTATCCGGATCGTAAAATAGGCATTGTATGTGAAAAGGTAAATGATAAAGGCGTTCTTCGCGTGCAGGTCAAAGGCAAAAAGATATGGATTAACAGAAAGCGTGTAAAACTTCACGTGGCCGCAAGCGAGCTGTATCCGGAGGATTATGATTTCTCCATTATTTTTGAATCCGTGGAGCATCGCAAAATCCGTCATGATATGGGAAGAAAATATACGCAGGATATCATCAGCTATGAAGAAGATTAGGCGGTGACGGGACACTCCTTTTATAATGTGTAAGGCACCATGCATAAAAGGCCGTATGTTCTCTTTACAGAAAACGAGTCTTTTGGTATCTTTGTAACGGTGGCGGTGATACGCCTTTCATAGAAATTCAATAAAAAAATAAAAAATCCCCTTGCGTCACCTATTGCTTGTGACGCAGCGTAACGTCCTAAAATAGGCGTTGAAAGGAGGCAGGAGCGATGTCCAAATACACAACCGGAGAAATGGCAAAGCTTTGCGACATAACAGTACGCACGGTGCAGTATTATGATACAAGAGGGATTCTTGTACCGAGCGAATTGAGCGAAGGCGGCAGAAGACTTTACAGTGAAGAGGACCTTCGAAAGTTAAAAATTATATGCTTTTTGCGTGAACTGGATTTGCCGATTAACAGCATCGGAGAACTGATGCGCGAAGAGGACCCGGAGAGTGTCATTTCCCTTATTCTGGAACAGCAAAAGAAACAACTGCAGGAAGAACTTCATGAACGTGAAGAAAGACTCGGTAAGCTGGAAGCGTTGTCCGAAGGACTTAAAAAAGTGGAACATTTCTCGGTTGAATCCATAGGGGACATTGCTTATCTTATGAAAACAAAAAAGCAATTAACCAAAGTCAGGGTAATTATGATTATTGTAGGTATTCTGGCAGATATTATTGAAGTGGGTAGTTTTATTCTGGCATTACAAACGGGCATCTGGTGGCCTTTTATCATAGGAATGGCAATTGTGATTGCGGCCTGTGCATGGGGGGTTGTTTACTATTTTAAGAAGGTGGATTACATCTGCCCGCAGTGTCACACGGTGTTCAAACCGAAGTTTGGGCAAATGATGTTTGCGGCGCATACACCGACAACAAGGAAGCTTACATGCACGGCATGCGGCCACAAAGGCTTCTGTGTAGAGACCTATACAACGGAAGGAGAGGATACAAATGAAAGTAAGTAAAAAACAATTTACCATCTATATGATTGCGGCATTCGGAATTGCATGGATCATTCAGATTGTTGCGAGTATTTTTGCCAATGCAGGAAATGTTTTGGTATTTCAGGGCATGATAATGTTATGTATGTATGTCCCATTTCTTTCGGTGCTGATTGCCCGCATTCCGCTCAAAGGAATGGGGTGGTTACCGAAGTTCAAAGGGAAATGGGGCTGGATTCTCATTACATGGTTCGGCCCGATAGTGCTTACGTTTCTTGGAGCAGTGCTTTATTTTGTTATTTTTCCGGACAGACTGGATTGGAGCGGCTCATACATGGCAACGCAAAACGGCGCGGAAGCTATGGCTGAAATGCAGGCGGCCGGTCTTACGATTCCTCTTTTGCTGGTAATCAGTGCAGTACAGTGTGTGCTTTATCTACCGCTTTTTAACGGTTTGCTGGCACTTGGTGAAGAGGTCGGCTGGCGAGGTGTGATGTATCCTGTGTTAAAAGAAAAGCTTGGCCGTGCCAAGGGTATGATTCTCGGCGGTATTCTCTGGGGCGCATGGCACTGGCCCGTCATGATTCTGGCAGGCTATGAGTACGGCAAGGATTATCTCGGCGCTCCGTTTCTCGGAATGGCACTCTTTTGCCTCTTTACGACGGCAGGAGGGATTTTTCTGGATGTTCTGTATGAGAAGACGGAATGCATCTGGATTCCGTCCATCGGTCATGGTGCGATTAACGGCGCGGGAACGCTTCCGCTTCTTTTGATGCGTGCGGAAGATGCGGATCAGATGCTTTTGGGACCGGCACCGCTTGGAATCATCGCAATGATTCCGATGATTGTGGTTGCCGCGGTGATGCTGATCAAAACAAAGAAATAACAATAATAAAGGGCGGGAACAGTTGATGTTTCCGCCTTTCGTTTTTTATTGCATAGGAAATTCCTATGCAATAAAAAAGCTCCGCTAAGGATGCACACTCGCGCGTAAGGAAGATGTTGCTGTCGCAACCGCGCTCGGCGCGAGAGTCCGCTCGCGGACTCTTTGTTCTAGCATAGAAAATTCCTACCTTACAGGTCTTACAATCTCATAACCGAATTTCTCGGGACAGTGTCTTTGATAAATCGGGCAGGCTTCTTCGTTCCAGCGATACCCTTTTTCGGAAGGATCATAACCGAAAGCCAACTCTTCCACGGCGTTCATCACTTCCGCATTCTCCGACATAAAATCAAAGCACGGGTAGGAGAATACGAGGTAATCGCTGGCAGGAATTTCATATAATTCAAATCCTGCCGGAATTTCTCCGGCATAGTCCAGAGGGACACCGGTACCGTAAAAGTATATTTTTTTACCGTCTTTCATAATCCACCCAGCAGTGTGCGGTGTAACAATCGGATGCGCCGATTTTTCCATGCTGGTAACGAATCCGCAAACTGCATCACAGTCGTGATATTTCCAGAATTCACCATAGTTCTCTGCTTTTTCTTCCCGGATACCCAGATATTTATGGGCGGGAATATGTTCTACGCGAACACCAAGTCTGGTTTTTTCCATTGTTGTTATCCTCTTTTCATCGTAATTTGGGAAAAGAACGTGTTTGTGCACGGTCATCGGAATCGGTCTTTTTTGGCGCCGATAGGTAGCAGGAGTGCAAGCAAACTCTGTCTTAAAAACTCTGGTCAGCGCTTCCTGTGATGAGAAGCCGTATTTGACGGCGATATCAAGAATTCTCTCATCGGTATCCCGGATTTCTTCTGCAATACGAGATAATCGCCTTTTGGTCATATAGGATTTTAAGGTCATTCCGACTATGTCGTGAAACATACAGGAACAGTACCAGGGCGAGTAGCCGACTGCTTGCGAAAGCGCAGGGAGAGATGGATTGTTCTCGAAATTTTCTTCCATCCAGTCTATCATCTGTTGTACTGCTTCGACATTACGCATTTTTCCGCTCCTTTCTGTTATCATGATAAACGAAAAAAAGGATTTTAATTTGATAGTTCTTGGGATGTTTGCAAGGATTTCGTTACGGATTTTTGATATTTGAATCCTAAAATACATTGTAGCATGTTTTTTGTGAGAAAAATATTGAAATTATACAAAAAGACAGAGGCTTTTTCAGAAAACATATTGCAAATTATCCAAAAAGTGAGATAATAATGATACTTATTTTATAGCACTAAGCGAGAAGGGTGCCTATAGGAGAAGGATTACAAAGCCCTTTAATCACGGGAGAAAGGAAGCATCCGGACAGGATGAAAGGTACTGTATGAGAAAGCTAAAGATATTTTTGGTGATGTTGCTTTGCACGTGTCTGTTTGCAGGAAGCATTGAACTTCCGGTTCTTGCGACTGAAGCAGATGTGTCGGCACAAGACGGAGCGGCAGAGACTTTTACTGATATTATGGTAAATCCGCTCTATGCAGACTGGATTACAGAGGAGGAAATTGCTGCATGGGCGGAATCTGTTTCCGTATCAGATACATTTGTCAACGCAACCTCCGAGGCATTGAGCCGGGAGGAAGCAGTTGATGCCCTGACGGCAGGACTGGTAGCGCGGGAAGAAGAGGTGGTTGTTACCGTACAATATGAAACAATTCCGACAAACCCGTGGAACGAGTTGTATGCTATTTTAGATGAATCGATGGAAGATGATGCCGAATCATTGGGATATGAAGGAGATTATATTAAGTTTCATTATCGGGGCGGTCAAATCGGCTATAGTTCGAATGCTAATAAGAATACGGTTTCCTATCAGTTTCTTTTTAGTTATCTGACGACTCCTGAACAGGAAGTCGCGGTAACAGAGAAACTGGAAGAAGTATATGAGAGTCTGGAACTTGATTCGTTAGGCAGAGAGGCTAAAATAGGTAAGATTTATGACTATGTTACGAATCATATTACGTACGACTATGCGCATTTGGAGGATGGCATATCCGCATATCCGATTGCGTGGTCTGCATACGGTGGTCTGATTGACGGCACCTGTGTGTGCCAGGGATATTCTACACTGACATACCGCATGATGAAAGAGAATGGCATACCGGCACGTGTGATAACCGGTTATTCAGGCGGTGCGCACGGCTGGAATATCGTGGAAATAGACGGATTATTTTATAACATTGATTCCACTTGGGACGGATATACCGTGGATGAAAACGGTAATATGGCAACACCCGGCGGAAGAGAATGGTATCTTTTATCCCAGGCAGATTTCGGAAATCATGTCAGAGATGAAGAATATAATACGACAGAGTTTCATTTGAAGTATCCGATGGCGGCGCTGTCATATGGTAAAAGCGACATAGGCGGTGAAGAAAATACCTATCCGGAGCAGAATAATCCGGAATATCAGTTCACGACAACAACCGGCGGCAGTGTATCTACAACCGCCAATGCGGGAGAGTGTACGATTCTGGTGATAGGACGTGCCACCTGCTATAATACGAGAAATTATTTGAATCTGCTCAAAGCCTCAGGGCTTCCTTCCAATAAAAGTATCCGCGTGATAATGATTGATATAGACCAAACGATGGAAACCATTCAGTCATTGGAAGAAGAGCTGGACTGTGCGGATATTACATATGCATATGGTGCAGAAGGCGATGTCGGCAGTTCTGCTCTGTGGGTCTATGCAAGAAAGGGTGGTCACACGGGAGGCACTCTTACATTTCCGGTGGTCGCTCTGATAGACGGCAACAATAAAGTGCGTTACGCAGAAGTCACTGCGAAAAGCCTGGAAGGTGCAAAAGCCTGTCTGCGTTATATTTTCAATTATTCCTCACCTGCCATTACGGGGTCTGATATTTCCGTTGGTTCCGTCGGCATTACATGGAGCGGTGTGGAGAATGCAGAACGTTATCATGTTTATTGCAAAGTAAAAGAAGGAGCTGAATTTAGGGAAATAGGAACAACTGCCGAAACAGCTTATCAGTTTAAACCTACCGGAAACGGTAAATATTCGTTTGCGGTAAGTGCAGAAATAGGAGGCATTGAAAGTAAGCTTTCCGAACCGGTTGTGGTAACTTATGAAACCGGCGGAATCCGGGAAGTCGTGTTAGATTTTTCATCGCTTCTTCTGTTCCGCTATGAGGATACAACGCTGACAGCAAGTGTATTTCCTGTTTTGAAAGGGGATACTATTGATACATCAGTCAGCTGGTCAAGTTCGGATGAAACAATCGTAACTGTGAATAATGGTCAAATCATGGGAATAAAGCCCGGTACGGCGGTTATTACTGCAACCAGTGTAAAGGATGCAACCAAGAAGGCAACCTGCAGTGTTACCGTCAAAAATGATTATAAAATCAGCTACGAGTTAAACGGCGGTACATTAAAAGATGCAAATCCGACCGACTATAATCCTTTCTATCCGGATCTTGTGTTATACAGTCCTGAGAAAACAGGTTACAGCTTTGTCGGCTGGTACAGAGATAAGGATTTTGCAGAAAATACCCGTATGGAGAAGATTCCGACGGGAAGTGATTTCGGTAATTTTACCTTGTATGCGAAGTGGCTTGCCTTTGAAAGTCCGCAAATCAGTGAATCCCAAGCGACCAAAGAGGGAATTACGATTCGCTGGAATGAAATTGCGAAAGCGGACAGCTATAATGTATATCGCAAAAAAAAGACAGAAAGTAACTATACCAAATTAGGAAATACGACCGAAACAACTTATCAGGATCCCATTACCGCGGCAGGCACCTATTTGTATGTGGTAACGGCTGAATATGATGGCGTAGAGAGCGCTTATTCTCCTGAGGTTGAGATACAATATGCGTACGGCGCGGTCAAAGAAGTTACGTTGAATCATAAAGAAGCAGAGATTTTCGCATATGAAGAACTCTCGCTCGAAGCAACGGTTTCACCTGTTATGAGTGATGATTCCGTAGCACAGGATGTTATTTGGACAAGCTCAGATGATGAAATTGCAAGCGTAAAAGACGGCAAAATTACAGGTGTGAAAGCGGGTAGTGCAGTGATTACCGCAACCAGCGTAAAGGATGCAACCAAGAAGGCAACCTGTATGATTACCGTGAAAAAAGACTACACCATCCGCTACGAATTACACGGCGGTACGCTTCTCGAAACAAATCCCGCTGCATACAATCCTTTTTATCCGGATTTGGTACTGCACGCACCGGTTAAAGACGATTGTTCCTTCTTAGGCTGGTACAGGGATGCAGCTTTCGCAGAAGAGAGTAAAATAGAGGGCATTCCGACCGGTACTGATTTGGGAGATCTCGTACTTTATGCTAATTGGAAAGAAAAGATGGGCGTTTTGGCTCCTTCTGCCAACGTTGCCGATGGCAGTGAAGTAGAAAAGGGAACCAAAGTCAGACTTTCAACAGAAACGTTGGATGCAACGATTTACTATACGCTTGACGGAACAACCCCGACAAGAAACAGTACAGTCTATACAGACGCAATTGTTGTAAATAAGAATGTTTTGATTCTTGCCTTTGCGGTAAAAGAAGGTTTGAAGGACAGCCCGGTTGCAACGTTTCATTATACCGTAAGAGACGATTCCAAGGATTTGGGAGAGGTTCTGCCCGAAGATGTTCCTGAGAACGGCATGATTCCGGAAGGACTCTGGGTTGCAGGTGTGGAAGATGTTGTGTATGACGGCAGTGCGGTTGTGTTTGATTTGAATGTATACCATGGTAAAAAGATGTTGGATGCGGGCACGGATTACACCGTATCCTATAAGAATAACAAACTTGCAGCCAAAGCCGATGCGAAGAAAGCTCCCGCCGTAATCGTAACAGGAAAAGGAAATTATAAAGATAAAATTGTGAAGAATTTCACGATTGCACCGATGAATATTGAAGATTCTCCTGCATTTTTTGCAGAAAATGTTTCTGTTCCTTATAACGGAAAGATACAAAAGCCGGTTCCGACAGTGTACTTTAACAGTACGAAACTGAAGGTGAAAAAAGATTTTATCTTACAATATAACGATGTGAGTGCGGATGCATATAAAGAGGTCGGAACTTACGAAATTATCGTAGAAGGTACCGGAAATTACTGCGGAAGTTTAAAGAGCATGTTGACAATCAGCCAGGTAAAACAGGCGAGCAAGCTGAAGGTAACAGCAATTCCGGCACAGCCTTATACGGGTGCGGCAATTACACCGAGCGTGGAAGTCAAAGACGGTAAAACAGTTGTGGATGCTTCGCAGTATACTGTTTTGTACAGAAATAATGTTGAGGTAGGTACTGCAAGTGTACGCATCATCGGTGACGGCATTCATTATGCAGGTGTCAAGACTGTTACGTTTAAGATTACCGGCCATGCTTTATCCAAAGCGAAACTGCAGGATTTCGCAACGTCTGTGCCGTATACCGGCAAGGTTCTGAAACAGGATAGCGTGAAACTGACTTATAGTGCGAAAGGTCAGCCTTTGGAAATCCTTGTGGAGAATAAGGATTACACAGTAAAGTATATGAATAATAAGAAGGTCGGCACGGCTACCGTTCTCTTTACCGGTATTGGCAAATATACGGGTACATTGAAGAAGACTTTTAAGATTACACCGTATGATATTAAGGCAAATGCAAACGGAACGTTCACGGTATCTTATCAGGAAGAGGTACCGTATGCGAAGGGCGGAGCAAAGACGCAGCCGGTTGTTAAATTTGACGGAAAGCTTCTTACGGAAGGCAGGGATTACACGGTTTCCTACAAGAATAACAAGGCGCTGCATGACGGTTCCGGTTCTGCCAAGGTACCTGTAATGATTATCAAAGGAAAAGGAAGCTTTAAGAGCAGCATCAGTCTTCAGTATCAGATTGTCAAACAGAATTTTGCACGGATGGAAATCCGCTCGGCAGACAAGGCTGTGACAACAAAGAAAGGTGCTTTTATCTCTGTTCCGAAGATATATGATTTGGACGGAAAGCTATTAAAAGCAGGTGTTGATTACGAGAAAAACATAAACTACGTTTACGATGAAGATACGGTTCTTGCTGACGGAACGCTCCGTACAGAAGGAAGTGTTCTTGAAAAAGGAGATGTTCTTCCGTTAGGCTGTGTTATCCGCGTGGAAGTAACCGGAAAAGGAAATTACACTTCTGTTACGGCATATGGAAAATATCGTGTCGTGAAGGCAGATATCTCCAAGGCAACAGTAAAGGTAAGCCCGCAGGCGTATACCGGCAAAGCGGTAGAACCGGGCAAAGACCAGATAAACATCACCGTAAAAGGTGTGAAATTAAGCCCGAGCGATTATGAAATCGTAAGCTATGCAAACAATGTAAAAAAAGGTAAGGCAACGGTTGTGTTACGCGGTGTCGGCAATTACGGAGGCATCAAAACGGTTAAATTCAGCATTACAGCCAAAACCGTAAAAAATACGGAGTTTTATAATTACTGATTTTGGTGTATACTATAATGGAAGGGTGTCATTTCAAGTGAGATGACACCCGGAGAATAATTTACAAGGAGGCAAATAACATGAAGTATGTATGTGATGTATGCGGATGGGTATACGATGAAGAAGTAGGAGATGAAAGCATGGGAATCGCTCCCGGAACCAAGTTTGAAGATTTACCGGAGGATTTTGCTTGTCCTTTATGCTCTGTGGGAAAAGAATCTTTCAGCGAGGAAGCATAAGTTCCCGCCGGCACTTAAGTATTGTCTGCAAAGTGCCGAAAAACATAGTAACAGGATAAGTTCGGCCATTTTTTGAAACGGATTTCAATGGGAGGTGTTACAATGGCGGATATGAATTTTTTTGGTAACTACAATACAAAAACAGATTATTCTTATTTGTTTCCCAATGCCACGGACGGCATCAATCTTACCGATTACGCGATGATTAAGAACGGCTCCTACGGGAAGCTTGTGAAAGCTTATTATGCCAAACAGGAAGAGAATGATACTGTAGCAGGTGAGGATGCAACAAAGAAGTCTTCCCAGATGAAGGCGGCAGCAGATTCATTGAAACAATCGGCAGCAGTCCTTGGCAGTGCTTCTCTTTGGGAAAAGAAAAAGACGGTAACAAAGGATGAGGCTACCGGCATGGAAACAGAGAAGGAAGATTATGATTGGGAAGCAATTACCAAAGCGGTAAAAACGTTTGTAACTGATTATAATGCAGTAATTTCTATGGCAGGCGATTCCGATACCAAGGATGTATTGAAAAATGCGGCGTGGATGACGGGCATGACTGATACAATGGAAAGGCTTCTGTCAGGCGTAGGAATTTCCATTGGCAATGATAACAAGTTAAGTCTGGATGAGGATGCTTTAAAGAAGGCAAATATCATCACGTTAAAAACAATCTTTTCCGGTTACGGCTCGTTTGCGGACAAAGTGGCATCTAAGGCCGGCGCAATCGGCAGCGCGGCAGCGCGTGTTGCCGGAACATATAACAGCAAAGGAACGTATTCCAATGTGTTGGCAGACCGTGAAGCCACCAAGGTCGACGCAGAAATTTAACAGTAACTTTCATAAAAGCAGGTACTCCGGTACCTGCTTTTATTGTGTCTTGAAAGCAGGTACTGTGATTCCTGCGCGAGAAAAATAGTGACAAGTGAAGGTGAATGTGAGATACTATGAAAGTAGGTTTTGATCTGCTAAAATTTTTTGTATGAAAGAGGGAGTCAAATGAAAAAGAAATTGTATCAGCTGTTAGGATTGTCTTTGGTTGCAACATTGATAATGTCGACGGCGACAGGATGTTTCGGGTTAAAGAAGGAGAAAGATGAGGATTCCGATATTGAAATTTCGGAAGAGATTGAGGCATTTGATTCGGACGATGAAGAAGAGTTGGAGACAGAAGAAGGCATTGTTGTTACCACGGCAGAAGAATTTGTGGAAGCGATTGCACCTGAAACAGAGATTATAGTAGATGCCTCCTATATGAATCTGACAGAGTATATTGAAGAAATCTGGGAGCAGGACCGCGAAGGCTTTAATGCTGAACATGAATATGTACAGATTGAGGAGTGCGAAGACGGAGCACAGCTTGTGATTCAGGATGTAGAAGGATTAATGATTACCGGTGCAACGGATCAATATGCAGATACGGAAATTGTAGTTGAACCACGCTATGCGGATTGCCTGAAGTTTGTGAATTGTAATAATATTAATTTATCCAATATGACAATCGGGCATACGCAGCAGGGCGATTGCATGGGAGATGTTCTAAACTTTATATCCTGTCATGAAGTCTATCTTGATACAATGGATTTGTACGGATGCGGTGTTTACGGTATCAGCGCTAAAGAGGGTTCCGGAGATTTTATGATTACGTATACTGTTTTACGTGACTGTAGCTATGGAGCATTCAATATTTCCGAGGCAGAAGGAGGTTTTATTTTCTCAGACTGTACACTGACCGGCTCTCTTGGTATTCCGTACTATGATGATGGAGAGAATTCATGGGTTGAATTTTACAGTTGTACGTTTGGTCAGAAAGAGACAGAAGGCGTGATGTTCTCAGACACCATGTATGCTGATGAAGCGTGCGTCTTTAGTGAAGATATTGAAAACTATCCGGACCCTGAGTACGACCCTGAGTATGATGAAGATTTCGAGAATGAGTATGAAGGTGATGAAGGTTTCATGGATTTGAGTCCTGAGAATTTCAATCTTGTTTTTCCGGAAGAGTACGGATTAGAGGGTACCTATTGGGATGCCAATTTCAGACAGAATGCCACGACCGGAAAGCTTGCGTTTTTCACGGGAGAAGAGAATGATTATGTTGTAATCGAATTTTTTGATGACGGAACCGGAACAATTGATATGTACGGAACCGAGGAAGAATTCACATGGAAGTATGTGGAGAATCATTCGGTAGAACTGAAATTTAGTAATAAAACATGGAAGGCAGATTTTTTTGAAGAAGTTGAGAATGAGGGCTTCGTATGGATGCAAATCCGTGTTGACAATGAGATTTTGTGGTTCATGTAGGAAAAAATAACACTTTTCTTTTTCTCTTTGAAGAAATAAAGAGATAATATTGTGCAAACTATACAAAATTATCACAAAATAACAGAAAATTTAATTAAAAGGTTCCATTTTTTCTAAAAATATGCTATCATTTTTGCAAGAATAGCGCATTATCCTCTAAAATTGATAATGGCGTAAAAAGATGATGGATATAAAAGATTTGTTCCGGGTAAAAAGGAGCGCTCTTAAGAAATTCATCATGGAAGCAGGAGGGCAGAAATATGGCTTTATATGAGAATGGAAACGCGTCAAAAGGTGATATTGATAAGAGGTTAGAGATTAAGCTTGCTGAGGTAAAACAGTTACGTGTGCCGAATCAGGAGATGGGGTCTGCAATCCGAAATGTGCAAAATGCGGTTGGTCATATTCAGGACAGTACACGTACCGCAAAGTTATCTTCCGACAAAGGAATGGCCGCGATGGAAGATAGTGGTGTAGCCGTAGCGCGTTGTGTGGAACAAATCGGAAAGGTAAATGAACAGATTTCCGTGTTCCGTGAGAAAGCAGAAAAAATCAGCGAAATCATTGATATGGTAAAGCACATTGCAAAGAAAAGCGGTTTGCTTGCCTTAAATGCTTCCATCGAAGCAGCCAGAGCGGGTGAAGCAGGAAGAAGCTTTGCAGTGGTTGCAAATCAGATTAAGAATCTTTCCGCAAACACAACCGCATCTGCAGATGATGTTGTGAAATATGTTGATGAGCTTATGGCAGAGATTGAAGATCTCGAGAAAGCGATGGAAAAGGCAACACAGACTTTGGAGAACGGTAATCAGGGTGTACAGGATTCACAGCAGATGCTCAAAGAAGTATTTGCGCAGATTGCTGTTGTAACAGAGGATATTGAGTCTATCAACAAAGAGATTGACAAACAGTCGGCATTGAACCGTGATATGGCAGCAAATATTGAATCTATTGCAGAGGCAAGATTTCATTAAGCCATTGCAATCCATATAGGAACAGTGTCGGATTAGGGAAGCTTAGTTACATGTAGTGAAATACATATTGGGCACAGCTGCCGAAAGACAGTGTCGCAAAGCTAAAGGGGCTAAATCTTAAAGATACGCCAGCCAGTTGCATTCTAAAGTATGCTTTTTGCAGAAGAAAGCATGTATGAAAGATTACAACCGGCCGTTTTGCGGCCGGTTGTAATCTTTCATGGGATAGATATAGTGTAAAAGGAGAGTTGGGATGAAGAATTTAATTTTTGTCAGTTATAGTTCGAAAGATTACTCGGATGTAGCAGATATAATTAAATTTCTGGAGGAGGAGAAGCTGACATACTTTAAAGCGCCTGAGATGATTCCGCCCGGAAGTAATTATGCGAGAGAAATTCCGAAAGCGATTCAGTCATGCAGTATCTTTTTGCTGCTGTTATCCAGACATTCACAAGAGTCTATGTGGGTGGAGAAAGAATTGGATTGTGCGATTAACCATCGCAAAATTATTATTCCCGTGCAGCTTACTCCTACACCGTTAAATGAGACGTTCCACTTTTATTTAAATAACGTTCAGCTCCTTCCGTACTGGGAGGAATCGAAAGATTCCCTTTTTATGCTGGTACGTAGAATACGTGAAATCGTGGCTGCTGAAAAGATGCCAAAGATTGATCCGTATTATAATCAGCAATTGGAGGAGAATAAGGACGGCATCAGAAGGTCCAATACACTTTTACCGAATCAGGTACCGGTAGAGTGTGAACGTTGCGGCAGCGGCTTAGAGGAAATTTATCGCGGAACTTATCAATGTGTAAGATGCGGCAATATTCACTATGACTCTTATCAGACCATCCGTAATTATTTAAGTATTGCGGGACCGAGAACTATTACGCAGGTTTCGGATGTGACAGGGGTGCCGCGTAAGACGATAGAATATTTTTTACGTGATGAACGTTTCGAGATTCCTTCGAAATCAAAGGTATTTCTGATTTGTGAGGGGTGCGGTATTGCAATCAGGACCGGTTGTCTGTGTGATTCCTGCAAGGAAAAGGGGATTAAGCCCGGTAAAAATGACGGAAATAACCGATATTGTATGGCATCGCCAAAGCATCAGGGAGGATTCTGAGAGCATGAAACGAAGTGTATGGCTTGTCTGCAACAGCAGGCCGGTGTTAATTGAAACGCAGCGCCAGATGAATCAGAACGGTGCATTAAAAGTGTATTGTTTCTTTTCCGAGGAGGCACTGCAGGAGGGCGCAAGACGACTTGACATGCAAGCCGGACATGAAGCACCTTCCTTGATTTTAATTGAATATAATACCGATGCAGAACATGATTTTTCGTGTATGCGATTGCTACAAAAAAATAGGGCACTGGCAACCGTGCCCGTTTTTTATATAACGGATGAAAAGACGAGAGAAAAAGACAGCATCTGTTACGGTCTCGGCGCATCCGGTATTTTGCGTTATCCTTTTTCGGACAATTCTCTTGTGCGAATTGAGAAAATGGCTGAGCAGCATGAAATGGCAAGAAGTTACGAAAAGATGGTTTTGCAACAGTCCATGGAATTAAAAGCCGCAAAAGAAATTCGCCTCTTAAATGAAAAACTCAAGGTGCGCAATGATTTTTTATATCATATTTTCGGGAAGTATTTTCCGGAAGAAGTCGTAGAAGTGATTCTGGACAGGCCGGAAGGTGCAACCCTTGGCGGAGAAAAGCGTACCGTGACGGTTTTATTGGCGGATTTGCGAGGATTTACTTCTCTGTCTGACCGTTTGAGTGCAGAGATGGTTGTGGATATTCTTGATCGTTTTCTGGAGGAAATGACGAAGATTATTACCGCTTATCAGGGAACGGTCATTGAGTTTATCGGTGATGCGATTCTTGCGGTATTTGGTGCGCCGATTGAAACATTGCACTCGGAAAAACAGGCGATTGCAGCAGCAATCAGTATGCAGAATGCCATGGTAAAGGTGAACAGCGAAAACTGTCAAAAAGGGTATCCTGAAATCAGTATGGGAATCGGTATTCATAAGGGAGAAGTTTTTATCGGGAATATCGGTTCGGAATATATGATGCGATATAATGTAATCGGACAGGCTGTAAATCTGTGTTCCCGTATAGAAAATTTCAGTTTGGGCGGGCAGGTGCTTGTTTCCAAGCAGACCCTGACGGATATTGCCAATGAAATAGAGTCGGAGGACACCTTTTATATATCCATGAAAGGGATTAAGGTTAAAATCCCGATTTGTTCCGTGGTAGGAATGTCCGGCGATTATGAACTGACGCTGTACCGGCCCAAACCCGGTGAAATGCAGGTGCCGGAATCGGCGGAAACGCAGGTTTTATTATACCTGATGCGTGAAAAATGTACGGTGGAGCTTGCTGCCAAGGCAGAAATTGTATGTTATAACAATACCACCATTCTTTTACGTTTACTCGCAGAAAGCAAACAACCGCTTTCCGCGCATATGGATGTTGAAATTGTTTTGCGTGATTCGAATGCTTATGGTAAAATAATAACCTACTCTGATGAGCAGGTTGAAATCTGTTTTACATATATTTCAGAGCATTTTATGGAATATCTCTGATTGGTCCGAGGGAGGGACATGGGATATTTAGGGATAAAAGTATGAGGATGCATTTGTTCAAAGCTGAAAGGAGGTGGGGAGATGAAGGAGTTTTTGTGCTACGACGGACCTTTAGAAGGTGCGTGGTATCGTTGTGCAACACAACCGATTCTGGTTGTAATCGGTTTTTCACCGGATAATCCGGATACCGGCTTATATCGTTCCCACCTGCAGAATTCCGATGCGGAAATTCTTTTGTATATCCGTGAGGTTGTGGACGGAACAGAGATATATTGTTTCAGCAACACACCGCAGATTAAGGCGATAGAATTCATGGACTTTCTGTTCGGAAGTTATGGCGTTATGAAGGGAGACCGCGAGTTAGCAGTCGGTAAAATGCCGTCGGTTCTTTTACAGGTACAGTTAGAGGATTATGAAGATGATTCCTGTGCCTCCTATTTTATGCGCCGTGCGATTGCTTATTATACTGAGACGGAAATTGTGGAATCTGCCTCGTATGTTGCCGGACATGAGACGCTTGTAAGAACCATTCCCTGCTATCAAAAAAAAGCGGTAAGATGGGCTTATGTGAGAACAACGGACATTGCTCCTGTCGGAACGGCGCTTTGCATTAAGTCGCTGGAAAGTGAAGATGGTGTATGCTTCGCTTCGGATGATAATTTGTATATTATGATTGGGTGTCTTGGCGAGGTATATGAGATTGCGGGAAGCAAATTCCATGCTTCTTATCAGGAAAGTGATGAAAAGCTGGACATTTTCTCCACGTTTTTCGATTTCATGCCGGCCGTAGAGCTGACGGAAAGCGGAGAGTATTGTCCGATAGATGAGCTGGCGCATATTTGTTATCCGAAACCCGGAAACGGTATTCTGGCACGTGCGCTTGACCGACGTACAAAGATTTTACGTAAGGATTCGTTGGATTACTTTGTCGGGAATCCGGGTGATTATATGGCAATCCGTTGCGATGATATGACAGACCTCTACATTATACAGAAGGAAGTTTTCCTGCGGACGTATGAAGAGAAGGTCTGAGTAAATAGTAAAAGCGAAATAAAAGTGCCGTCAGGCAGGAAAAAGGAGAAAAAGGATGCAGTTTTATCTTGCGCCGATGGAGGCCGTGACGGGCTTTGTGTATCGAAATGTATATGAGTCTATGTTCGGAGAGGTGGATACTTACTTTGCGCCGTTTATTACGCCGACGCAAAAAAAGATTCTGAAAACAAGGGAGCGTAAAGACGTTGCGCCGGAACATAATGTCGGCATTCATCTGGTGCCGCAGATTCTTACCAATGATGCCGGACAGATGATGGAAACCTGTCGCTTTTTAGCACAGCGCGGATATCAGGAAGTGAACATTAATTTAGGGTGTCCGGCGGCAACCGTAGTCACCAAAGGGAAAGGAAGCGGATTGCTTGCGGATCCGGAACGTCTGGAGCAGTTTCTTTCGGATTTTTTTGCGGCAAATGATGCGCTGTCTGCGAATGAACAATTTCGCGTTTCCGTGAAAACCAGACTCGGAATGGAAGATATATCGGAATTTAAGCATATCTTAGAAATATACAATTCTTTTCCGTTGCAGGAGGTTATCATTCACCCGCGTGTCCGGAGCGAATTCTATAACGGAATTCCGCATCTTGATGTGTTTGAAGAGGCAATGGAAAGCTGTAAAGCGCCGGTTTGCTACAACGGGGATATCTGGAATGTAGAGGATTATCGATTCTTAAAAGAGCGTTTCCCCAAGCTTTCCCGCGTGATGCTCGGGCGTGGTGTGGTTGCCAATCCGGGACTGGTGCGTGAGATAAAAACAGGCACCAAAATTCGCAAGGAAGAGCTTCGCACTTACCACGATGCCTTATATGAAGGGTATCTTGCCGACTTAGGTGCCGAGAAAGATGTCTTCTATAAAATGAAAGAGCTGTGGTTCTATCTTGGCAGAAATTTCGCAGATGCTGATAAAGCAATCCGTGCAGTGCAAAAATCCTCGAAACCGGAGGCTTATAAAGAAGCTGTCCGTGAGGTTTTCACACATGATTTGAAGGAAATCAAAGGAGTATTTCAATGTTAAACTGGCTTGCCGCAAATGCGGCATCTATTATTGTTTCCATTATTTTGGCGGTTCTGGTGATTGCCATTATCGTGAAACTGATAAGAGATAAAAGAAACGGCAAATCTTCCTGTGGCTGTAGCTGTACGAATTGCGCAATGCAGGGAACCTGCCATGATAAGAAAAATTTATAAGAAATGATTTGACAACAGAGCCAAAATGCGCTATCATAATCAATGGTCACTTTATTTGGCCTCATAAATAACGATGCGTGGCTCAGCTTGGTAGAGCGCTGCGTTCGGGACGCAGAGGTCGCAGGTTCAAATCCTGTCGCATCGATGAAAAAGAAAGTTCCACCCTTTGGGTGGGACTTTCTTTTTCACTTATTGCTCCAAAATTTGAACCTGCTCGACGATAAGGCCGCAGAGTCGCAATTTGCCGAAGGCAAATTTATTCAACATCCTGTCGCATCGATTTTTGTATCAGTGTTGTTTATAGAAGTTGAACCTGCGACCTCAATAGGAGTGAGCGCTCGTTCGGGCGCAGAGGGTGCTGAACGTCCGGGGGACGTTCGTATAGCACCGACCGGAGCGGAGCGTAGACCGCACGAGGTCCGGTGGACCTCGGTTTTGAGCCGACCGGAGCGGAGCGTAGACCGCAGGTTCAAATCCTGTCTATATTTAAGTTATAGAAATGAAACCTGCGACCTCAATAGAAGCGGACGCCCGTTTAGCACCGACCGGAGCGGATTTAATTCAGTGAGGCGATGCTTTTTGCCCGGGCCGCGACAGAGCCTAAGATGGCGAAGCAATAAATTCCCATCATTTTGAGAATCATGACATCCATTCCCGACCGGCTGAAAGAGTGGAGTAGTAATATAGCCGGAATGGGAGTGACTAAATTTAAAAGAAGGCAAAAAGAGATTCCCATTTTACTCTGTTCGCGAGCAAAAAGAGCATAGCCATAGTATGTACTGATGGCTAGTATGAAGCCCGAGCAAGCTGATAATACGCCTAATTCAAAAAAGATAATAATACTAAGCATTCCAATGAGTGCGCCACTGAGCGCACCGCCGATTCCCTGCAGTCGGCTGATTAATCTATTGATATACATTTCATAACCTCTTCTTCTCAAATTAATAATAATATATCAATAATATAATCCAATTAACAATAACTGTCAAGAGTTTTTTGATTCACAACATTTCCCAATAAGTTATTTCAGATATTCAGGCATACAACAGGTGTATTGCGGTATCCCTAACCTTATATTTTATCTGTAGCAGAAATGTGAAATATGTATTAATCGGCATTTTTTATGTTTTAAAGAAGGATTATTAGCAAATAATACGAAATAAGGTTATCTATTTTTTCTATATTTATATTTACTTTTTGGCTGGTTTCGATTATATTTTTGAATGTAACTGTGTCAAAATCGTCAAGTGACGTGTGATTTGGTAGTTGATAAGTTTTTAAAGGAGGAAATACTTTTGGTACCCTACAGTCAAAATAATGAAGAACTTTTGAAAGAGCTTGCGACGGATAAGCAAATCGGTCTTACATCCGAAGAAGTTACTTCACGTCAAAGCAAATACGGAGCTAATAAGCTGCGTGAAAAGAAGAAGAAAACAACACTTCAGCGTTTCCTGGATCAGTTTAAGGACGCGATGATTTTAATCCTGATTGCAGCTGCAATTGTTTCATTTGTGGTTGTTATCCTGGAACAGAACTGGGGTGAGCTTTTTGAACCCGCGCTTATTTTATTAATTGTTATTTTAAATGCCATCATGGGTGTTTATCAGGAGGGCAAGGCAGAGAAGGCTTTGGATGCTTTAAAGAATATGTCTGCTCCGCATGCGAGAGTCATCCGTGACGGCGAGGAGAAGGTAATTGATGCGGCAGACCTTGTTCCCGGTGATATTATTCGTATGGAAGCGGGAGATTTTGTTCCTGCGGATGCGAAGCTTTTGCTTAGTGCAGGTTTGAAATCAGAGGAATCTGCATTGACCGGTGAGTCCGTGCCTTCTGAGAAGGATTATCTTGCAGAAGTGAAAGAAGGTGCACCTCTTGGCGACCGTCATAATATGGTATATTCAGGCTGTTCCATTACGTACGGTACTGCAACTGCAGTTGTAACCGCAACCGGTATGGATACCGAAATGGGTAAAATTGCGAATCTCCTTGATGAGGAAGGTGACAGCCAGACTCCGCTTCAGCATAAGCTTGCGCAGCTTGGTAAATATCTTGGTATCATGGCACTTGCAGCCTGCGCGATCATTTTTGTGGTAGGTCTTGTGAATGATATTCCGGTACTTGAAATTTTTATGACCTCCGTATCCCTTGCGGTTTCCGCGATTCCTGAAGGTCTTCCCGCAATTGTAACCATCGTACTTTCCATCGGTGTACAGCGTATGGTTAAGAAGAATGCATTGATCCGTAAGCTTCCTGCCGTGGAAACGCTCGGAAGTGCTTCCATTATCTGCTCGGATAAAACAGGTACTTTAACACAGAACCGTATGACACTTGTGCATGCATATGTGGACGGTATGGCTGATACAGAAAAGATTTCCGATGAAAACGGCGAAGATATTAAGAAGTTATTGTTATACGGTACCCTTTGCTGCGACGGCTCCGTTGTGTTCCATGAGAACGGCGAAGAGCAGCACATTGGTGACCCGACAGAAACCTCTATTGTTTATGCTGCACATAAAAAAGGCATGACCAAGGATGCATTAAATGAGAAGTATCCCAGACTTGCCGAGATTCCGTTTGATTCTGACAGAAAGTTAATGTCTGTTGTAAATAATATTGATGGTAAAAATATCGTTATCGTCAAAGGTGCGTACGACATGATGGCAACCCGTTGTGTGAAAGGCAATATGGAAAAAGCCAAAGAATTAACGGAAGCCATGAGTGAGAATGCATTGCGTGTACTCGCTATTGCATATAAAGAAATTACAACAATTCCCGAAAATCCGACTTCGGCAGAGTTAGAGAACGGACTTACTTTCATGGGTCTTGTAGGTATGATTGACCCGCCCAGAGAGGAAGCCAAAGATGCTGTTACGGTTTGTCGTCAGGCAGGTATTAAGCCCGTCATGATTACCGGTGACCATGTTGTTACCGCATCCGCAATCGCTAAAGAATTAGGTATTTTAGAAGAGGGAGACCTTGCAATTACAGGTTCCCAGCTTGATGCAATGACAGACAGTGAACTGGATGCACAGGTAGAGAAAATATCTGTTTACGCACGTGTTTCACCGGAGAATAAAATCCGTATTGTGAAAGCATGGCAGCGTAAAGATCAGGTTGTGTCCATGACCGGTGACGGTGTAAATGATGCGCCTGCATTGAAGGCGGCAGATATCGGTTGTGCAATGGGTATTACCGGTACTGATGTAGCGAAAGGTGCTGCAGATATGACCCTGACAGATGATAATTTTGCAACCATCGTAGATGCGGTAAAAGAAGGTAGAGGAATTTACGCAAACATTAAAAAGGTAGTAGGATTCCTGCTTGGAACCAATATCGGTGAAGTTATCACGGTATTCTGTGCAATGCTTCTCTGGCATAAAACTCCGCTTCTTTCCATGCAGTTGCTTTGGATTAACCTTGTAACAGATTCTCTTCCTGCAATTGCGCTTGGTATGGAACCGGTAGAGAAGGACGTTATGGATCATAGACCCAAGCCGAAGAACGAAGGTATTTTTGCAAACGGTCTCGGTATCCGTGTCGTATTAATGGGTGCTATGTTTGCAGCACTGACACTTGTTGGTTTCTATCTCGGAGAGAAATTCGCGCCCGCAGGCGAGGAAACATTGGCATATGGCCAGACAATGGCATTCATCGTACTCGCATTCTCACAGGTATTGCAGGCGTACAACATGCGTTCCGATCGTTCACTCTTCAAAATCGGACCGTTTAGCAACGGCAAGTTAAATGGCGCTGTTTTCGTATCCGCAATCCTTGTTGCGCTGGTATTGTTCACACCGTTGCGAATTGCTTTCGGTCTAGTGATTTTACCTTTAAAGCTTTACCTGATTGCGTTAGGACTTGTTGTTGTTCCTACCATCGTTATGGAATTCTGCAAACTGGTTGGTTTGATTAAGCCGCAGAGTAAATAAAGTTTAAACCCTACAGTCTTATGTGACTGTAGGGTTTTTTCTTGCATAGTCTTATGCAAGAAAAAAGCTCCGCTAAAAATACACACTCGCGCGCAAGGAAGATGAAGCTGACGCAACCGCGCCAGGCGCGAGAGTCCGCAAGCGGACTCTCTGTTCTAACGCTACATGACCGCTTATCGTTCTTCTCTGTACCGCTTACGTTAATTCACTTGGAAATTTGAGCTTCTCTCGCTATAATGACAATGACAGGAGGTACATTATGAATATCCGGATAATAGAAAATATAAATGAAATTTTTGAAATCATCATTAAATGCCCGAAGGCAGACACACATGTAATGAGATTGAAAAAGCATATCGAATCCTTTGAAGAAAAACTTGAAGCTGTTGATAATGATAAGCATTATCTTGTTTCTCCACTTGAGGTATTCTACTTTGAAAGCGTTGATAATCGAACTTTTCTCTATACCGAGACACAGGTTCTTGAAATAAGGAAAAGGCTTTATGAACTTGAAGGGATTTTATCTGACAAGGATTTTGTGCGCACTTCAAAATCACAACTTGTGAACATCAATAAAATTAAATTATTGAAGCCGGAACTTAATCGTTCCATAACTGCGGAAATGATAAATGGTGAGATTCTTTTCATTTCTCGCCGTTACGCGAAACAAATCAAAACACTTTTATCTATTTAGGAGCCAGATATTTATGAATACGAAAAAAGAACTTAAAACATTTTTTACATGGTTAAGAAACGGTACGTGCTTTGCGGTAACATGGTTTCTGATACTTGAACTTATTGTGAGGTGGATATTCGGAGCTGATACAATTTCCGTTGCCAATCTTACGAAAACAATGATTTGGACAGTAGGAGGCGTGTTCGTGTTCTGTGCGGTTTTTACCAGGTTGTTTATAAGGAAATTAGGTTTTACTGCAAGACTGACTATTTTTATGTTGGCGATAACGTTTTATGAAATATTGTTTTTTTATAACATAGGAATATTTGTAGTTACAAGTTATTCATATCAATGGTTGTTATTTTTCGCTATTATCTTAGGGTTATATTTTGTTTGCCTTGTGATTTACGGTAATTATCGTAAAAAGAAGAGTGAGTTATATACTCAAGCGTTGCAAAAATATCAACAGGAACGGAGAACTATAAATGAATAATGTTAAGGAAAATCAAACAGATTTGGAATCTTTAAGAAATGATATCGTGATAAAGCAGAAAAAGGGATTGCCTTTTATCTGTGCTTCGGTTGTGATATGGTTATTGATACTGATTGTGGTAGCGTTGGATTTAGAGCAGGAGAAAGAGAATATATTTGTGTTTTGCTGTTCGTGCCCACTGCTTCCGATTTCCTGGCTGATTGGTAAAGTATTGAAAGTTGATATTTTTGATAAAAGCAATCCTCTCGGCAATGTCGGCTTTCTGTTTACCTGTAACCAGTTTTTGTACTTATTGATTGTAATGTGGGTGTTTCGTGCAGTTCCTGATAAAATGGTAATGGTGTATGCAATGGTTTTTGGTGCGCACTTACTCCCGTATTCATGGCTATATAAGTCGTTAAGCTATCGGAGTTTTGCGATAGCAATACCGTTAATTTCACTTATTGTCGGGTGTATTTTTCCGGCTTTTTCCGTTGCAGTTACAATGTTAATTATTGAGGTTATTTTTGTTATCAGTTTGCTTGTTGAAATTCGTAGATTTATGAAGAAGTAAAAGGAAACTTCCTTTGGGAGTGAAATAATCGCCATGCCGCGACAGTGTAGTAATGTATCAATTACTTACTGTCGCGGTGTTTGGCATATGCTTCTTTGCACGAAAATCCTTACAGTTCTTTCTTTTCGTATAATTTTGCTGCAATTACGTAAGATAAAACGTAGAGTAAAAGGACGATAATTACGGTAAGCGGGAACAATATATATTGCGCCTGTGATAATACCGTGTTAAGCGTCTCTGCTACCGATACAGGAATGTTTCCTTCTTTCAGAGAGAGAGAGGCTAAGGCAATTCCGCCAAAAATCACACCGATGGTAATGAAATATGCGGTACGTCCTTTCTGGACACCGAGTTTAAACATAAAAGGCAATGAAATTGCCGGCATCGCAAAGCCCAAAAGCATGGTTGTGCTTAATGTGACCGTGAGTAACGAAATGTCGACTCCGCCGTTACGCATCTGGAAAATGATGTTGGCGCCGGTGGTAAGCAGCAATGTAATGCCAATCAGAATGAAACCAAGTAAATATTTGGCGCCGACAATCTGACTTCTTTTATACGGGAAGGTTGCACTGTACTGTATCCATTTGCTCTGCTCATCATAAGCAAGTAATGTAGTTGTAAACATACCTGCGAGAACACAGGGGTAAAAGAGGAAAAACATCTCTCCGGAAACAATAGCTGCCAAAAGGAAAACGCAAATGATAAGCAGGTGGAAACGGCAATGCTTCATGAGCATGCACCAATCTTTTATTAAAAGTCCTTTCATATTAACGTTCCTCCTTAATCATATATATAAATAATTCTTCAATATCAATCTGGCCGACCTGCATATGGGAAGGCACAAGTTCTCTTTTCACAATTGCCTGCGCGCCGTAAGGCGTCACTCTTTTCTGCAGAATGGCATCGGGATCCAAATTCTCAAGTTCTTTGGCATCGCAACGTACAATGCCGTATTCACCAAGTAACAAATCTTTCTCTTCACAAAGTAAAAGTTTTCCCTGATGAATGAAGGCAATGTAGTCACATAATTTCTCTAAATCGCTTACAATATGGGATGAAATCAAAATGGAATGATTTTCATCGCGGGTAAAATCGCTGAGCAGCTCTAAGACTTCATCGCGCGCTACCGGGTCAAGACCGCTGGTTGCTTCGTCAAGGATTAAAAGCTTGCTGTCATGGGACAGCGCGATGGCAAGTCCTAATTTCATCTTCATACCACGGGAGTAATCCTTGAACTGTTTATCTGCAGACAATTTGAATTCTTTTACCAGTCGTTCGTATTCTTCCTGTTTCCAGGTACGGAAGGTGTGCTTCATGATTTTGCCGACATCTTTTGTGGTAACACAGTCGGGAAGACCGACTTCATCAAGTACAACGCCGATTTCTTCTTTGGTAAGACGTTCGTTTTCTAAGTTGTCTCGACCAAGAATGGAAATGCTTCCGCTATCTTTTCTGATCATGTTAAGCAACAGCTTCATTGTGGTGCTTTTACCTGCGCCGTTCTCGCCAATCAGGCCCATGATACAACCGCTCGGTAAAGTAAGATTTAAATTATCCAGTGTAAAACCGTCATATTTTTTGGTTAAGTTTTTAATTTCAAGTGCGTTCATTCATTCTCCTCCAAATTGAAACGAATCATCGAAATGATATCCTCTCCTGTTAGATTACAGGAGGCTGCAAGCTGCAGAATTTCATCAATATGCTCCTCGATTCTTTTAAGATTTTCTTCGCGGAGCAGTTCAAGATTGCGCGGTGCAACGTAAGAGCCTTTTGCCTGTACGGTGTAGATGAAACCGTCCCGCTCCAGTTCGTCATAAGCACGTTTCGTAGTGATGAAACTGATGCGCAAATCTTTCGCCAACCCTCTGATTGAGGGAAGCATTTCATTTTCTTGCAGTGTACCGTTTATAATCTGATTCTTAATCTGTGTATAAATCTGATCATAAATCGGAGAACCGCTTTTGTTATCAATTAGTATGTTCACGTGATCACCTCTGTTATAACTGTATATACGCATTATATACAGATGTAACAGTTGTGTCAATACTTTTTTTAAAAAAATTGATTTTCGCAGATTGAATTGATATAGTAATATCAGAAAAAAGGAAGAGAATCGTGTAAAAATACGACTCGCACAGAGGTTTCATCATCAAATGGAAAAGGAGAATGCATATGAAAAGAGCAGCAAAGATTCTATTGATTTGGGCAATGGGTCTGGAATTGATATTTGGTATTTTATTGATTCCGACAGGTATACTTATGATTGGATTAAACGGTACGGCCCAATATACCACGGATGGTTTAGTGCTTTCAATATTGATAGAAGGTGTGAAAGCGATTATTCCGGGATTGTTTAAATTGGTCATTATTATAGCACTTTTGGTAGGCTTAGAAACAAACGAAAAAGTAATTTGGCCTGAGATTCTTGCCCTCGTTCTGTTTTGCGGAATCATGGGAATCGGAAGCGGGATGATTAATTCCCTGACTTCCTCTTTATTGGCTCGCTTCGGTGGCACCGAGGTGCTTGTAACGTATTCCGGAATTTCGAACGGACGCGCGTTCATAGCCTTTTTGCATACTATTTCAAACAGCCTGCTAATTATGGGCGCATGCTTTGGCATTGCGTATAAAAAGCTTCTCTTGCCGATTGTACCGGAAGATTAAGGATTCTGCAGAATCCATTCTAAGAAATGAAGGGTGTTTTCTTTATGAGGTGCATTTACGGCGATGCAGAAATAAATGCGTGCCGCACCTTCATAAGCACCTGACTCCTGCAGACGCAGGCTGTCAGTAACGTCGATTGCAACGAGCTTTCCTTCGCAGAGGGAAGGTTCGACGGAGGAATCCCTGTCCGCAGTTATGAAGCGGACAAGTCTGTCATTGTAAAGGGCCTTTTCTTCCGGCGTCAGCCAGGCATCCAAATCTGTTAAAAGTCCTCCAAGGGCTAGTTCTTCATAGGCAGTTTCTTCACAGATAAAGAAGTCTATTTCTCCCAGTGTCAGGGCGGACAGGAGCTTTGAAAGCTCTGCCGGCTCTGCGTTCTCTAAGGAAAAGGTGGAGTTAAAATAGACTTTTTCTTTTGGACTGTCTACTCCTGCATAAGAAATAAAATCTTCTAAAAAAACATCCTCTTCAACATGCATTGTGCCCGGGGCATTGACAAAATAGCCGTAGAGCACGCTTTCCGGTCCAAAGAAAAAAGCTTTGACAAAAACGAAAGAAAGAATAAGTGCGAGCGGAATACCAATGAGCCATCCCTTGAAGTAATTAAGGTAATATGTAATTCTTTTGCCAAGCGGCAGGGCGGCTGCTTCTTTCAAGTGTTTGCGGCGCTCTGCGGCAAGCGGATGTTTCTCTGTATGTTTCATAAGTAGTTCTCCTGTTAGTTGTGTCTCTTCATATGAGGGAATACAACGGCAGACCTCTGTCAAAGAAGATGTTGCCGAGCAACCGCGCTCGGCGGGAGAGTCCGCTTGCGGACTCTTTATTAGGAAAGCGGGAAGCGGAAATATCTGACTGCATTATAATAAGAGATATTCTTCACAATTTCGCCCAAAGTGTCGCGGTCTGCCGGGAATTCCCCGTTTTCAACAAGGCCGCCGATATATTCGCAGAGAATTCTGCGGAAGTATTCATGGCGTGTATAAGATAAAAAGCTCCTTGAGTCGGTCAGCATTCCTACAAAACCGGCGAGGTGACCGAGAGACGCGAGATTCGCCAGGTGACTCTGCATGCCGGTGAGGTGGTCGTTAAACCACCAGGCGGAACCGTGCTGGATCTTGGAAACAGCCGAGGAATCCTGGAAACAGCCGATGATGGTACCGATGGCAGCATTGTCATTCGGATCAAGGCTGTAGAGGATGGTGCGCGGCAATGCATCCTTGCAGGCAAGGGCATTTAATAAATCAGCAATCGCACCGGAAGGGGTGTTGTTGCGAATGCAGTCGAAACCGGTATTGGCACCGATTTGTTCAAACATTTGCGTGTTGTTGTCACGTTTACAGCCAAAATGCAGCTGTGAGGTCCAGTTACGTTTCACATATTCACGGTGTACAAAAAGAAGAAATGCGGTATGGAAACGGTTTGCATCCGTGAAATCAGGCATTTCTCCGCGTAAGCGCGCTGCAAAGATACGTTCAATTTCGGCATCGTCTCCCGGTTCATAAATCAGGAAATCCAGTCCGTGGTCAGCCAGTACGCACCCATTTGCATCGAAATGGTCCATGCGTTTGCGAAGAGCCTCTTTTAAGTCTGAAAAAGTAGTGATTTTGCATTGGCAAACATGCTCTAATTCGGTAATATAGAATAAGTAGGATTCTTTTTCGATATTCATGGCATTGTCCGGACGGAAGGCCGGTAATACTTTGACGTCAAAAGAGCTGTCACCGGCAATTGCACGATGATATTCCAGGGAATCTATGGGATCATCCGTTGTACAAAGAAGCGTGACACCGGACTGCTTAATGATGCCGCGCGCACTCATGTCTGACTCCTGCAATTTAGCATTGGCTGCTTCCCAGATTTCTTCTGCGGTATTTCGGTTTAAAGGAGTTGTAATACCAAAATAGCGTTGCAGTTCCAGATGACTCCAGTGGTAGAGCGGATTGCCGATGGCGTAGCCCAACACTTCGGCCCATTTGAGGAACTTCTCTTTATCGCTTGCATCTCCTGTGATATATTTCTCTTCTACACCGCAGGAACGCATGTAACGCCATTTGTAGTGATCGCCTCCAAGCCATAACTGCGTCAGATTGTCGAAGCGGACATCGTTTGCGATATCTGCCGGATCAATGTGACAGTGGTAGTCAAGAATCGGCGTAGGAGCAGCATATTCGTGATAGAGATATCGTGCCGTTTCGGTAGATAATAAAAAATCAGGATTCATAAAGGGTTTCATTTTTTTCCTCACTTTCTTCTGCTTTTTCACCCGTTCCTTCTGCGATGGGTTCATATTTCTCAAGCAGTGATTCTGCAACAAAAGTATCTGCGTAGCATTTAAAGCCCGGCAGGAAGAGCAGCAGAAACAGGAAGGCAGGTGTGTTATATGTCCAGTAGAGAATGACTGCGGATGCAAGCCAGAATACAACCAGACCAAAGGTTTGCTTCGGATGCAGGACGGCCAGCATCATCGGATACGTGACGGCACGGCCTGTTGTAATTACGAAGCGTGAAAGCCAGATGAAACAAAGTGTTGCAGCACTGACATAGATAAGGAGCAATACAAGAAAAAGCCAACGCATGCCAAGCGCAATCTCACCGGGCTGATGATAGTAAAATAAAAATGCAAAGACGAAAAGCGCACCGATGATTCCGTAAATAACGGTAAGAATACTTCCCTGTTTGAAATTTTCTTTAAAGGATTTGAAGAATTCATGCGTCGGCCGTTCGAGACCTTTTCGTACTGCTTTCATCATAGCATAATATGCCGCACTTGAGGATGCCCCGATTGTAAAAACAGGAATGGAAAAAATAATCCAAAGAATTCCAATCCAGATAATATTCCAGAACTTTACAAGAAAGCGGTATAATTTGCCGTCGAAATGAAAGATATTCATATAGTATTTCTCCTTTTTGTAAAAAACATTCTTTTTTTCATATAGAAAGAATAGACAAATAACGTGAAATTTCGTAAAATAGTATTACTGATATACAAGTATACAACATAAATATAAAAGAGGGAATATGTAATGTTCAACAAATTATGGTTAAATTACGAAAAAAATGAAATAAGCACCGCAAAAGAGCGTGAACTGGTGTCTTGTGTGAAGAACATAAGGTTTCAGAATGTATCTTTGGAGCATGTGATTGCGGAAAGTATCCTTGCGGAGATGCAGCTTGCCGTGAACGGAATGTTCGGGGAAGCATTGCAGGTGTGCGAGGAAGTGCCGGAGACGGGCTGTGTGACTTTTATGATTGGTAAGGAGGCTCCTTTTACGGACGTAAGCGGTAAGCAACAGGAAGCGCTTGGCGAGGAAGGCTACTATATATATTCTTCCAAAGAGGGGTACTGTATCTTTGCATCTGCGTATAAAGGACTGCTTTATGGTATGTTTGCTTTTCTTTCGCATCTGCGTCGCGGGAAATGTGACGAGCGTTTATGCGTTGTGCAAAGACCGTCCAATCCGCTTCGTATGCTCAACCACTGGGACAATATGGACGGCTCGATTGAGCGCGGATACTCCGGAGAGTCCTTTTTCTTTGAGAACAATGAAGTGCTTGTGAACGAGCGTACACGCATGTATGCAAGAGCCGTTGCATCGGTGGGCATCAATGCGGTAGTCATAAATAATGTGAATGTGAAGGATGCAGCAACCCATCTGATTGCGCCCCGGTATTATGAGCGTGTCCGTGCGTTGTCTGAATTGTTTGCACAATACGGCATTTCTTTATTCTTAAGTGTTAATTACGCAATGCCTCTGGAGTGTGAGGCATCTGCCGAATCGGGAACCGGTGTGTTAGGAAGCGCGGATCCGCTTGATAAAGCTGTCCGTGCATGGTGGAAGGAAAAATGCGACGAAGTCTATGCGCATGTGCCTCTCCTTGGAGGATTCCTGGTAAAAGCTGATTCAGAAGGACGTCCCGGTCCTTTTACCTACGGACGGACCCAGGCGGACGGCGCAAATATGCTTGCGGAGGCGATTGCGCCCCACGGCGGCTTGATTATCTGGCGCTGTTTTGTCTACAACTGCCAGCAGGACTGGAGAGACCGTACGACAGACCGTGCCCGCGCAGGGTATGATTATTTCAAAAATCTGGACGGAGAATTTGCTGCGAATGTTATCTTACAGATTAAAAACGGCCCCATGGATTTCCAGGTGCGTGAGCCGGTTTCACCGCTTTTTGGCGGATTGGAGAAAACAAATCAGATGCTGGAAGTACAGATTGCGCAGGAATATACCGGACAGCAGGTTCATGTCTGCTATCTGATTCCGTGGTTTAAGGAAGTGCTGGCATTTCAGACCGGCCTTAGGACACCGGGAGCGGAGAATGCCACGGTGGAAGACCTCGTAAGCGGACGGGCCCTTTTGCAGAGCAACTGCGGAATGGCGGCAGTTTGTAATACGGGAAATGATTATAACTGGACCGGACATGACTTAGCCGGCGCAAATCTTTACGGCTTCGGACGCCTTGCATTTGACACCTCGTTAAGCGCAGAGGAAATTGCCGAGGAGTGGATTCACTTATTCTATATCGGACAGATTGGAGAAACAGGCTATGCAAAGAAATCGGGAGATGTGATTGTGGAAACGGTACGTTCCATCCTGATGCGCTCCTGGCCGGTATATGAGAAGTATACGTCCCCATTGGGTATTGGCTGGATGGTTGTGCCGCATTATCACTACGGACCTGACGTGGACGGCTACGAGTATTCTCGCTGGGGAACATACCACCGCGCAGACCATGAAGGAATCGGTGTGGACAGAACGATGCGCGGTACCGGTTACACCGGACAGTACAATGAGCCGAATGCGTCCATGTATGATGCTGTGGAAACAACACCGGAGGAGTTGCTTTTATTCTTCCATCACATGCCGTATGCGTATCGGTTAAAGAGTGGTAAAACCATTCTGCAGCATATCTATGATACACATTTTGAAGGCGCCGATGAGGCAGAAGAGATGCTTGCGGACTGGAAGAAGTTAGAAGGGATTCTTAGCCCGAGCAAATATGAGCGCGTTCTGGAACGTTTAAACCGTCAGGCAGCGCACTCCAAAGAATGGCGTGATGTCATCAACAGCTACTTTTATCGTAAAACAGGCATCGCGGACGCAAAGGGAAGAGCGTTGTATTGATTTGATAATACATAATTTACAAAAAATGGGCAGACAAGGAGAGAACAGGAATGAAAGTATCTTCTATTTTTTCAAACGGAATGATTTTTCAAAGGGACAAAGAACTGGTGATTTACGGTGCGGCAGCAGGCGGCACGGTAATCACTGCTGAATTGGCAGGGAAAAAAAGCGAGGGAACAGCGGATGAAAACGGCACGTTTACGGTTACTTTTCCTCCATTTGCGGCAGGCGGTCCGTATACACTTTCAATGAGTGCTTCTGACGGAGATGCGGCAGAATACACCGACCTTTGGGCAGGAGATGTGTTCTTAATCAGCGGACAGTCCAACATGGAGCTTCCCGTGAAAAGAACGCTTGATTTGTATCGCGCTGAGGTTACAGGGGTTAACTATCCGCAAATCAGAATGTTCCAGCTTCCGAAGGTGGAGTGTTTTGAAGGACCCCGAGATTTCCTTACGGAAGGCGAATGGATTGCCGTGACACCGGAGAGCGTTATGGAGTTTAGCGCAGTGGGCTTTTACTTTGCAGAAATGAAACAGCAGGAAGACGGCGTACCCGTAGGGCTGGTGCATGCAGCCATCGGCGGTGCGCACATTGAAGCTTTTATCAGTGAAGAAACACTTGTGAAAGAAGCGATTAAAATGCGTGCAGCAGCAGTCAGACGCGGAGATTTCCGTAAATGTATGTGTGACAACAACGGCAGCTGTAAATGGTGCTATGAGGAGCAGATTGCCCGTGATAAAGACCCGGAATATGTGCGCAGTGTGCAGGAGGCAGAGACGGCAAGAGCCGAAGCTTGGCTTGCGACACGCGACCGTCATGACATGGGACTTGCCGGTGCGTGGGAGCAGTCTGAGTGGGATGAAAAGGTACTTCACGAGGCGGATGTCATCCATGTGCCCGGTATGTGGAATGATCATATTTTTGGTAAAATGTGCGGAGTTATCTGGTTACAGCGTACGGTGGAGGTGCCTGCGCATTTCTGTAATCAATCTGTAGAATTAAGACTCGGAACCCTTGTGGATTCTGATATGACCTATATCAACGGCGTTCTTGTCGGAAGAACGGAATACCGTTATCCGCCGCGTCGTTATGCACTTGATAAGAATGTGTTAAAGCCCGGTCGCAATGTCATTACCATCCGTTTGACGATGGATGCCAATATCGGCGGTTTTAAGACGGATATGCCGTATTGCCTTAAGCTCGGCGAGGAGGAAATCTCATTGGAAGGCAAGTGGTATGCAAGAATCGGAACCGTGGAAGAACCGCTTGCCGGCGGTACCTTCTTTGCATGGAAACCGACCGCTTTGTACAATAGTATGATTTATCCGGTTCGCTACAACCGTTTTGCCGGCATCCTCTTTTATCAGGGAGAATCCAATTGCGAGCTGGCCGAGGACTATGTATTCCTGCATCGTGCCATGATTGAGGAGTGGAGAAGTGTGCTTGGCGAAGAATTGCCGTATGTGTACGCACAGTTGCCTGATTTTGAGGGCGAGGGCGGCGGTGGCTGCGATGCGTGGATTCGTATGCAGCGTGCGCAGACGAAAGCATTGGAGTTGCCCAAGACAAGAATGGCAGTGCTTCATGATTTGGGCCAGTATAACGAATTACATCCCCAGAATAAGAAGGAAGTTGCGAAGCGCTTTTATGAGCAATGGTGTACTTTTGACTGAAAAATGTGAATAAAATCTAAAAAAAGCAGAAAAAGATTGCTTTTTGCATGACAGGCAAGGTATGATAAAGGAGTATGCAGGTTTTGGGCAAAGAATAATGTTGCTTCCGGACATTGCCCGTGTGTGAGGAATGTGCGGACAAATTCTTTTAGGGAAAGAGTGCATGCAGAGAGGACAGAATGGAGAGTAGCGGAATGATTAATTTGGAAAAGATTCCGGGAGAATCAGCAAGAGATTATGCATCAAGATTTCTTACAAAGAATATTGTAAGTATGGAATTAAAGCCCGGAACCGTTTTGAGCGAAAATGAACTGGCGAAAGAGATGGGAATCAGCAGAACGCCCCTTCGCGAAGCACTGATTGATTTGAACCGTTCTCTTGTGGTGGAAACAATTCCGCAGAAGGGTAGTTTCGTATCGCTAATCGATCCTGATTTGGTTGAAGAAGCGCGTTTCATCCGCGAAGTTCTCGATTTATCGGTAATTGAAATTGCCTGCCACATTGCAACAGAGGAGGATATCTTAAATCTTGAAGCGAATGTGAAATTGCAGGAATTCTATCTTGAGAATTATATGCCGGAGAAGATTCTTGAACTGGACGATACCTTTCACCGCATGATTTATGTGATGGCGAACAAAGAAAGAACATATAAAATGAAAGCCAGCATGATGATGCATTATGACCGCGCACGTGCACTTTCGCTTGTTACTGTGAAAGATACTAAGATTGTGAACGACCACCGCTTGATTATGGAGGCTATTCGTAACCGTAACGTAGAGGAGGCGCAGGCGCAGACCAGAAAGCATTTGAGCCGCTACGATTTGGATAAAGAAGAAATTAAGAAAGCATATCCGGAATATTTCAAGTAGGAAATTAAGAAGTTATTTCCGGGGGTTAAGTAGAAAATTAAGAAGCTATATCCCGGGGGGTAAGTAAGAAATTAAGAAGTTATATCCCGGGGGGATTAAGTAGAAAATTAAGAAACTATTTACTGGGGTTAAGTAGGAAATTAAGAAGTTATTTCCCGGGGGATAAGTAAGAAATTAAGAAGTTATTTCCCGGGGATTAAGTAGGAAATTAAGAAGCTATATCCCGGGGGATTAAATGAGAAATTAGGAAGCTATATCCCGGGGGATAAGTAAGAAATTAAGAAGTTATTTCCCGGGGATTAAATGAGAAATTAGGAAGCTATATCCGGGATATTTTTTATAAGAATTGAATAAAGGGATACATCAAGGAGTGTTATGACATAAGATATTTCTTTTGGAAATCATCTTATGGAGCGACGCTCTTTTTTATTGCATAGGAAATTCCTATGCAATAAAAAGCTCCGCTAAGGATGCACACTCGCGCGTAAGGAAGATGTTGCTATTGCAACCGCGCTCGGCGCGAGAGTCTGTTTGCGGACTCTTTGTTCTTGCATAGGAACCGCCGGGGGAAATGGGCTCTAAATAGAAGAAAATTTCAAATAGATACTCCCGGCGCGCGGGAAAGAAGAAGTAAACCAAAATCGCCGGCGGAAACAGGCTCTAAATAGAAGAAAATATGAAATAGATACTCCCGGCGCGCGGGAAAGAAGAAGTAAACCAACCCCGCCGGGGAAAAGGGGCTCTAAATAGAAGAAAATATGAAATAGATACTCCCGGCGCGCGGGAAAGCAGAAGTAAACCAAATCCGCCGGGGAAAACAGGCTCTAAATAGAAGAAAATTTGAAATAGATACTCCCGGCGCGCGGGAAAGCAGAAGTAAACCAAATCCGCCGGGGAAAACAGGCTCTAAATAGAAGAAAATATGAAATAGATACTCCCGGCGCGCGGGAAAGAAGAAGTAAATCAAAAACGCTGGGGAAAACAGGCTCTAAATAGAAGAAAATTTCAAATAGATACTCCCAGCGTGCGAGAAAGCAGAAGTAAACCAAATCCGCCGGGGAAAACAGGCTCTAAATAGAAGAAAATTTCAAATAGATACTCCCGGCGCGCGGGAAAGAAGAAGTAAACCAACCCCGCTGACGGAAACAGGCTCTAAATAGAAGAAAATATGAAATAGATACTCCCGGCGCGCAGGAAAGAAGAAGTAAACCAAATCCGCCGGGGAAAATGGGCTCTAGATAGAAGAAAATATGAAATAGATACTCCCGGCGCGCGAGAAAGAAGAAGTAAACCCAAATCGCTGGCGGAAACAGGCTCTAAATAGAAGAAAATATGAAATAGATACTCCCGGCGCGAGGGAAAGCAGAAGTAAATCAAAATCGCCGGCGCAAACAGGCTCTAAATAGAAGAAAATTTCAAATAGATACTCCCGGCGTGCGACACCCCAGCGATACTCCCGGCGCGCGATACCCCGGCGATACTCCCGGCGCGCGATACCCCGGCGATACCCCGGCTCCTCCATCAGCACTGTTTAAAGAATATGAAATAAAGAAATTTAGTAAAAATTAACAAAAAATTTTTTGTATTTAAGTAAATATGTTAATGGAAATCACAAGAAAAATATATTATTATGCTTGTATACAAGTATAATAGAAAACTAAAATGAAGTGATTTAGGAGGTAACGATGGAATCTGAGAATTTAGCGCAGAGCGGAAGCAATGAAGAAGCTGTTGTAACAAACAATCCGGATAACAGTGTGATTGCAACAGAAGACCCTTCCCGCTATCAGAGTAAAGAAGAAAAGAAAGGAAAGTTCTGGGCAGGACTTTTGAAACATTTGAAAAAGGAATGGCCGTTATATGCATTCTTTGTTCTGCCGGTCATCTATTATGTTATTTTTCGTTACATTCCGATGTTTGGTAATGTTATCGCATTCCGTAAGTTCCAAGCCGGCGGAAGTATCTTCGGTGCGGAATGGTCCGGTTTTAAATATTTTAAGATGTTCTTGAATGATCCTGCGTTCTGGAGTGCATTTAAGAATACACTGGTTTTGAATATCGCATATTTGGTGGTACGTTTCCCGCTGACTTTGATTTTTGCTTTGCTGTTGAATGAAATCAAATGGCTCCCGTGGAAAAAATTTGTGCAGACGGTATCGTATCTGCCACACTTTATTTCAATGGTTATTGTTGCGGGTATGATTCGTGAACTTCTTTCTACAAGCGGCCCGATTAACTCATTTTTACAGAATATCGGTCAGCAGGCAATTGAATTTATTGCGCTTCCGGAATGGTTCCCGACGATTTTCGTTGTATCCGGAATCTGGCAGGGACTTGGCTGGGGAAGTATCCTTTATCTTGCAGCAATTGCAGGTATCAGCCCTGAGCTTTATGAGGCGGCAACCGTGGACGGCGCAAACCGTTTCCAGAGAGTGCTTCATGTAACAATTCCCTGTATTTTACCGACCATCACAACATTGTTGATTCTTGATATCGGCGGTCTGGTTGGCTCTTCAGGCGCATTTGAGAAAGTTTTCCTTCTTTATAACCCGATGACATATGAGACTTCTGATATTGTATCCACACTCGTATATCGAATGGGTGTTAACTCCGGTAATTACAGTTATGCAACGGCAATCGGTCTGTTTGAAGGTTTGATCAACCTGGTGTTACTGACTCTGGCAAACTGGATTTCAAAGAAAACTGCCGGCAACGGATTGTGGTAAGAATAGAAGGAGGATATGAGCAGTTATGGCTAACGAAGAAATTGTTTTTGATAAAAGCAAACAACAGACGGATTCGACCAAGCAGACAGCAAAAAGCCTGCGTGTAAAAGAATCCTGGCAGTACAAAGTCTTCAAGGTTTTTAACACAATTCTTATGATTATTATTTGTGCTGCAACCCTGTATCCGTTCCTTTACCTGGTGGCGCAGTCTTTCTCCTCAGAAGCTGCGATTGTAAAAGGATTGGTTACAATTTTCCCGGTTGACTTCAATCTGGTTACATATAAGTCTGTATTGGAAAAAGGTGATTTCCAGAGGTACTACCTGAATACAGTTTTATACTCTGTGTTTGGTACTTTCGCATCGGTGTTTTTCACTGCTTTGCTTGCGTACCCCCTTTCCAAGTCACATTTGAGACTGAATAAGTTTTTTACACCGTTCATTATTTTTACGATGTATTTTGGCGGCGGTATGATTCCGAACTACATTTTGATGACAGAGCTTGGATTGAGAAACAATCCTGTATCATTTATTTTACCCGGCTTGATTGGTACGTATTATGTACTCTTAATGCGATCCTTCTTCACAAGCCTTCCTCACGAGCTTGAAGAAGCGGGAGAAATCGACGGACTTTCCAAATTTGGTGTATTTTTCCGTATTGTTATCCCGCTTTCCAAGCCCATTATTGCGACCATGACATTGTTTTACATGGCAGGCTACTGGAGTAACTGGTTTAATGCGTTTCTGTATCTTGATGACCGCGACAAATGGCCGGTTGCATACTATCTGCGCCAGATCATTATCGGCGCATCCACGTCAGCAGACCCCGGTGCGGTTTCATCGGACAGTATGCAGATTGCTGCAAATATCAAGTCCTGTTCCATGGTACTGATGGCGGTTCCCATTATTTGCGTCTACCCGTTCATCCAGAAGTATTTCGTTCAGGGTATGATGCTCGGTGGTGTTAAGGGCTAAAACGTATAAAAGTGATATTTTCCTTCATAGGGAAGGATGATATAAAAAGAAAAAATGGAGGATTTTTAGAAATGAAGAAAAAGTTATTGTGCACAATGCTTTCTGCAGTGATGCTTTTCTCTGCAGCAGCATGTACATCCGATGCAGGAACCTCATCTGAACCTGCACCGACCAGCGAAGCCGTAAGCAGCGCTGAAGCTTCTGAAGAAGCAGAAGATTTAGGTTACACCTTTGGTGATACCTTCTATTCAGATGAACCCGTGAAGTATTCCATGGCATTTAGTGATGCATCCTGGTATCCTATGACAGACCAGTGGAAAACAGACGGTGTTTTTGCCAAAATCAAAGAGTTAACAAATGTTGAGCTTGAAATTACGGCAATTGACTCCGGTGATTATGACAATAAGATTGCATTGAGCGTATCCGCAGGTGATGCACCTTACATTATCCCGAAGATATATGATGAGTCCAAGTATGTAGACGGTGGCGCAGTTGTTCCCGTTTCCAAGTGGACACAGTTCATGCCTAATTTCACAAACTTTGTTGAAACATATGATATGGAAGCAGACCTTGCAACCATTACACGTAACGACGGAAACTACTATCGTCTTCCCGGTATGCTTGAGAAACCGCTTCAGGACTACACATTCATGATCAGAAAAGACCTTTTTGAAGCAGCAGGCGTTGATGTTCCTGCAATCGAAAAGGATTGGACATGGGATGATTTATATGATGCACTTGTGAAAGTAAAAGCATACATGGTAGCAGAAGGTATGTGTACAGAAAGCGACTACATCTGGTCTGACTTATGGTGTGGTGCTGAATCAGGACAGCAGTCCGGTGGTAACCTTTTGAAACTTATGGGTTACACATACGGTGTAGCTTCCGGCTGGGCAGTAGGTGACTGCATGATGTATGATGAAGCAAGCAATTCCTGGTACTTATCTTCTACAACAGAAGACTATAAGGAATTCGTAACAATGGCAAACAAGTTTGTTGCAGGCGGAATCCTTGATCCTGAAACATTTACACAGGATGACTCTACAGCTACAAACAAATTCTTCCGTGGCGAAACTGCTATCATCAGTACAAACCGTGGACAGATTGCTGCTTTCAATTCCGGTTTACAGGAAGCGCTCGGCGATGGTGCATACGAAACATACCTTTGCGTTATTCCTCAGGGAAGCAATGCAACAATGGCTGAAAATACAAGACTTGAAAATGGTGTTATGATTACAACCAAAGCTTATGAAGAACTTGGTGAAGAAGAATTCATCAAAATGCTTCGTTTCGTTGACTGGTTATGGTACTCAGATCAGGCTTATGACCTTATCAAATGGGGTATTGAAGGTGAGACATACGAAGTTGTAGACGGCAAGAAACAGCTTATCGACGGTTGGTTCTGCGGCGGTCTCGGCTACGGCGATCCTACTCCTGATGATACAGAAGACAACAAGGATATGCGTCTTGAGTATGGTTATGCAGGCGGTAACTTCTGGTACGGTCACACTGTTGCACAGATGACAGATAACTTCACACCGGAAACACAGGATTTCTGTGACAGAGTTTCCAACTATCGTGGTTTGAGATCCATCAACCCGCCTCTTGCTTCTACTCCTGATGAGAACGAGCAGTTGAACCTTTGGATGACTCCGTTAAAGGATAAAATCAATGCATGGACATTGAACTTTGTAACAGGCAAAAAAGACATCAACGCTGATTGGGATGCTTACATCAAAGATTGTGAAGCTTCCAACAGCCAGTCTGTAGTAGATCTTTACAACGACATTCATTCCAGATAAAAACATAAAAAAGTTGTATGGCGAAAGGGGTTTCATACGAAGCCCCTTTTGTCTCTCAATGAGCGGCATTTATAAAAGAGGGTAAAATGAAATCTTATCATTCTTTTGATAAAAACTGGTATTTTATAATGCGTAATGGTCCCCTGGAGGAATTGAATCTTCCGGAAAAAAGTGATTTTACGCAAAAAATAACACTTCCGCATGACTGGATTGTAGCGGATACGGATTTGTATGAAAAGAGCAGTCATGGCTATTATTATAGAGAGTTTGACGTAAATTGTATCGAACAGATTTTATATCTGTATTTTGAGGGAGTGACTCAGGATTGTCACATTTTTATTAACGGCCGATGCGCATGTACGTGGCAAAACGGGTATACTTCTTTTATTGTGCCATTGTCCGGTTTCATTAAAAAAGGGGTAAATGAAATCGTCGTTGTATGCAATTATTGTCTGCCGAATTCACGCTGGTATACCGGTGCAGGAATTTATCGGAATGTGTGGCTGATTCAGAAAGAGGCAACACATTTCCTTCCGCAGGAGTGCTATGTCAACAATGTAAAAGAGGCAGAAGAATTCTGGAAAACAACAGTTTCCGGTCGAATCCAATCAAAAGAGGGTTCGAAACGAATCGGTATCGGTTGGAAGTTAACATCAACGGACATACAGGAGATGGTTGCAGAAGGAACAGTGAAAGAAATCGGAAAGGACGGTTGCTTTCTGTTTGCGTTTCCCGTACGTAATCCGCTTCTTTGGTCACCGGAGATGCCGCAATTATACACATTGACATTAACGCTTTATCAAGATGACATTGAGACAGATTGGGAATGTTTACAAATCGGATATCGGACCGTTGAATTTGACCCGGACAGGGGACTGATTGTAAACGGGCATAAAGAGAAACTAAAAGGTGTATGTCTGCACCATGATTTGGGATGCTTAGGCACTGCATTTCACAAGGATGCGGCCAAGCGTCAATTGATGCTTATGAAAGAAATGGGAGCGAACGCCATCCGGACGGCACATAATCCGCCGGCACCGGAGGTCCTTTCACTTTGTGATTCTTTGGGACTTATGGTTGTAAATGAGGCATTTGATGTCTGGGAGCTTCCTAAAAATAAATTTGATTACAGTCTGTTTTTTGCAGACCGTATGGAAACGGATGTTGCAAGCTGGATTAAAAGAGACCGCAATCATCCGAGCGTTATTCTGTGGTCTATCGGTAATGAAATCTATGATATTCATGCCGGAGAAAAGGGATACGAATGGACGTTGAAGCTGATGGAAGAGGTTAAGAAGCATGACCCTTTTGGAAATGCAGAAATAACATTCGGTTCAAATTATCTGCTTTGGGAACCGGCGCAGAAATGCGCAGACGCCGTCGGTATTGTCGGTTACAATTATGGAGAAAAACTTTACGATGCGCATCATCGTAAATATCCGAAGCGTGTTATCTACGGAAGTGAGACGGCCTCGTGCGTACAGAGCAGGGGAATATATCATTTCCCTTTAAGCACACCGCTTTTATCAGAAGATGATATGCAGTGTTCATCACTCGGAAACAGTACGACGAGCTGGGGCGCTATAAATCCTTCGGCCGTATTGTGCAGGGAACGTGACACGGAGTATAGTCTCGGACAGTTCATCTGGTCCGGTATAGATTATCTTGGGGAACCGACCCCGTATCATACCAAAAACTGCTATTTCGGTCAGGTGGATACGGCAGGATTTCCGAAGGATTCCTTTTATACGTATAAAGCAGCATGGACGGATGCCGCAAAGGAGCCGTTTGTGCATCTGTATCCGTATTGGGACTTTAATCCGGGACAGGAAATAGATGTCCTTATTGCATCGAATCTGGAATGGGTGGAGTTGTTTTGGAATGATATTTCTTGCGGAAAACAGAGGATTGACCATCAAAACGGAGACACTTTTTTGGCGCACCGTAAGCTGAAATATGCGCCCGGCGTGTTACGCGCGGTCGGATATGATGCAAACGGTTCGGTTGCCGCAGAAATGACGCAGCAGTCGTTTGGCGATACGGTTTCTTTCATGGCTACGCCGAATGCGTTTGAGTGGAAACCGGAAATGGGAGAGTTGTGTTTTGTAACGATTCAGGCGGTGGACCAAAACGGAATTGTCGTTGAGAATGCCACGGATTATGTGCATGTGGAGGTAGAGGGGCCCGCAACATTGCTTGCGCTTGATAACGGTGACAGCACGGATTTCACGTCCTATCAATCACATGAGAGACGGCTGTTTTCAGGGAAACTGATGGCATTGCTACGGTTCCGTCAGACTGCCGGATTCATTACGATACATGTTACGGAGGTTCCGGGAGAGAAGCCGATTCGCAAGATAGAGCTGATTCCTGAGCGCGAATGTGTTCTGACACCGCAGCAAAGTACATTGGAGATACAAGCAATCATCAGGCCTGCGAGCGCATCTTTTAAGGATATTATCTGGCGGATTACCCGCGAGAACGGTGTAGAAAGCCGGATTGCCGAAATAGAGATTCTTTCGGACAATGCGGACAAAGTCAGAGTAAAAGGGCTTGGAGACGGAACTGTGCGGATTCAGGCACTCTCCGCTAACGGCGGATTGCTCGGAGGTAAAAAAGAAAGTGAAAAGACGGTTTACCGTGTGATTTCGCAACTTGAGCTTACTTTGCAGGGCTTTGGTGAGAAAAACCGCTCACCGTTTGCTTTTATACAGGGCTTGGATTACGACGAAAGTTCCGGAAACATCGGAATGGGAAACGAGAAAGGTTTCGCAAGTCCGAGGGAAGAAAACAGCTATGTCGTATATCAGAATCTGGACTTCACGGATGAAGGCGCAGACTGTGTGAAGATTCCCATTTTTGAACTGGAAAGCAGACCGCTTGTACTTCGGTTTTGGGAAGGTGTTCCGTACGGAGCGGAAAGCAGATTTTTAGGTGAACGGATTTATGAACGTAAATCTATTTGGAACCGGTATCAGGAAGAAACCTTTCTGTTGGATGGGAAACTGTGCGGTGTGACGGACTTTAGCATTGAATTACAGCGCAAAGCACATATCAAAGGCTTTGTATTTGAACATTTTTCATGTTTAAAAAAGCCGATTCCTGCAAAGAATAATAACAGAATTTACGGTGACAGTTATCAGGTGAAAGAGGATGAAATCACAGGAATCGGAAACAATGTTTCAATTGTGTTCGAAAACCTTGATTTTAGCGGAGAAGGGGCAAAAAAAATCCGCTTGTGTATCAGGGGAAATCATGCGCAGAATACAATGGTACTTTTATTTGAAACAAAGTACGAAAGTATCCGTGATACAATTGAAATAAAATATAGCAAAGAGTATAATGTTATCGATAATGAAATAAAACCAATAAGAGGAAAAGGAACGTTGACTCTTTTGTTTTTACCGGGCAGCAACATGGATTTGAAGTGGTTTGCTTTTCCGGAATATTGCGAATGAAGACGTTCGGAAAGAGAGAGGTAAAAAAGAATTATGGAAATGACATTCAGATGGTTTGGCACCGGCCATGATTCCGTAACATTGAAGCAGATTCGCCAGATTGCAGGTGTGAAGGGAGTCATCACAACCCTTTATGATTCCGTACCGGGAGAAGCATGGGAGAAGGACGCTATCTTGAAATTAAAAAAAGAAGTAGAAGATGCAGGATTAAAAATCTCCGGTATCGAAAGCGTAAATGTCTGTGATGCCATTAAAGTCGGCGCTGCGAACCGCGATGAGTGTATCGATAACTATATTAAGACGTTGGAACGTCTGGGTGAAGCAGACATCCACATGGTTTGCTATAATTTCATGCCTGTTTTTGACTGGACCAGAACAGAGCTTGCACGTATGCGTGCGGACGGTTCCACGGTAATGGCATATACACAGGATGCTATCGACAGAATCAATCCCGATAATATTTTTGAATCCCTGAAAGAGGATTGCAACGGTTACATACTTCCGGGGTGGGAGCCGGAGCGTATGGCGGATGTACGCAGACTTTTTGAAATGTACAAAGACATTGATGAGGAGAAGCTTTTCAATAATCTTGTGTATTTCCTGAAAGCGATTATGCCGGTCTGCGATAAGTATGACATCAATATGGCAATTCATCCGGACGATCCGGCATGGAGCGTATACGGCCTTTCCCGCATTATCACCAGCAAGGATAAAATCTTAAAGATGCTCAAGGCTGTGGACAACCCGCATAACGGTGTGACTTTCTGCACCGGTTCTTACGGAACCAATCGCGAGAATGACCTTGTGGATTCCATTCATGCGATGAAGGGAAGAATTCATTTTGCCCATGTGCGCAATCTGAAGTTCCATTCTGATACGAATTTCGAGGAATCAGCACACTTATCGGAAGATGGTGATTTCGATATGTATGCAATTATGAAAGCACTTTATGATATCGGCTTTGATGGCCCGTTGCGCCCCGATCACGGAAGAATGATCTGGGATGAGGTGGCAATGCCCGGTTACGGTCTCTATGACCGTGCGCTCGGCGCAAGCTATTTAAACGGCCTTTGGGAAGCCATTGTGAAATCAAATCAATAAAAGGAATTGAGGTTTAAGGCTTTATGCAGACAATTTTGGAAAAGATTAAAAATGTGAAAATGGTGCCTGTCATCGCATTGGAGCGCGTGGAAGATGCTGTGCCTTTGGCGCGTGCGTTAACAGAAGGCGGACTTCCCTGCGCGGAAGTGACGTTTCGTTTTCCCGATGCGGACAAATGCATCATGGAAATGAAAAAAGCCTGCCCTGAGATGTTTGTAGGTGCAGGAACCGTATTAACCAAAGAACAGGTAGATGCAGCACTTGCGGCAGGCGCAGAGTTTATTGTAAGCCCGGGTTTGAATCCCGAGGTGGTACAGTACTGTCTGTCGAAGAATGTTCCGATTCTTCCGGGGTGTGCAACACCTTCAGATATTGAGAAGGCATTGAGCTTAGGCCTTACATGCGTGAAATTTTTCCCGGCAGAGGCAAACGGCGGTGTGAAAATGCTTAAGGCACTTTCCGCACCTTATAATAAAGTAACCTTCATGCCTACAGGCGGTATTTCGGATGCGAATATGAATGACTATTATGCATTGAAGAACGTAATTGCCTGCGGCGGCAGTTTCATGGTACCCGGTAAAGCAGTAAAAGAAGGCGACTGGGAGACTATTACCGCATTGACCAAAAAGGTAGTGACAAAGCTTAGCGGCAAAGCGGCGGAACCGGTACCAAACAGTAAATCATGCCTCATCGGAAGTCCGTCTCTTGCGGACAAACGTGTCATTACATTCGGGGAATTGATGCTTCGCCTTGCGCCGGAAGGATATTATCGTTTCCTCCAGGCGGACACATTCCAGGCAACCTTTGGCGGCGGAGAAGCCAATGTGGCGGTTTCCCTTGCAAATTACGGCATGGATGCCGCTTTCGTATCCAAGCTTCCGAAGCATGAAATTGGCCAGATGGCAGTAAATTCCCTGCGTAAATTCGGCGTGGATACGTCCATGATTACACGCGGCGGAGACAGAGTCGGAATCTATTATCTGGAGAAAGGCGCAAGCCAGAGACCTTCCAAGGTCATCTACGACAGAGCTGGTTCTGCAATTGCAACAGCGTCCAAAACGGATTTTAACTGGGATGCTATTTTTGAAGGCGCAGGCTGGTTTCATTTTACCGGTATTACACCGGCACTTTCGGATGAATTGGCGGCTATCTGTGAAGAAGCCTGCATTGCGGCAAAAGAGCGCGGTATTGTAATTAGCTGTGATTTGAATTACAGAAATAAACTCTGGTCCAAAGAGAAAGCCGGCGAAGTAATGGGACGCCTTTGTAAATATGTGGATGTATGCATTGCTAACGAAGAGGATGCATCAGATGTCTTCGGCATTAAAGCAAGCAATACGGATATTACAGGTGGTACGTTAAGCCATGAGGGCTACAAGGATGTTGCGCGTCAGCTCGCAGCTCGTTTCGGGTTCTCTTATGTGGCAATCACATTGCGTGAATCCTTATCAGCCAATGACAATAACTGGGCAGCAATGCTCTATGATACGCAAGAGTTCTATTTCAGTAAAAAATATCCGGTGCATATTGTAGACCGTGTAGGTGGCGGAGATTCCTTCGGTGCCGGACTGATTTATGCAATGGCTCATGCATATGCACCTGCTGATACCATTGAATTCGCGGTTGCTGCAAGCTGCTTAAAGCACGCAGTGGAAGGCGATTACAATATGGTCAGCGTGGATGAAGTAAAGAAGCTTGCCGGCGGTGACGCTTCCGGACGCGTGCAGCGCTAGTGCTGCGCCGCGGTATTCTTTCATGGTCCGCACGTCTGCCCCTTTCATCTGATTCCGAAGGAACGCGCTTTCGCTCGTTGAATACGTAACGGTACTAAATTCGCATGTTTGCTCATTAAGTACCGACGCATTCAAAACGGTTCCCCCGGAAAGCAGAAGAAAGTGCTGCCGTGCGTCGATGGGTGGCTCCGGCGAGCAAGTTTCTCTCCATAGATACTCCCCGGCAGGCCAAGGAGAAGGAAATATCCAAGGTAAATTTTCTATGTAGAATTTCAATAAATGAGGAAATAATGATGTTAAAGTTGAATTTAGAAAGTCTTGCGAATCGCGAGGCGTGGGCAGAGAAAGGCATTAAACTGCCCGAATATGACATTGATAAAATGCGTGAGAACACGAAGGCGAATCCGGTCTGGTTGCATTTTGGCGCCGGCAATATTTTCAGAGGATTTATTGCCGTACTTCAGCAGAGACTGTTGAATGAAGGGCTGGCAGAAAGCGGCATCATTGCGGCAGATACGTTTGATTACGATATGATTGATAAAATATATAAGCCCTACGATAATCTCGTGCTTAATGTCGGCCTGAAGGCAGACGGAAATACGAGCATGGAAGTTGTGGCTTCCCTTGCAGAGGCGGTGAAAGGGGATTTCAACGATGCAAACGAGCGTCAGAGACTGATGGCGATTATTGCGGCGCCAAGCTTACAGATGGTAAGTTTTACGATTACTGAGAAGGGATATGCCCTGCGCGATATGGAAGGCAATCTGCTTGAGATTGTGAAGCAGGATATGACGGCAGGCCCGCAGAAACCGCACCATGCCATGAGCGTTGTGACCGCACTTTTATGGGAAAGATTCCAAAAAGGTGCGCAGCCAATCGCTCTTTGCAGCATGGATAACTGCAGTCACAACGGTGAGAAGTTAAAGACTTCCGTTACAGAGATTGCATGCGCATGGAAAGACAACGGTTTGGTCAGTGAGGAATTCTTAGCGTATATCGGTGATGAGTCCCGCGTATCTTTCCCTTGGAGCATGATTGATAAGATCACACCGCGTCCCGCGAAAGAAATCGAGGATATGCTTGAGAACTTAGGGATTGCGGATATGAAACCCGTGATTACGAACAGAAATACCTATATTGCGGCTTTTGTGAATGCAGAAATACCGCAGTATCTGGTAATGGAGGACCGCTTCCCGAACGGTCGCCCGGCGCTTGAGAAAGCAGGTGTGTACCTGACGGACCGCGATACCGTGAATAAAACAGAAAAGATGAAGGTAACAACCTGCCTGAATCCTTTGCATACTGCAATGGCTGTTTACGGTTGTCTTCTCGGATATGACCATATTGCGAAGGAAATGCAGGATAAGGACATCTATACGTTGGTAGAGCAGATTGGTTATGTGGAGGGCCTTCCGGTTGTGACGGATCCGCAGATTATTCATCCGAAGGATTTTATTGACGAGGTTATGAAAGAGCGTCTTCCTAACCTCTATATTCCGGATATGCCGCAGCGAATTGCGACGGATACCAGTATGAAAATTCCCATCCGTTTCGGGGAAACCATCAAATCCTATCTGGCAGCACCCGATAAGGACGTGAAGTCTCTGACCTTTATTCCGCTTGCGATTGCAGGGTGGTTCCGCTATCTGCTCGGCGTGAATGATGCCGGCGAGAAGATGGAGCTTAGCGCCGATCCTATGCTTGCGGAACTGACAGCGAAGCTATCCGGGATTGCATTCGATGATGCTTCCACTTACCACGGTGAGTTAAAAGAGATTCTTGCCAATGAAACGATTTTTGCAACCGATCTTTGTAAAGCCGGACTTGCGGACACAATAGAAGATATATTCAAAGAGCTGCTTGCCGGACCGGGAGCGGTGCGTGCGACCCTGCACAAATATGCGCAGCAGGTATCATAAGCAGTTGAATCAGAAACAGGACAGAAAGCAGTGGCTCAGGTAGAGCATGTGTATACGCACATACCCTATTTGAGCCACAAGTAATATTAAGTGAAAAAAACTCCATACGGAAGGACAGGATATGAAATTAGTACATAATAACAAGGCAGTCCCCTTTTATCTCGAGAAAGAAGCTTATGAAGGGGTAAGAAAGATTGCAGAAAAAGTTCGTGAGGATTTCCGCAGCGTGACGGGCATTATGCCTGAACAAATGGAATACAGGGAAGGTGAGGCGCTTCAGGGTGTGTTTGTGGCAACACTTGGTCACTCCCCCTTACTTAAGACGTTGGAGAAGGAAGGGCTTCTTGTAACCTCGGACCTTGACGGACGTTACGAAGTATATCGAATGGCGATTGTGGAAAGGGACGGAAAGGAGCTTTTGGTCATTGCAGGAAGCGATAAACGCGGCACCATCTACGGACTGTTTGCGTTGTCTAAAGCAATCGGCGTTTCGCCCTGGCATTATTGGGCAGATGTCGTTCCTGCACACAGGGATGAGATTGAGATAAGTCCGTCCCGGCTTGTGACGAGCAAGGAGCCGTCTGTGAAATACCGAGGCTTTTTTATCAACGACGAGTTTCCTTCGTTCGGCAACTGGACCATCGAGAAGTTTGGCGGTTTTACGGCAGAGATGTATGATAAGGTATTTGAACTTTTACTTCGTTTAAACGGCAATTACCTGTGGCCGGCGATGTGGGTATCTTCCTTCCCGCTGGACGGTCCCGGGCTTCTGAATGCCAAGCTCGCCGACCTCTACGGCATTGTAATCGGCAATTCCCATCACGAGCCTTGCCTGCGTGCGAGTGAGGAGTGGGATAAGGTCAAAGGACCGGATTCCGTCTACGGACAGGACTGGAATTACTACACGAATCGTGAGGGTCTGCTTCGATACTGGGAAGACGGGCTCAAAAGAAGCGGTAAATATGAGGGCATCATTACCGTCGGCATGCGTGGGGAACGCGACAGTTCCATGCTTGGCGAGGATGCCACGCTTGCACAGAACATTGATTTGTTAAAAGACATTATCACGGAGCAAAAGAAGCTCATTCGTAAGTATGTCAATGAGGACTTAAGTCAGGTGCCCATGATGCTTGCACTCTATAAAGAGGTCGAAGCCTATTACTACGGAGATGAGACAACACCCGGGTTAAAAGACTGGGACGGTCTTTCGGATATCATGCTGATGCTGTGTGAGGATAACTACGGAAATATGCGTACGCTTCCTGACCTTAGAATGCGCGGGCATAAAGCAGGATTCGGTATGTATTATCATTTTGACTACCATGGCGGCCCGATTTCTTATGAGTGGGTAAATTCCACGCCGATCGCGAAAGTTTGGGAGCAGATGTCAGAGGCTTATGAATTCGGTGTACGAAACATCTGGATTGTCAATGTGGGTGATTTGAAACCGCAGGAATTCCCGTTGACGTTCTTTATGGACTTAGCGTATGATTTTGAACGTTTCGGAACGAATGCAGCAAATGAAACGAAAGGCTATACGAGAAACTTTGTGAAAAGTGTTTTTGGAAATGCCTTTGATAAGCCGTCAGGGGAGGAACTTGAAGTGTGCGTATTGCAAGAGGATAGCGCACTTGACATGGCGGCCGAAGTTCTTGAGGAATACACAAGAATCAACGGCATGAGACGTCCGGAAGCTTTGCACAAAGAGGTGTATCATCCCGTACATTTTGACGAGAATGAAAGAATGTGTCGCAGGGCAGAGGAGTTAATTGCTAAATGTGATGCGCTGCGGGCGTGTTGCAAGGAAGAAATGCTACCTGCTTTTATTGAGCTTCTTTATTATCCTGCTGTGGCATCGGCGAATCTTTTATTGATGCAGAATGAAGCCGGTCTGAATGCCTTTTATGCAAAGGCGGGCATGCGCTTTGCGAATAATTATGCGGAATTTGTAAAACAAAGGATTGAAAAAGATGCGTCTTTGATAGAGGAGTACCATAGCCTTCTGAACGGGAAATGGAATCATATGATGTCCTCAAACCATGTCGGTTTCGTCAATTGGAACGATGAGGGCTGGAGTTTCCCGCAGTGTATACGTGTAGAAGAGACGGGGGTAAAGAGACCTGCAGTCAGGATGCAGGGAGAAGATGTGATTACCGTACTTGAAAGCGGTGCGCAGGCGAAGGAACCGATTGTACGTAAATACCGGATTCCGTGCGGAATGGGAAGCTGTTACATTGAGTTGCTTGCAACGACGGCAGAGAAGATGACTTATACACTCAAGGCATCAGGTGATGTGACGGCGGATGTGACTGCCGGCAGCTATACCATGCAGACAAGAATTACCGTTTCTTATCAGGCGGGACTTCACGGTATCGCAGGAGAGATTGCGCTGGAATTCGGTGGCGGCGAGCGCATACAGCTGGTGTTTGAACGCGTGGCTCCGAAGCTGGTAGGACATGTGACGGATCAGATTACGGGAATCGGTACATATCTTGTGCTGGAGGCCGGAGACTATATTGAGAAGACAGAGGCAGTTGGTGCAGCGTATCAGTTGCTGACCTCTTATGGCCGTGTCAAAGATACGGTGAAAGTATTCCCCGTAACGAAGTCCTTCACGCCACAGGAAGCCTGTGCCCATCAGGCGCCCGAACTGATTTATGAGGTGAAAGCATCGCAGGAGGGAAGCTATTCCTGCACGCTCTATATCTCTCCGAGTAATCCGTTGTATCCGGGAGACGCACAGCGTATCGCAATCGGAACGGAAGGCAAGATGCAGGTGATTACGACACTTCCGGAAGGGTTTGACGCCGGGAACTGTCATAATCCGCAGTGGAACAAGAATGTCCTTGACAATATCAGGGAATGTCAAGTGTCCCTTTCTCTGGTAAAAGGAAAGAACCGTATCCATGTTGCGGCGGTAGATGCCGGCGTTATGCTGCAGCGTATGGTACTTTGTGCGCCGGGGGAAGGTGTGCCCCAATCTTATCTGGGACCGAATGCGTAAGGGATACGGAATTCGTATTGACTTTTTATGCAGGTTTCACTAGAATATGTAACGTTGGATAGAGGCGGTCTTTGCACAGGCGTCTGTCCAACGTTTTTATCGTTATAAAAGAATCTTGTAAAAGTTATATATATTTTATGAAAAACAGGAACGAATAAGAGGAAAGCAGGATGAAAAAAGAACAGAATTTTACGGAAGGGAAAATATTCGCACCGCTTGTGAAGTTTTCACTGCCGGTTTTACTTGCGTTGCTGCTGCAGGCAATGTATGGGGCAGTGGATTTACTTGTGGTAGGACAGTTTGGCGGAGCAATGGCGGAGGTCTACGTGTCTGCCGTATCGACCGGAAGCCAGATTATGCAGACGGTGACGATTGTAATCGTCGGTATGGCAATGGGACTTACGGTCTATGTTGCGTCCAGAATCGGGGCAGGAGAGAAAGAGGAAGCAGGTAAAATCATCGGAGCCGGTATCTGGTTATTTGGTGTAATCTCCGTTATGGTTACCGTTGTTATGATGGTTGCGTCCCCGGCAATGGCGAAGCTGATGCATGCACCGGAGGAGGCATTTGAGGAGACGGTAACGTATCTGATGATATGTTCTGCAGGAATGTTGTTTATTGTTGCATACAATTTGCTGGGAAGTATTTTTCGCGGAATCGGTGATTCCAAGATGCCTTTGATTGCAGTGGCGATTTCCTGTGTGCTGAATATCGTCGGAGACTTGATTTTTGTGGCTGTTTTTTCAATGGGGGCAGCGGGAGCAGCGCTTGCGACAGTTCTTGCACAGATGATTAGCGTGATACTCTCCGTGTTTATTATCCGAAAGAGAGAACTGCCGTTTCAATTTCGCTTGAAATACATCAGACCGTATGCCGAGGCAATCGGCCGGATTCTGAAACTCGGCGTTCCGATTGCGTTACAGGATTTGCTGGTCAGTATTTCGTTCCTCGCAATTCTTGCCATCGTAAATGAATTGGGGCTTACCATGTCTGCAGGTCTTGGTGTTGCCGAGAAGGTATGTGCATTTCTGATGCTTGTGCCTTCAGCCTATATGCAGTCCATGTCAGCCTTTGTTGCACAGAATATCGGCGCCGGTAAAGCGGAGCGTGCGCGCAAGGCACTCTGGTGCGGGATTGCTTCTTCCCTGGCTGTCGGCATTGTAATCGGCATAGTGACGTTTTGGAGAGGAGACTTGCTTGCATCGGTCTTTTCCAAAGATGCGCCCGTCATTCTTGCGGCAGCAGAATATCTGAAAGCCTATGCGATTGATTGTATGCTGACGGCGTTTTTGTTCTGCTTTATCGGTTATTTTAACGGATGCGGCAGTACCGCTTTTGTTATGGTACAGGGAATTGTCGGCGGAATCGGTGTGCGACTTCCCGTTTCGTGGTTGATGAGCCGGATTGTGCCGGTGTCTCTTTTTAGAATCGGTCTGGCAACACCGATGTCGACCTGTTTACAAATTGTACTCTGCATTATCTGGTTTTTCATACTACGTAGAATACAGAAGAAAGGGAAAGCAGATATGACCTAATACTTAGCGGGTATGGATTCTGCCTTGGCAACCGCTTCTTCAAGGGTCATTTCGTAGAAATCAGATGCTGCAAAAAGGCGTCCGCTGTGTCCGTCATCAACGAACGCGCCAACAATAACGCCGGGAAGGGCGGATTCCGGTGCGCCCGGAGCATTGGGACCGCCAAGGTCCGTACGACACCAGCCGGGGTCAGCCAGACTGATGATGACATTGCTGCCTTCGAGCTTGGAGCCTACATCAATGGTTACCTTATCAAGAGCCGCTTTGCTGGCAGAATAGCCGGCCTGCTGCGGGTCAAGCGCAATACCGCTGGTGGTATTCACAATACGTCCGAATCCGTTTGCCTGCATTTTCGGAATGAAATGATAGCAGATCATCATCGGTGCGATGGTATTCACCAGAAAGCTGTGTGTATAATCACCTGCCGGCGTGGTCAGATAATCCGTACGGTAAGCAATCTGCAAACCGGCATTGTTTAGAACGATATCCACGGGATGGCCGCTTTCATCAATTGCGGTAAGCATTGCGGATACGGCATCCAAATCTGATAACTCAGCCTCGTAAAAGAGTACTTCTACCGGATATTCAGCCAGTTTGGAACGTAAAGAATCAAAATGTGCGAGGGAACGGCTGTGCAACATTAAGTTACAACCGCGTTTCGCAAGTGCAAGGGCGGCGAGGGCTCCGATTCCGCGGGAGGCACCTGTAACCAATGCCCATTTATTTCTGACATCGACCATTTTTTTTACCTCGGTCTTTCTGTAATCTGTTTTTATGATTGTAACGCCTTCTTGATTTCCTCAAATTTAGCAATCACATTATCGCAATATGCATCAAATTCGGGATCTTCTACCTGTAATTCGGGATGTGCGAGTACGTTTGCAAGGGTTTCGCGTACGCCTGTATCAAAACGGACGGTTGCGACGAAATCGGGCACGGCTCTTTTTAACTTGGTATTATCAAAAATAACCGTATTCGCCTTGTCACCAATCAGGCCGCCTTCGAAATCGTAATCGCTGGTTGCAGCGAGGAAATCGGAAGGAACGTAGTAAGCATGAAGTTCTACGCCTAACGCTTTGGCGATGGATTCATAGATCTGATTCCATGTCAGGGATTCGTCTGACGTAATCTGGAATACTTCACCAAGAGCATGTGCATTGCCCATCAATCCGATGAACGCTTTGGCAAAATCGCGGTTACTTGTCATGGTCCAAAGGGTTGTTCCGTCGCCGTGAATGATAACGGGTTTGCCCTCCAACATTCTTTTTACCACCTGCCAGCTGCCTTTGGAACCGTGAACGCCCAAGGGAACGCTTCTGTCATCGTAGGTGTGGCTGGGACGGATAATCGTAACCGGGAAGCCTTCTTCACGGTAGAGCTTCATCAGATAATCCTCGCAGGCGATTTTATCTCTTGAATACTGCCAGTAAGGATTCGCCAGCGGTGTGCCCTCTGTAATATAGGGACTTGCCAACGGTTTCTGATAAGCGGAAGCGGAGCTGATATATATAAACTGGTCGGTTTTACCTTTAAACAGGCGATAGTCGCGCTCCAACTGCGCCGGCACAAAGCCGATAAAATCACAGACGCAGTCAAAATGCAAATCTTTGATTAAATCAGCAACTTTGGTTTCATCATTGATATCTGCCTGTAAAATCTGAATGTTTGCAGGAAGCTCATCGCTTCTGTTGCCACGGTTCAAAAGATATAACTCCCAGTCCGGATTTGAAGCAAGTGATTTGGTAATCGCCATGCTGATGGTACCGGTTCCCCCAATAAATAAAGCTTTCATGTGTGTTACCCCTTCTGTATAAATCTTCTTTGAATGTGTTCTATAAGTTCCTGAAAAAAATTAGGATTGATAAAATCATATGATGGCACAAACGTAGTGTTATGTCGGTTTATAAGCTTGCATGTGCCGCAATCTTGTAGATGCTTGCGATGTCTTCGGAAGAAAGTGCAACGAAACCGCCTGTTTTGCCGCCGTTCAAACCAAATTTTTCTACGAGAACAGGAATATCTTCCTCTTTCGCACCAAGTTCTTCAAAATTAATCGGCATGCCGATTTCACGAAGGAAACGACGGAATGCGCGGATTCCTTCTTTCGCAGTAGCTTCGGGATTTTCGAAGTTCATGGGAAGGCCGAAAATTCTGGTTGCCATCTGTGCAAAACGCATTACGTTGTGGCTCATAACAAATTCCATCCAAGCCGGCATGATTACCGCAAGGCCTGCGCCGTGTGCAACGTCGTATAAACCGGACAACTCGTGTTCAATGCCGTGGCTGTTCCAATCCTGTTCGCGACCTACGCCGACGATGTTGGTGTGTGCCACACAGCCTGCCCACATGATGTTTGCGCGGGCATCGTAATTGTTCGGGTCTGCGATAACGCGCGGCGTTTCTTTAATCATTGTGGAGATTACTGCTTCGCAAAGTCTGTCTGTAATCTCAACTTCTGTTGTGTTTGTGAAATAACGCTCAAAAACGTGAGCGATGATATCTGTTGCACCGCAAGCGGTCTGATATGCGGGAAGTGTACAGGTCAATGCCGGATTTAAAATAGAGAATGCCGGACGGATTAAGTCGGAGCCTGCGCCACGCTTCAAACCTGTGGATTCCTGTGTGATAACTGCATCGGGGCTTCCTTCGGAACCTGCAGCTGCAATGGTAAGGATGGTTGCTACTTTCAATGCTGCCTGAATCTGTGCCTTGCCGCAGTAGAAATCCCAGAAATCTCCGTCATAGGGAACACCCATTGCAATACTCTTCGCACTGTCGATGGTAGAACCGCCGCCAACCGCAAGAATGAAATCAATGTTATTCTCACGACAAATTTTGATACCTTCATATACAAGTGTGTCACGGGGATTCGGTTTAACACCGCCGAGCTCAAGATAGAAGATGCCGCTCTCGTCGAGAGACTTTTTTACACGATCAAGAAGACCGGATTTGATAACGCTGCCGCCACCGAAATGAATCAGAACGCGGGAACCGCCGTGCTTCTTAACAAGCGCACCTGCTTTACTTTCCTGGTCTTTACCAAAAACAAATTCTGTTGAACTGTAAAACTGAAAATTATTCATGAATTGAAACCTCCTCATACTCTTAAAATGAAATTTTCCCAAAATAACTTCTGCAACCAGTATAACAAACCAACCGCCTGCCAACTACTCATTTCATATGAAACATTGCCCAAATTTTGCGCGAAGCAATGAGCCATGCTGTCCACTGTCTAATTCAGCGCGTCGTGTACTTGTACACGTAAGAGCTGATTTAGACAGTGGACAATACGGCGAATGCCGCGACAGCGAGAAAGCTCGCTTACGAGCTGGAGGCAAGGCTCATTGCTACGCGCAAGTATCCCTTTAATTATCATTTCCTGCTTTGAGGTATCCTCGGCAGGCAGGCAGTCTCCCCGAAAGCAGAAAAACAAGAAAAAAGGTACACGGAGCCCCATCGAAAGTCTCCCCGAAAGAAAGAAAACAAGAAAAAAGGTACATGGCGCCCCATCGGAAGTCTCCCCTAAAGCAGAAAAACAAGAAAAAAGGTACACGACGCCCCATCGGAAGTCTCCCCGAAAGTAAGAAAACAAGAAAAAAGGTATACCGAGCCAGTCCGGAAAAAAGAATCCCGGGCAATGATAATGGGATCTTGTCAGAGAAACAACCGGAGATGAAGAGAACTTCTGCATAAAAAACTCCCCCGACCGAGTGAAATAACCTCCCAATCGTTAGAACTCAGGTCTGATGATTGGGGTCACCTCAAAGCAGGGGGAGTCAGAATTCTTATGAAATTATAGTATCCTTCCAAACACCGAAACAACTCCGGCAAATCCAAACAAATAGAATACAAACCATCCAAGACCGACAAGCGTACGATTCAGCCACTCACATTTAAACTGTGGCGCGGAATGGTTCATCACGATGAACCGTAATGTGGCAGCCACCCAAAGTAAGAGCATGCCGGACATCATCGGCCAGAGGAAATCGCCGTGTGTCATCTTGCTTTCTTCCGTAAGGAATCCGGCTTCAAGAAGGCTTACGATGAAGCCAACCAACGCAATTCTGCCGAGGTTATCTTTTAGGAAGAAACGGATATCCATCATCACAATGAGAAGCGGGAAGCCTAGTGAAAGAACGATGGAGAGCGGAATATTTTCCGAGAAGAGCTTCCAAACTTCCATCCAGCGCGTAATAATCATGTGACTTTCATCCATGCCGTAGCTGCCGCCCCAGACAAAGTATGCGAAGAACTGCAGCAAAATATAGCAGATGGTCGGCACCGCCACAAGGAACATTTTACAAAGTTCAATGAAATAAGCTTTCGCGGTCGTATTCTTTCGAACCACGCGGCATCCCCACTCAAAGAGCATTAGGAGTCCGACGGTCGGAATAAACATTTCCGCAAAAGTCGGCTTCGCCATACCGGAGAAGAACAACGCAACCGCAAGCGCAATGTATCCGCGAAGCAGTCCTTTTTTCATGGAGATAAAAGTACCCTCATAAGAAGAATTATTTAATTTTTCGAAAATATCATAAGTGAAAGCAAAACAAAGCAGACTTAATGGTTTCACACACATCTGCGTCGGATTGTGGAACGGGTTAATGGAAAACGCTCCGCCGATGTCCGCCCAGGGAAGAATGATTCGCTGGATGACGCAGAGAGCGAAAGCAACCGTAGCTGCGGCAAAAGGTGTAACACGAACCGCTTTGGCTGCACAGTAGCGTTCAATCATGTAAAAAAGCACAAAGAATGAAAAGCACGCGAACCCGCAACTGACAATAGCTGAAGCCGGTTCGATGGGAACTTCGATTATTTTATGAAGAATAATTACAAATGCATGCCAGAGAAAGTAGGGAATGGACATCCAGCCTTCCGCAAGCTTGTCGCCCTGTAAAAGCGGAATATAGGAATATACGTGTCCGCAGTAGTCGGACATTTCGTTTGCAAATTCTTTCAATACGGAATAATAGGTAAGTACCGAAAGTAAAACCGCATAAAAAGGAGCCCACATGTTAGGGATATTTTTTGGTTCCGAATGATTCATGGTAAAAGCCGCGCAGAAGGGATTGGAAGATGCCGCCTTCACGCTTTCCTTTCTTTAGATTCAAGAATTAGGACTTGAAAACAGAGGTAGAAACCTCTATACTTTCAATAGGTAAGAACTGCCCGAGAGGGTAGTGAAACCTTGCTTTTAATAATAGCTCATTTGGAAGTAAAAAGAAAGGGCAGAAGCATTTTTTATGAAAAAGAAAAAAGTAATCCGTATTTGTATTGAAGTGATAGCAGTTCTCCTTTTGTTGGTTTGGGTAGCAGTGCCGCAGACAACCGGGAAACTTCATCTGAAGATATATTTTGAAAAAGGTGGTGGTGAGTGTAGCTTATACTACGCAACGGAAGACCATCCCGTAATTGACGGAGAACTTGTTGTGACTGCGCCGATTGAAGAGGGCGTGGCCGATCTTATTCTGGGTCCGGAAGTGAGTGAAACGTTAAGTGATATCCGTCTTGATTTGCCGACAACTACCGGCGAATTTATGATAACACGTGTGGAACTTTCCAGCGGCGGTCTGGTGCAAAAAAGCTATGACGCATCTGCTTTTTTCAGCAAAGCAGCAATTGTTTCCAAGAATGATATTACAACGATGGATCCCGTGGCACAGAAAGTTTACATTCTGACCGGTGAAGATCCGTACATCGTTTTTAACACAGACCGTGTGGCTGAACTTCGTGGGGCGTTCAGCCATTACACGATGACGAAGCTTTGCGTGGCGGCGTTTCTGGTTCTGACATATTTGTTTGCAAGGAAATAACAACAATAGCGATGTTTGTTATGGCGGCTCAATTCGTCTCACTTGACGAATTGAGCCGTTAAATGTTATAATAACGTACACATAAGACGAATTAAAAGGAAAAGTGGTGGTTGCGATATGAAAATTTTCGGTACAGAAAGTAATGAACAGGTGTTAAAAGAATTGGGCCAACGTCTGAAAGATACCAGAATTTCCATGTCATATACACAAAAAGAAATGGCGGAGCGGGCAGGAATATCAGCAAAAACAATGGAACGCATCGAAAATGGCGAAAATGTTCGTATTGAGAATCTGATCAATCTTTTAAGAGCCATGGATGTGTTACAAAATATGGATATTCTTGTACCGGAACAAATTGTATTGCCGACACATTTGTATGATTTTGGAAAGAAAAGACAACGCGCTTCATCTGTCAAGAGAACGAATGATAATAAACGGACTTGGAAATGGGGAGAGGATGAATAATGGTTGCAGAGGTATATATGTGGGGAAGCCGGATTGGTGTCGTAATGCAGGAAGATGTAACAGATATACCCAAATTCAGTTATACGGACGAGTTTTTGCAAAGTGGAATAGAGGTGTCACCACTTATGATGCCGCTTGCCCGAAGAATGTATTCATTTCCTGCTTTGAGTAAGGAATCTTTTCACGGGTTACCCGGATTGCTTGCGGATTCATTACCGGATCGTTACGGAACAAAATTGATTGAAAGATATTTGATTGAACAAGGAAAAACACTTGAACAATTTACGGCTGTAGAGCGTCTGTGTTACGTGGGAAAGCGAGGGATGGGCGCTTTGGAGTATATTCCGGCAAAAGGATATAGTGATATTGCGGATAGCACAATTCAGTTAGACGCGCTGGTCAAATTGGCATCGGATATTTTAACAGAGAAAGAGTCAGTACACATTCGCGAAAATGATTGTGTGATGCGGCAGATTATTAAGATTGGTACATCTGCAGGCGGGGCAAGGGCAAAAGCAATTGTTGCATGGAATGAAGAAACAAAGGATATCAGATCCGGTCAGATAGAGGCGGGATTGGGATATGACTATTGGCTGATTAAATTTGATGGTGTGAGAAATAATAAGGATCATGGTGATAAAGAGGATGGCCCCGGTTATACAAATATTGAATATGCGTATTATCTAATGGCAAAAGCTGCCGGCATAGAAATGAGTGAATGTCGACTGTTTGAGGATGGTGGTTATCAGCATTTTATGACGAAACGTTTTGACAGACAATCTCCAAATGGTAAAAAAATTCATATGCAGACATTAGGTGCATTAGCACATTTTGATTATAATTTACCGGGAGCGTATGCCTACGAACAAGTTGGAGATATAATTTACAGGCTTGGTATGGGACAAAGAGAAATAGAACAATTTTACAGAAGGATGGTTTTTAATGTATTGGCCAAGAATCAGGATGATCATGTGAAAAACACATCTTTTCTTATGAATATGAAGGGAGATTGGGCATTATCGCCTGCGTATGATATTACGTATGCATATGACCCGACTAATTATTGGTTGAGTAAACATCAGATGAGCATTAACGGAAAAGTAGAAAACATAACGAAGCAGGATTTGCTGGATTGCGGAAAAAGAATGAATATCAGTAAAATGCGCTCAACTAAGATAATTGAAGATGTAGGTGAGAAAATAGAAAAGTGGTTATCTTATGCGGAACAGGCTAAGGTAAAAGAGCAAACCGCAGAAATGATTCAAAAGAATCTAAAATGATTGAAACTTTCAAAAAAACCCTTGACAAAACAGTTCCAATGCGATTATTATAAAAAACAGTTATAAAATAGACAAATGCGATGAAGGAATTATGGCGCATTCGGATGTTTCAGAAAGTCGGCGGTTGATGCGAGCCGATACAGGAAGAATGATTGCCAGTCTCACTCCCGAGCAGAATTCTCGAACCCGGTTGAAGGTAAGTAAGGAATTCCGGCAAGCCCCGTTACCAAGGCTGCAAATATGATGGTATTTGTATTGAGAGACTGCGTAAGGCAGTAACGAGGGTGGTACCGCGGTAAAGATAATTATCGTCCCTAAAGCATGAGAACCATGCTTTAGGGATTTTTTTATTTCATGGGAATTCTCCTATGAAATAAAAAAAGCTCCGCTAAGGATGCGCAGTTCGCGGCAAGGAAGATGTTGCTGTCGCAACCGCGCTCACGCGCGGAGAATGTGCCGCTCACATTCGATATTTTTATGGAGGATTATGAGAAATGAAAATGATTGAAATTGCAGATTTAACCATTAGAGAATCTGCTGAGAAAGCAGAATTTACAATGAGTTTTAAGGAAAAGATGGAGGTTGCCAAACAGCTCGAAAAGCGTAAAGTGGCAGTGGTTGAGCTTCCGAATGTAAGCGCGAACAAAACAGACGCACTTGTTGCGAAGTCATTGGCTTCCGTAATAAAAGACAGCGTTTTATCCGTATGTACAACAACGGATAAAGCTGAAATAGATAAGGCGTGGGAAACTATCAATGCTGCAGCGAAGCCCCGCATTCAGATTGTGGTTCCGACTTCTCCCATTCAGATGGAATTTGTAAGCGGTAAGAAGCCTGCGAAGATGTTAGAGGCAATTGCAGAATCGGTAGCATATGCAAAAAGCCTTTGCGCAGAGGTGGAATTCAGTGCGCAGGATGCGACCAGAAGTGAGATGGAATTCCTGGTAACAGCATGTGAGAAAGCAATTGAGAACGGTGCGACCATCATTAACTTATGTGATACCGCGGGCGTAATGCTTCCGGAAGAGTTTGCTTCTTTTATCAGTGAAGTGAAGAGTAAGGTAAAAGGTATTGATGGCGTGAAGGTATCCGTTACCTGCTCTGATGAATTAAGCGTTGCAAATGCAAATGCTTTTGCAGTTGTGAAAGAGATTGACCAGTTGAAGACAACGATGTTGGGACATAGTGCACCGACACTTGATACAGTTGTTCATACTTTTACCTTAAGAGGCGATTCTCTTCAGGCGAAATGTGCAATTTCCCAGGCGGAACTTGCAACCGCACTTCGTCAGATGTCATGGCTTGGCGGAACGAAGAAAACGATTAAATCTCCGTTCTCCGAGACAACCGGAATCGAGAAGCATGAGGAAGTTGAACTGGCAGCAGATGCAGATATTTCAACAGTGATTAAAACGGTGAAGTCATTGGGCTATGAGCTTTCCGATGATGACAACGCGAAGGTATATAAAGAATTCAAGCGTGTATCCGAGAAAAAGAGAGTCGGCGTGAAGGAATTAGAAGCAATCATCGCTTCCGCAGCATTACAGGTTCCGCCCACATATCAGCTTGTGGATTTCGTTATCAACAGCGGTAACATCATCACTCCGATGGCGCAGGTGACGTTGGATAAGAACGGAACCCTTTTGAAGGGATTAAGCTCCGGTGACGGCCCTATCGAAGCAGCACTGCTTGCAATTGAGATGGTTATCGGTCATCACTATGATCTGGATGATTTCCAGATTCAGTCCGTGACGGAAGGTAGTGAGGCAGTTGGTTCCGCACTTGTGAAGCTGCGTGCCAATGACAAGTTGTTCTCCGGTAACGGTATTTCCACCGACATTATCGGTGCAAGTATCCGCGCATACATCAATGCGATTAACAAGATTGTATACGAAGAGAACCAGAACAATTAATCTTAGAGTAAGACAGAATATTTGAAATGGAGAAAAAGCATGAAATTAGCATTTAGTACAAACGGTTGGGATGATTTTGACTGGACAGACTTCTATGTAACAGCGAAAGATTTACAGTTTGCCGGTATCGAGATTCATGATATCAAAAGAGAGGTGTTCTCCGGCAAAAACCGTCCTTTTAATACGGAGAATATCGTGGAAACAGCGCACAAGCTGGCGCAGATGCAGTTGGTAATCCCTTGTCTGGATACGACCTGCGATGTATCAGACGAAAGTAAAATCGAAGACAGCGTGGCAGAAATTGAGGAATACATTGCGCTTGCAAAGATTCTCAAATGCCCCAATATCCGTCTTCGTGCGGGTAAAACTTCCACCGATAAAGATGCCAATGACCATGCGGTGATTGAGTGTATCAGAAGAACGTATCGTGAAGCAGATAACGCCGGAATTTCACTTTTGATTGAAACGGTAGGACCGTATACGGATACAAACCGTCTGCGCGACGTGCTTAATGTTTTCGCGCGTGATAACGTTGCAGCACTTTGGGATATTCACCATACGGTACGTTACGGCAATGAGACACCGGAGCAGACCATTCAGAACCTTGGTGCATATGTGAAGCATGTGCATGTAAAGGATTCCGAAATTGAGAATGGCGAACCGGCATATTGCCTGATGGGTGAAGGAACCCTTCCCCTCGAGGAATTGATGCGTGCACTTCGTTCCGTGAATTTTGACGGTTTTATCTCCTTTGAGTGGATTCCGTCCTGGTTGGAGGAACTCTCAGACCCCGGTCTTGTATTCCCGCATTTCATGAATTACATGAGCCGCTACGAGCAGGAGGCGGTTGTGGCAGGCCAGTCCCTCTATTTCAATAAAAGAGGCGACGGTAAATTTGTCTGGAAAAAAGAAGAGATTATAGATAAAACCTTCCCGCAGGTACTTGACCGTATGGTGCAGGAATTCCCGGACCAGTACGCGTTTCGTTATACAACCCTTGACTATACCAGAACCTATTCTGAGTTCCGCGATGATGTGGATGAATTTGCCCGTTCCTTAATCGCACTCGGTGTGAAATCTGGTACACACGTTGCAATCTGGGCAACCAACGTGCCTCAGTGGTATATTGCATTTTGGGCATGCTGCCGTATCGGCGCGGTTCTTGTTACAATGAATACCGCTTACAAAATCCACGAGGCGGAATATCTGCTTCGTAACTCAGATACACATACGTTGATTATGATCGACGGCTACAGAGATTCCAATTATGCGCAGATTATGCAGGAACTTTGTCCGGAACTTGCTAATAACGTACCCGGCAAGGCATTACATTGCAAGCGTCTTCCGTTTTTGCGACACATAATAAATGTATCTTCCAGACAGCCCGGCTGTCTTACATGGGAAGATGCGCTTGCACTTGCTGACAACGTGCCTATCGAGGAAGTATATCGTCGCTCATCTCTCGTAGATAAGCACGATGTCTGCAACATGCAGTACACTTCCGGAACAACAGGTTTCCCCAAAGGTGTTATGCTGACACACTACAATGTAGTAAATAACGGTAAATGTATCGGTGACCGTATGGATTTATCCACAGCGGACCGCATGATGATTCAGGTGCCAATGTTCCACTGCTTCGGTATGGTACTTGCAATGACGGCTTCCATGACACATGGTGTAACGCTTTCACCGTTGCCGTATTTCTCAACCAAGCCTGCCCTTGCATGTATTAATCAGGAAAGAATTACCTGTTTCCATGGTGTTCCGACCATGTTTATTGCAATGCTTGAGCATGAGGATTTCGCGAAGACAGACTTCTCATACATGAGAACCGGTATTATGGCAGGAAGTCCCTGTCCGATTTCCGTCATGAGAGATGTTGTTGATAAAATGAACATGAAAGAGATTACCATCGTATACGGACAGACAGAAGCATCTCCCGGATGTACCATGAGCAGTACCGATGATTCCTTGGAAGTTCGTGTTTCAACCGTAGGTGGTCCGCTTCCCGGCATCGAGTGTAAAATCATCGATCCCGAAACAGGGGAAGAATTACCGGATGGCGAAAACGGTGAATTCGTGGCACGCGGCTACAATATTATGAAAGGTTACTACAAAATGCCGCAGGCAACCGCAGCGGCAATTGATAAAGACGGATGGCTCCATACAGGCGACCTTGCCTGCAGAACACCGGAAGGGAACTTTAGAATCACAGGGCGTCTCAAAGACATGATTATTCGTGGTGGTGAGAATATTTATCCGAAGGAAATCGAAGAATTCATCTACACCCATGATAAGGTAAAAGACGTTCAGGTTATCGGTGTACCCGATGAACAGCTCGGCGAAGAAATCATGGCATGCGTCATTCCGAAGGAAAACGAAACCCTTACAGAGGCAGAAATCAAGGATTATGTCCGCTCCCACATGGCAAAACATAAAGTGCCTAAATATGTGGATATCGTGGACGGCTTCCCGATGAATGCTGCAGGAAAGATTCTCAAATATAAGATGCGTGAGGCAGCGGTAGAGAAATATAATCTGAAGAAAGCAGACAGTATTGAAACGGCGTAAGAAGATAGAAACGGCAGCAACAGGTAGGTTTGAATGTTGCTGCTGTTCTTGATTTTTTTCCGAATCTTGTAAAATAAAAATAAAAATGTGTGA
>SVFH01000024.1 GCA_015056945.1 Lachnospiraceae bacterium | reverse complement strand
GATACAATACCGTAATCAACCACGGATAAAAGGTTGATAGAAAGGAGAAGGTATATCTGTAAATGACCGTTAGATGAGTCAATTACAATATACCAGGATTAAAAATGTTTGATAAGTTAGAAGATTTGTTGATTCGTTTTGAAGAAATCATGGGAGAGCTTCAAGAGCCGGATGTGACAAACAATCAGCAACGATTCCGTCAATTAATGAAAGAACAAAGTGATTTGTCTCCGATTGTGGAAGCTTATAAAGAGTATAAGAAGTCAAAAAAGGATATTGAAGACAGTCTTTTGATGCTTGAGGAAGAAAATGACGAAGATATGCGTGAAATGCTCAAGGAAGAATTGAATGATGCAAAGAAACGTGTAGAAGAGTTGGAGCAGGAATTAAAGATTCTTCTTCTGCCGAAAGACCCGAACGATGAAAAGAATGTTATTGTGGAAATTCGTGGAGGCGCAGGCGGTGATGAAGCAGCTTTGTTTGCAGCAGAAATGTACCGTTTGTATGTACATTATGCAGAAAGCCAGCGTTGGAAAATTGAAACAATTAATGTAGATGAAATCGGAATCGGCGGTATGAAGGAAGTTGAGTTTATGATTTCCGGTCAGGGCGCATATTCTAAGTTGAAATACGAAAGCGGAGTACATCGTGTACAGCGTGTTCCGGAAACAGAGTCGGGCGGTCGTATTCATACATCAACAATTACAGTGGCGGTTATGCCGGAAGTAGAAGAGGTCGATGTTGTAATTGATGAAAAAGATATTCGTATAGATGTAATGCGTGCATCCGGTTGTGGCGGACAGTGTGTCAATACAACAGACTCTGCCGTACGTCTAACACATATGCCGACCGGTATTGTGATTTATTCCCAGACAGAGAAATCACAGATTCAGAACAAAGCGAAAGCATTTGCACTTCTTCGTGCGAAATTATATGATTTGGAGCAGCAGAAGCAGCATGATGCAGAAGCTGAATTGCGCCGCAGTCAGGTTGGTACAGGTGACCGTTCTGAAAAGATTCGTACTTATAACTTCCCGCAGGGGCGTGTGACGGATCACAGAATCGGTTTGACATTATATAAGCTGGATAAGATTATGAATGGTGATATTCAGGAAATTATTGATGCTTGTATTGCAGCGGACCAGGCAGCGAAACTTGCAAAGATGAACGAATAGCACAAACGCGAAATATAAAAAAAGACATCATTCAACTGCTTACAGGTTGAATGATGTTTTTTTGTTTCGAATGAGAAGACCGTTGTTCTATTTAGAGATGCGTTTCCAACCAAAGAGTCCTTTCTTGAAATTTTTTTTGTGTTCTATTACTTTGGGGTCATCCGGAAATTTATTCCAATACTGCATTCCTTTGGCGATATCTACAGGAACGCCGAGTCCGTATGCGTATATTTCACCAAGACCGATAGCATTTACTTTGTCACCGGAATAGATTTCTAATTGTTGCTTAGCTTTTTCGTAGTTTGGCGCAACACCCCAACCGTGCAGATAGCATATTCCGCGAATGTCTGAAGCCCAATCATTGGAGTCTTCAAGATCTGCAACATAGGAAAATGCTTTTGCAGGGTCTGCTTCAATTCCGTATCCTCCATGAAAATAGTTTTGTGCAAGTCGATTTTTACAACTGACAGACCAGGCATTTGCTTGTAACCCTTCTTCAAAATATTTATTTGATTTAACTAAATCTGGATTCTTTCCTTCAATACCATATATCATACCATAGCCAAAGAGAGCTTCCTTATTTCCTTGTGCCAAAGCTGCATCAAGATATTCTTTTGCTTTTTCCGGATCTTTTAAAGCTAAATAATCACCTACAAGAGCCTGATATTCTTCGTAACCGTAATCGGCACCGATAATTTTCATTTCCCAGGCTTTTTCCTTATTTATTTCACGTCCGTAATCTCCGGAAGTAAGCAGGTCTACATAATTTCCGATTGCGAGTCGAAAACCCTGACGTATACAAGCTTCAAACCATATTTCTGCCTCATCCATAAATTGATTGAGAATGACAATTCCTCGGGGCGTTGATAAAACCTCTTCATCCATGTCCATTAGTTCAATACAATCACCATAATAATAGGCATTTGCAATTAAGTATTGGGAAAATGGCTCATTCTCTTTTGCAAGAGAAAGAACTGCATCCCATATTTCATGATTTGAATGGTAGGGTTCATGAATAAAGGTATTGTTTGGCGGGGTGTAACCGGCCAGACGTCTTGCGGCAAACATTCCGAGCGCACTTCCGTAGCGTATGCTCATATCTAAATACTCTTCGCATTTGACATCGTCTTCTTCAAAATTGAATTTTTCCGGAATAAAGCAGGCACCACCATAACATCGTGATAATAGAAGGCATGCATCACCGTCTTTTTCTGCTGCAGCTTCTTCCAGCATCTTTTTAATATCATTACTTCTGTCATATTCGGTACTCATCCAAAGTACACGAATAGCTTCATTTACTCTTTGATCTAACATAGAATCCTCCTTAAAAAAATATGCTGATATATTATATTATAGAAAAAAAAGATTGTAAAGAAATGATAATTTATCGTTTGTCAGATAATCAGTTATTGTATTCCGAAGATAAATATAAATTTAGTTGCGAATATTCATGTGTCGATTTATAATAAAAAAGATAGAAAAATAATAAAAAGGGGATAAAAAAGGAAGAATGAGGAGAAAATTATTTTTTTTAAGTGCGCTTATCATATTTTTGGTATGCATTTTTGGATTGGGCAATAGTGTATATGCGAAGAGTTATCGGATTCGAAAGGCTGAGTTTGATGTACATTTTTTAGAGGATGGAGATGTGCGTATTGAAGAGGCGTGGACTATCTTTTATGATGGTTCGTATTCAAGATTTTATAAATCGTTTCCTCCGAAAGACATCAGTGATATTGAAGCATATGACAGTATAGTGCTGGAAAGTGTGTCAATAGGGGACAGAACCTGCAAGGTGGCGAAAAACAGTACAGACCGTGTCGCATATACATACGAGAATAAGAACGGGGAGCTTTCATGGTACTATCCGATTGATTCGGGAAGTGTAACATTTCAGGCGTCGTATGTTGTAAAAGGATTGATGAAAGAAACGTCTAAGAATACTGTTATGGCGTGGCGATTTGTGTCGTTTGGTTTTGAAAAGGAAATAGAAAATGTAGAAATAAGATATCATTTACCGGATGGAGTGAATTTGTCCTTAAGGGATATAAACAGAAGTGGTTGGACGAATGAGACAAAAGACGGATGCTTTGTTGTTTCGAATGATTGGAGCCCCTCATCGGACTTACTTTTTGTGAGTGTAGAAACTGATTTGGATGTAATCGAGGGAGACCTGGATTATGTCAAAAAAGATAATGCGCTCAAGCTAGCTAAAAAAGCAATGAAACAAAAAGAGAAGGAAGAATCCAAAAGTGGCAGCGCAAGTAATAGTGCGGTTGCGAAATTGGGCGGTATCATTGCAGCCGTGATATTGGGAGTATCTTTACCATATATTCTCTCAAAGTATAGTCCCAGCGGCGGCAGGGGGAGAGGTTGTTCAGGCTGCAGCTCCTGTAGCTCATGCAGTTCCTGCAGCTCTTGCAGTTCCTGCAGTAGTTGTGGCGGATGCGGAGGTTCCGATTAGGAAAATTATAAGAGAGGATTGGGATAGAAGGATAAGAATATGAAACCCAAATTTGTGATACAGTGGCATATTACACACAAATGCAATTTGCGCTGCAAACACTGTTACCAGGAGGATTACAGTAAAGATTTGGAAGAAGAGGTGCTGGTTGGTATTTTTGAACAATGCAAAGCATTTCTGGATGAGAATCATTTTTTCGGACATTTCAATTTTACGGGAGGAGAGCCTCTTTTGTCTCCTGCACTCTGGCGCCTGCTTGATTTGTGTGAGGCGAATGGAAATACGTTCGGGATATTGACAAATGCAACGCTTTTGAATGAAGAAACAGTTGACAGACTTGCGTCATATAATAGAATCCGGTTTGTTCAGGCCAGTGTGGACGGCACCAAAGAACGGCATGATGCAATTCGCGGAGAAGGTAGTTTTGAGCGTACAATGCACGGGTTGGAATTGTTGCGAAAGAAAGGAATTCAGACAATGGTTTCTTTTACCTGCAGCAAAGAAAATCAAACGGAGTTAAAAGATGTAATCCGGCTGTGTGAAAAGAATAAGATTGACAGATTTTGGACAGACAGGCTTGTGCCGATAGGAAACAATGAACTTACCTGTATGAGCACGGAAGAATATGCTGCGTTTCTGAAAGTACTTGGTCGCGAATCCAGACGCGCCGCATTTTTACCATGGATTAATACAACCATCCATACGAACCGGGCAATGCAGTTTATATGTAATAAAAAGGAATGCGGATATATGTGTTCTGCAGGAAAAAGACTTCTGGCAATTTTGGCAGACGGGACGATTCTTCCCTGCAGACGTCTGCCTTTTGTATTGGGAAATGCTACTGAATCCCCGATTGTTGAGATCATGAGTAATAATCCCGTTCTGAAAGAAATTTTTAGTACGGAAGATCCGCAGGAATGTCAGCAGTGCAACTATCGTAAAAAGTGTCATAGCGGTGCGAAGTGCTTGACATATGCGGTTAAGGGAAAACTTAGCGAAAAAGATATAAATTGTTGGAAAAACAGAGAGTGATGAGTTGTAATAGAGGCAAAGGATACGATGCTTTTGCAGGAAAGCAGAAAGGGTACAGTTATGGCAAAAGGGTATATTGTATATAATAACAAGGCGGGGAAGGAACAGAATCTGCAGGAAATCATGCATTTGAAAGAGGGAATGCAGACGGAAGTAGAAATGATTGATGTTGCAACCATCGGAAGTTATAGAGAGATTGTTAATCGGCTTGAAAAGGAGGATTATCTTTTGCTTTGCGGCGGTGATGGTACTTTGAACTGTTTCGTAAATCAGACGGAAGGATTAGACATTCCGAATGAGATTTTATATTATCCGAATGGCACGGGAAATGATTTTGCAAATGACTTAAAAAAGGAAAAAGGATGTGAACCTTTTCGAATCAACGATTATTTGAAAAAACTTCCGACGGTAACCGTGAAGAACAAGACGTATCGTTTTATCAACGGTGTCGGTTTCGGTATTGACGGATACTGTTGTGAGGTCGGAGACGAAATAAAGAAAACACCGGGAAAAAAAGTAGACTATACCGCAATTGCGATTAAGGGACTTTTATTTTATTTCAAACCGGCGAATGCAGTGATTACCGTTGACGGAAAGAAGCATACATACCAAAAAGTCTGGATTGCACCGACGATGCACGGAAGGTTTTACGGAGGAGGTATGATGCCGACACCGAATCAGCAGAGGAATAATGAGGAAGGAATGCTTTCTGCCATGGTATTTCATCGTTCCGGTAAATTGAAAACACTGATGATTTTTCCGTCTCTTTTTAAAGGAGAGCATTTAAAACATACCAAATATGTTGAAGTATTACAGGGAAAAGATATTACGGTAGAATTTGATAGACCCTGTTCCTTACAGGTTGACGGCGAGACCATTTTGAATGTGACATCCTACCATGCCGTGTCGTCAATTGGATAATATTTCATCCTTTTGACTGTATTGTGAATTGTGTTAAAATTGTGTTAAGAAAGTGTTAAAAATACTATAGACGATTGTAAAAGTAAATAATTTTGATATAATTGAAAATGTTTGTAACATATTTTGTTTACAAACATTTTTTCGGTTTTATTAGTGGATTTGAAGGAGAAAAAATAGCGATGCATAAAAGAGTGATTGGTATTTTTACGGGTGTATGTATTCTTGCTTTGACGGGATGTAATGCGGACAAAGTTGAACTGGAAGCCGTATATATTACACCGTATGAGAGAGAGCAATATGAAACAGCTGTGGTGGAATGTGTTGATGTGAATCCGAATCTGTCGATTCAGTTATCTCCCGCAGAAAAACATCTTGTTACCTACAATCCGCCGAAAGCGGAAATGGAAGTAGACAAAGTGTTTGTCAGAGAAGGGGACTTTGTTAAACCGGGTGATGTGCTGATTACCTTCAAATCCGGAGATATAGAAGATAAGGTGGTAGAGTATCGGGAAGAACTGGAATTGCAACAGCTCCTGATTGAACATTATGAAAATATGATGCTTTTGAATACAGAACTTGATTTCAGGGAAGATATTGAATTGCTCAAAAAGGACATGGAAATCACCAAATTGTATATCGCAGAAGAAAGTGCAAAGATGGATGAATATACCATCAGAGCAGAACAGGCAGGCGTTGTGGAAGAAGTTTCCGAATTGATGAAGATGCAGAAGGTAAATCCGAGTGACAGATTGATTTCTCTTATTTATAACAACGGAGAGTACCGTGCGACAATTTCAGATGATTATCCTTTTGAAGTCGGTAAGGTATATGAAGGAGTATACAATGATGACAATTATGAAGTAACGCTGATTTCGGAGGAAGTAACGGAAAACGGAAACAGAAATCTTACTTTTAAGGCAGTGAATCATAATAGTATCATGCGCGTTAATTTTCTTCATTTGACTATAGAAAAGGGAGAAATTTCAGATGCGCTTCTGGTAAATAAAAAGGCTGTTACAGAATTAAAAGGAAAATATTATGCGTTTACTCTGAATGAAAGTGGTTTTAAACAGGGTGTTGAAGTAGAAGTCGGCGAGGAAATAGGAGACAAAATTCTGATTAAATCAGGCTTAAAAGCCGGAGACAGGGTGGTAGTAAATCAATGATTGAGAGAACAAAAACGAAAAGAATAATGAACAGAGCTATGGCGTTTGGTGTAGCCACCATGATGTTGCTGTTGTCAGGGTGCGGTAAGTCCGGTTACGATGTACCTGAATTATTAACACCAAAGGCTATGAACGAAGCATTCAGACCGGTTGGATATACGGATATCGGTGATATTAGTTGCGGTAATGGTTACGTTGTTCCGACAGATTACTGCCATTTTTGGAAAAAGGATACTTCCATTGCGGAAATACATGTAAATTTGGGACAGTATGTAGAAAAAGGAGACCTGTTAGCGACTGCAGATATTAAAATGACGCAGGAAATTATTGCGGGAATTAAGAAAGAAAAAGACCGCGCGATACAAAATAACGCAACGGTTTGCGCCATATATGAGCAGAGAGTACAGGAATTGGAGTATCGTAAGCAGGGATGTGATTTGCTGAAAGATCTAGCGGGAGCCAATCAGGCAAACACAGAGTTGAATCTTTTAAAAGAGAATCACAGATATGATCAGCTTTTGTATGAATATAAGATAAAAAGATTCGACAGGGAATTAAGCGATTATTATGAAATAATTGCGGATGGTAAGCTGTATGCCAGACACAGCGGATATGTTACATTCTGTAAAAGTCTGAAAATGTCTAACAAGGTATCCGGCGTTGAAAACGTTGTTGTTGTTTCGGATTATGAAGACAATTACATAGAGTTGCCCGGTCTGACCGCAAAAAGTGATATCGCTAAAAAATATGACTTGATTTATACATACAGGGACGGAAAGAAGATGATGCTGGAAGAATATCCGTTTCCGAATTATGAACTTCTTGCAGCAGAGGGAAGAGAACTGTATCCAAATTTCCGTATGAAGTTCGCAGATGAAACACAGAAGCTTCAGGTTGGGAACAGTATTCCGGTCTTTTTTGGCAAAAAGATGAAAGAAAATGTTCTTTGCGTGGGATTGGATTCTTTGTATGAGGATTCGCAAGGGCATTATGTCTATGTGAAAAAAGGGGATGGCAAAGAAGTCAGATATGTCGAAATCGGCGAAAAGGACAAGATGCATGCGGAGGTTCTTTCCGGACTGGAAGCAGGCGAATATGTATTTTATGCTTCTGACAGCCTGATGCCTGTTGAATATGAAGAATATACTGTGACAAGTTCTGTCTATGAGGCAATTAGTGATACAGATAAAATCATGAAGATAATGAATAAGTCAACAATTATGTTCTCGGAATATGAAGGGGAGATTGTTGAGATTGTTGCAGATGATGATGATGAGGTTGAGAAGGATGGCGTAATCTGCAAAATCAAAATAAATGAAGGTAGTGCGGCGCTTGCAGATTTGCGTAATTCCATAGCGGGATTAAAGACAACGCATGAAACGAGAATGGAAAGCTTTGATGAGCAGATTAAAGATCTTGAAGAATTGCAAAAACAACCGATTGAGCAGACGATAGAAGTTCCCGATGAAAACGGTAATATGAAGAAGAAAAAACAATATATTGCACGTCCATATTTCAGGGGAGAAATCGGATGCCAGATTGCAATTGCCAAATTAAACAAAGAACAGGAAGAGAGAGAGTACAATTATCAGCTGGCTGATTTGCAACAAAGGTATAATAAAGCCAGCAAAAACAACGACGGGACCGGTATCATCAGTGTCTGCGCAAAGGAGGCAGGCATTGTTAAAGACATGAATTGGATGGAAGGTGAAAGAATAGATATCGGAGAGCAGTTGTGTAAAGTAGAAACTCCCACCTCTCCGTATGTCGGAATCATTACCTCGGATTGTCTTCGCGTCAATCAGAAGGTGACATTTATTGATGACGGAATTGAAGAACGTTATTCCGGTAAGGTAATCGGATTAGGCGGCGAAGCTTTCAACAGCCGCGTATTTCTTACAACGCTGGATGACGGTGTTTATGTGAGTCAGGGTGGTGATGATGGTACCACCAACGGAAACTGGGCGTACATTTTGCCGGATGATGACGCATACTATACGCATCAGTCTCTTGATGGTGATAAGACTGTTTCATATGCTGCCCAGACGGTAGAAGGTGCATTTGCCCTCCCGACAGGAATTTTACGCTCTGAGAGAGATTTTATGAGCGGTGATGAGTTGTACTTTGTTTGGAAGATTGAAGATGGCACGTTGGTGAAGCACTATGTGAACTATATTTATTCTGCAGTTGATGAAGAAGGCTACAGAATAGATTGTATTATGAACGGTATTGAAGAAGGTGACGTTCTCGCTTATTATGAAGGCGGCGAAACACCGACTATCATTTTTAATGGATGAGAATAATAGAAAGAAAGTGTAAGAGCAGATGTTAAAACAAGTCTTAAAAAAGATAAAAAATAAAAAATGGCTTTCTCTTTGTCTGGTGTTAGGATTAACATTTTTGATTGCAACGTTAAGTTGCCATCCGATGTTTAAGGCAGGGTCTTTGGATAAGCTGTTAAATCGTTATTTTGAGCAGTATATTGAAACGGAAAATAAGTATCCGACGGTTCTTTCGGAAGAGGACTATGTTATGGTAGCGGAGTATCCGAACGCGGATGCCATGAATGAATATATTGCACAGAAGAAAGAAAGGTGGCAGCACTATGTTCAGTTGCCGGTTCTTTCGGAAGAAGTTTACTATTACTTTACAAGAGAGGCAACAAAAAGCACATATGCTGATAAAGGATACGGCTATAATGTTTCGTATATGCCTGCCCTTGAAGAACATGCGGAAATTCTTTTCGGAGACAGCTATTCCACTTATGAAGGAGATGGAATTCCATGTGTCATTTCCGAATATATTATGGACCGCTATAAGCTTGTAGTCGGCGAGGAGATTGAATTTAAGGACTGGAAAAATGCTGAAAAAGAGACCTTAAAGCTTCGCGTGGCAGGGGTGTTCAAAGAGAAAGAAAGTGATGATATTTTTTGGGAGATGGAGCCCAATGAAATGCCTGCGAACATATTTGTTTCGAAAGAAGCATTTGATGAGATTGCATCCGAATATGTCGATGATTTCATCTTTTACTCCTATTATCAGATGCTTGATTACAGGGCAATCACACACAGAAATGCAGAGACTGTAGGAAAGGCAATGACTTTTATTTCGGGGAAAGAAGAGAATTTCCGTGAAAATATCAGCCCGACGATTAATCAGTATATTGAGGATAAGAAGACGATAGATATTACACTTTGGGTATTGGAACTTCCGATCCTCGGTATGGTATTAACTTATATCTATATGGTAACATGTCAGATTATTGATACGGAAAAAAATGAAATAGCAATGATTAAGAGTCGTGGCGGCAGCAGGCTTCAGGTTATTGCGATGTATTTGTTTCAATCGGTATTACTTTCAGTTGTCGGACTGGTTCTTGGACTTCCGTTGGGATATCTTCTTTGTAAAATCGGCGGTGGAACGACTGACTTTTTAAGTTTCTCTTTTGCCGGAGTACAGGTTTATCAACCGGTTTGGGAAATGGTTTTGTACGGGTTGGCAGCAGTTGTAGGCGGTATTATTTTCTTACTGATACCTGTTATTGTTTCTTCCGGTATTTCCATTGTTCAGCGGAAAAGTAATGTTAAGGTGAATAAAAAAGCCATTTGGGAGAAATTTTTCTTTGACGTTATTTTGTTAGGGGTCGCAGTATATCTGATTTATAATTTCAACCAGAACATGCCTAATATTCGGGAAACGGCTTTGCTTGGACAAAAAATGGACCCGGTTATCTTTCTGGATGCTGTATTGTTTATTCTTTCGCTCGGTCTGTTCTCGTTGCGTCTGGTACAGTACCTTGTGAAACTGATTTATCATATCGGACGTAAAAAATGGAAACCGGCAATGTACGCGTCATTTCTTCAGATTACCAGAACATTCAGCAAACAGAGTATTATTTCCGTTTTTCTGATTGTTACACTAGCGCTTGGTCTGTTTTATGCAAATATTGCCCGTACCATTAATTCGAACAGTGTGGAGCGTATTCGGTATAATACGGGTGCAGATGTGGTAGTTTCGGAGCAATGGGAAAAGAAGTATCAGCAGTCAATGGGAAGAATGATAGATTATGAATATATCGAACCCGATTTTGTGAAATATAATTGCCTGCTTGAAGAAGGATTGTGCGAAAGAATTACACGCGTTGTTTATGATAATAATGTCGAAATTAAGCGGAATACCAAAAAGGTAAAGAATGTTAATATGCAGGGCATTATCACTGACGAGTATGGTAAAACAGCATTTTTGAAGGATGATTTGAATGGTGAGAAACATTGGTATCATTATCTGAATGCCATTTCGCAGGAACCGCAGGGGATTATTATTTCAACAAATCTTGCTGAGGAATTAGATATTAAGGTAGGAGACAGTGTTGATGTAACACGTTTCGGTACGACTGAACTTATGAAAAATGAAGAGCGCGGAACGATGAAATCCGTTGTTTGTGCAATTGTAGATAATTGGCCGGGATATGAGAAATATTATTACAACAAGGATGGAATGAAAGAGAATTACCTGGTTGTTATGAATTATGCGATGGCATACGCGTGTTTCGAAGTATCTCCGTATGAGGTCTGGATGAAACTTGCAGATGGAGTCAGCGCCAAAGAAGTGGAAGAAGCACTTGATGCAATGGAGCTTTCCTATCCGGTAATTACGGGTGTTGAAAAACAGGTACAGGAAATGAAAGAATCAACACTGATTCAGATTACCAATGGAATGTTTACGTTGAGTTTCATTATTGCGCTGGTACTTTGTGCGGTTGGTTTTATGATTTATTGGATTGCTTCCATTCGTCAGCGAGAACTGTTATTTGGTGTTTATCGTGCGATGGGTATGCCGGTGCGTGATATCAATAAAATGTTGATTAATGAACATATTTTCAGTACCCTGCTTTCTGTTTTAACAGGAGCGGGGGTCGGTATGATTGCAACTGTTCTGTTCGCAGAACTTTTTGGGGTTGTATATCTTCCGCAATTACATAATATTGATATTTTCCTTCATTTTGACATGGGAGATATTACGAAGATTGCGATTGTTGTGATCCTGATGATGGTTGTTTGCCTGATGGTTCTCAGAAACTTGATTAAATCTATGAACATCACACAGGCTCTGAAACTAGGGGAGGATTAAGATGGATATTGTTTTAGAAGCAAAACAGATTGTAAGAGCTTTCAAAACCGGAGCCGGTGAAGATTTTTATGCCTTAAAAGGGGTAGATATGCAGGTTCCGCGCGGTACGCTTACAATATTGAAAGGGCGTTCGGGAAGCGGTAAAACAACATTGTTAAACATATTAAGCGCATTGGATGATCCTACCTCCGGCGAAGTCATTTTTGACGGCGCTCCGTTTCGTCAGATGAGCATGGCAGGAAAAGAAGAACTGCGCAGAAAACAGATTGGTTTTGTATTTCAGTCTGTAGCATTAATACCAATTATGAACGCATATGAAAATGTAGATTTTGCAATGCGTCTGGCTGAGATCAAAGGTGATTACAGATCGCAGATAGAATCGGCGTTAAAAATAGTAGGTATGAACGAACGTATGCTTCATATGCCCGGTCAGATGTCCGGTGGTGAACAACAGCGTATTGCGATTGCGAGAGCAATTGCACATAAGCCTAAGGTTTTGTTCGCAGATGAGCCTACGGGAGCTCTGGATACGGAATCCGGTATCCGTGTAATGAAGCTGTTCCGACGCCTGATTGAAAAAGAAGGTATCACAATAGTAATGACAACACATGACCCGAATTTGATGGAATTGGGAGACGTGATTTACGAGATGGAGGATGGAGAACTTGCAGAAATCAAACGAATTAACTGATATTCAATTGCATGAAACAGAAGCGCCGCAGGTACAGAATATTCCCATGGAATCACCGTTGGTCATTTGTGATAATCTGGTTAAAATTTATAAAACAGATGAAGTGGAAGTAATGGCGTTACAGGGTTTGGAACTGGAGATTAAGCGAGGAGAAATTATTTCCATTATCGGTAAAAGTGGTAGCGGTAAAAGTACGTTAATGAATATAATTGGCGGACTTGAGCGTCAGACAGCAGGAAAAATAGTCGTAGACGGCAAGAATCTGGCTGAACTTTCAGAAAGACAGATGGTTCACTACAGAAAGAAAAAGATAGGATTTGTATGGCAGAAAGCGTCCAGAAATCTTTACTTTTATCTTACTGCAATTGAGAATATTGAAGTTGCCATGAATTTTACAAAGATGAGTGCAAAAGCGAAACGTGACAAGGCAATGAAATTATTGCAGCTGGTGGATATGGCGCATAAAAGAGATTCCTATCCTGCGCAGATGTCCGGTGGCGAGCAGCAACGTATCGCAATTGCTGTAGCACTTGCCAACGATCCGGATATTTTATTGGCCGATGAACCGACCGGTGCGGTAGATTCCAAGACTTCCGGTGTGATTCAGGATTTGTTTAGGACCTTGAACCGTGAAACAGGAATTACAATTATTATTGTAACGCATGATGTGAGTCTGGCAAATAAAGTTGACCGCGTAGTGATGATTTCCGATGGTAAAATCAGTACGGAAAAGGTTATGAAGGCACAGATTAGGGCACAGATTGAAAGTGTGGCAGAAATAGAGATTGATGATGATTCTCATGAAGAATATTCCATTATGGATAAAGCCCATCGCGTTCAGCTGAGTGAGGATATGTTGCGCGCTGCAGGTATTAACAGCAATAAGGTTAAAATTAGTGTTGTAGACGGAAAGATTTTGATTTCCGGAGAAGATGGGAATTCATGAAAAAAACCATAACCCAGAAGAAAAAATGTTTAATATATCATAATGTTTTTTCATTGAGGTTTTAGGACAACAGAAGGTCTTGTCGGGTGTCCCGGCAAGACCTTCTGTTGTTTGTATTAAAGTGTGAAAGTATATAATATTATCGTTTCGTTAATCAGTTATTGCATATAGCCTCGTACTCGTTTGCCGCATTCGGAAAAGTCGGAATCTTCGAAGCCTTTTATCTTGTCGCAGATCGGTGCAAGAATTGCAGAGGTTTCATTTTTGTTGGAAAGATTCCAAAGAATGTAGCTAATCTGATAACGGTTCAATAAATCAATCCAGAGATTTGTCTGTTCATCATTAACAGGTCCGTTTCCGGAAGCATCACAAATACCGAATTCCGATACGAAAACAGGAAGTCCGTTTGCGATGGCATCTGTCATAATTTGACGAAGCTCATCCCTGTGTGTATCAGCATAAAAGTGAAGCGTATAAGCAAGATTCGGATAAGAGAGAGGTGCTTTGGCAGCCTCATCTACCCGCTGTGACCAGACAGGGGTTCCAACAAGAATCACTTTGTCCGGGTCGATTGCCCGAATTGCAGGAATTACCTCGTTGGCATAGGTTGTAATCTGTGCCCAGGTGGTATCCATATTTGGCTCGTTACAGATTTCATAAATAACATTGTCATATGATTTCAATTTGGGGCAGATGCTTTTGAAAAAAGTTATTGCCGCATCTTTGTGCATGTTCGGATCATAATCCAGTAAAATATGCCAGTCGACCAAAACATAGATGCCTAACTTGGCGCATACATCAACTGCAGAAAGAATCAGTTCTTCTAATTCTTTTCTGTGTGTATCGTCGCTATCTGCATATCCTTTGACATCATCCGCTTCGGCAGAATACATGGCAAGTCGGAATGCGGAGAGGTCGAAACGGTCTGTAAGTTCAGTGATACAGGACTGCGTGATATATTCGGGATAAAGAGAAAGGTTATGGGTACTAATCCCTTTCAATTGGCAAATTTGTCCGTGTTCATTTGTGAGAGCGGTTCCTTCTATATGAAGCTTGCCGTGCTTCCCAAAAGGTGTTAATTGGCCGTTTCTTTCGGCTGTGCATGTTTGCATAAGCTGAGTTCCTTTCAAGATATGATTTTATTTATTGTAACATAGAAATGAAAGGGAAAAAAGGCATCTTTGGGAAAAGAAAAGAGAAGAGTGCATAAATATGATAAAAGAGAGAGAGTCTTTACTTTTTGAAAATGTGAGCGTAAAATATGTGAGGGAAATTATTATAAATTGGAGTATAAAATGGAAAAAAGGAAAATTGTAAAAGACTTTACAAAAGGAAATATAGCAAAGCAGTTATTTTGGTTTACCCTTCCATTCATGGCATCAAATGCGTTACAGGTACTTTACAGTACCGTTGACATGATTATCGTGGGAAATTATGTGGGAACGCCCGGGTTATCTGCTGTATCACAAAGCAGTCTGATTGTTAATTTCGCTACAATGGTTTGTCTGGGGTTTTCAAACGGAGGACAGGTTCTGGTGGCACAGGCATTGGGAGCCGGTAAGAAGAAAGAGTTGAATAATATCATCGGAACACTTTTTACCTTGTTGGCATGCATCAGTCTTTTTTTCACAATTGCTATTTTTATTGCAAAAGATTTCATTTTGAATGTAATGAACATTCCTGAGGTATCCTATAAAATGTCCAAAGACTATATGCTGATTTGTGGCGGTGGACTGATTTTTACCGCAGGATATAATATGATTGCGGCAGTATTGCGTGGAATGGGAGATTCCAAGCGCCCGTTTCTTTTTATTATGATTGCCTCTGTGATTAATCTGATTTTGGATTTGATTTTTATCGGTGTCTTTGATTGGGGAGTTGCAGGTGCTGCATGGGCGACCATTATCGGTCAGGCCGTTTCATTCCTGTTTTCATTATATTTTCTGTTTCGGAATAAAGAAAGTTTTGGATTTGACTTCAAACTTTCAAGTCTCATTCCGAGCAAAAAATATACCGGTATGATGTTCAGCCTCGGAACACCGATGGCGATTCAGTCTGGCTGTATTAACTTATCCATGCTGTTTGTAAATTCATTGATTAATGATATTGATGTGGTTGCGTCAGCTACATTTGGTGTCGGAGTCCGGATTGATGATATTGTCAATAAGCTTTCACAAGGCATACAGTTTGCGGCTTTGCCGATGATTAGTCAGAATATTGCAGCAGGACAGCAGAAGCGTGCGCAGAAGGTCGTATGGTACGCATGGCTGTATGCCGGTATATATACAGGCATTTGCATGGTTATTTATTTGTTTTTTGGTAAAAATTTATTTCAGATGTTTACGGATGACATTGCGGTTCATGAGATGTCAGCTGTTTTCATCAGCGCGATTATCTGGATGTTTCCTGCAATGGCGATGTTCAGAGGCGGAAATGCTTTTATACAGGGAATCGGAAATGCCAAGCTTAGTTTGATTTTATCTATTCTTGATGGTGTTGTGTTAAGAATCGGATTAAGCTGGTTGTTTGGAATTGTACTGGAATGGGGATTCTTCGGATTTGTTTTGGGATACGGTCTTGCGCCGTACGGATGTGCAATTCCGGGTGCATTTTATTTCCTTTCAGGAATCTGGAAAAAAAGAAAGACACTGGCAGACAGAATGTAAGCCGGAAGGAGTACTATGGAGTGGAAAGAAATCACGCTTGCGCAAAAGCAGGTGATGGAACAATTTTATCAATATCGCATTTCAAAAGGCTGTGAACAGTCTTTCGGAAATAATTATCTTTGGTCGGATATTTACAGGACTAAGGTTGGATTTATGGCGGATTGTATGGTTTTTCGAACCGAAAAAACAAAGTCGGTCAGTTTCCCTATTGGAGAAAAACCATTACAGGCAATCCCTCTTTTGCGTGAATATATGAAGGAGATTGGTGAGCCGTTTCGTATGGGTCTGGTAATTCCCGAGCAGTTTGCAATGTTAGAAAAAGCATATCCGGGAGAGTTTCAGATTGAATACCGCAGACATGAGGCGGATTATATTTACCGCACGGAGAGTCTGATGACATTGGCAGGAAAGAAGCTGCATGCGAAGAGAAATCATATCAATCGTTTTCGGGAAAATAATCCCGACTGGTGCTTTGAAGTCATAACAGAAGAAAACGTAGAAGAGTGCATTGAGATGGTAAAAGTCTGGCTTGAAACAACACCGGGCGGAAATGCAGAAGATAAAAGAGAAGAAGTGGATGTTACCATCAGAGCACTTCGTGAACGTGAGATAATTGGTCTTGATGCAGGACTTTTGCGTGCCGGCGGGAAGGTGATTGCCTTTTCTTTAGGCGAGCCTTTGGGAAATGATACCTATGTAGTGCACATTGAGAAAGCTTTTGGAGACATTCAGGGAGCATATCCGATGATTAACAGGGAGTTTGCATCTTACTTTGCAAAGGACTATTTATATATCAACCGGGAAGAGGATTTGGGAGAAGAAGGATTGCGTAAGGCGAAATTATCTTACTATCCGGAGATGATTTATGAAAAAGGTCTGGTTACACTTGTAGAAAATAACAAGTAGATATAGAATGGGGTTAGTAATGTACGTGGAGGGTTGATATGTTACTTTCATTAGAGCAACAGCTTGCTGATGCAAAAAGAAAAATTGAGATTTTGATGGATAATATTCCGGGCGGTTTTTTTACCTACGATGCTAAGACGGGAAAATTATTGGAACTGAGCAATGGACTGTTAAGTATGTTTGGGTGTGATGAAGAATCTTTTCGCGATACCTTTTACAATTCCTTTGATATGATGGTCTATAAAGAGGATCGGTCACAAACCAAAGAATTGATTGAGTATCAGGCCGGGACCGGTGGAAATATTCAGGTAAGTTTCCGTATTAAAAGTATGTTAAACGATGTAATGTATGTGGAATACCGCGGGAAAAGAGTAACGGAGAGCAACGGCGAAGAGAAGTATTATGTTGTGTTAACGGATGTAACGGAACAGATTCTTGCACAACAGGAAATGACCAGGGTAAATACGGCTCTCTATGAGCGTAATGTCATGAATATGGCGATGCAGGAAGAGATGCAAAACAGAATTCGTATTGATGATATGACGGGAATTTTAAACAAAGCGGCGATGCAAAAGTCGGTACGTGATTTTCTCGAAACGTCATCAACTGACGAACTGCATGCAATGATGATGATAGATACGGATAATTTTAAAGCAGTAAATGATAATTTGGGCCATGTTTTTGGTGATGAAGTCATAAAGTTTGTGGCGCGAGCGATTAAAAATACATTTCGACACAGTGATTTCGTGGGACGCATCGGCGGAGATGAGTTCATGGTATTTATGAAGCATACAACCAAAGAAGTAACAGAGCAACGTGCCAGGGAATTAAATAAATCCCTTTGCCGTAAGTTTGAGAAAGACGGCAAGGCTATTTCCATTAGCTGCAGTATCGGAATTGCATATTATCCGAAAGACGGAATGGATTACGATGCGCTTGTTTCCAATGCAGATGATGCGCTGTATCAGGCAAAAGAGCGTGGAAAAAACAGGTATGTGATTTGTTAATAGAGGAGCATAATTTGTCAATGACATTTAGTGAAAGCTATAGAATGACAGTGGCAAATTAGTTCCTCTTTTTTTTAAATGTGTTTCAGTGATAAACCGTAAGCACTGAGTTTGTCACGATGTTCGGTTTTACAAAGTTTGCGGTACTGTAGTGGTGTACAGTCGAAATATTCTTTGAAAAGCTTGTTGAAATAGCTGGTGTTGTTAAAACCGACAGAAGCAGCTAAGTTTGCAATGGATGCAGCGGATTTATCATTTGTAAGAATACATTCAGCAGCTTTCAAAATACGATATTTCATGAGATACTCAAAAGGTGTCAGATTAACGGCTCTTTTGAAGCAACGGCAACACTCGCTTTTGCTGACATGAATGGAATCCGCAATGTCTTCTAATGTGATTGTTTCCGCAAAGTGTTCCTCAATATAAAGGATAGCATCTTTGATACGAGTCTGATCCGGAGAAAATGTTTTGGGAGTTGCGGTGTGTGGAACATACTGTACTTTTAGCTTCTTGATTAACTGAAACCAGAACTCACTTAATATACTCTTTGTCATAAGCTCGTAACCGAATTCCTGTGAAAGATTTGTATCAATCATATTGGAAATCAGGGCGAGCATTCCGCGGCTCCACATATCTTTTCTGTCAAAAAAGAGATAGCGAAGGGAGGAATGTGAAATAATCGGATTCAGATACATAAGTGAAGTAGATGATTCCGGATCGCGGAATAAAAAACTTGGGTGAAACATGGTAGAGAGAATGACGCAGGAATCATTTCCGGCATTATGAATAGAATGTAAAACATCCCGGTTGATGAACACAGCCTGCCCTTCCGTGACAACAATCTGTTCTTCGCCAATGTGAAAATTTGCAATACCTTCCTTGACGTAGTTAATCTCAAGTTCTTCATGCCAATGCCAACGTACATGTTGCATGTACATTTTGGAAGGTTCCACATAATAAACACCGACAGGATAATCAGGATTATTGTGCGAAATGATTTCATGAGAATCAAGTCTTGTTGTATTTACGGATTCACTCATCTGCAAATTCCTTTCAAATAAAAATATAATGCGATTTCATATATAAAATGTATCAATTTTCAAAGAAAAATGCAAGTATTTTTGCAAATGGCGCAAAAAGGAATTTTCGAAATATGAATGGATGAATAGATTTTTGGAAAAAAGCAAATACTTTTTTTAGATTTTTTAAAGGGGCAAACAATGAAATGATTTACTTGAACTTGCAGGAAGATGTAAAGCTAAAGAAACAGGCAGTGTTATTAGGTGATGTTGCACAGCTTACCGGAATAGAGGAACAGAAAAAGAGTAAACTGATGCAGTTAGAACTTTACAAATTTCAAAAGGAAAAAGAAAAATGCATTGTGTTGGGAATTATCGATATTATTGAAAAAATACATGAGAGATATCCAAATGAAGTGATTGCTTCGATTGGGGAGCGGGATATTGTTGTGTCCTATGAACCGAAAAAGAAGGCGCCGGAAAGTGTGAATTTCATGAAAATCTTTCTGGTGTGTTGCATATGCTTTTTCGGCTCGGCGTTTTCGATTATGGCATTTCATAACGATATTGGAATACAGGGGTTGATGTATCAGCTTTATGAACTTTTCGGCTTGCAAAGAGAAAAATGTGTGCCCTTACTTGAGATTGGGTATTCACTCGGACTGGGCGGCGGCATTATTCTTTTTTACAACCATATTGGTAAAAGGCGTATTACGAAGGATCCTACTCCGATTGAAGTTGAGATGCGTTTATATGAAAAAGATGTGAATGAAACCATCATCGATAATGCTGCAAGAATGAATAAAGAGGAGTAAAAAAATGGAAATAGTTAAAATTTTGCTTCTGTTTATTGTCGGTATTTCAGCAGGAAGCTTTGTTTCGGGTGGCGTATTTTCAACGTTGATTGCACTTGGGCTGCTTCCGCGCTTTGCAGGCAAAACCCACACTGCAGGGCATGTGCTTCGCTATGAAGACGCAGTAGTATACGGTACCTGGTTTGCCATGATTCTTACTGTCTGGCCGATATGCGGCTCTATACTTTCGGAACTGACAAGGCGTCTCCCTTTCATTGTTAATGCATTTTTTGGCGCAGGTGGATTTTTCGCAGGGTGTTTCGTTGGTTGTATGGCGCTTGCCATTGCGGAGATGTTAGACGGAATTCCTATATTTGCAAGGAGAATCTCTTTGAAGAAAGGTGTGGGGGTTGCAATCCTTGGTGTGGCAATCGGAAAATTGATAGGTAGTATATTATATTTTATGTTCGGAATCGGAGTGTAAGAACGGAGGAGGTTTATTATGCAGGAAGAAAATGAAAACGGAAAGAGTATGATAAAAGAAGAATACGGTAAAATGATTCAGGAAATTACACCGAAGGCAAACATTTGGAAACGTTGTATGACGGCATTCCTGGTAGGGGGAGTGATTTGTGTTGCCGGCCAGGGAATATTGTTTGCGGCAGAGAATGTGTTTGGGTTAAATACGGAGGATGCAAGCGCATGGTGTACGATTCTGTTGATTTTTATCAGTGTAATTTTAACGAATTTAGGAATCTATCGAAACCTGGTTTCTTTTGCAGGTGCGGGTGCACTTGTGCCGATTACCGGTTTTGCCAATTCTGTAGCCAGCGCGGCCACAGAATTCAAATATGAAGGCTGGGTATTTGGTGTTGGTTCAAAAATATTTTCTATTGCAGGACCCGTTATTTTATATGGTATTGTTACCAGCTGGCTGTTTGGTCTGATATACTGGATTATGAAAATAATGGGATGTGCATAGGGATAGCAAGCTTATTGGGGAATTAGGGTAAGGTTGATTAATTCGCCTTCGTATCCGGCGCCGGCAATAATCTGTGTTGTTTGCGGTCCGAGTGTATCTTTGTGATAGAAATGGATGTGACCGGCAAGAACACAAAAAACAGGGCTGTCATCAGCGCAGACCTCGTTAATGAAATCCGTGGTTGTTTCATTAGGTATGCAGGCGCCGTATCCCATTAAAACTTTGGAGTTTCCGGCAGAATCTTCTCCCCACACCTGTTTGGTGAGCATGCATAAGTCTTCGTTGCCGATAGGTTCAATCGGAACATGTGTGACGACTAAAATGGGTTTGTTTCCCGCCTTGAGGGAAAGCAAAGCTTCCAGTGCCTCTGCGGAAACCTGAGAACCTTTGTCATCAACGGATAAGATGACGAATTCTTCTGTTTCAAGAATCTGATAATCTGTGTCTGTATTTCGAAGTGAATGAAGGCGCGGCAGATAAGTGGAATACGCTTCGGGCGTAAAATACTCATCGCCGTATTCGAAATCATGATTTCCCATAGTAAATAAATAAGGAATGCCGGTTGATTTAAGTTCTTTTTCGACAAAGTCAATGGAGGCATACATTGCAGAATCGATAATGTCTCCGCCAAGAATCAATAAATCGGGCTGCTCTTTTTTTACATAAGTCATGAGAGAATGAAATGTTTTATCTGCACCGATGCCTTCTTTACTTCGTGCCGCATTATATCGAGATGCGGATTTATCGGACAAGGAAGCATCGCGTTCATCACAAAGTGAAATATGTGTATCGGAGATGAATATAATTTTATATGGTTTGGTTATTCCCGGAACGGAGCATACTTCTTCCCTGGTGATAAAGGCAGGTTTTGAAATGTAAGTATACAGTGCAGCGATGGGAATCAGAATAAGAATAAACAAAAACAGAATTGCGAAAATTTTAGTTGCTGATTTATGATACATGGTTTATATTCTCCTTTTTGAGAAATCAATTATTGGGATTATATCATGTTTTACAGGTAAAAAAAATAAAAATATGAATTGTCCGTGTCATGAATTATAAAAGTGTGGTATAATGCCCGTTGAAACTGTTTGGATACAGATGGATGAAAAGGATTAAGATATGAAATATATTTACAGGCGGGAGTGTTTTTCTAAAAAATTATACGGCAAAGAACTTCCTATTTTTTCTTATAAAGAGATTGACTCAACCAACGAGGAAGCCAAAAGGTTTCTGGCTGATGGTAGTGTTGAGCAGGCTCTTTTTGTGGCAGAAAGCCAGACGGCAGGGAAAGGGAGACGCGGAAGGTCATTCTATTCTCCGGCAGGGAAAGGGATATATATGTCCCTTTTGTTTACAACACAAGAAGAATTGTCGGATGTGATTTTTGTGACTACCGCGGTAGCTGTTATAGTCTCATGTGCTTTGGAAGAAGTGACTTCAGCCCCTGCAGTAATTAAATGGGTAAATGACATATATATGAATAATCGGAAGGTATGCGGTATTTTGACCGAAGCGGTTTTGCCGACGGAGCAGTGTCACAAAACCGGTGTTGTTGTGGGAATCGGAATCAATGTTTCTACGGACAATTTCCCGGATGAACTGAGGATGGTTGCAGGAAGTCTTGGTGTGAAAGCTCAGGAGCAAGAGGTGAAAGAAGCATTGATTCAATCAGTAACGGAAGGGTTGATTGATTTCCTGGAGCATGTGAAAGATCATTCCTGCATAGAGGAGTACCGGAAGCGGTCCATGGTACTGGGTCAATCAGTTATTTGTTTTGACGGAGCGGGCAGTTATGAAGCAAAAGCATTGGATATTGACAAACAGGGAGGCCTTATCGTTGAAACCTTAAGCGGTGAGCGCAAGGTTTTACATACAGGAGAAATTACGATTCGTTTATGTGAGCCATAAACGGGATGGAGGAAAAATGAGGATTATATTGATACGTCATGCGGAACCTGATTATAGTGTGGATTCCCTGACTGAAAAAGGGTTTCGTGAGGCAGAATTACTTTCAAAAAGAGTGAAGAATTGGGAGGTTGACAGGTTTTTTGCTTCTCCGCTCGGGAGAGCACAGGCTACCGCGGCTATTTCCATGAAGGCCTGTCAAGCAGAGGTGACTACGCTGGACTGGTTACAGGAGTTCTATTATCCGATTCGTGAAGAAGGAGCAGACAAGACCAGAATAGCATGGGATTTTATGCCGGCATATTTTACAAAGCAGGATGCATTACATGATAAAGATAAGTGGATGTATACTGAACTGATGAAAACGGGCGATTTGGCAAAATATTATGAAATGGTCGGAAACGGACTGAATGAGATTCTTGCCGAATACGGTTATCGTGCCTGCGGAGGCGGTTTATATGCCGTAGAGGAAACGGCCAAACGAGATGCGACGATTGTGTTTTTCTGCCATCTTGGTGTCAGCTTCGTAATGCTTTCCCATTTGCTGGGAATTGCAGCACCTTCATTGTGGCAAGGCTTTTTTGTGGCACCGTCTTCTGTTACGGTTGCTGCGAGTGAAGAACGGATTGCAGGCGAGGCGGCTTTTCGCGTGCAGATGATGGGGGATACGCGTCATTTATATGAGGGCGGTGAACCGATTTCGTCATCCGGATATTTTACGGATGCATTTCAGAAATAAAAGGAGGAAAAAAGGATATGATGAATCCGGCTAAATTTTTGACAATGAAGAAGGACTGGGAGGCATTCGAAAGACGCCATCCGAAATTTGTACAGTTTATAATGCTTCTGATGCGTTCCGGTATGGGAGCGGGCGCAGTGATTGATATCAAGGTCACTTTACCGGATGGCACTCCGATGCAGTCTAATATGCGCGTGTCAGAGGAGGATGTAGCATTCTTTAATAACATTAAAGATATTATGTAAACCAATAGTTGAAAAATACCATATTTTAGGGAAAAACAACCCTTTAAAATATTATATATAAAGATATTTATTTTAAAGGATAAAACGATGAAAAGTATGGGGACGCGATTGTGGGAAGAACGGAAATTAGCAGGATATAGGCAGGAGGAACTTGCCTGCAAAATCGGCGTTTTGACGACGAAATTGCAACGGGCGGAAAAGGATGTGAGTTATTTGCCGTTCCGGGCAGTATATCGTATGAGCGAATGTAATCTGGATGTGAATCACATTGTTACAGGTAATAAACATCCGAAGATTGAAAATAGTCCGTTTGATGCATTGGACGAGGAGCAACTCTTTGAATGTATGCGTGTCCTGATGTCTGCCTATTTGTACGGCAGAACGGTTACGGATCCTGCCGTTGCTAAAGACTTCGGCTTCAGCAATACATATGTACGCTACATATTAAATGCTTATTTTAAGAATGACAATGTTTTTTCTTTTTTACACAGACAATCCGGAATGACACAATCGCAGCTTGCGGCAAAGCTGATGATTGACGATAAAACATTTCGCAAGTTGGAAAAAGGAAAAGCAGAACCGGATTGTGAGATGCTGGAGAAATTGTATGAGATATATGCGATAACACCGGCGTTTGTACTCAAAGAACGTAACGCAATGTTAAGGGAACTCTCTTTTTGCATTGAACAGTTAGGGGACTTTGGGAAGAGAATCGTCTCTTATCTGTTACTTGTGAAAAGTGAAGAATACTGCAATGAGGAGGAAACAGTAGTGTCACTTTAAAGTATGGAGAGGGGGAGGCTTATGCATAAGATTCTTTTATGCAAAACACATTCTGAACGCTGGCCGGAATTGGCCAACGGAGTTTTTTTCGAACTAAAGGATAATGGTCTGGATGTGCTGGCGGAAACTTACGATAGCGGACGGCTCGAAAAGATGCTTGCATCGGGCAGGCTGAAACATGAACTTATTTTTATCCCGGCAGGGAATCGGACATCAGAAGGATTCAGGATGGCGCAAAGGATTAAATCGATGCGACCGGATGCAAGGATTGTTTTGATAGCATTGGAAGAAAGCTGTGCTTTTGAAGGATATCGGCTGGGGGCATTCAGGTGCATTCCGGGGCAAAGTATGGAAAATCCTCAAAAATTTATTGAATCAATATGTGCAATTTGTGCAGAACTGAAGGCGGAACAGAATTTTACCTTTCGTTTTTTGGAAGGCAAAAAGACGTTTTCACCGAAAAGGCTTGTTTATCTGGAAAGCCGGCTGCATAAATTGCATTTTTTTATTTATGAAAGCGAAATACACGAATATGTATTGTATGAGAAGCTTGATAATATAGAAAAAATGCTGCCGGAAGAAATGTTTGTCCGTGCGCATCAGAGCTTTCTTGTGAATCTGGCTTACATTCGGCATGTAGAAAAGAACTACCTAACGCTAAAAGATAACTTTCGTATCGAAATTTCAAGGTCCAGAAGTGCTTCTGTCAGGGAAAAGTATGCAAATTATGTGGAAAAAAATCCAAAAATATGACAAAAGTGTCGTGGAATGGCAAAAAATGTAAAAAAACTTGTTTTTGTATCATGTTTGGGTAAAATCGGAAATGTGCGCCGCATGTCTTTTTTACATGTCTGGTTTCATATCTGATGCGACAAGCAAGTTTTTCGTTTCCGGAATACTTCTATGGAATAATTCTTTTTGGGGCGCAACATAAGGAAAGGGGAAAGAGTCATTTCGGCTCTTTCTTTTTCGTTGCATAGGAAATTACGATGTAGTGAAAAAGCTCCGCTAAGGACACCCTAATCGTTACTGGAAATTTATGTTGCAAAAGTTGTTGACAAACAAAATACAATGAGATATTATGATGATATCAAAATGATATCAAACAAATTTTAAGGAGGAATGAATTATGGAAGAGAAGAATAAGGTGTTGCAAGTAACAGAGAAGGTGTTGAATCCTCTTCCCGGATTCTTGGGGTTATTTATTTGTATTGTGTTGATTGTTGCAGGAGGTCTCGGATTGTTTTCAGCAATCCTGTTTCCGGTCGCAGTAATTCCGGCGGCGATTGTTCTTATTTTGGGGATTCTCCTTTTGTTTGGATTAAAGATTGTAAATCCGAATGAAGCACTTGTGTTGACTTTGTTTGGTAAATATCACGGAACAATTAACAAAGCCGGATTTTTCTTTGTGAATCCGTTTTGTGTTGCGTATAATCCCGGAATGGAACGGGTCGTTTCACATGATGCTACGGGAAATGTTACAACTAAAATGATTGGCAGCAAGAAAATATCAACCAAAATTTCCACATTGAACAACGGTGTGCAGAAGGTAAATGATGTTCTCGGTAATCCGATTGTTATCGGTGCGGTTGTAATCTGGAAGGTGGTCAATCCGACCAGCGCAGCTTTCGCAGTTGAGAATTATAAGGAGTTTTTGTCTATCCAATGTGATTCTACAATTCGTAATATTGCGAGACTTTATCCGTATGATGATATGGATGACAGCAATGGTATTGAGGAAAAGACACTTCGCGGAAGCAGCCAGGAGATTGCGGATGGTATGCGCGAAGAGTTACAGAATCGTGTAAAAGAAGCAGGACTTGAGATTATGGAAGTACGTATCACACACCTTTCTTATTCAGAAGAGATTGCGGCAGCCATGTTGCAGCGTCAGCAGGCAGTTGCGGTAATTGCCGCACGTCAGAAAATTGTTGAGGGCGCAGTAAGTATGGTCGAAATGGCAATTAACCAGTTGGGCGAGAAAGAAGTTGTTTGCCTTGATGATGAGCGTAAAGCACAGATGGTGAGCAATTTATTGGTTGTCCTTTGCGGAAACAAAGAAGCACAGCCGATTGTAAACAGCGGAACGATTTATTAAGATACATAAAAGACACATTTTAGTTGTATTGTGGTGGAGGTGAGGTTTTGGAACTGAATCAGAAAGAAGAGGCATTGGCAGAGCGTCTTGCTCGGATTAAGGCAATGGAAGAAGATATTATTGCAAGGGAGAAGCAGCTAAAAGAGAAAGAGAAAGCCAAGAAACAGGTATTGCTTCGTCTTTCCCCCACTTTGTGGAATGAACTTGCCGGCTGGGCAGAAGATGATTTTCGTTCTATAAACGCGCAGATTGAGTTTTTACTTGCGGAAGCAGTGAAAAAACGAAAAAAAGATTAAAAAATTTAAGAAAATTATTTTTGCATATTGCAAAATAGAAAAGTCATAGTAAAATGTTTAGTTGAATAAAGTGATAATGTGTCAGAGTGCGAGTATGACTTGTACTCTGCACATTTGTTGTTTGGGCAGGCACTTTTTCAAAATAGGGAAAGCAATAAGGAAAGGAGAAAGACGGTGGCATCATTGATTGAAATACGCGACATGTGCAAAGTGTATAATCCGGGGGAAAATGAAGTATGGGCACTTGATCGTGTAAATCTAAGCATTAGCGAAGGTGAGTTTGTTGCAATCATCGGTCAGTCAGGTTCGGGCAAGTCGACGCTTATGAATATGCTGGGCTGTCTGGATGTTCCGACAGCAGGAATGTATCTTTTATGTGGGGAAGATGTATCCAGACTTTCGGATGATGAATTATCTTTTATCAGAAACAAACAAATCGGGTTTGTATTTCAGGGGTTTAATCTGATTCAAAGTCTGACGGCTTTGGAAAATGTCGAGCTGCCATTAATTTACAGAAAGGTTCCTAAAAATTTGCGAAGGGAATTGTCGTTAAAGGCGTTGGAGAAAGTTGGACTTGGGAAACGTATTGAACACAAGCCTTCGGAGATGTCAGGAGGACAGCAACAAAGAGTTGCCATTGCAAGGGCAATTGCGCAGGCGCCGCCTATTATTTTGGCAGATGAGCCTACGGGTAATCTTGATTCGCAATCCAGTAAGGAGATTATGGGAATTTTGAAAGAATTGAACAGGGAAGGTCGTACGGTTATTTTAATTACGCACGACAGCGAAATTGCAATGGAAGCCAGACGCATTATCCATATCAAGGACGGAAGAATAGATTATGATGAGATAAAGGAGATGTAACAGATGAGTACGGAACATAACGAGGGAATGCCTCTTACATATCAGGAGAGTGTGGAAGAAACTCTTGCCAGAGCAAAGAAAGACCGCGAGGAAGCAGTCAGAAAGTCAAAGAAGCGCAAGAAGATTATTTTGATTATTGCAATTATTTTGATTGTTGTGATTGCTGTGATTGCCGGTATCTCCATACTTGCAGCGAAACTCACACCGCCCATGGTTTCTACGGTGCAGCCGCAGAGAGGAACCATTGAGTCAAATGTAGTAGTGAGCGGAACATTGGAAAGTGACCAGTGTGTACAATATACGATTCCGGCAGCAATTGTTGTTGAGAAGATTGTCGGAGTAGGAACAGAAGTATCCAAAGGAGATCTTTTGGTGGCATTTGAAGAGGATGACTTTGCGAGTGTCATGCGTGAATTTGAATTAGAGAATAAGATTGCGTCGAATTCTTATCAAAGTCAGGTGAAGGAATTTGAACAGAATAAAAAAGATCTTTCAACAGCAAATGCGAATGTGTCCAAATACCGTAAACTCCGGGATCAGCAGCAGGCAACCGTGAATCATCTGACAACAACGATTACAGATGCCAATGCTTTACGTGCGGCGCAAATAGAAGTAGAAATTTATGAGTGTCAGAAAAAGATTGATGAATATTCTTACTGTATTCAGAACGCGGAAATGCTTGGCATGGGAAAAGAAGGTGTTGAGGCATATACACGTTATATTTTTTCCGAATCCCAAAAGATTGCTGCTCTGCAGTTTGAGCTGAGTCAGCTTTCGGGAAGTGTTGTTGCACTTGAACAGCAGAAACAGCTTACAGATGCCCAGAAGCTTCTTGCAGATTATGAAGCTGAGCTTGCGGAAGCCGAAACAAAGAGTGATACACTCGAAGGTATTGTAGGCAATGAATTTGATGAAGAAAATGTTTATTTAAACGGTGAATTAAGCTTGATGCGTGCGAATAAAACATACGAAGAAATCGCAATTTTCAAAGATGGTTTGAAAGCGGATATGAACGGTGTTGTAATTGTTTCTTCGACAAAACCCGGTGAAAAGACTGTTCCCGGAAGTGTTTTGCTTACCGTAGCAAGTACGGATAAGGTAAAAATCGGTTTTGATGTCAGCAAGAATGATATGGTTAAACTTGAAGTCGGACAGAAAGCAGATGTATCGGTTATGGATAAAGATTATGTAGGAACTGTTACAAAAGTTAATCGTGTTGCGGTTATGAATGAAAACGGTACCTACACAATCTCAGCTGAGCTTATGATAGATAATCCGGATGAGGAGATGTACCTCGGACTGGAAGGAAAAGCAATAATCCATACTGCTAAAAAAGAAGATATTATTATGCTTCCCGTACAGGTAATCTGTAGTGATAGCGAAGGTGAGTTTGTATATTGTGTAGAAAACGGAATTGTTGCTAAGAGATATGTGACACTCGGTATTTCATCTGATGAGTACATAGAAGTAATTGATGGCGTTTCGGAAGAAGATATGATTGTAAGTACGATTACAACTGAAGTGGTAGAGGGAAAAAGAATGACTCCGATTCCGGATATGATGTTGAAGATGCAGATGGATATGACCGCTATGCCGGAAGAAAACGCAATTCCTGAAGAATTACCGGAAGAGAATGCAGAAGGAATATCCGAAGATGCGGTACTTCCGAAAGAGGAGGAAGAGTAGGAGCGAATGAAAGAGTATTTGAAACTTGCTCTGAAGAGCATTAAGAATAACAAAGCGCGTTCCTTCCTTACGATGATTGGTATTATCATCGGTATTGCATCCGTAATCATGATTATGTCTGTCGGAAACGGTGTGAAAAACACTTTGATTTCCGAAATGAACAGTTTGTTTTCCGGCCAGATTATTATCTATGCATCCTCTGACGGAGGCTATACATTAGAGAATATGTTTGATGAGGAAGACATGGATGCTATCAGGAAACAGGTTCCTCATGTAAAAGGTGTTGTTGCCCAGGTGACTCTGGGTGGCGAGGTAGAAGGAAGCAGACGTATTTATGACGGTACATATGAGTTAGTAAATCCCGATTATGATTTTACCAAGCAGAATAAAATTGTGAGAGGCCGAAATTTCACATGGGATGAGTATAGCGATGCTGCCAGGGTTTGTGTTATTCAGGAAGAAAGTGCATTAAATTATTTCGGAAGCACAAATGTAATCGGCGAAATAATAGAGATTACACTATTTAATAAAATTGTTCCGCTCAGAATTATCGGTGTTCGAGAAAAAGCAGAGTCTGCTATGGTAAATATGATGGAATATTCAAGCGAAATCAGTCTGGAAATGCCGGGAACGCTTGTGAATTCCATTTACGGAATGGTACTGTTTGGCAATGAAGCAATGATTACTGTTCTTGCGGAAGCACCGGAGTATTCCACACAGGTTGCTCAGGACTGTATTCGACTTCTGGAAGGTCGTAAGGATTTACGTGGCGAGAATATAATTCAGGTGGAAGAGTTTTCCAGTGCGTTGGATGAAATCTCGGTTATTATTAACTTTATTACGTTATTTATTGCATTTGTTGCAGCGGTATCTCTTCTTGTGGGCGGTATCGGTGTCATGAATATTATGTTGGTTTCGGTTACTGAACGTACAAGGGAAATCGGAATTCGTAAAGCACTTGGTGCAACGACCGGTTCCATTATGTTGCAGTTCCTTGCAGAATCTGCAATGATTACGTTAATCGGCGGTGTTGTCGGCATGTTGTTAGGATGGTTAGGCGGAGGCATTGTGTGCGCTGTCATTTCTTCTATGGCAAAAATTAAAATTGCGGCAATCATTAACATACCGACCATTTTACTTATTTGCGGATTTTCCAGTGTAATCGGAATTTTCTTCGGAATATATCCGGCGAGAAAAGCAGCAAAGTTAAATCCGATTGAAGCATTAAGACACGAATAAGAATCAAAAAGAGCTTTGGCAGGAAACAAATCGGTTTCGGCAAAAAGCTCTTTTTTTATTCCTTCTGCTTTTCAACGAACAGCTTTTATGCTATGATAATGTAGATTTTAAATGTTCATAAGTGAGGAAATAGTCTTGGAAACAATAGAATTTGATGTCCAAATGAAGGTTGGGACACTTTACGATTATAAAATTCAGAATGCTTATAAACAGCCGATTACAATTCTGGTTACTTGTGCCGGTATGCTTCTGTGGTTTCTTTTTCTTTCGAAACAGCAGACACATATTCTCTATCCGGCGTTGGGAAGCATCCTCATATTATATGTTCCGTTTACAAGCTTACAGAATGCTTTTGTACAAACCAAAATGATTCCGGCATTTCAGAAACCCCTGCATTATAAATTGAGCGATGAAGGGATAGAGGTATCACAGGAAGAACAAACGGAGAAGATGTCGTGGGAGCAGGTTTTGAAGGCAACAGGAGATAAAAAAAGCATTTTTGTGTATACGTCAAAGAATGCCGCATTTATTTTTCCGCGAAAATGTATGGGCGATAATACGTCAGATGTGATTGCCATGATTGCACGTAATGTACCTACGGGTAAAATGAAAATCAGATATTAAGAAACAAAATGAAAAACAGAAAGGAACCGGCGCTTTTGCCGGGCTACTGGAAAGAGATGGTATTTGAAACAAACAGCGCTGAAGAAACATACGCGCTTGGTGTAACAATCGGACAGGAAGCCGTGCCCGGGGCCGTATATGCCCTGCTTGGAGATTTGGGCGTCGGAAAGACGGTTTTTACCAAAGGTGTTGCAGCCGGGCTTGAGGTGAAAGAGCCTATCAGCAGTCCGACGTTTACCATTGTGCAGGTATATGAAAGCGGTAAGCTTCCCTTCTATCACTTTGATGTATATCGCATCAGTGATGTGGATGAAATGGAAGAGATTGGTTATGAAGATTATTTCTACGGCGAAGGAGTCAGCTTTGTCGAATGGGCGAATTTGATTGAAGAAATTATGCCGGAAGAAACAATCACAATCCGTATTGAGAAAGATTTGTCTAAAGGATTCGATTACAGAAGAATTACAGTTGAAAAAGAGTAGGATGCAGGGAAGGGAAAATGTATGAATATCATTGCAATAGACAGTTCGGGCCTTGTCGCTTCCGTGGCAATTGCTAACGAAAACGGCATCGTGGCTGAATATACGGTTAACAACAAAAAAACACATTCGCAGACTTTGTTACCTATGCTGAATGAAATCAAAGAAATTACGCAAACAGATATTGCGGAAATAGATGCGGTTGCAATTGCTTCGGGACCGGGTTCTTTTACCGGACTTCGAATCGGGAGTGCTACGGCAAAAGGGATTGCACTTGCATTAAAAGTGCCGATTGTGGAAGTGTCCACATTAGAGGCTCTTGCGGCAAATGTATATGCGACAAACGGAGTGGTGTGTCCGATTATGGATGCACGCAGAAATCAGGTTTATACTGCGGCTTATGCTTTCGTGAAGCAGGGAACAAAACATGTGATGGAAGAATTGATTGCCCCTTGTGCCGTGCCGGTTGAAGAGATTGCAGCACGTTTAAATGAGATGGGACGCGAGGTCGTTTTTTTGGGAGACGCAGTTCCGGTTTACGGTCGGTGGCTTGCTGAACTGATGGGTGTTTCTTATTCTTTTGCACCGATGCATCTGGCAAGACAACGCGCCGGTTGTGTGGCATGTCTTGGTGTTGAGAAATATTTGGCAGGACAAACTGTGGAAGCGGGAGAACATTCACCTGAATATCTGCGTTTGTCTCAGGCAGAACGTGAACGGATGGAAAGTGCCAAAAAGGAAGAGTAGGAATGTTTGAAATTGATTTTATGGTGCCTGAAACGGCAGCTTTGGCCGCGAAACTTGAAAAAGAAAATTTTACTGTCCCCTGGTCTGAACAGGCTTTTTTGGAAGAACTAAAGAACAAGGATGCTGTTTTTCTTACTGCAATGCAAGGGGATTGTCTTGTTGGTGTGTGCGGTATGATAATAAGCTTTGATGAAGCGGATATTATGAACGTTTCTGTGCGTAAAGAGAACCGGAGACAGGGGATCGCCGAAGCATTGCTGGATAAGATTATGCAAATCGGACGGGAACGCGGTGTGCAGCATTTCACATTGGAAGTGCGTAAGAATAATACTCCGGCGATTCGTCTCTATGAAAAGATTGGGTTTGTATGCGAGGGGATACGCCCCGGTTTTTATTCAAATCCTACAGAAGATGCAGCAATCTATTGGCTGCGAGGTGTTTCAAATAATTACCACTAGGAATTGCTGGGTGTAGTCGTTATGATGATAGTAATTCAACATAGAGGAGGAAACACTGTGAGAATAATAAATGAACAAGTGCAAAAGACAGAACGTGTCGTTTGCAACGGGTGCGGTCGTGATATGGAAGTTGAAAACGGAATTCTGATGGAAGGATGCTTTCATTCAGACTGGATGTTTGGTTATTTTTCGAGAAAAGACAGAGAAAAACACAATTTTGATTTGTGCGAGGATTGCTATGACAAGATGGTGGCGCAGTTTAAAATTGCACCGGAGATTGTTGTGGTGACGGAATTATTATAGATAACAGGAGTTTGATATGCTTGATATTTGCCTTTTGGGAACCGGCGGGATGATGCCTCTGCCGTATCGTTGGCTTACTGCAATGATGGCACGATATAACGGAAAAAGTATTTTAATAGATTGCGGTGAGGGAACGCAGATTGCGATGAAGGAAAAAGGGTGGAGCCCAAAACCGATAGATGTAATTTGCTTCACGCACTTTCATGCGGATCATATCAGTGGTTTGCCCGGAATGTTTTTGACTATGGGAAATGCCGAACGTACGGAACCGTTGCTTTTGATCGGACCAAAGGGACTGGAGCGTATTGTTACGGCTCTTCGTTCTATTGCTCCCGAATTGCCTTTTGAAATACGTTTCGAAGAACTTAGTTCGCCGGAACAGGAAATTGATTTGGGAGATATGAAAATACAGGCATTTCGCGTAAATCATAATGTTACCTGTTACGGATACAATATTATTATTCCGAGAAGCGGTATGTTTGATGTCGAACGTGCAAAGGAACAACAGATTGAGCAGCGTTTCTGGAGCAGGTTGCAAAAGGGCGAGACAATTGAAACAGAAGGAAGAATTCTGACGCCGGATATGGTACTCGGACCACCGAGAAAGGGACTAAAGGTTACTTATACAACGGATACCCGTCCGTGTGAAAGTATTGTCACACATGCCAAGGAAGCAGATTTGTTTATTTGTGAAGGCATGTACGGAGATGAAGAGAAATGCGCCAAAGCCAAAGAAAATAAGCACATGACTTTTTATGAGGCAGCCAATATGGCACAACGTGCCGGAGTGGAACGGATGTGGCTGACACATTACAGCCCTTCGCTAATCCGTCCGGAAGAATATATGAAAAAGGTAAAGAATATATTCCCGAAAGCGGAACCCGGAAAAGACGGGAAGAGTATTGAACTTAGGTTTGAAGATTAATAGTAGCAGAACTGCTACGGAAAGGAGGAAACGTGAAAAAGAAAAAAAATATTCTCGCCGGAATAATTGTTATTCTGATGGCGGCACTTTTTATTCTGGCTGCTTTTGTTGTTATAAATAAAAAGAATGGTGATAAACTGCCGGAATCCACTACTGTCAGTCCGGTAGACCAGGTTTTATTGCGGGATTTGAAACGTAATTATCCTCCTACTCCCAAAGAGGTGTTAAGATTTTACAGTGATATTACTACTTGCTTTTATAGGGAAGATTTAACGGAAGAACAGTTGAGTAAGCTTGCTTTAAAAGCTCGTGAAGTTTATGACAGCGAATTGTGCGCTGATAAAACAGAAGAAGAATATCTGGAAGATTTGAAAAAAGACATTCTTACTTTCCAGGCAATGGATCTGGTTGTTTCCGGTTATTCGCTTTCTTCCAGTACGGATGTTGAGTTCTTCTCTGCAGACGGATTTGATTTTGCGAGAATGTATGCAAATTACAGATTGCGTCAGGGAACAGAATATGCATATATAAATGAAGTTTTTTTACTTCGCAAGGATGAAAACGGCCATTGGAAAATTTATGGCTGGGATGTTGTTGAAGAAGAATCTGATTCGGAACAGGTGATGGAGAATGAGTAAAGATATCAATATTTTAGCGATTGAAAGTTCCTGTGATGAAACGGCGGCGGCAGTTGTTCGAAACGGAAGGGATGTACTTTCAAATGTTATTTTTTCGCAAATAGATTTACATACGTTGTATGGCGGTGTTGTTCCTGAAATTGCATCTCGCAAGCATATCGATAAAATAAATCAGGTAATAGAGGAAGCTTTGCAAAAAGCAGAAATGAACTGGGAAGATATCGATGCAATAGCGGTAACATACGGCCCCGGTCTTGTTGGAGCATTGCTTGTCGGTGTTTCTGCCGCAAAAGCAATTTCGTTTGCGACTGGTATTCCGTTAGTAGGTGTGCATCATATTGAAGGTCATATCAGTGCTAATTTCATAGAACATAAGGAGTTAGAGCCTCCTTTCGTTTCTTTGGTTGTATCAGGTGGTCATACGCATTTGGTATCCGTAAAAGATTACGGAGAATATGAGATACTGGGACGTACAATGGATGATGCGGCAGGAGAGGCTTTCGACAAAGTTGCGCGCGCAATCGGTTTGGGATATCCGGGTGGCCCCAAAATTGATAAGCTTTCAAAAGAAGGAAATCCTGATGCAATCCGTTTCCCGCGAGCAAAAGTAGGAAATTCTGAATTTGATTTCAGTTTTAGCGGGCTTAAGTCAGCTGTGCTGAATTATTTAAATCAGTGTGAAATGAAAGGGGAAGAGGTTTGTGCAGCGGATGTTGCAGCATCTTTCCAAAAAGCAGTAGTCGATGTGTTGGTTGAGCATTCAATGGAAGCAGTTGAGAAGTATCAGCTTGATAAATTCGCAATTGCAGGAGGCGTGGCATCGAATCAGACATTGCGCAGGGCGTTTGAGGAAGCTTGTAAGGAAAAAGGAATTACCTTTTATTGTCCGTCACCGGTTTATTGCACGGATAATGCAGCTATGATTGGTGTTGCCGGATACTACGAATATATCCGTGGGGTGCGTCACGGTTACGATTTGAATGCTGTTCCCGGATTGCGCCTCGGTGAACGTTAAGAGGAGATTTGGAATGGGGTATTGTGTTGCAATCGTTTTGGCAGCAGGTCGCGGTAAAAGAATGGGACAGGCAGTGCCAAAACAATTTCTGGAAATTGACGGAAAGCCGATTATTTATTATTCCCTTAAGCAAATGGAAGAAAGTTTCATTGATGAAATTATTCTTGTTACGGGAGAGGATGATGTTTCTTATTGCCAAAAGGAAATCGTTGAGAAATACGGATTTCGCAAGGTACATCATGTGATTGCGGGCGGAAAGGAACGGTATCATTCTGTATATAACGGATTGAAAGCGGCGGAATGTTGCGATTATGTATTTATCCATGACGGAGCAAGACCTTTTATTAATGAGGAAATTTTGAAGAGAAATTTGGAAATGGTTGAGAAGTGTGATGCCTGTGTAACAGGAATGCCGGTAAAAGATACAATTAAAGTATCAGATGAAAACAATTTTGTGGCACAGACACCTCACCGAAATTTGCTTTGGCAGATACAGACACCGCAGACATTTCGATATGATATAGTAAAAAATGCATATGATTCTTTGTTTGAGGTGCTGTCTCTGGGAGAATTGAAATGTGAAGTGACAGATGATGCGATGGTTGTTGAGCAATTTGGTTCGCAGAAGGTTAAGTTGGTAGAAGGGGATTATCGGAATATTAAACTGACTACTCCGGAAGATATGATTCTTGCAGAGGCTTTTTTGAAGAATTTGCAGAATTAAAATGGAAGTGTTCGATAGGGAATGGTTCCATTTTAAAATTTGAATAAAAAAATAAAAAAACGTGTTGACAACCTGCTCGAATTCTGATATTATTCATTTTGCGCCTGCTAAACGGCGCATCACTTTGGAGAGGTATCGAAGTGGTCATAACGAGGCGGTCTTGAAAACCGTTTGTCCGAAAGGGCGCGTGGGTTCGAATCCCACCCTCTCCGCTTTTGCACCTCGCTGCCAAATATAATACGAATAGCAATTTAGCTTATTTGGAGAAGTACCCAAGAGGCTGAAGGGGCTCCCCTGGAAAGGGAGTAGGTCGTTAATAGCGGCGCGAGGGTTCAAATCCCTCCTTCTCCGCTGACAGAAATGTCGCGGTCATGTGGATTATGAACATGGCAAGTACAACCTTGACAAATAAACAGCAATGCAACCCTGAAAGTTCAGATAAGCAACGAGCAGTGGCAAGATGTAAGACGGGGCACACAAATCATGCTTGCATGATTTTGCGACACGGATTACAGATTGTTAGGGCGACTGCCCGTGACGAAATAAACGCGCCAGCGTTTGTGAGTTCCACTGTGAGTGTAGTAATACACAACAAGTTGCAAACAAGAGAATTATTCAGAGAAAGAAACCTAAACAAAGTAAAACGGAAGAAATTAGCTAGATGTTGATTTTGAACGGACAAACGAAT
>SVFH01000001.1 GCA_015056945.1 Lachnospiraceae bacterium | reverse complement strand
ATTCCTCAATTTCTCTTTTTATCAAAGTTCCCACTCCTATTATTACTACAAAAAGACATACAATAATTACTATTTTAGTTATTGATAATTTTTTCATATTGTGTTTCCTCCACCAACTTCAAATTTTGCTTTCTATTTCGCCATGCACCATTCGGAATCCGCCCTTCGGGCTTCTTCCTCATGTACGGCGTCGCCGTATACAGTCAAGCCGTAATGCATGCTCTTGTGAGCAAGCTCCCACGCATGCATTACGGCTTTCCTTTGCATGGCTCATGCAAAAAATCAAACTACCATCTGTTTTTCAACTTATTTTGCAAACGATATAAGGTATTCATTGCATCTAAGGGGGTTAAAGTGGTAATGTCAATTTCCTTTAATTCTGTCAGAACATCTTCATCTGTCACGGTATCGAATAAAGAAAATTGTGCCAAATCAACTTCGTCATATTTTTTCATGGATGCTTTACGTTCTGCCTTGTTTGTGTTTGTTGAAATGTACTGCACTTTTTCCGTAATATCGTTATCGCTTAACTGTTCCACAATTTCTTTGGCACGGTCAATGACCATATCAGGAACACCGGCAAGCTTTGCTACTTGAATACCATAGCTTTTATCGGCGCCGCCTTTTACGATTTTACGAAGAAAAACAATGTCATCTCCTTTTTCTTTGACTGCGATACAATAATTGTTTACATTACCCATCTTACCTTCCAATTCAGTCAGTTCGTGGTAATGCGTTGCAAACAAAGTCTTGGCACCAAGTAATTTACGGTTACTGATATGTTCAATCACAGCCCAGGCAATACTTAAGCCGTCAAAGGTAGATGTGCCGCGACCGATTTCATCGAGGATCAGGAGGCTTTTGCTGGTTGCATTTCGTAAAATGTTCGAAACTTCATTCATTTCAATCATAAAAGTACTTTGTCCGCTTGCGAGGTCATCGGATGCGCCGACACGTGTAAAAATTCTGTCTACAACACCGATTTTGGCACTTCCGGCAGGGACAAACGATCCAATCTGAGCCATCAGGACAATTAAGGCGGTTTGTCTCATATACGTTGATTTGCCTGCCATGTTCGGACCTGTAATAACGGAAATGCAATGATTATTATTATCCAAAAAGGTATCGTTTGGAATAAACATATCATGTTGAATCATTTTTTCAACAACCGGATGACGACCGTCTTTGATGTCGATAATCCCCTTTTCATTTAATGAAGGTTTCACATAGTGATTTTGTTCTGCAACATAAGCCAGAGAACAGAGTGCGTCTAAAGTTGCAACTGCTTTGGCTGTACGCTGGATTCTTTCTAACTGTGATGCGATATAATCCCTTACATTGCAGAAAACATCGTATTCTAAGCTGTTTAATTTATCTTCAGCGTTTAGAATGGTATCTTCTAATTCTTTTAAACGTGCTGTTGTGTATCTTTCCGCATTTGTTAAGGTCTGTTTGCGGATATATTCTTCCGGAACTAAATTTAAATAGGAATTGGTGACTTCCAAATAATAACCGAATACTTTATTGAATTTGACACGTAAATTTTTGATTCCGGTACGGTCGCGTTCCGTATTTTCGAGTTCTGCCAGCCAATTTTTTCCTTCTGATTTGGCGTTTCTTAAGTAATCTATATCGGAATTGTATCCCTCTTTAATGATTCCGCCTTCTTTGGACTGTAAGGGCGGTTCTTCAACGATACAATCAAAAATCATCTGAAATACGTCTTTCAAATCATCGATTTCTTCACGTAATGCAACGATTTGCGGTGTTTCAAAGCTTTCCAGAACAGATTTAATGTGCGGTAACATCTCCAGGGAATTACGGAACGCAATCATATCGCGCGGATTGATGGACTGGTAGCTTACTTTACTAAGCAGGCGCTCCATGTCATAAATCGGATTTAAGTATTCACGTAATTCATCCCTTGAAATACTGTCTTTTAATAACGCTTCAACTGCATTCTGTCTGTACTCGATATCATCTTTATATATCAACGGCTGTTCGATGAAATGTCGAAGGGTTCTTGCACCCATTGCTGTTTTGGTTTTGTCCAAAACCCAGAGAAGAGATCCTCTCTTTTGCTTTTCGCGTAAGGTTTCCGTTAATTCAAGATTTCTTCTCGTTGAGCTGTCAAGAAGCATATATTTCCCTGTTGCATAAGGATATAAATGCGTAAAATGAGCAAGAGAAATCTTTTGCGTATCCTGTAAATACTGCATCAAGGCCCCTGCAGCTATTAAACCTGCTGCAAAATCATCAAGCCCCATACCGATTAAAGAACTAACTTTAAAATGCTTCTGCAAGCATTTTTTACATGCCGAATCATCGAAATATCTGTTGTCCAGTGTATAAACACTGGTATTCATTCGTCCTTTTAAATCTTCAATGTCAAAACTGCTCATAAAGAATGCTTCATTACAGATGATTTCAGAAGGATTATATTTACAGATTTCATCGTAAAGACGTTTTAAATCAGATACTTCCGCAAGAAAATAATCTCCTGTGGTAACATCGGCAATGGAAAGACCGATTGCATTGGTAAAATAAGCAATACACATAAGGAAATTATTTTTACTTTCTTCCAATGCCTGAATATTCAAATTGGTACCGGGTGTTACAACACGTGTAACTTCTCTTTTGACAAGACCTTTCGCCATTTTCGGATCTTCTACCTGTTCACAAATAGCTACTTTGTATCCTTTTGAAACCAATTTATTCAGGTATCCGTCCACCGCATGAAAAGGAACGCCACACATGGGGGCGCGTTCTTCCAAGCCGCAGCTTTTACCGGTTAATGTGATTTCTAATTCTTTAGAGGCGGTAATGGCATCCTCAAAGAACATCTCATAAAAGTCCCCTAAACGATAAAAAAGAATACAATCAGGGTATTCCTGTTTTGTCTCCATATATTTTTGCATCATGGGGGTCAATTCAGCCATGTGTCTTCTCTCCTGTTTTTTGGAATTTACTTCTTCAATAAAGAATGTGCATTGCACATTCTTCGCGCGCAAACGGTATTGCGTAGCAATTAACTACATTTCCGCGAGCTGCGCATTCTATATTTCGTTGTGTTTATCACAACGAAATAATCACAGAAAGTACGCACATTAAATTGCGTACTTCCGGAGATGTATTTAGTTATAATAATATTATATAAAAAACTGTTTTTATGCTTTTAACACAAATATTTTCTGTGCATTTTATACACCAATCATTGTTAAAATTGATTTAATTGTAAGCGCAAATACAAATGCGACTACAAGCGCAATAAAAAATACAGTTATTTTAGATTTATTCTGCTTTTTTACTTTCTGAATTAAACCACTTGTATACAGTAAAATCATAATAGGTGTAATTATCGTTAATACAAGGCCATAGGTAGATAACGTTCCTAACAAAAAGTATTTTTCGTTTATATCACCAATGCCAAGCAAACAATATATCAGCATTCCTGCTACGCCCCAAATGCTCAATTTTCGTATCTGGGTGAGCATATTTTCTTTCTCTAAATCTGCATAATCTGATAAACTCTGTGCTACTTCTTTTACTTCTTCATTCATAATCTCGTTTTTCCTTTCTCCATTGACAATTTCAGGAATACTTACATCATAAAGTTCCGCCAATTCAATCAAGATGGAGATATCAGGCATGTTAGTTCCAGTCTCCCATCTTGATACTGTTCTTCCGGAGATATTTAATTTTTCTGCAAGTGTTTCCTGCGTAAAACCTTTTTCTTTTCGAAGCTCTTTTAAGAAACTTCCGATTTTTTTCTGGTCCATTCAGGTTCCTCCTTTCACTTGCAGAATATATAAAATTTGCGAACAAAAACACGACATAAAACGAGAAAAAGCCGCATTTCCTAAACTCGACAAATTTGTCTATCTGTAAAATCAATTTCATTTCACATATATTTACTGACCTACAAAAATGTAACAATAAGTTTATGCTTTTATATGCAAATTTTATTTCTCAGCCAGACTTTCTGCTCTCTTTAAGGCATCATCAATATGCTCGCAGAAGTTATCTGCACCAACCTTATCATAAAAGCCTGATTTTTTCATGACGTTCATGGGTTGTTCATTTACATGGGATAAAATCAGAGTAATCCCTTTTTTGCGACATGCATGACGGATTTTGTCAAGGTTACGCATTGCGGTTGCATCAATTGCATTTACGCTTCGCATTCTGAGTACCAGACATTTTTGTTCATTGTCTAACGAAATCTTCATAATTTTGTCTGCTACACCGAAGAATAAAGGACCGCTTAGTTCATATACACGTGTATGCTGCGGTACTACTTTTAAATCAATATGGTCAGCATCGTTTTCATCATCGATATATTTCCAGGACTGAACATCCGTCACATCGCTCATTCTCTTCATAAAAAGGATTGCAGCAAGTACCATACCGACCTCAATAGCCACAACAAGATCGAAAATAACAGTTAAGAAAAAGGTCAGTAAAAGAACTAAAATATCGCTCTTCGGAGCTGATTTGAGCAGGGTTACAATCTCTCTCCAACCTGACATGTTATAAGCCACCATAATAAGAATAGCTGCAATGGTAGGCATGGGAATCCAGCTTGCATAAGGCATTAACACAACAAGGACAAGCAATAAGACAACCGCGTGTACCATACCGGCAATCGGTGTGCGTCCGCCGCTTTTTACATTTGCGGCAGTTCTTGCGATGGCACCTGTTGCAGGTATTCCGCCAAACAAAGAAGAACCGATATTACCGATACCCTGTGCAACCAGTTCCATATTGGAGCGGTGCTTGGAATTAACCATACTGTCCGCAACGACGCAGGATAAAAGGGACTCGATTGCAGCTAAGATTGCAATGGTAAATGCATCCGGAATAATCCCTTTGATTAAGCCAAAATCAAATACAGGCATTTGAAACTTCGGTAAACTGTTTGAAATTGTATATAAATCTCCGATGGTTTTTACCTGCATACCACCAAGTTTTACCATAAGTACACCGGCAACAACTGCAATCAGGGAACCGGGAATGCTGTTAAATATTTTAACAATTGCTTTTAAAGCTTTGTTCTTATTCTCACATACTTTGGTAAGTTTGTTCCAGATAATCGGCCAAACAATGAGGATGGCCAGACAAATCATTCCTACAAGGAATGCCTGAAGGTTAAAAGTATTAAAATGTTTGATTACGGCCTCGCCTTTTTCGACGGTTTCAATCAAAACAAGACCTTCCGGATAAGTAAGTCCGAAGAAATCTTTTAACTGACCGACAGCAATGGTAACAGCGATACCCGCCGTAAATCCGGTTGTGATGGTATATGGAATGAACTTAATCAGACTTCCGAATTTCAGAAGTCCCATCAGGATTAAGATTACACCGGCTATAATGGTCGCCCAAAATAACTTTGACATGCCGTTTTCCTGTAATGCAATTCCTGCAACGATGGTAGCAAAAGCTGCTGTAGGACCTGCAATCTGAACGCGGCTTCCGCCAAAGAACGAAATTAAGAAGCCTGCAATAATTGCAGTATAAATACCCTGCTCAGGACCAACACCTGAAGCAATGGCAAGGGCGATGGATAACGGTAAAGCTACAATTGCAACTACAATACCGGAAATCACATCTTTGATAAATTGTTCTTTTGAGTATGTTTTCATAACTGAAAACAATTTTGGTTTTAATTTTTCCATATTATACAAGCTCTCCTATGTAATAGAATCCCTTACATGTACAAAGCTTTACGGGTACGATTTTTCCAATCAGAGATTTGTCTCCGGGAAAATGTACAATTGTATTATTGGACAAACGTCCTGTTAACAATGTTGCATCGTGCTCATTCACTTCTTCCACCAAGGCATCCATGATTTTCCCCTCCCATAATGCCACCTGGTTTCTTGCGTTGATTTGTACCTCATTTAAGACTCTGTCAAACTGTTCTCTTACGAATTCTGCACTGCATTGGTTTTCCATTGCCGCTGCCGGTGTACCGGTACGTTTGGAATACTGAAATGTAAAAGCATTATCATAAGCAACAGTTTTGATGACATCAAGTGTTTCATCAATATCTTCTTTTGTTTCACCGGGAAATCCGACGATAATGTCAGTTGTAATGGCGATATCGGGTATTTCGCGGCGTATTTTTAAAGCAAGTTCCACGTACTGTTCTTTGGTGTATTTACGGTTCATTGCTTTTAAAATTCTTGTACTGCCGGACTGCAGAGGCAAATGCAAATGTCTGCAGATTTTTTTAGATTCTTTCATGACTTCAATCAGTTCGTCGGATAAGTCCTTCGGATGAGAGGTCATAAAGCGAATTCGTTGTAATCCTTCAATATCTTCCACTCTTCTTAACAATTCGGCAAAAGAAATCGGATTGTCCAGGTTTTTGCCGTAGGAATTCACATTCTGGCCAAGCAGCATGACTTCAATAACACCGTCAGCCACCTGTTTCCTGATTTCATCAATAATTTCTTCGGGTGCACGGCTTCTCTCTCTGCCACGCACATAAGGAACAATACAGTAGGAGCAGAAATTATTGCAACCAAACATAATATTCACACCGGTTTTGTATTTATATTTTCGTTCAACAGGAAGTGCTTCCACAATCTGTGTTGTATTATTCCATATGCTTTCAATACGTTTGTCGGATTTTAGCATCTTGCAAAGAAGCTCCGCAAAAGTAAAAATATTATGCGTTCCAAAAATCAAATCTACAAAAGGATAGCTTGTTTTAATTTTCTCTACGGCAGAAGGTTCCTGTGTCATACAGCCGCAAAGTGCAATCTTCATAATAGGATTTTTCTTCTTTTTACCGTTTAAAACACCCAAACGTCCGTAAACCTTCTGATTTGCGTTGTCACGTACGGTACAGGTGTTATAAACAACCAAATCAGCATCTTCTGAATCGATTGGCTGATATCCAGCTTCTATTAGAATTCCGAGGAGTTTTTCACTGTCTCTGGCATTCATCTGGCAACCGAAGGTTGCAACGTGACAGGTAAGGGCACTGCCTTTATTGTCTGATAATTCTGAAACAAGTTTTTTGGCTTCTTCTATATATGCCTGCTGGCGCGCCAGTTCATCCAAATCGGATAATCCGGCACCGATTTTTGTTTGATCTAAATTTGAATACATTTTAATTTTTATCCTTTATTTCACTATCGAATCTGACCGTTTCCGCTAATCAGGTATTTGTAAGAAGTCAGTTCTTTTAAGCCCATGGGACCTCTTGCGTGGAGTTTCTGGGTACTGATTCCGATTTCTGCGCCAAAGCCGAACTCAAAGCCATCCGTAAAACGTGTAGAAACATTAGCATAAACACAAGCCGCATCAACACCCTTTTGGAATTTAGTGATTGTTTCTGCATTCTCGGAAACAATGGCATCGGAATGTCCCGTGTTATGTTCATTAATATGTGCAATCGCCTCTTCTACGTTCGTAACTGTCTTGATGGAAATAATATAATCCAGATACTCTTTGTAGAAGTCTTCTTCTGTTGCATCAACGCTGTCCGGTAAAAATGCTTTTGCAGCAGCATCGCTTCTGATTTCAACATTTGCAGGTGCAAGTTTTGCTGCCAAAAGAGGTAAAAATTCTTTGCTGATCTTTTCGTGTATAACAAGTGATTCACAAGCATTACATACACCAATACGCTGTGTTTTGGCATTATAAATGATGTTAAGAGCTTTATTAAAATCAGCATATTCATCAACATATACATGACAGTTACCGGTTCCTGTCTCAATAACAGGAATTGTACTGTTCTCAACGACCGCGCGAATTAATCCTGCGCCGCCGCGGGGAATTAAAACATCTACATATTCATTTAATTTCATAAATGCAGTTGTTGTTTCGCGGTCTGTTTTTTCAATCAAAAGAATTGCATCTTCTGTAATTCCGGATTCTTTTAATGCACCACGAATAGTATCCGTAATGGCTTTGTTAGAATGGATGGCATCCTTACCGCCTTTTAAAATCACTGCATTTCCTGTTTTGAAGCACAAAGCAAAAGCATCTGCGGTTACATTCGGTCTGGATTCATAAATAATACCGATAACTCCCATGGGGACACGCACTTTCTGAATCTCCATACCGTTCGGTCTGGTTGTGGTTTCAAGCACTTCGCCAATCGGGTCATCCAAATCAATTATCTGAAGAATTCCTTCTGACATTGCGGCGATACGTTCAGGGGTAAGACGCAATCTGTCAATAAGTCCCGGATGCATTCCGTTCTCTTCTCCGTTTTTTAAATCAATTGCATTTTGTGTTAATATGAAATCCGTATTTGCAACCAATGCTTTAGCAACAGCTTTTAAAGCTTTGTTTTTTTCTTCTGTTGAAAGAATCTGTACTTCGTATTTTGCTTTTGCGGCTTTTTTGCCTAATTCTGTAAGGTACATGAATTAACCTCCTGTATACAATAAATATTTTTTTCTGTTACAATATAATCAACTTTATAGTCTCTTGGTTCAAATGGAATTGTATTTTTGACCATATCTTCATAAGATAAGGCAATTTTGGTTAGATGAATTCCTGAAGGTAAAGAGGAAAGATATTTATCATAAAATCCCTTTCCGTAACCAAGGCGGTTTCCTCTCTTGTCAAACATAAGTCCCGGTAAAATCATACAAAAAGAGTTTGTAGGATTCGGAAGAAATTTTTTATCTGCTGACGGAGAAGGTTCAAGTACATGAAAATGCCCTTCTGATAAGTCTTTCAGGGAATCAATACGATAAAAGTTCATAACACTTCCCTCTGTTTGCGGACAATAGACTTTTTTCCCATCTGTAAGTAATTGTTCTATCAATGACAACGTTTCTATTTCTCCCGGGAGAGAGGCATATATTAAAATGTCATCGGCATCTGAAAATTCCGATAAAAGAAACAATTTATCATGTATTTGTTCAGATGCTTGCATGAAATCATTTTCAGATATTGTTAAGCGGAACTCTTTTGCTTCTTTTCTTAAAAGCTTCTTTTCATATGTTAAATCCATGACACCTCCGAAAGGAATATTTATGGTTTTTCTAAAGAATCCTGCAATGAAATCCGGTAATGGTACACCTTTAGTAGTATTACTTATTTTCTTTTTTGAATTTTTCCCCCAAATTTGTAATGCTGCCGTCTTTTTCCTGAATATCAATATTATTTAGCTGCATTCTAAGTCCGGCTTTGATATTGGCAACATATTCGGCACGTAACTTCTGCTGTTCTTCTTTTTCTTCTTCTGTCAAACCTTCTTTTTGAGATTTACGATAAAGCTCGTTGATTCTTGCAACGCGCTCATCCATTGTCATTTCTTTGCTCATTCTTATTCACCTTCATGCATATGTTCAATAAATTCCGGAAGATAGAAATTAGGATCTTTATGTGCCTTAAACAAAGTTCCGAAATTTCTTCCATCCATAATACGATGTAAAATATGAATATCACTACTGTTTGCAATGATCATGTCTGCACCTGCATTAGTTGCAATTTTGGCAGCTGTAAGTTTGGTGTTCATTCCACCGGTTCCGACATTGCTTCCGGTTTCGCTCTTTCCCATATTCATAATGTCTTCGGTTAATTCATCTACCACTTCAATAAATTCAGCATCCGGATTTGTGCGCGGATTATCTGTATAAAGACCGTCAATATCGGATAAAAGGATTAAGAGGTCTGCATCTATCAAAGCTGCTACAATTGCGGACAACGTATCATTATCACCAAACTTAATTTCAAATGTTGATATGGTATCGTTTTCGTTTACAATAGGAATTACACCGAGTGATAACAGTTCACGAAATGTATTTCTTGCATTTCTTCTGCTCACTGCATTCGTAATTGTATATTTTGTCAAAAGAACCTGAGCAGCCACCTGATTATATTCTGCAAAAATCTTCTGATATATCATCATAAGTCTGGCCTGTCCGATTGCAGCACAAGCCTGTTTCACAGATACTTCTTCCGGTTTATCCTTAATGTGAACTGCTTTTTTTCCAACTGAAATCGCGCCGCTTGTAACAAGCACAACTTCTTTCCCGCTGTTTATCATATTACAAAGTTCGCGAACCAGCACTTCCATTTTATTATAATCCAAATCTCCGGTTTCGGGATGTTGAAGTGAGGAAGAACCAATTTTCACAACTATTCTTTTTTTATCTTTAATAAGTTCTCTTAATTCTGACATATTTTTTCTCCTAAGCAATATCATGGGAATTTTACTACAATAAAAAACGAAAATCAAGTTTTTAAAGATGCATAGCATGAAATAATTCCCTCTGCTACTTTCATACCATCCATTGCTGCAGACATAATACCTCCGGCATATCCTGCACCTTCACCACAAGGATATAATCCTTTGATGTTTACACTATTAAAACTTTCATCCCGCAATATTTTAATCGGGGAGGAAGTTCTGCTTTCGATTGCACATAAAAGCGGATTTTTTGAAGTAAAGCCACTCATGCACGATTCAAATTGTTCCATTCCGTCAAGAAAGGCATCCTTTATCTCTTCCGGAAAAAGAGATGAGATGTTTGCAGGTTCAAATGCTCCTTTAACGGCATCTTTATATTCATTTGTTATTTGTATTGCAGATATTTGGTCTGAAGTTTCAGCTTTAAAATCCGTAAACAGACAAACCGGAATGTTGCCGTTTCCTAATTGAAATGCTTTTTTCTCCAGATTTCTCTGAAAATACATTCCGGCCAAAGGATGTTCGCTGTTATAGTCTTTCGGTGAAACCGAAACAACGATCGCACTGTTTGCATATCCGGAATCACGCTTCACATTACTCATTCCGTTTACAGCACACATTCCCTGTTCTGAAGATGCATTCACTACATATCCGCCCGGGCACATACAGAATGAATACACACCTCTTCCGTTTTTGGCGCGTGCAGTCAATTTATACGAAGCTGAAGGCAAAATCTCAGGATAATGAGCCTCATAATTTACACCATATTGACATTGATTCATCCATTTTTGCTTATGTATGACACGAAGTCCCACAGCAAAAGATTTTTGCTCAATTGTGAGTCCTGTTTCATATAAAACTTCAAATGTATCTCGCGCACTATGACCGATGGCAAGAATACAACATTCTGTATCCAATTGAAATATTTCATCAGTTATTACATTTCTTACTTGAATGCCGGCTAACTCCTTGGTGTCCGGTTTCATAATAAGAGACTCAAGTTTATTAGAAAACAAAACAGTTCCACCCATCTTAAGAATGGATTCACGCATACGATAAATGACATCACATAATACATCCGTCCCGATATGCGGTTTGCTGTCATAGAGAATATTTTCGTATGCTCCAAATTCAACAAAGGTTTCTAAAACAAATCGATTTCTTCCGTATTTATCTTTGACACCGGTATTTAATTTTCCGTCAGAAAATGTTCCGGCTCCGCCCTCACCAAATTGTACATTTGATTCCGTATTTAATAATCCTTTTTGCCAGAATTCTTCTACTGTTTCTTTTCTCGTATAAACATCTTCCCCTCGTTCAATTACAATCGGACAAAAACCGGCTTTTGCAAGTAAATAAGCAGCAAAAATCCCGGCAGGTCCAAAGCCTGCAACAACAGGCCTGTGCGGTAAAATATGCTCTCCGCATTTGGGCATTCTGTATGATACCTGTTTATCACATAACGTTATATTCTTATTTTTTTTGACAAGACTTTTTTCTGTTGTTTCTGCCATACAAAGCTGTAATGTATAGCTAAAGATAATTTCCGGTTTTTTTCTGGCATCTATGCTTTTTTTGACGATGCGTAAATCAGAGATTTCTTCGGCATTTACATGAAAATGTTTGGAGACGGCAGATAAAAGTTCTTCGTCCTTTATGGGAGATGTTTTAAATTGATTAATCTGAATCATACTAAAAACCTTTCTTTGCGGCAGAAATGCCGGCAACTTCTCCGCTTGTCCATGCCCAGTGTAAATTATATCCGCCGCAATCCGCATCGACATCAAGCATTTCACCGGCAAAATATAGTCCGGGCGTAAAGACAGACTCCATGTTTGGCGATATCTCATTTAACAAAACACCGCCACGTGTTGCCTGTGCATTATCATAACCATTATGTCCGGTTATGGTGAATTTCCATTTTTTAAGTGCATATAAAACAGAAATTAAGCAATCAAAATCATCTTTATTTATAATTCGCTCAGAATCAATTTCCAATTCATTTAAAAGACATTTTATTAATTTCGGATTTCCAAGTCCTTCAAAAAATGAATAAAATGTATCATTAACACTCATATTTAGCCGTTTATTCAAAAAAACAGTGAAGTCATGTTCTGATAATTCCGGAAGGAAATCAACGATAATTTCACATACCTTGCCTTCTTCCACTGCTTTGGAAAGTATACGGCTTAATTGAAATATTACAATTCCGGAAAGTCCCGAATCTGTTATTTGCAATTCACCGTGTTCGGTTCTAATAAGTTCATTATTTATGTATGCAGAAGCATTGACACGACATCTTACGCCGGAACACTTCTTGCAAATGCCGGAGTCGGATTTTAATTGTACTAACACCGGATATGTTCTGCTGACAGTATGACCAAATGTTCTTGCAAGTCTGAATCCAAATCCGTCACTTCCTGTTTTGGGAGCTGCTTTACCTCCGCAAGCCAAAATTACACAATCAAATACATCATCTATTTTCTGTTCTTTTGTTATCAGTTCAAACTTATGACTGTTATTTTGTTTGATTTCAGAAATACAAACACCGGAAATCATTTTTCCGCCTAACTGCTCTATATGTCTGACCAGACTTTGTGTGATTGTTGTTGCTTTTTGACTGGAAGGATACAGACATCCATTCTTTTTAGTGTAGGATAATACTCCAAGTGATAAGAAATAATCCTGAAAATAAGATGCATTATATTTATCAAGGAAGGGTTTGATATACTCAGAATTTCTAAAATGTGAGTCATCCAAATCATAATTTGTAAAGTTGCATTTGCCGTTCCCTGTAAGGTTTAATTTTTTGCCAAATGATACATTTCTCTCAAATACAGTGACAATTGCTCCGTTTTCCAATGCTTTAGATGCCGCAAACAAACCGGCAGCACCACCGCCGACAACAGCAATCTTATTAGATTGATTGAATTTAGCCTGTGACATTTTAATCCATTTGTCCTTTCACTTTTAACTGGTGTAAGATTCGAGAAAAGAATAAAGATTTTCAAGAGAATTGATTTGTTTCCCTTCGTTTATCTCTGCCTGTATTTCTTCAGGTAATTGATCCATTACAATATCCGTATACATATATACCGTTGATAAATCAGAATAATATACGACAATAAAATTCTCTTCGGATTTCAAAAAGAATACATCTTTTTCTAAGGGTTTATATACTTTTTTTACTACAATTTTATCAGATGAAAACTCCTCTAATTGCGCATCGACAAATCCTTTTTCCTTATCCGATAACGCAGGTGCTTTGTTATACTCCGTAATAAATTGCTCAATCTCTTCTCGATTTGCCCCGATCAGACTATGGGGGATTTCTTCCTGAATCAGCTCTTCCTCTCCTGTAACAGAATTTATTTGTTCAACATAATACGTCGTGCTCAAATCGGCAGTCTGAGGCATGACAGAAACATCTTTCGTCTGCAGTGAAGAATTTCGTATATCTGTCAATTCGCGTTGGCTGATAAATACATAATCATTTGCTTTCATTACAAAAACAAGCATAAACATACCTGCACAAAAACAAATAATAGCAAGACAACAAACGAAGCAGATTCTATAAATGGTTTTCATTTTATGCACTCCTTTGCACAAAAATAATTTGACATGAAAGAAAAACACATCAGCTATAGTATCTGCTGTACGAATGTTAATTATTCACTTTTATGGTAATAAATTGGCCAGAATTTTACCGATAACAGGTATTCTGGAAAGTTCTGATTTGGAACAACCCTTTAATAAAAGAATCGCAACAAAATACACAATCACACCAACAATGATTGCCGCAATGCAACTAACCGGTAAAGGTAAAAACAGGTTTAATAACTGATAAATACCGAAACATATTGCACCCATTACAAGAGAACTGATAATCGGAAGGAAAAAGCTTCGTTTCATCTCCTGCTTATAGCCAACATATCTGTAAATTGCCAGATGATTTAAAAGACACATAAACAAGGAAAAGAAGATATTTGAAAAGACAACTGCATAAATACCCAGGTCTAATCCTTTTAACATTAGGAAATATATCACCAAATGCAAAACAAGAGAAATCAGTGCATTGATAATAGGGATATGAAGTTTATTAATACCCTGCAAAATACCGTTACCTAAGGTGGATAACGCATAAAATATTACCGATAATGTGCCGACAAGTAATAACTTGGCTGCAAGCGGGTCACTTCCCGGCCACAACATTTCAACAATCGGTTTGCCAAGAACAGACAATCCGACGGCACAAGGAATCGTAATCAGCATGGTAACGCGGATTGCAGAACCAATCTTATCATTTGCAGCCTGTTTATCGTGATTGGAAATGTTTGCTGTCAAAGAAGGAACAAGTGCAGAACACATAGCTGAAGCAAGTGCAATCGGTAAATTAATTAACACTTTATATTTACCGCTGTATATACCCCAGTGTATTGTTTTAATTTCCTCAAGCCCAAGCGCGTTCATATGATGATTATAAATTCCCTGATCCAAAATACCGGAAATATTATATACGACTGTACTTAAAATAACCGGAACAACCGTTAATAAAATAACCCTGATTACGCCGCCGTAATTTTCCTGAACTTTCGTTAAATCTTTTCGTATTTTGGCGCGACGTCTTCTGTTTGCCATCGCAAAAATACCTATTAAGAATAACAGGCCTGCCAACGCACCGATGCCGCATCCGATTGTTGCACCGGCAGCTCCCCATGCAGGAGCATACTGATCACTTAACATCAGGCTGGAATAGGAATCACCTTTTTGAAAAAAGAGTTCTGCAAAAAGCAAAGAAAATACAACCAGAAAAATTTGCTCAATAATTTGTGAAACAGCTGTCGGAGCCATGGATCCGATTCCCTGAAAATAACCACGAAAAACGCCCATAATTGCAACAATAAAAAGTGTGGGTGCTAAAAATCTTAATCCGATTGCACTCATAGGTTGTCCCATAACCGTTCCCGCAAGCCAATCTGCAAATATTAATACAAAAAGACAAGCCAAACCACCGGTAAAGAAAGCAAATACCAATGCTCCTTTTAGTATTTTATCTGCGTTTTTATGCTGCCCTCTGCTCACTCTGGCTGCGACCAGTTTCGATACTGCGAGAGGCAGGCTGTATGAGGATAATAAAAGAATAATGGAATAAACCTCATATGCAACAGAATAATAACCGTTTCCGGCATCTCCGATAATATTGGTCAAAGGAATTCTTCTTACGATACCGATTAATCTGGCAATGATTCCGGCAATTGCAAGTATACTTCCCTGTACAATAATTCCGTTTTTAATTTTTTGTTTCTTTTCAGCCATATTATTTCTCCGTTAAATAATCAGAAATTTCTAAATTCTTATTTCTTGTAATACCAAGTTCTTCTAAATAACGATTTTGCTTTTCTTCCATCAAAACAGCATCTTCAGGTGTCATATGATCATAACCGATTAAATGAAGGGTGCTGTGCGCAAGTAAAAAAGCAATTTCCCGCACGTAAGAATGACCGTATTCTTCTGCCTGTAGTCTAGCCTTGTTCTCGGAAATCATGATATCTCCAAGATAAAAAGCCTGATTCTCAGGATTGAAATAATCAAAATGATTTAAAAATTTATTTATCTCGGCAAAATCAGCAGGACTTTCAAACGCAAAATTAGGAAAAGACAGAACATCTGTTTCAACATCTTTATTCCTAAAATTACAATTGATTTCTTTAATCCCTTCATTATCCGTTAACAGAAAGGAAACTTCGCTTTCGTAAGGGCATCCTTCCTGTTTTAAAATATAGGAAATAACATCTGAAGCTATTTTTATATAAAATAATTCATCAATATCATTCGCATTATTTTCAAAATTAATAATAATCATATACGTATCCTTTGCGCTCTATTATCATCGTGCTTTTCTGTTGTTTTTTTGCATGTATTTACGATTTTCACGAGCATTCTCTTTCTTTTCGTAATCTTCATATGCACAAACTATCTTTTGTACAAGCGGATGTCTTACAACATCCTTTGCTGTCAAATTACAAAAAGAAATACCATCAATATCCTTTAATACCCGTATCGCTACATCTAGTCCCGATTGAGTACCGGCCGGTAAATCCTTCTGAGAACTGTCGCCCGTAATAATGACTTTAGATTGGAAACCGATTCTTGTTAAAAACATTTTCATCTGCGCGGGAGTACAATTCTGTGCCTCGTCTAAAATAATATACGCATTATCCAATGTTCTTCCTCGCATATATGCAAGAGGAGCGACTTCTATTAATCCCCGTTCCATGTTTTTGGCAAAGGATTCAGCTCCCATAATCTGATACAATGCATCATAAAGCGGTCTTAAATACGGATCGATTTTGCTTTGCAAATCACCGGGCAGAAAGCCTAGCTTTTCTCCGGCTTCAATTGCCGGTCTTGTAAGAATGATTCTGCCAACCTCTTCGTTCTTAAAAGCTGTAATCGCCATTGCCATTGCCAGATATGTTTTACCCGTACCGGCAGGACCTAGTCCAAAAACAATCATATTATTACGGATTGCATCGACATAATTTTTTTGGCCGACAGTCATTGGTTTCACTACTTTACCGTTGACAGTATGGCAAATACAATCCGAATCAACTTTAAGAAGCATATCTTCTTTATCTTCTTTTGATAAAGTTAAGCCATAATCAATATTCTGTTCGTGAATGGTGTTTCCGCGTTTGGATAATTCTGTTAATTCGCTCAGTAATCGAACTGCTTTTTTGGCATTGTATTCTTCGCCGGAAATCTTAATTACACCATCACGGTTTACGATGGTTACATTCAAATCATCTTCAATTTTTCGAATATAGGAATCTCTTTCTCCGAAAATATTCTGCATATGTTCGGTGCTAAGTTCCATTGTAAGTGTTATCAGTGCCATGTCCAATCCCTTCGTCTGTCTGAGGTGTTATATTCTTACGAATAAGGTCCGGAGTAAAATAGGTAATTATACCGTATAAAGATATTTCTTTTTCACTTGCGGTAAATGAAACATCCGGAATAATATTACTTGCTCCGCTTTGTTCTAAGTCATTTATATAGTAACGAATCTCTCTCGTTAATTGTTCTTTTATTTCTTCTTCATCAAGTGTCCTTCGAATGGTTTTAAATTTTCTTTGCTGCGACTTTATATAATAAATTTTATAGTCAAACAAAGATAAAAAATTTAAATCAATATATTCTCTTAAAATGATGCAATTTGTTTCTTTCTTAAAAGATGTTACATCCGGAAAAAAGAATGTATTCCATGCCATACTTCCAAGACAAGATTCCCAAACACCGTAAATGGGTTTGTCTTGTGTCCTTTGATAGGATTTATGGAATGGCACTTTGACCTCGCAAAGATACTCTCCTTGCGCAAAAGTCAAATGAAATGAATTTATTCCGTCATTGTTACTGTACGGAACTTCTCCGGAAATGATTAAGTCTCCTGTTTTGACTTCATCATTGACTTTGTATTTCGTATATCCATTATTCACCACTAATTTGCGTATGATACCGTCATGCGAGGCATAAAGGGAAGAAGGAAATTCCTTTTGAACAAATTCATCATTGGATGCAGTGTTTTCAATAACCGAAACAGTAAGTTCTGTTCCGTCAAGTGATGTGGATACCCATGAGAAAATATCAAATGTTTCTTTCAATACTTTTTCTGTTTGTGATGCCTGAAACTGATCTCTTCGCATTCCGCAATAAAATCCATTTTCCTTCAGACAATCCTCAATTTGTTCTGATGTAATTGAAATATTACCTTCTGTTCTGATTGTCCATAAATGCGTTTTTTGATAATACAGGCAAAATAAACAAAACAGAATTCCGACACATAATACAAGATAACGTCTCATTCGAACCATGTAAAAAGGAAAACCTCTGCGATTTATAATATGAATTTTTACTTTTGATTTCCTGACGATATCTTGAATTTTTAGAAAATCGTGTAAAGTTACGGAAATTAAAATCTCTTTTTCCTGCTCCAGGATGTCCCATAGATATATGTTATTCTGAAGGCAAAGGTTCAAAAAACGAACAAACCCCTGTTTAGAAATACGGATTATAAGATATCCTTTTATTAATCTGAAAATTGATTCCACATCTAATCCTCCACAATTGAATCAAAAGATACTGAATGTATTTTACCGTATATCATACAGTTCTCATCATCATAATCGCGGATGGTTAATCTTTTGCCGTGAATGGTAATCTTTACACGAATACCTTCCAGAACAATTAATTCTGAAGTATATTCAAGAAGACCTTTATAATTTTCAACACATACCTGCATTGTTCCAATCATGGTTATAATTCCGGAACAACTGCATAAATCCTGCGAAAGAGATAACTTATCTCCTACTTTTTCTGCTTTTTCATATATCTTTTCTTTGTTCATAAACGTAAAGTCCATCAAAATCTTTGTTTATTATATGATTTCTTTTACGTATTCAGAACAATTAAGAGATAATTGCTTTAATAAAAGGTGTAGCAATTGGCTGTTTTGAAGAAATGTGATAAGCTTTCAAAAATCTTGTTTTCGCTTGAATAAGCTTATCAGAATCATTTGCATAAACCGTTGCAAGCGATTCTCCTTTTGAAACAAAGTCACCTTTTTTCTTATGAAGGATGAATCCGACAGATAAATCAATGATACTTTCTTTGGTTTCTCTTCCGCCTCCAAGAATTAGTGAGCAAATTCCGATTTCATCACATTGTACGGAATATATATATCCCTCTTCTTCTGCCAAAATTTCCTCACACAAGGATGCACATGGAAGTAACTCGGGATGATAAACCTGTTCAGGATTACCTCCTTGCGCCTGAATGAATTCAGCAAGTTTATCCAATGCTTTGCCATTTGATATTACTTCCTTCAATTGATCCGTGGCTTCTTCTAATGTGGCGGCCTTGTTACCTGCTACAACCATATGGGCACCAAGTGTCATACATAATTCCGAGAAATCTTTCGGACCGTGCCCTTTTAATGTATCAATTGCTTCTTTTACTTCAAGTGCATTTCCAATTGCATTTCCAAGCGGCTGATCCATATCAGAAATAATCGCAGTGGTTTTTCTTCCTGCACCAGTTCCGATTGTTACCATTTCTTTTGCAAGAGCAATCGCATCCTCTTCAGATTTCATAAATGCACCACTGCCGCATTTGACGTCAAGTACAATTGCATCTGCTCCGGCTGCAAGTTTTTTGCTCATAATAGAACTTGCAATTAAAGACATATTATCAACCGTAGCCGTAACATCACGAAGTGCATATAATTTTTTGTCAGCGGGCGCAATGTCAGCAGTTTGTCCCATAATTGCAATGCCGATTCGATTCACCTGATTAATAAACTGTTCTGTTGAAATTGCTGTATTAAATCCGTCAAAGGATTCAAGCTTGTCAATGGTTCCGCCGGTATGTCCTAACCCACGGCCGCTCATTTTAGCCGTACAAACACCTAATGCAGCAACCATCGGAATTAAAGCAAGAGAGGTTTTATCTCCTACTCCTCCGGTTGAATGCTTGTCAACTTTAATTCCGGAAATCGATGACAAGTCAAGCATATCACCACTTTCGGCCATTGCCATTGTAAGGGCAAGGGTTTCATCAGCATTCATTTTATTAAAATAAACAGCCATTGTAAAAGCCGACATTTGATAATCCGGAATATTTCCTTTGGTATAATTATCAATCATAAAACGAATCTCTTCTTCGGTTAATGTTTCGTTATTTCGTTTCTTCATGATTAAATCATACATTCTCATATGAATACCCTCCTATCAATATACAGTTTAAACAATGGCAATCAATTATTTATGATACGGTTCATTATGAATAATGCGATATCCCCGATAAATCTGTTCAAGCAATATTACTCGCATCAATTGGTGTGGGAACGTCATTTTAGAAAAACTGATTTTTTTATCAGCTCTTCGATAAACACTTTGTGAAAGTCCAAGCGAGCCTCCGATTACAAACGTAATGTCTGAATTACCGTTTGTTGCAAGTAAATCAATTTCTTTTGCAAAAGAAATTGAATCATATTCTTTTCCCTCAATTGCAAGTATGCATACATACGTATGGTCAGAGATTGCTTTCAAAATACGCTCAGCCTCTTTCTCACGAATCTGCTCCTCTAAAACTTCAGAAGCATTTTGTGGTGTGTTTTCATCTGCAACTTCTGTAATCTTTAGTTTGCAGTAACGACTTAAACGCTTACTGTATTCATTCACAGCATCGCGGTAAAAAGATTCTTTTATTTTCCCGACACAAACAATATGAATATTCAAAATACACCTCTAAAATAGTTAAGACTCAAAAATTTCACCATATTTTGTATCAATATAGTCTTCAAGGAAAGATGCTCCAAGTTCAGGATATTTATCTGAAATTACTTTTCTCATAAATTCAGCACGATAAAAATATTCCTGTGATTCATCTGAAATCAAAGGAGCTATTTTAGAATCAATGAATTCTTTGGTAAGATATTTCGCACAGAATTCATCTAATTCTTTGTTTGTATTTGTTTCAGCAATGTCAACCCGGCTCAATTCTTTATAGCTTTTAAAAGAAACAACAGACATAATAATGAACATCAGGAAAAAACCACCCATTACCGTATATGTCAAAATTGCTCCCATTCCGCTTAAAGAAACAAAAGGAAATACGCCAAGTGCCATCAAAACAATAACAGTTAAGCCAATAACACCCAAAGACATAAGAATAATCGCACTACTCTTATGATCTGCTGCACGTTCTTTCGCAGAACGGTATGCCTCTTTTGCGGGCATACGTTGCTGTTTCTGTGCGGCTTGAGAAGCATTCTGTCCACTCACCTGTTGGGCATTTACCTGCTCAAAAAACTGATTGACAAGCTGTGTTGCGCGCGCCTGATCTTCAGGTTTAATGAAAAGCTCATAAATCTCTTTCTTTTCGTTATAAACAGAATATGCTTTCAATTTACCTACACCGGATAAATACTTACGGATGGATTCAACCTGTTCTTCAGGACCGTAAAGAAAATTAAGCATATTCGCCTTATCGAATTCATATGTTTGATCAAGTGTCGCAACCAGTTTAGAACCGCAATCACTACATACATCAATTCCGTCTCTGTATTCCGTTTTACATTTTGGACACCAAGGCATAACTTTATCTCCTTTTTCATTTATTTGTGGATATGAAAAGTTGTGATAACAAAAAAATCTGCTATCACAAACTCATCAATTATTTATTAGATAAATATTCATCAATACCTTTTGCAGCTGCGCGTCCCGCACCCATTGCAAGAATAACGGTTGCGGCACCTGTAACGGCATCTCCACCGGCAAATACACCTTCTTTGCTGGTGCTGCCGAATTCTTCATCGGCTACAATACATTTTCTTTTATTTAATTCAAGTCCCTTTGTTGTAGAAGAAATCAAAGGATTCGGGGATGTTCCGAGTGACATGATTACAACATCTACATCGATTACAAATTCACTGCCTTCAATTTCAACAGGACTTCTTCTTCCTGATGCATCAGGTTCACCGAGTTCCATTTTGACACATTTAATTCCTGATACCCAGCCATTTTCATCAGAAAGTATTTCAACAGGATTTGTCAAAAGGTCGAAAATAATACCTTCTTCTTTCGCATGATGCACTTCTTCGACACGTGCAGGTAATTCTGCTTCACTTCTTCTGTAGATAACATGTACTTCCGAACCAAGACGAAGCGCAGTTCTTGCAGCATCCATTGCAACATTACCACCGCCAACAACAGCAACTTTTTTACCAATCATAATCGGTGTGTCAGACTCAGAACGAAATGCTTTCATCAGATTACTTCTTGTTAAATATTCGTTTGCAGAAAATACTCCGTTTGCATTTTCGCCGGGAATTCCCATGAATTTAGGAAGACCTGCACCTGAACCTATAAATACGGCATCAAAACCTTCTTTTTCCATTAATTCATCAATGGTTACTGATTTACCGATGATAACATTGTTTTCAAATTTAACACCAAGAGCTTTCACATTCTCAATTTCTTTTTTGACAACACGCTCTTTCGGAAGTCTGAATTCAGGAATTCCGTAAACAAGAACACCACCGAATTCGTGAAGTGCTTCAAAAATAGTTACGTCATATCCTTTTTTTGCAAGGTCACCGGCACAGGTTACGCCGGCAGGGCCGGAACCGATTACGGCAACTTTTTTGTTTTTCTTTTCTGCTGTTACTGCAGGTTTAATGTTATTCTCAAATGCCCAGTCTGCTACAAATCTTTCCAATTTACCAATTGAAATGGCATCACCTTTTAATCCGCGGATACATTTACCTTCACACTGATTTTCCTGCGGACATACACGACCGCATACAGCAGGAAGTGAACTTGATGCGGAAATCACTCTGTATGCATTTTCAAAAGAGCCGTTTTTAACTTCCTGGATAAATGCAGGAATATTAATGGACACGGGACATCCTTTTACACATGCAGCATTTTTACAATTTAAACATCTTGAAGCTTCTTCCATTGCTTCTTCTTTATTATATCCGAGACAAACTTCTTCGAAATTGGTTGCTCTTACCTTTGGATCCTGTTCTCTGACAGGAATACGCTCTAAAACATTCATTATTCGTCACCTCCGCAATGTCCACATCCGCCATGATGTGTATCGCCTTCTTTTTCTTTTAAGTATGCACGACCTTCTTTGGTCTTGTAAATCTGCTGACGCTTCATTGCCTCATCGAAATCAACAAGATGTCCGTCAAACTCAGGTCCGTCAACACATGCAAACTTAACCTGGCCATCAACGGTAAGACGACAAGCTCCGCACATTCCGGTTCCGTCAACCATAATGGGATTCATACTTACAATGGTATGTAAATCAAGCTTCTTGGTTAAAAGACATACAAATTTCATCATAATCATAGGACCGATTGCAACACATACATCATATTTCTTGCCTTCGGCATATAAATCTTCAATAACTTTGGTAACCATACCGCTTCTTTCATAAGAACCGTCATCAGTTGTAATATAAAGAGTTCCGGCAACTGCACGCATTTCCTCTTCCATAATCAACATATCCTTAGTTTTTGCGCCCACAATAACATCAGCATCAACGCCATGTTCATGAAGCCATTTCACCTGAGGATAAACAGGGGCAGTACCAAGACCGCCGGCAACAAAAAGAATTTTTTTGTTCTTCAGTGCATCAATTTCTTCCTCAAGAAATTCCGAAGCTCTTCCTAAGGGTCCAACAAAATCATGGAAAAAATCGCCCTTCTTTAAAGTTTTCATAATAAAAGTTGATGCGCCTATTACCTGAACTACGATGGTAACAGTTCCCTCTTCGCGATTATAATCGCATACGGTTAAAGGAATTCTCTCGCTATCAGCATGTGTACGTACAATAACAAATTGTCCCGGTTCACATGATGCAGCGCAACGGGGAGCTTTTACAACAAATTTGTATATGCTGTCCGCTAATTCCTTTGCTTCTAAAATTTCGTACATTTTCTTCATCCTCCTCAAATATATCACTGTCGAATATGATCAACCCAATAAAATTCCTGGTTTGCATCAAGCTCTAAGGTACCAAACCTGTCAGGATCGCTCATGGAAACGCAATAAACCAATCCTGTTTTTGTTCGGATTCCTGCAGAGGGGTCTTCATAATATTCACAAATTACAAAAAACAGCTCATTATTAATATTCACTGCACTTTCGCACATAAATAATAATTTACCTGAAATAGTTGATAACTCACCTGTGGTACTTTCCATACCACCAAGAGAATATCTGTATTCCGTAATAATATTTGCTGCCATTGCAGCAGAAACAGGCATTTCAGGAAGCTGTAAACTATATTCAACTTCTGTAACTTCACTGTAAATGCGATTTTCTTCACTATATGAAATAAACTTAAGTTTTGATTTGCCAAGTGGCATACAAATCGGACCATTGTATAAATTGCTGTCGATTGTGGGATCTTCCCCGTTTGTTGTATAATAAATATTACATCCGACAGGAACTTCCACAACTACCTTTTCCGGAGACCGGAATGTTCCGGATGCCGGTAATACAACAGGTGCTTCAGGCATCAAAACATTAATTTCATATTTCTTTGTAACAATTTCACTCATTAATCCAAATGAATTCACAAAAATAGCTTTTACGGTGTAAAATCCATTTTCAAGATAAATGGGTGATGTATATTCTGTGCTTGTAGAATCAGGCATGGAACCATCAAGTGTATAATAAATTTTTCCGGTTGTATTGCCGGTCAATTTTAAATGAATAACATCTTCATAACTGCCTTCTTCAACACTAAATTCGGGTTCAATTGCAAGATATTGCTTAAATTGTTCTCGAATTTCCACATCAGTCGTTTCATTTAGGATCTGATTAATTTCGGAAATATTCCCCATCTTTGAATAGATATCAAATATTTTCTGATACGTAATCAAATCTTTCTGCGAATTTCCGCTAATCATTCCTTTTAAGGTAAGAATAGCATTTTCCTGTTTGTTATTTTTGCAGTAATAATCACATAAAAGATAACGTGCATCAACATTTGAAGATTCTAAATCACATGCTTTTTCAAGATGTTTGATTGCAAGCGAATAATTTCCGGACTGTGCTGCTTCCTGCGCTTTGGAAAATTGATAATGAAATGAGTTCTCTTTGACAGAAGAACTAATCTTATATGCAACCATACCGATACAACAAAGAATCAAAACAGTCAGAATTAAAAGAAGAATTTTTGAAAGAAGTCCTTTTCCGAAAAAAGAACGAATCATTTTCTTTAAGCCTTCTTTATTAATTACTTCTTCAACATCCCAAAAATCCTCATCCGGTAAATCTTCATCTTCAATATCGTCAAATTCATCATCAATTGGATTTTCATCAATCAAAAGATTTTTTTTGCGAATTTCACGTGTTGAAAAAACATTAAATTCTTCCGGATCAGCTTCAATGCTTTCTTCATCAGCTTCATCAATTACTTCGGCAACATTTAGCAGGCTCTCTTCTATTTTATTTTCGATTTCCGGCTCGAAATCAGGTACTATATGAATCTCTTCGCCACAGGATTCACACAGCAACTTCCCTTCCTGTATATCAACGCCACATTTAGGACACTTCATACAAATCTCCGTTCTGAATACAAATCAAGGTTTACGTTAACGATACCGAATCCACACAATTCTTCATAAGCATTGCAATTGTCATAGGACCAACACCACCGGGAACCGGGGTGATTGCGCTGCAATGAGGTGCAACATCATCAAAAAGGACATCCCCACAAAGTTTATTATTCTCTCTGCGATGAATTCCAACGTCAATTACAACAGCACCGTCTTTAATATATTCAGAAGTAATCATCTCTGGTCTTCCGATTGCAACAATTAAAATATCTGCACGCTTACAAATATCTTTCAAATCCTTGGTGCGTGAATGTGCAATTGTAACCGTTGCATTTTCTCTTAACATAAGAATGGACATCGGCTTACCTACAATATTGGAACGTCCGATCACAACACATTCTTTGCCTTCTATAGAAATGTTACTTCTTTTTAACAATTCAATAATGCCTGCCGGTGTACAGGAAACATAACCGGGCTGTCCGATACATAATGCACCGACACTTTGCGTATGGAAACCATCAACATCCTTTTTCGGACTGATTGTGCTGATAATTATATCTTCATCAATATGCTTCGGCACAGGTAACTGTACTAAAATTCCGTTTACACTATCATCAGCATTTAATTTCTCAATCAAAGAAATCAATTCTTCCTGAGTTGTTTCTTCCGGAAGTTCATAAGACAATGAACGAATGCCGATATATTCACAAGCCTTCTTCTTATTATTCACATAAACACTGGAAGCAGGGTCATTTCCGACCTGAATTACAGCAAGACAAATGTCGATACCTTGTTCTTTATATGCAGCAACACGTTCTTTACATTCATCTTTGATTTGCGTAGAAATCATTTTACCGTCAATAATCTGATACATAGTATTCTCCTTCGTATATTTTATTAAAATAAACCGGTAATCATACCGTTATTGTCAACATCAATCATGCAAGCAGCCGGTTTTTTAGGTAAGCCGGGCATTGTCATAATGGTTCCCGTAATAACAACCACAAATTCTGCGCCGGCAGAAACATATACTTCACGGACATCAATTCTAAAATTACGAGGTCTTCCGAGTAATGCAGGGTTGTCTGACAGAGAATATTGTGTTTTTGCCATACAAATAGGGAACTTACCAAAACCAAGTTCTTCAAGCTTTGCTAATTGCTTTTTGGCTGCATCAGAATAATTTACACCATCTGCACCATAAATTTCTTTTGCAACAGTTTCGATTTTTTCTGTCAATGAAAGTTCATCTTTGTAAATAGGTTCAAAGTTACTTTCTTTTGTTTCCAATACTTCTAAAACTGTTTCTGCAAGTGCAATACCGCCTTCACCACCATGCTCCCAAACTTCTGACAAAGCAAATGCACAACCGGTTTTTTGGCATAATTCAGAAACAAGTTCCGTTTCTGCTTTCGTATCAGTCACAAAAGAATTCAAAGTCACTACGACAGGTACTTTATATTTCTGTAAATTTTCTATATGCTTCTCCAAATTTACGATACCTAAACGCAGTGCATCAAGATTCTCTTCGTTTAAATCAGCTTTTGCAACCCCACCATTATACTTCAAAGCACGTATAGTTGCAACTAAAACTATTGCATCCGGCTTTAAACCGGCTTTACGGCATTTAATATCAAGGAATTTCTCTGCGCCCAAATCAGCTCCGAATCCGGCTTCTGTTATTACATAATCCGCCATTTTCAGTGCTGCTTTCGTAGCACGGACGCTATTGCAACCATGAGCAATATTGGCAAAAGGTCCGCCGTGTACAATCGCAGGCGTATGTTCAAGTGTTTGAATCAGGTTGGGTTTCATTGCATCTTTCAGCAATGCCGCCATTGCGCCAACAGCTTCTAACTGTCCTGCTGTCACGGGTTTTCCTTCGTAATCATAAGCAACAACAATTTGTGCCAGTCTTTTCTTCAAATCCTGCATGTCTTGCGCAAGGCAAAGAACAGCCATTATTTCTGAAGCAACAGTAATAACGAAATGATCTTCTCTTACAATACCATCAGATTTCGCACCAAGTCCCACAACAATATTACGAAGTGCTCTGTCATTCATATCAAGACAACGTTTCCATACAATTTGTCTCGGATGGATGTTTAAAGCATTCCCTTGCTGCATATGATTATCAAGCATTGCCGCAAGCAAGTTGTTAGCAGATGTGATTGCATGAAAATCACCTGTAAAATGAAGATTCAAATCTTCCATCGGTACAACCTGTGCATAACCGCCTCCGGCTGCACCACCTTTTACACCGAAACAAGGTCCTAATGAAGGTTCTCTTAAAGCAATCACTGCTTTTTTGTTTAACTTACCAAATGCCTGACCCAATCCGACTGTGGTTGTTGTTTTGCCTTCACCTGCAGGTGTAGGATTAATGGCAGTTACAAGAATTAATTTACCATCCTGATTTGATTTGATTTGTTCCAGATAATGATCAGATATTTTAGCCTTGTATTTACCGTACAATTCCAAATCATCATAGGTTATCCCAAGCTTTTCGGCAATTTCAGTAATCGGAGCCAGTTTGGCTTCCTGTGCAATTTGAATATCTGTTTTCATGTTACCCCATTCCTCCTAGTTTAATATAAAATTCGCTTAATGATTTGATAAATATGTATCTAATTCTTCCGACGTCATTAGAATACGTCTGGGTTTTGTACCTTCTTCGGGTCCGACAATGCCTGCAGCTTCAAGCTGGTCCATAATTCTTGCGGCACGGTTAAAACCAATTTTGAATACTCTTTGAAGCATTCCGATAGAGCCTTTTTCTTTTTCGACAACAAACTTAGCGGCATCGACAAAGTAAATATCCTGTTCATCTCCACCGGTAAAAGAGGTACTTTCGCCAACAGCTCCTGAAGAAATAGCCTCCTCAATTCTGTCGCCGTAATCGCTTGAAATAGATTGATTCTTAATAAAATCTACAACATTTAATACATCATCATCAGAGACAAATGCACCTTGCACACGTACCGCCTTAGAATATCCATGCGGAAAAAAGAGCATGTCTCCTTTTCCTAATAACTTTTCGGCTCCGTTCGTATCAAGAATTGTTCTTGAATCCACACCGCTTGTTACACTGAAAGCGATTCTGCTCGGCATATTTGCTTTGATCAAGCCGGTAATTACATCGACAGAAGGTCGCTGTGTAGCAATAATCAAATGAATACCGGCAGCTCTTGCAAGCTGAGCAAGTCGACAGATGGATTCTTCGACTTCTTTCGCTGCAACCATCATTAAATCAGCCAATTCATCCACAATAATAACAATCTGTGGCATCTTCTTTATTGGATTACCATCAGGGTCATTTTCTCCCTGCTCGGCTTTATGATTATATCCTTTTAAATCACGAACGCCATTGTCTGCAAATTTTTTGTATCGCTCAGTCATTTCGGCAACACCCCATGCTAAAGCAGCACTTGCTTTCCTGGTGTCTGTAACAACCGGAATTAAAAGATGCGGAAGTCCGTTATATACACTAAGTTCTACAACCTTAGGATCAATCATAATCATTTTTACATCATCAGGATGAGCTTTAAATAAAATACTCATAATTAATGTATTGATACAAACTGATTTTCCGGATCCTGTCGCACCTGCAATCAAGACATGCGGCATTTTAGCAATATCGGTAAAAACTGCCTTTCCGCCTATATCCTTTCCGACAGCAAAAGCCAAATTTGAAGGAAACGCTTTGAAATCAGGATTTTCAATCAATTCACGGAAACAAACGGCACTGCTTGTTTTATTTGGAACTTCAATACCAACTGCCATTTTACCGGGAATTGGTGCCTCAATACGAATATCTGCAGCGGCCAGATTTAATTTGATATCATCTGACAAACTCAATATTTTGCTGACCTTAACACCTTGTTCAGGCTGTAATTCGTATCTTGTAACAGAAGGACCTCTGCTATAATCAGTAACCTTAACATGTACACCAAAAGTTTCAAGCGTTTCTTCCAGATGCTTCGCAGTCTGTTCCATGTCATTTGCATCAGAACCTTTCGCATTTGCAGATGCTTTGGTTAACAAAGCTGGCGAAGGGAATTGATACGGTTTTTTTATCTTTGGTTTCATTTGCTCTTTCACGGGAGTAGTAAGAGATTCACTAAGTCCTGCTTTATCTCTTGAACGCAAATGTGCCACCGGTTTATCTGAAACCGAAACATCTTCTTTCGTATTCACATCAGGCTCAGATTCCTTGGAAAGAGAAAGAACAACGGGTTCTTTCTGAGGTTCGTTAACAATATTCTTCTCTTCCAAAATCGGAATTTCATTGATTTTTTTCGGTTCTTCATTTATAAAAGATACCGGTTTAAGAAAATCTTCATCATCCTGTGAATTTCCGTAAAAAGTCATTGCCGGCTCAGAAACAACATTTTCTTCAGATTCTTCATATATAATTCTGTGTATATCATTCTTTTCTCTTTCGGGAACTGCATCAACAATCTCTTCGTGTTGCAGGGTAAGAACTTCCGGTTCCTCTTGCACCTGTATACTTTCTTCTACAGTATTTTTTATTTCCAGAGAAGTTTCATTATGATCAGGAACTGCAAGTAGCGTATCCGTTGTTACACCTCTCATTTTTCTGGGAGATTTCTCTTCTTCAGTCTGTTCTTTAATTTCTGCTTTTCTCTGCTCATATCTATCTATGCGATATTCTTTTTGTTTTCTGGTCTCCTCTTTAGAAACCTCATATATCTTTTTACCGACATTTTTCGTGCCTTTAATAAAAGATTTGCCGGTAAGCACTACCAAAGAAATAATGCTTGTAACAATTAACAGAAAAATTGTGCCGACTTTACCGATTAAGGCATTTAATCCCAAAGAAACAGCTCCCCAGATTACTCCGCCACCTTTTCCGTCAAGGTAAAAAGTTTTAACCCACTCAGCACTTCCGGAATAAACAGATAAATCTTTATATACAAGTAAATGTGCAAATACACCTATTATACCAATTAAAATAATTGCAGAACCGATTTTGAACCAGACAGCAATGTTTGTTTTATTTGCAATACCCAAAGCCATAAGAAAAATTGTAACAAGCGGTACAATATATGCCGTAATACCAAATAAACCAAGCATAAACTGTTGCACATAATCGCCGAAATTCATATGGTCGGCACCTGCTTTCGTTCCAATAATACCAACTGTACAAAGAAACAAAAAAATAACAAGCGCAAAACTCAAAATCAAAATAATTTCATCTATGTAACTCACAGAAGGTTCTGGCTGCTTCTGTGATGTATTTCTTTTGTTGCTTTGTGCTAAAGAAGTTCGTTTTCTGCCGGAATTTGTACTTCGTCGGTTGCTGTTTGTACTGTTTTTTGATGTTTGTCTTTTTTTATTCCCTGAAGTATTCGCCATAATCAAACGTCCTCCTTTCCAAAGTTTACAATTAAAGTAAATTATAGCACTATTTTATTTTTTTGTCATTATATTGTATCTTGTTTTTTTAAAAAAACACTATCTAGTGTAATTATTTGTTTATTCAAGCATTGATTTCAACTTATGATACGCTTCTTTCATACCGCCTGATTCATTAATCAAGCCTTCACGTACTGCCTGTACCCCTATTAAAATACTACCGATATCTTTACTTAATTGTTCTGTTTCCGTCATAAGCTCCATAAATCTTTCTTTTTTCATGTTGCTGTGCGCGCAGACAAAATCAGTTATTCTATCCTGCATTTGTCTAAAATAGGTAAAAGTCTGACTTGCTCCAATTACAGTACCGTTCATCCTGACAGGATGAATCACCATTGTTCCGGACTCTACGATAAAAGAATAATCCGTACTTACTGCTATCGGAACTCCAATCGAATGACTGCCGCCCAAAACAAGTGAAACGCTTGGTTTAGACAAAGAAGCAATCATCTCTGAAATGGCAAGACCTGCTTCGACGTCGCCTCCCATAGTATGCAGAATAACTAAAATACCTTTTATGGAAGGCTCTGTTTCAATTTTTGCAAGTCTCGGTATTAATTCCTCGTATTTTGTTGATTTTACACTTGAGCCCAAACTATCGTGCCCTTCTATTTCTCCAATAATATAAAGTACTTCGATTTCATTCTCATGTATATTTTTTTCCATCTCGCCCATTTCTGCCTCCTTAAAGAGTTTTACGTCATATGAGTTTTCTATGAAGTAAAAAAAGAACTCTTATTCAGAGTTCTTTTTTATTATTAGAAAAAACATGATTTTTATACTTAAACATCGTAATAATCTTTGCCAGACATATCTTTAAGGTCAAAATCCATCTCTGTTTCTTTCGGAATATAATCATAAGACAATTCGCGTGAAACATGAGGTTTCGGACCCGGCAAAGGATTCTTGATTAATTTCGGCTTTTCTTCCGTAAATTTATCTTTTACCAAGGGAGGTAACGACGGTACGGGTTGTTGATTTGCCGGAATCTGTTCGGCGGATTGTAAAACTGCATTTTCTGCCTTTGAAACATCAGGTGCAGATGGCGCAATATACGGTGATGAACTTTCTTTCAAGACCTCATTTGTTTTTGCGGCATCTTCTTCCCTGCTGTCCGGTATCACATGAATAAAATTATTCTTCAATATCGTTTCCTGTTTAGCTCCCGAACCGGTTTGCAACATTTCTTCTTTGGAATGATATGCAAATTCACCATTTGTATGTTGTCTGATTCGTTCAAGCTCTTCCGGAGAAAATGTACTCTTTGAAGGAGTTCTGTAACCACGTCTCATAGGAGCGTTTTGTTTTACAACAGTATTTTGAACAATTGCATTATCTTCAACCTTTTTCTCTGTAATATTATCGGAAGGCACCTGATTCACTTGTGTAGTGTTATTATTTGACTGTATCATATTCATATTACTTTTTGGTGGCTGCGCCGGAATAATATCTTTCGGAAGTACCGGTACCTGTGCAACTTTAGCCTTAGCAGGAACAGATGCCGCAGGTGTGACTGCAGGCGCAGACTCAGCTTCTTTCTCTTTATTATGATCTTCGGGCAGTGCCGTACTAACCGGGGGAACCTGACTCGGCATCGGGATATCTTCTTTTCGTCCGATTCCATAACTTCTGGGTGATTCATCAGACTCCAAGCGCGGCGCAGGAGGATCAACCTTCAAAGGATCCAAATTATTTAACTGAATACTCTTTTCACCGGCTTCAAAGGACCTTTTTAATTCCTTTTGTGCTTTTCTGGATTGACGTTTCTTTTTTGCCTTTTCCTGTTCTTCCTGATTTGCTCCGAACAAGACAATTGTTCTAAAACCAATTCCGGAAAGAACAGCCCACAACAGATTATTAAGCAAATCATAAGAATACACATCATACTTTAATATACTAAATGCAAATATAACAATGATTGCAAGCGCAAAAGGAATACCATTTGCAGAATCTGATTTGGGATAAGAATAAAACCAAATTGCACCAAGAAACAAAGGAATCAGAACATCCCAGTATAATGCACTTGGTGTAATCAGATAAAAATCAAAACCATTGTTCGGAACAAATTGATAAGCAAACTCTTTTATTGCATTAAAACCAATTGTACCATTTGGAGATACAAAAAATAATAACATAAATAAACAAAGTAAAAATGCAACCAAATACAAAAAAATTCTGGTTGAGCTTTTTTGTTCAAATGTATATTCAACATCATCTTTTTTTTCTTTATGCAACAAAAAGATAATTGCAATCACAACAGAAATGAATCCTGAAATATCATAAAAGCATAAAAAAGCAGAAATCAATCCTAAAACAACATAGCTACAGCAATGAATAAATTGATTTGACGGTTTTACATAGTTCTCACTTACACTTAATGTCAGAATCCAGAAAAACAATGCAAAGAAAAAAAGAAAAAACAGTGCAGGATTCATCGTATTTACAGCCATAAAATTACCCGGCATAAAAGCTAACGCAAACAAGGTAATCCAAGCACTAAATTTACCAAAAGCTTTTTTTACTCCCAAAAATGCAAATATAATTATACCGATTTGTAAGATACATTGCATAATCAAACCGGCCATAAATTTTTTGCCGAGAATCCCAAAAATCAAACTTAATAATTCAGAATAGATATAAGTTCCGTTTGTAGTCAAACCTGCAGCTGAATGTGTAAGAACACCCATCGACAAACGATAATATGTATCATCTCCGGTATATTCACCACCAATTGCAACAAGAACAATAGACCGAATCAAAATAGCAGTAAATATTGCAAACACAAACAAAATAATCTCAATAATATTTTTTTCGCCCGAAGCTTCCTGTTGTTCCGTAAATATTTTATCATAAAGGTATTTCATAAATAAATGATATAAAACACACAGAAGCGCAGAACCTCCTATAACAATAGCAAAAGACATTGCAATTGTCACAAGCGGAGAAAAAGTACTTGTACCGTTTTCAACAAGTTTCAAAGCTGAAAAACCAATATTTGAAAATAATACAATGGAAAAAAGACCCCAAACAATATATCCAACCCAAGTTTTTTGAATCTTCATCAGTATACCCTTTCTTAGTTAGTAACCCAAAACGCTTTTATTTTAAAGCTTCATTTTCATTTGTAAGAAATGTTTCTATATTATATCTCGGACGATGTTTCACTTCGATATATATTTTACCGATATATTGTCCGATTAAGCCTACGGAAATCAACTGTACACCACCCAAAAACCAAAGCGAAAGCATAAGTGAAGCCCATCCCGGCTCAACATTACCGAAAAAGAATGAGGCCAGAACATAAATCAAGGCACAAAAACTGAAAAACACTATGATAAATCCCATTATGGTAATAAGACTTATCGGTTTAACACTAAAAGAAGTAATTCCTTCAATCGCTAATGCAAGCATTTTTTTCAAAGGATATTTAGAAGTTCCGGCAATGCGCTCTTTTCTCTCATAGTAAACACATTCCGTACGATATCCAATCAGCGGAATCATACCTCTGATATATAAATTACTTTCTTTAAATTCAGCAAAATGTTTCACTGCTCTTTGGGACATAAGGCGAAAATCCGCATGATTATAAACAGTTTTCACGCCCATAATTTCCATTACTTTATAAAAGCCTTGCGCGGTTGTACGCTTGAAAAAAGTATCTTTTTTGCGGTTGTTTCTGACACCGTAAACGATATCTGCTCCTGCATGATATTTATCAAGCATTTCTTCGAACACACCAATATCATCCTGCAAATCAGCATCAATTGATATAGTTACATCACAACATTGCATAGCAGTCAGTAAACCTGCAGTTAAAGCATACTGATGTCCGACATTTCCGGCCAATTTCAATCCAAAAACATTAACAGGATTCTTTTCATGTTCAGCAGAAATCAATTCCCATGTACGATCCTTGCTTCCGTCATCAACAAAAAGAATAAAGCTGTCTTTGGTAATTTTATTCAATTGTATCAGACGGTTCATTTCTTTCTGCAACTCAACAGAAGTAAATTGCAACATCTCTTCTTCGTTGTAACAGGGAACAACAATAGCAAGTCTCTTCATGGGAAAATAACCTCTTTCAAATTCTAGTGATTTAAAGCCTGTTCCAAATCAGCAATTATATCATCTGCATTTTCTATACCAATAGAAAAACGAATCAAGTCAGGTTGTACACCGGCTGCCAGTAACTGTTCATCGCTCATCTGACGATGCGTATGGCTGGCAGGATGCAATACGCAGGATCTTGCATCAGCAACATGTGTTACGATAGCAATCATCTTCAATTGATCCATGAAACGAATACTTGCATCTCTTCCGCCTTTTAACCCAAATGTTACAACACCACATGTACCATTCGGCATATATTTACGTGCGCGCTCATAGTATTTGTCACCTTCAAGACCGGGATAATTTACCCACGCAATTTTATCGTTATTCTTTAACCATGTAGCAACCTTCAAAGCATTATCGCAATGCTGCTTCATACGAAGATGTAAAGTTTCAAGACCGATATTCAACAAAAATGCATTTTGCGGAGACTGAATAGAACCAAGATCTCTCATCAACTGAGCAGTAGCTTTGGTAATAAAAGCTCCTTTGCCGAATTTCTCTGCATAAGTAATACCGTGATAAGTTTCATCCGGAGTACAAAGTCCGGGGAATTTATCTGCATGTGCCATCCAGTCAAAATTACCGGAATCTACAATTGCACCTCCTACGGCAACTGCATGTCCATCCATATATTTGGTGGTAGAATGTGTAACAATATCTACACCATATTCGAAAGGACGACAGTTAATCGGTGTCGGGAACGTATTATCAACAATAACAGGAATTCCATTCGCATGAGCAACAGAAACAAATTTATCAAAATCCAAAACAACAAGAGAAGGATTAGAAATAGATTCAGCAAGTATCAATTTCGTGTTCGTTCTGATTTCCTTCTGTAAATCTTCTGCAGAAATATCAGGATCCACAACCGTTGTTTCAATTCCCATCTTAGCGGTTGTAGCAGTTAATAAATTAAATGTACCGCCATAAAGTGCAGAAGAAATAATCATATGATCTCCTGCTTCACAAATATTGAAAACAGCATAAAAGTTTGCTGCCTGTCCTGAAGAAGTAAGCATTGCTGCAACGCCACCCTCAAGCTCGCAAATTTTTTGCGCAACAAAATCATTTGTGGGATTCTGAAGACGTGTATAAAAATATCCGCTGTCCTCTAAATCAAACAATCTTCCCATCTGATCAGAGGTGTCATACTTAAAAGTAGTACTCTGATAAATCGGAAGCACTCTGGCCTCTCCCTTAGAAGGCTTCCATCCGCCCTGTACACATGTTGTTTCTTTATTCATTCTGTTTATCTCCTTTTTGCTGATTATTCTCCCTCTTCCCAGTTGGTATAAACATTCTGAACATCATCATCGTCATCCAACAGGTCAAGTGTTTTTTGCAGATTCTTTACTGCGGTCTCTTCTGTAAGGGAAACATAATTCTGAGGAATCATGGTAATTTCTGCACTAACAAAACTAATGCCTTCATCATTCAACCCTTTGGTAACGGTTGAAAACACCTCAGCATCAGGTGCTGTGAGAATTTCATAGCTGTCATCTTCTTCCGTAAAATCTTCAGCTCCCATATCAAGAGCAAGCATCATGAGTGTATCTGCATCCATTTCACATTCTTCTTTGTCGATAATAATCTGACCCTTTTCATCGAACATAAAGGATACACAACCCTGGGTACCGATACTTCCGTTTCCTTTGGTAAAAGCACTTCTTACATTTGCAGCGGTTCTGTTTTTGTTATCAGTAAGAGCCTCTACAATGATTGCAATACCATTAGGTCCATAACCTTCATAAGTCACATGCTCATATGTAACATTTCCGTCTTCACCGGAAGCCTTTTTGATTCCTCTTTCAATAGTATCATTCGGCATATTATTGGCTTTTGCCTTCGCAATAACGGTAGCAAGTTTATAGTTATTTGCCGGATCGGGTCCGCCTTCTTTAACCGCAACTGCGATTTCACGACCGATAATAGTGAAAATTTTACCCTTTGCAGCATCGTTTTTTTCTTTTTTGTGTTTAATATTTGCAAATTTAGAATGTCCTGACATAAATGCCTCCTATGTAATATCTTTAACTTATTTATTTTATCATTATTTACTCTTTGTTACAAGTACCGTTTTGATGATTCGGTTTTCCACTTCCAAAATCTCAAAAACATAGCCTTTGTAATCAAGAACAAAAATTTCATTTTCACCCGGAATATGTTCAAGCTTAGAAATCATAAATCCGTTTAAAGTGTCAAACTCTTCTGTATCAAATTCGATTCCGAGTTCGTCTTCCACTTCTGAAAGCGGTGTTAATCCATCTATTTCATACACATTATCGGAACGTTCTTCGATATATTCTTCTTCAACATCGTATTCATCCAGAATGTTACCGACAATTTCTTCAAGAATATCTTCCATTGCAACAAGACCGGAAGTTTGTCCGTATTCATCCAGGACAATTACCATTTGCAGTTTCTGTGACTGCATTTGTTTAAAAAGATCATCAATATTTTTGGTTTCCGGTACAAATTCTGCTTTTCTGATAATACCGGGATAGTTTTTCATACACCCTCTTGCCTTTTTAGACACTGCTGAAAAGCGTATCGCATCTTTCAGATTCACAATACCTACAATATTATCAAGATTTTCTTCATAAATAGGGAATCTGCTGTTATTCTCATGAATCATAAACTCAATTGCTTCCGAAAGCGGCATATTGGCATCTATCGCAATAATATGATTGCGTTTCGTCATAATATCCTGCGCTTCCTTGTCAGCATATTCAAAAATATTATGAATCATTTCCGCTTCGCTGGCTTCTAGAACACCTTGTTCATGTCCTTCATTAACCATCGAAATGATTTCTTCTTCCGTAACATCATTTTCTTCCGGATGCTTTTTGATCCCGAATAAATACAATATTCCTTTTGCAAGCTTATTGGTAATAAAAGTAATCGGTCGTAAAACAGCGGAAATTCCCATAACAAAAGAAATAAAATTTGCTTTGGAAAGAAATTGCATTCTTACGGCAAGACGCCTTGGAATCAAAACAAAGAAAGCAAGCAATAATATAAAAAATAAACATAAAATCAAAATATACAACAACGAACATCCAATCGCCATCACATATTCAGGCATTGTAATCTGTTTTAAAATCACTTCTGCAACACATGCAATATATTCACAATACAATGCATAGGTTGCATGTAAAAACAAACTGCCTCCCACAAAAGTCATTATGTATATTGCGATAAGAGCACGATTCTCACAGCTTGTCTTGTGTTCTTCCACATATCGCAAGCGTTTGATTACCTTTTCCTTTAATTTGTCTTCGTTTTTATCAATGTCATTTGCACTGATTTCATGCAAAAGTGTTAAAAACATGTAAAAAAACATATTAATCAGCATAAGGATTAAAAATCCTACTAAATAAATGCCGATTAGCGTGTGATTCATATTTGTTTCTTCCTTTCTTTCGTACTTTACAGTCTTAAATCTATGTATGCAGTTCAAGACTGATTTTTAAAGCACGGTTCACTTCTTCCATAATATCTTCGTCCAAATGACAAATCTGATCATGGAGCCTTTTCTTGTCAATGGTTCTTAGCTGTTCAAGTAAAATAACGGAATCTTTGACCATTTTATATTTTGAAGCCTGAATTTCTATATGCGTAGGAAGCTTAGCCTTGTTCATTTTACTTGTAATTGCAGCGCAAATTATAGTTGGGCTGTATTTATTTCCGATATCATTCTGAATAATTAAAACAGGTCTGACTCCTCCTTGCTCAGAGCCGATAACAGGTCTTAAATCCGCATAATATATATCTCCTCGTCTCATGCATACACCTTCATTTCATTTTTCTTTACAAATAGAATTACCATTTTGTCAGGTTGTATTCAAAAACAAGGTACTTTTTGCGAAAAGGAATTATTTTAAATCATCATGGTAGTCTTTGGTATATACAACAATTCCGTTTTCGATATATTCTTTCGGCACACGTTTGCCGATATCACAAATCATTTCATAACGGAAACCGTTATACAAATCACAAAGTGCTTCTACTGTGATTATTTCGTCTCCGTCAGAACCGATAAGTGTCACTTCGTCTCCTTCTTTTACATTGATGCCACTTACATCCACCATAAACTGATCCATACAAACGCGACCGAGTATCGGGGCTTTTTGGCCATGAATCAGAACATAACCGCAACCGGATAAACCGCGGGGATACCCATCTCCGTAACCAACAGGAATTGTAGCAACTCTGGTCATTCGGTCTGTTACAAAAGTTCCGCCGTAACTGATTTCTTTCCCTTCCGGAACATCTTTGCAAAAAACAACATGGCTTCTCAGCGACAATGCAGGTTTAAGTTTGATTTGAGTTGAAAGCATCTCATCTGACGGCATGATTCCGTACATTGAAATGCCGATTCTTGCAATATTTGCAACAGTTGAATCCATATCCATTATACCTGCACTGTTAAAACAATGTTTATAAGGAACACACATATTGTATTCTTTTTCAATCTGATTCACAAAAGTTTCAAACGCCAAGACCTGTTTATATGCCTTGGTTTTATCAGTTTCATCTGCAGTAGCCATATGCGTAAAGATACCGTTTAAAATGAAGTTGGAATCCGAAAGAATTTTAGCAACAAATGATTTTCCATAATCATCCGGCGTAATTCCGATTCGATTCATTCCGGTATCAAGCTTTACATGAACTTTGACTTTTTTATTCAGTTTTTCTGCAAGCTCTGATAATGTTTCGAGCGTATCTTCGCGAAAAACAGTCAGTTCAATCTCTTCTTCAATTAACTCCTGATAAGCATAAGGAAATGTATATCCGAGAATCATAATCGGTTTCAAAATCCCACATCTTCGTAAGATTAAAGCTTCTTCTGCTGTTGCCGTTGCAAATCCGCCGACGCAATCCATCTTTTCAAGTTTTCTTGCTATCGGCAATGCACCATGACCATATCCGTCTGATTTAACAACTGCCAGAAGCTTGCAGGGATGTTTCATATTATCATATAAAGATTGTACATTTGAAGAAATTGCATCCAAATCTACGGATGCACAAACTCTGTCATAACAATTCACGTCAAACCTCCGTCTGAGATATTCTTGGAACATCAATCGTTTTTATTCAAATATATAATTCCGTCAAGTAAATCACGCGCCATCAAGGATGCTTTACCAATACGTTTGGCACTGTAATCACCGCATAGCCCGTGTAAATATACACCTTTACAGGCAGATTCAAAAAGAGAGGATTCTCTTGCTGCAATTGAAGCAATCATTCCGGTTAAAACATCACCGCTTCCGGCCGTAGCCATTCCCTCGTTACCGGAGGTATTAATATAAAAAGAATCACCGTCTGTTACTATGGTTGAAGCACCTTTTGCAACAATAATAATACCGTATTCCTTTGCGGTTTTCACAGATATTTCGGCATAATCTTTCAATATTTCACTAACCGGAACAGAAAGAAATCTTGATAACTCCTTCGGATGCGGTGTTAACACAACCTTCTCTTTGCATTTACTTGTATGATTGTATAGTAAAACAGGATTTTGCGCAATACAGTTAATCGCATCCGCATCAATAATAAGTTTTTTATTGCAATGTTCTAAAACATAGGATACCAATTTGTTCGTGTTTTCATTTACGGAAAGACCGGGGCCTAATACAACACAATCCGCCTGCTCCATCAATTGAGAAAGACGTACAAAATCAGAATCCGCGGAGCGGTTATGATAAATCGCCTCGGGCAACATTGTTTTTAGGATTTCAAGATTTTCAGAAACCGTATATACATCAACGAGCCCGCTTCCCATACGAAATGCCGAACAGGCCGCTAAATAGCAGGCTCCTGACATATCGGTGCTTCCCGCGATTATTAAAATTCTGCCTGCATTTCCTTTATGTGAAGTACTTGATAACTTCTGCAATACACATTCGCTTTTATCAAAATAAGAAAAACCGATATTATCGTATTTAAGAGGCGAAAACGAAATATACATTCCGGCATCTTTGATCTTAAGAATCCCGCAATGTGTTCTGCCGGGATATAGCAAATGTCCCCTTTTCGCATAACAAAATGTCACCGTAACATCAGCCGACACAGCCACATCCATAACACATCCCGTATCAGCATGTATGCCCGAAGGAATATCAAGAGAAATTACTTTCAATCCCAAATTATCCCGGGCCGAATTAATTTCTGCGATTAATTCGGCATAACTTCCCGAAACAATGCGATTTAATCCAATTCCAAAAATCGCATCTACAATAATATCATATTTCGAAAAGTCAATTTCGGTTACAAGTTCGCCGCCGATTTTATGAAATACAGAAAGTTGATATTGTACACTTTCCTTACACAATGACGGCTCAAAACACAGATAAACTGCTGCTTGTATCCCTTGCATAAAAAGAATACGCGCAACAGCTATCCCATCACCACCATTATTACCGTTCCCGCAAACGCACAAAACGCGTTTCGGTTTCATTTTCACAATTTCTTCTACACTGCATAATGCAGCCTTTTCCATTAAAACCTCTTGAGAAATACCAAGAGTATTTATTGTATAATCATCTACTGACTGCATTTGAGAAGCTGTTAACACATACATATTACTTTTCATCCTTTTTGAATTTCATATCAAAGAGCTCAATTACATCCGCACCAAAGATATCATGCATATAAACATACAAATCATTATTTCTTCGTTGCATTTCTTCTTTGCGTACAACATTTTTCTTGAGTTCAACCCTCATATTGTTAATCCATTGTGTTATTTCCTCAAGCTCAGCTGCATTAGATTTGATATCGCGATAACATATTTCCATCGTTGCAAGCATTAATTCTTTGTTCGCCTGATCGATTTCTCTTGGCAAATCAAGCATTTCATCTGAATACGCTTCGAGTTTCTCGTTACATTCCTCGATAAGTCGCTTGTTTTCTTCGGATTTTTTAATAGTAGCAGGAGAATCCTGTTCATCCATCATTGAAACAATCTCATCCATAAGTCTTGATTTGATTTTTTTAATTTCTTTTGTTTCGGTGTTAATTTTCCCTTGTCTTTTTAACAAGGTATTAAGCTTTTCTTCTCCCGCCTTGATTTCAGGCGTCACATTAACCTGTGTAAACAACTGATGCCACTTGTGGTCCAGTGTTAAAATTGGTAATTTTTTACCGGTTATTGCCGAAACAAAGGAATTTTCTTTCTGTTCCATACACTGCCCCTTATATCATTCACTATAAATCCTCATTTTGTTCTTTCATACAATGAAAACGATACGATAATTTCATTAAACTATCAGACAAATGAACATTTTCAACAACAACATTTTCAGGAACATCCAAGTCAACATGGGCAAAATTCCAAATTGCTCCAATACCGCATGCAACAAGTCTTTTGGAGGTTTCCAATGCCGCACTTTTGGGAATTGTTAATACTGCAATATCGATTGCATTATCTGCGATAAAAGTTTCAAGCTCATTCATGGAATGAATTTGCAAACCGCGGACATTCACATTACATCGCTCCGGATATTGATCGAATATTCCCTTGATGAGAAATCCTCTTTTTTCAAAATTCATATAATTTGCAAGTGCTTGTCCTAAGTTACCTGCACCTATTATAATCAAATTATGCTTCCGATCAAGCCCGAGAATTTTGCCGATTTCTTCGTGAAGTTCCTTGACGTTATACCCGTATCCCTGTTGACCGAAACCGCCAAACAGATTCAAGTCCTGGCGTACCTGAGATGCCGTAATATGCATACGCTCACTCAGTTCTTTCGAGGAAATACGTTCATAGCCTTCATCTATTAATTCACCTAAGTATCTGAAATATCTCGGCAAGCGGATAATCACTGCCTGTGAGATTTCTTTATCGCTCATTTTTTATCCTCCATAAAACAGATGGATTTCAGTAGTATATTCCACAATCATTATAAAACTTTGTGAAAAACGTGTCAATCTTCTTGGCTTTGCTTTTTTTGGTGAAATAAATTATAATAGATTTTTGTAAGACTTAATAGGAGGCGACTCTATGATTTTATCCTGTACAAACATAAGTAAAGCATTTTCAGAAAAAGATATTTTAAAAAATATTTCCTTTCATATAAACGAACATGAAAAAGTTGCACTGATCGGTAATAACGGTGCCGGCAAAACAACACTTTTTCGTATTATTACCGGCGAACTGACACCGGACAAAGGCGAAGTCACAAAGAAAAAGGATTCAACCATCGGATATTTATCACAGCATCACGACTATACTTCTTCGAATTCCGTATACGAAGAATTACTTGCAGTGAAAAAAAATGTTATTGAATTAGAGAACAATCTGCGTCAAATGGAAGAACAAATGAAAACTGTTTCACCCGACGAGCTTGATTCACTCATGAAGCTCTATCACGAACGCATACACACCTTTGATCTTTTGGGCGGAAATACATACAAAAGTGATATCCAAGGTATTTTACGCGGATTACAATTCAAAGATGAAGAATTTAATAAACCGGTCACAACGTTAAGCGGCGGAGAACGCACACGACTTCTTCTCGGACGTATTCTCCTCGAAAAACCCGACATAATTCTTCTTGACGAGCCTACAAACTATTTAGATATTGAATCTGTTCGTTGGCTTGAAACTTATCTTCTCAATGTAAAAAGTGCTGTTCTTGTAGTATCGCATGATCGTTATTTCATAAACAGGATTGTTACTAAAGTCATTGAAATTGACCAGGCTTCTTCTCTTTGTTATGAGGGGAATTATGATGATTTCATAGAAAAAAAGGAAGCCTATATAAAACAAAAAACCGCTGCATACGAAAACCAACAGCGCGAAATCAAACACCAGGAAGAAGTCATCAGGAAATTACGTTCATTTAATCGTGAAAAATCCATTCGTCGTGCTGACAGCCGACAAAAAATGCTCGAACGAATCGAAAGAATAGACAAGCCTACAACCGGGAAAAGCGATATGCAGTTCACACTCTCGCCTTCTGTTATCAGCGGAAATGATGTACTTGAAGTTCATGAATTAAAAAAATCTTACGGGGAGCGTGTTTTATTTGATAACATTTCTTTTCAAATCAGACGCGGTGAACACATTGCACTTATTGGAAGAAACGGTACCGGCAAAACAAACATTTTAAAAATTATAAACGATCTCATTCCTGCCGACAAAGGAAGCGTCAAATTCGGTACAAACGTAACTATCGGATATTTCGATCAGCAAAGTAGGGTTTTAGATGAAAACAAAACGATTTTTGAAGAATTATCAGATGAATATCCGACGCTTACACAAACAGAAATCAGAAATATTCTTGCTGCTTTTTTATTTACGGGTGATGATGTCTTTCAGCCGATTCATTCCTTAAGCGGTGGAGAACGAGGACGTGTTATATTATCTAAATTAATGCTTTCCGGAGCAAACTTTTTGATTCTTGACGAACCTACCAACCATCTTGATATGGTTTCTAAAGAAGTTCTCGAAGAAGCATTAAATGCTTACGAAGGAACTGTTTTATATGTAAGTCATGACCGATATTTCATAAACAGAACCGCAAGCCGTGTAATGGCATTGGATAACAGAAATATTACTTCATATCCCGGAAATTATGATTATTACCTCGAAAAAACTTCCGTTAATATCAACTCCGCAGCCAATTATACAAACAAAGGAACCTCTGACACTACAGGCGCCAAAGCCTCCGAAGGCAAAAACGACTGGGCCAAACAAAAGGAGTTTCAGGCAGCCAAACGCAAGCTTGAAAATAAACTTGCAAAAGCAGAAAAAGAAATAGCAGAACTTGAAGATAAACTTGAAGCACTTCAAAAAGAAATGTCAAAACCGGAAATTGCATCAAATTCTGTTAAATTACAAGAAATCTGTCTTGAGGCTGATAAAGTCAAAAGCAGACTTGATTCTTTATATGAAGAATGGGAAGAAACCGGGGCTGAATTGGAAGCTTTTACGGAATTATAAGTTTATCGCTAGTTTGCATCCTTAGCGGATAATATTAAAACAGCACTTCAGTTCCGAAGTGCTGTTTTAATATTATCCGCTATATCAATCTTATAAGGATGCTTCTAAATTCTTTCTGATTTCTTTAATGAAATCAGCACTGTTTAATGTAGTAACATTTTCAAGAGAGGTAATCAAAGCAAGATCCTTTGTCATTTTACCGCCTTCAATTGTGGAAAGAGTTGCTTTTTCAAGCTTATCTGCAAATGTGCAAAGTGCAGGGATATTATCCAACTCTCCTCTCTTTCTCAAAGCTCCGGTCCATGCAAAAATAGTCGCAACTGAGTTAGTTGATGTTTCCTCACCTTTTAAATGCTTATAGTAATGTCTCTGAACTGTTCCGTGTGCTGCTTCATATTCATACACGCCGCTCGGGGATACCAATACCGAAGTCATCATAGCAAGTGAACCAAATGCTGAGCTAACCATATCGGACATTACATCACCGTCATAATTTTTACAAGCCCAGATAAAACCACCTTCCGCTTTCATAACACGGGCAACAGCATCATCAATCAAAGTATAGAAATATGTAATGCCTGCGGCATCAAATTTCTCTTTGTATTCCTTATCGAATATTTCCTGGAAAATATCCTTGAAATTATGATCATATTTCTTGGAAATGGTGTCTTTGGTTGCAAACCACAAATCCTGCTTGGTATCCAGAGCGAAATTGAAACAAGCTCTTGCAAAGCTATCAATAGATCGATCCATGTTATGCACACCCTGTACAATACCGGGTCCATCAAAATTATGAATGGTCGCACGTGTTACGCTTCCGTCATCGGCAGTAAATACAATTTCTGCTTTTCCCGGACCATCAATTTTCATTTCAGTATTTTTGTAAACATCACCATATGCATGTCTTGCAAGTGTAATGGGCTTCTTCCAGTTCTTCACGCAAGGGTCAATGCCTTTCACGCAAATCGGTGCACGAAAAACGGTTCCGTCAAGCATGGCACGAATTGTACCATTCGGACTTTTCCACATTTCTTTTAAATTATACTCTGTCATTCTTGCTGCATTAGGTGTAATGGTTGCACATTTTACGGCAACACCATATTTCATGGTTGCATTTGCAGAATCTACGGTAACCTGATCATTTGTTTCATTTCTGCATTCAAGACCAAGGTCGTAATACTCTGTTTTCAAATCAATAAAAGGTAATAACAATTCATCTTTAATCATTTTCCAAAGAATTCTTGTCATTTCATCTCCGTCCATTTCAACAAGGGGAGTTGTCATTTTAATCTTATCCATCACTATTTCCTCCTGATTATTATCTGTTATATACAGGTATATGAAGTTCTTCGCAGAATTTTTTGATCTGAGAATCAAGTTCTTCGTCTGTCATAACCGTTACACGCCCCTCTTCATAAAGGACATCGACCCATTCCTTGACTTTAACAACAATCTCGTCCTTCTTGGTCACCATATTCTTATCCTTTAATCTATAATAGGTATTCATCCAATGCGCAATTCCGGCAAGACCGGAAGTATTGGAAACAGCACACATGACAGGTCTGTTTAAAAATTTGTCTGTATCAAAAATATTATAAATCTCTTCATTCTTTAACAAACCGTCCGCATGAATACCTGCACGCGTAACATTAAAATTCTTACCAACAAATGGTGTCATAGCAGGAATTTCATAGCCAAGCTCTTTCTCATAATACTCAGCCAGTTCTGTAATAACAGTAGTATCCATTCCGTTCAAATGGCCTTTTAACTGTGCATATTCAAAAACCATTGCTTCTAACGGAGTATTACCGGTTCTTTCACCAATACCAAAAAGTGAAGTATTAATGCCGGAACAACCATATAACCATGCAGTTGTGGAGTTAGATACCGCTTTATAGAAATCATTATGACCGTGCCACTCCAGTAAATGATGCGGCACACCTGCGTTCACATGAATCGCATAAATGATACCTTGTACGCTTCGAGGAATAACTGCACCGGGATAGTTAACACCGTATCCCATAGTATCGCAAAGTCTGATTTTTACCGGAATCTTGTACTCTTCCATCAATTTCATCAATTCCATACAGAACGGTACAACAAATCCATAAATATCTGCTCTGGTAATATCCTCCATATGACATCTTGGACTGATTCCTTCATCAAGACACTGGCGAATCACATTCAAATAATGCTCTAACGCCTGTTTTCTGGTCATTTTAAGTTTCAGAAAAATATGATAATCGGAGCAGCTTACCAAAATACCGGTTTCTTTCATGCCGATTTCTTTAACAAGCTTAAAATCCTGTTCACTTGCACGAATCCAGCTTGTAATTTCAGGAAAACGGTATCCGCGCTCCATACATTTATATACTGCATCTCTGTCTTTCTTGCTGTAAAGGAAAAACTCGCAGGCACGTATCATTCCGTTTGGCCCACCAAGACGATGCATATAATCATAAATTGTAACAATCTGATCAGTTGTATAAGGTGCTCTGGATTGCTGACCGTCACGGAATGTCGTATCGGTAATCCATATTTCACGAGGCATATTGTGCGGTACGATTCTGTCATTAAAAGGAATCTTCGGAACCTCGGAATAAGGGAACATGTTTCTGAAAACATTGGGTTTTTCAACATCATCAAGTATATAAACATGTTCTTCAATTTGTAAAAGATTGTTCTTTTCGCTCATCGTCACGGGACGATTCTGGAATAAATCATTGGGGTTTTCTTTTTTCATCTTGTCCTCCCGTCTTGCCTTTACAATAATGAAAAGCCGGACTTATCTTTTTTCTTCTTTTTTTTCGTGTATCATTTTAACATTTTTATTAAGAATGTCAATATGATACAGTCGGAATTTCACATGCTATACATTTAACCCCATCCGGTTTTACATATGCGTTTGCCTCTCCCTTATACGCAAGTAAAACACCATCACCAACAATCAAATAGTCTTCTGTTGCATTTTCATACCAGTTCTCAAGCCATGCAGTATGAGCAAAAGCATTTGCATCAATAAATGAAACAGTATCGGGAATTCTAACCTCCTCGAGACTTTCACAATGATAAAAAGCGCCATATCCAATGGTTGTAACTCCTTCAGGTATTGTTATTTCCTTCAAAGAAGTTCTGGCAAAAGAAAGCTCACCGATTTCTTTGATATCAGAAGGTAAAGAAATCTGAATCAAATCCTTTTCCATGAAAAACAAATGCTCTTTCACTTTGCCGGCCGAAATACCTTTTTTTAATTTATCTTCAAAAGCAGCCTGCGCCCCTGAATTTACCGTTGTATCATAACGATTAAACAAAACAACTGCATGCTCACCGACAATCTGTGTTTTACCAAGTAAGCCTTTTTCATTCTTTGCAATTGCATCTGCATACTCTTTTTCTTCTTTTGCTTTAGCAAGCTCTGCTTCTTTTTCTTTTCTGAAAAAATATTCTTCCTTTTCAAGCTCGGCCTGATTCAATGCAAATTCAGCTTTCTCAATCCATTTCACATCATTATTTTGAGCAAATGTGGCTCCTTTGCTGTAATAATTAGCAAAAATCTGAAGTTTAGGACAACCATCAAAAGCAGTTTCATGAATCATCCGGACAGAATCAGGAATATATATCTGTTCTAAAGATACACAATCCTCGAAAGCTTTCATCTGAATTTCTTTCGCATTAAAACTCATTGTGACGCTTTGTAATGCAGACGCATTTGAACAGGAATATGCCGTCAGTACCGAAAGATTTTCAGACATAGCCATATGTTTCACATTTTCGTTCCCCCAAAAGGCATATTGCTTTATCTCTGTCACGGTATCCGGCATAATATAGTATGTTTTATCGCGTCCGGCAAGGATCTGATAACAGATTGTTCTTTGCGCATCATATAAAACACCATCTACACACGTAAACGTCACACTTTTTGGACTGATATTAATATCAGAAAGAGAATCGCACCCGGCAAATACACCTGATCCTAACTCTTTAAGCCCCGTACCAATTGACACATCCATCAATGCATCACAATCTGCAAAAGCCGAGGAACGGATGGCAAGAACAGAGTCCGGAATATCAACTTCCACAAGTGAATCACAGTCTGCAAAGGCTTCATAATCAATCAATTCTACTGATGAAGGAATCGTAACCTTTAATATATCATTATTACCGTTAAAAGCACCTTTTCCTATGATTTTAACCGTTGCAGGAACCGTTACATGCTTTGAGGTTCCATTATACCTCATCAAAGTAGTTCCGCTCATTTCAAACAAGACCGTTGATTCTGCCTTACCTTTTAATGCCACAGAAAAAAGAAAGGAAACTGATATCATGAGTAAAGCACTGCTTAATATTAAAGCAAGTTTTTTCTTAACCATATCTTTCATCCTTTCTTTTTTACTGTAAAATTACTTATTTAACAACCACTCTTTTTTTGTCTTTCTTAACAAAGAGGAAAATCGCAAGTGCCGCCATACCGATACATACAAACCATTTGGGTGAAATGCCATCACCGGTCTTAGGTGTGGTATCAATAATGCTGCCGGCTGAAAGATTCGTTGTATCAACATAAATCGTATACGGTGAAAAATGTGTTGCAACAAATGTCATACACGGAACACCATTGATTGTTGTAAATTTAGGACTCAACGGTATTAATTTACCGTTAGAAACATAAGCAATCCGATTATTTCCGGCATACTTAACTAAGTCATTCGGAATCGGCAAAGTAATTGTAACCCGTAAATCATTTGCATTTTCAACTTTTTTGGTTCCTGTGGAATCATAAAGCGAAATATCCATGCAGAAATATTTCAAATCATTCAATGAACCATATTCCGTTTCAAGCGCTGCTTCGATCTCTTTTTTGGCATATGCGCTGTCAGTAATCTTTAATACGAAATTATCTGAAGAACCGGAAACAGTTGCAGAAAACTGCCCATTTGACCAGCCATCTTTATCAACACTAACTTCCGTATTAGATGATGAACCGGAACCATTGTTTGCGTTATTATTGGAACCACTGTTGTTTCCTGATGAACCCGAACCTGATGCCGAATTCTTGTATGTTGCAGTTACTGTAGCATTCTTAGCAGGCATTGTCATTGTTGTTGCAGCTACAGTACTTCCGGAAAATGTCACCCCTTCCGTATCTGTTGTCCACTTATCAAATACTTTTCCTGCAGGCGGATTATCAGCAAGAAGGATTACAGTCGCACCGGCAACATAACTTCCGCCTCCGCTTCCGTTTACAACAGTCAAAGTATATAATGTGGTGTTGTTATTATTTCCGCCACCGTTATTATCCTTATCACTGCTGTTATCTTTATCGTCTTTATCATCTTTGTCTTTATCGGAATCGTCCTTACCTTCTTCTTTCTTGTCCTCATCCTCATCAACAATCTTCTCGTACTGAGCATAGACATCCGTATCTTTGGTAATATTTTCGTATGAAGGTCTCCAGCCCGTAAATTTATAGCCCTCACGCTCAGGACTTACAGGTGTGACAGGAGTACCGCCTTCTTTTACATACTGTTCACTTAACACCTTATCATCATAATCAATGAAACGAACAAGGTATGTCACATTGCTTTCTGAATAAGTCGCATAAGTCGTCATATCAGCCGTTACACCAACAGGAGCAGGAAGCCATGCTTTAAAGACATATCCTTCCTTCTTCGGAATAACATGTGTGGTCGCATCCGCACCGGCATTAACATATACTGTATCCAGAACCGTTCCGTCTTCGTCAGCAAATGTAACTTTAAATATAACCGCTTTTTCGGAAACAACAATGTTTTCATAATTATCTGCATAAACTGCCGCAGGACTGTCAAGCTCACAATAAAAAGTAATAATCTGTTTATCATTTTCAAATGCTGAATTATCAATAAATCCAACGCTGGTAGGTATTTCAAGATAACGCACATTACTGTCTTTGAAAGCTTTTTTATTAATATTTCGGCAAGTATCAGGTAAAATAATGGAATACAAACCATCTGTACCTTCAAAACAGGACTCCGGAATTTCTTTAATCTTAGATTTCGAGAAATCAACAGAAAGAATACCGTCGCAATCCATTGCAGCTTCTTTCGCTATTTCTGTAATACCTTCTAATTCTGCAGCTGTAATTGCACCTGTACCATAAGATACACCTCTGGATTCAAGCACTTCAAGAAGTTTGGTTTTTTCTCCGTTTACGGTAGCATAAACAATCGCATCCTTACAGGTGAAATTAGGATTATCAATAAATGATACTTCCTGTAAAATTTTACAGCCTTTAAAAGGTCTGATACCATATGTATTTAACCCGGAAGCAACATCGACATCTGCTAACTTTGCACAGCCTTCAAATGCATAATCACCAAGAACCTGTGTCTTCTCTCCGATATATGCTCCAATCAGGTTTGTACAACCCGAAAACATATACGGAGTTATTGATGAACATCCGTCAAGTGTAATTGTTTCGATAGAAGTATTCGGTATACCGATTTCGGTACCATCAGATGTTTTGCCTGAGAACAAACCTTCTTTAACGCTTTCTACTCCCGCAGGGATTCTTACGTTTAATGCAGCTCCGATAATATCCTTTTCATCCTGACTCATAGGCGCGCCGCTCTTATAGTTTGCATATGCTTTAGAAGCAGCGTTCTCGCATTCCTGTGTGATATACGGATAATTTGCCATAGTATATTTGGTTCCGAGCTCTTCCATATTAGAAGGATAATCAATCAATTCATTCTTATCCGTATTCGCATTATATCGAATTGTAAGGTTGGACGGCCAACCTGTGTAGAAAGTAATGAATGAAGTCTGCTGACTTCCGCGATTGATATTATTTGCCGGATTCATCGCATATTCAAAAGGAACCGAACCGGGTTCTGCAACGCCGGTAAAAGTCAATACCGGTTTGTCATCAAGTTTACAGCCATCAATAATCGGATCAACTACCTGTGTATTAAAAGCACCGGCACCGATTTTTTCAATTTTGGAAGCATCTTCAAAAATAACATCTCGTAAGCAATGACAACCCGAAAAAGCATTATCTTCAATGGCCACAATACTATCCGGAATGGAAATCTTCTTAATATGATGATTTCCGTTAAAACTTGTTGAACCGATTCTTGTGATTTCATAAGGACCGATTTTGCCGGGAAGTACAACTTCCGCAACAGTCTTGTCCATATAGAAATAAATCAATTCATTTTTATCATTAATCCTGAACACGGTTTGTCCTGTACCTGCTGTACCGCTGGCCACAACAACCTTTTCATAAATCTCTTCATCAAGATATTTAAACGCAAAACTGTTTGTTTTGGAAATATCATGAATCTTGGAATCCGAAGCACCTTCAAAATAGAATTCTTCCGGCAACTGTTCCATTAATTCCGCAAATCCAAAACTTCCTTTTGCCACAAATCTCTGAGAAAGATTCGGTACACGGATATATGCAAGTGAAGAACAGCCTTCAATCCATGAGATATCAAAATCTTCATTGTATGTATCAGGAAGTTCAAGCTTAGAAAGCTTTGTACAATTCTTAAATACATTATCACCAAGTGTAGTAAGCAATACATTTTTACTCTGCGGCATAAGATTCAAGTCAACAAGACCTGTACAACCTTCAAAAGCAGAATCTCCAACCTTCTGTACTGCAACAGGCATATCAAACTCTTTTAAAGAGCGACAATTATAAAACACATGATCACCAAGAGCTTTTACACTTGAATTAATCGGAAAATTTGCATACTCAAGGTTTACGCAATTTGCAAATGCATAATTACCGATTGTATTTGCACCATCAGATAAATCAATTCCGCGGAGGGATGCGCATTCATAAAAAGCATAGTTACCGATACCAAGAAGATTTGAACCGGTTTTTAATATCTGAATATTCGTAGCCTTAGAGAAAATACCGGTATTCGGTGTCGGATCAAGCACCCATTCTCCATCTTCATTTTTAACAACATGCTGACTTGATATATATGCTACGGAAGCATTCTGAATACGCTGATAGATTTCAAGTAATGTCGGGGAATAACCTTCCGGAGCAGAAGAATCTTCATAATAATAATCTTTCGGTTCACGAACATTGCCGTCATCTGTATAATACCAGGAAGTATAGGTTGAATAGAGGCAAGGATCATAGCGAAGGATTTCTTTTACAACTTCAACAATCGGATTACCATCTTCATCTTTACCAACTTCTTTTTCTACTTCGTGATAAACAGGATAATATAAAATATTACCGCTTTTACCGACAGCAACATATCCGCCCGAAGTTCCCTGTGCATGTGTATACTTTACATAAGCGTCCACAGTATTTGGAATTGTAAGTTCACCGCCTTCAAGAGAACGTTCATAATCATAGCCGACAATAACCGCTACCTTATCACCGCCGCTCCCCTTCTCAACATAAGCAAACTGAAACATACCATCACCTGTGGTATATACCGTATCCTTATCATCAATCACAGGAATGCTGCTTTCCGAATCAGAAACCGTAACACGCGGTTCTTCTCCACTCGCTTCAATCCCCTTTTGAGGTATTAAAGCCACAACAAGTGCTGTAACCAGTAATAAACCGCCTACTGTATAACGAATTGTTTTTTTCATACGTGCACTAAGTCTTCTTTTCTTTTTTTGTTTTGTCATAATGCCTCCCCTTTCAAGTTGAACAAAAAACATATGGTGTTCATACTAAAAATCCTATATTCTCTCAATCCGAGGTGATTTTACGTGCAACAACAACAAACCTCCCGTTACTTTGTTCATAATCACAAGTAGATAACATAAGAAGTTTGTCGCCATATTCAGCAACCACACCTGTATCATAGTAAGACATGGTTGCCATTTCATTCATATATGAGTCAAATTCCGTTGCGGAATTTGCATTCACAAATTCATAATATTTAAAGTTTACATCTTCTTTTGAATAGACCCTGTCCCTAAATACATACATCACTTCATAAATACCGGTTTCATAAATGGTATCGAATTCAATGTGTTTATGCTTGAGATAATAATTTTTATCTTCATATTTCCAAAGGCTTCCGAACATCTTACCACTCTTCATGTGATGTCCGTATAAAATCAGATTATCACTTCGAGGATGAATATCACATTCGGCATCAAGAAATATAGAACCATTTTTGTCATATTTCTGATAAAAATTATGATCCAAATAATATTCATTATTTGGTGACTGCATAACAGGATAGTCAATTATTGTATCGGCAATTTTAAGCCATCCTATTAGACTTTTATTCTGATTATATAAATCTTCATACAACGGAAGAATATCCGGCATACCGCTTTCATCAGAACCGGTAGTAAGATTCGCATAATAATGCTCTTCCTTTGCTTCATCATCCTCTTTCGTATCATTTAAGGATGACGACTGATATTCTTCACGGACATGTGCCAATTGTTCAAGCTGATGTTGCGTTCTGGAAGCCATATACTGATAGAAAATAAGATATCCGATACAGCAAACCAGAACAAATACACACAATGAAAGTACGATTTTGCGATTGCGCTCTCTTTTCTTCATTTCTAAAAGTATTTGTTTTTGCATATCAGAATCAAAATCTTCCAATTTAGAAACTTTATCCGACGTAATCGATGTTTTCTTTTTGCCTGAGTTTTTTTCTTTTCCACCGGATTCCGCTTTCAATTTTTCATATAATTCGAATATTTCATCATCAAAATCTCGACCGATTTGAGAAGAAAAAGACAATTCGCCGTTAGACAATCTTGCATATAGCTTTTTAACTGCATCATATGAATTCATATCAGTCTCTGAACGAATTTTACGAATAGTATCTGATTCTAATTTCGCAGTTTCATATTCTTCCTGTGTCAGAAATCGATATTTCCCCAAAACAAAACGGCTCATCCGATTATTATCCTTCTTTTACATGAAAATTGTACACTTTTACATATATATTTTACTATATATTGAATTTTTATCAAGTGTTTTTACAATATATTGCTATTATTTATGTGTTTTATTTCGTCAAAATTAAAAGTTTTGGGTAATTCATAAATTAATCGTAACAAAAAACAAGCCTTATACATAAGATAAAGTATAACAATTCTTTTTGGGAGGCTCATATATGAGTGACTTTACAAATTCCTGTTCTTTCAACAATGCATGTGATTGCAATGATTCTTGCGGATGTGCTGCAGCACCTGCATACACATGCGGATGCAATTCCTGTTCACAGACAAGAAACAATGGCGGATGCTCTTCCATTATCTGGATTTTACTTCTTCTGTGCTGCTGCGGCAATAATGGTTCTTCTCAGCAGAACAGCGGATGCGGTATGGGCAACGGATGCGAAAGTATCATCTGGATCCTTCTCTTACTTTGCTGCTGCGGTAACAAAAACGGTTTTGGCTGCTAATTAAATTTATGCCGGAGACGCAAGTGTCCGGCATTTTTTATTGCGGTATGCATAGATTATACAAGAGAGGGATTGATAGATGATAATTTTTGACAGAGATTCTTGCAATACAAACCAGCCAAACAATTCAGATCATTCAGAAATACTTTCGCAAACACAGCTATGTATGCTTCGTATTTTCTGCCAGTTTCTTGACACTTCGCTCCGTTGCAAAGTCGAGCTTCTTATTAAAGTAATGGAATTAAGACAATCCATACAATTACTAAACGAAGTAAATGCAGGCAGATACATAAAAGAGCCGGAAAAACCGTCAATGGAGAATATACTCAAAAAATTAAAAGAAGAACTTCCCCCTGAACAACGTGAAAGTATCAATCAAATGGAGGAAATGATGGAAACAATGCAGATGTATCAGGAAATGATGTCCATGAAGGAGGATAATGAATGAGTATCAATCTTGATGATTTAAGTAAGAAAATAGCGCTTTCAGAAGAAAAGAAAGCTTTTATGGCTTCTTTTACCGAAGAAGCATCTAAGTTCAAAGACAAAACCGAAGGCATGCAATTCATGAAGAAAAAAATGAAAGAAGCAAGAGACGCCGGCATTACCTTCAGCAATGCAGACATTCTCTTGCTTGCAAGTCAAATCAAACAAACTGCAACACCCCAGGAACAGGTATTGATTCAAAAAATATTAAAACAATATCACATCGAATAATATTAAGGTTTCATAATAACAGAAACATTTCTTCCGGAATGATAATTTTTTTACAATGATTCCTGTAAACTTATCAGTAACTTCTTCTTTTCCTGCAGCATTGCATCATCTTTGGGTGCATCTGCAGGAAAATCCATTTTTTCATTTTTTAATACCCCTGATAATCAACAAGGTTCGGTATTAATTCTAATTGCTCATATGAATAGGAATAATATGGTACATATACATTTACCGCAAAAGATTCCGTGAAAGCATCCCATGAAATCTCTTTCGTTGTTTCGGTAAAACTAATCGTATCCAAAGATTCACAATAAGCAAATGCCATAGGATAAACAGCCGTAACATACTTATGTACATATATATTCGTCAAGTTATTGCAACCATAAAACATATTCATCGGAATATTTGTAACACCTAACGGTAAGAATGGTTCAATCAAACCTGACAAGGCAAATGCAGAATCACCAACAGTTGTCACACTTTCTCCTCCCGAAACCATCTGCAAATTAGAACAATACATAAATGCATTCGCTTCTATCGTGTGCAATGTATAAGGCAAGAAAATAAAAAGCAGTTCTTTATTGCTGAAAAATGCATTACTTCCAAGCGAAGTAACCGAAACTCCATTTATGGTCTCCGGCACAACCACACACATATCCGTGCCAATGTAAGAATCGATTCGTAAACCATCATCTGTTAAGGTAGATGTAAATTTAGATGCAAGCTTTTCGTTCATCTTAACGGATAATCCGGACAATTCATCATACAAAAATTCTTTATCTTCAAAATAAACCTTAATTTTATCAGACAATTCAAATGCTGTAGAATAAAGGTACTGAAACCGCTCCGGCAAATAAACATCCGACAAAGACGCACACGCCCGAAATGCCCTATCTTCAATAACAATTAGCGAATTCGGAAATATTACTTCATTCAAATTTATACAAGATTCAAAAGCACCATATTCAATCGAAATCAACGGAGTATTCGAAAGATCAACCTTTTCAAGTGCTGTAAATCCAAACGCATAATAATCAATTTTAAGCAATCCGCTCGGGAACGTAACATCTTTAAGTTTCGAACATGAATACAGGAAATGCGAAGGAATAGAAGTTATGTCACGGGGAAACTTAATACTAACCAATTCATCACATTCCATAAAGACTTCAGCGGATAAATGACGAATCGAATCAGGCAAGTTTACTTCTGCAACTGCTGTAAAAGCAAAAGCCCCTGTTCCAATACTTTTTAAATTTTCAGAGAACGTTATACTCTTTAATTTTGTACAATTATAAAAAGAAAACTCCATAATATGCTGTACAGAATTCGGTAATACAAGTTCCTCCAAACCGCTCTCACCAAATGCATAAGGTTCTATTCGTTCTATTGTATTCGGAAAAGTAATTTGCTTTAAATTTTTACAACCATAAAAGGCATAAGAACATATTCGTGTAAGATTTTTCGGCAAAAATACTTTTTCAACTGATGAGTTACAAAATGCCCCATATTCAATAAAAAGAATTGAATTCGGTAAATATACTGTCTTAATTTCAGTATTATTTGCAAATGCATTATTAGAAATCTCTACAACCGAAGTTCCGGAAATCTCCGATGGTACCACTACTTCTTCTTCGGTTCCGATATATTTCGTAATTACAACTCCTTCAGGGTCTACCAAATACTGAAAATCAGATGCCGGAGAAACCTTATCAGACGAAGCATTCATATTATTTGTTCCGGAAGAACTGCTTAATCCGACGCCGATAAGCGCAATTCCTATAACAAAGAACAAAAGAAGCCCCAAAGCGACGATACCACCTCCGATACAAACAGGAAGTAACCATGCCTTTTTCTTTTTGGTCTTATTTTTCACCGGACCGGAAACCGTTTTGACCTCTTTTGAAGATACCGGTTGTGTAATCACAGTTTGGTGAATATTGTCTTCCGATATATGTGAAGCTGCCTCAAGTTCCTGTGGCATTATAAAGCCGATGGAATTGCAAATAACCTTGCGTAATTCGGCAAATGATGCATCCGGATTTGCTTTATCTTCCATTATCCAATGTGCACTTGACAAAAAATAGTCAAACGAACCTTCCAAATCAGCATCATCAATTTTATAAGGAATGATCCTCTTCTTTCTTTTGTCGGCTAATGTTAATTCTTTAGGAACCTGCGTTGATGAAGCCGCATTATGACTATAAATCACAACCATGATTTTAACATTTTGAATTGCTTCACTGATTGCAACAGGCCATTCACACCCGGGTTCAATATTTCTCGGTGCAATCCAACACTTCAAACCATTACGTTCCAAATACTCGCACAAACGGTCTGCAATCTCCTTATCTTTTGAACTGTGACTTATAAAAACGTCTGCCATACTAAAATTCCCTCTCGATAAAAATCTTAACAATACAACTAATTTAATATAACACACAACAGAGGTAAAACACAAGATAATGCAAAGAAAAAAGGGACACCTAACGTGGTGTCCCTAAAAATAACAATTTATTCTTCATTACTTGCAGCAACTTTCTCTGCTCTTGCTTTCACTTCTGCATCCTGAACATCAGAAGGAGCCTGTTCATAGCGTGCAAACTCATACATGTAATCACCGCGACCACCGGTCATGGAACGCAAATCAGTACAATATCCGAAAAGACTCATCATTGGAATATCAGCTTCAACAACAGTCTTTCCGTTGCCCACAGGATTCATACCAAGAACACGACCTCTACGCTTATTCAAATCTCCCATAACATCGCCGGTATACTTATCAGGTACAGTAACCTTCAAAGAAGCAATCGGTTCAAGGAGAATCGGTCCTGCTTCCATAAATCCTTTTTTAAATGCCTGACTTGCAGCCATCTTAAATGCCATTTCAGAGGAATCTACGGGATGATAAGAACCATCATATAATGTAGCCTTTACACCAACAACCGGATATGCAGCCATAGGTCCACGAAGCACTGCTTCCTGCAAGCCCTTTTCAACAGCAGGGAAGAAGTTTTTGGGGACAGCACCACCAACAACGCATTCTTCAAATACATACGGCGATTCCATATCTCCTGATGATTCAAAACGCATCTTTACATGACCATACTGACCATGTCCGCCGGACTGTTTCTTATACTTATATTCAACATCGGATTTTTTCTTAATTGTTTCGCGGAACGCAATTTTCGGCTTAGTCAACTCGATGCCAACTTTATATTCGTTTAGCAAACGACTAACCACTACATCAAGGTGTAAATCACCCATTCCATAAAGAAGCATCTGTTTATTCTCAGCATCATTTACAGCTTTTAATGTCTGATCTTCATGCATCATTTTCTGTAAAGACTGTGCAATCTTATCAACATCTCCCTTATTTACTGCATGATAACGTTTGTATGTATACGGAACAGGAAGCTCTGCCTTTCCATAACGAATAATATGTGATTTCGTTGAAAGTGTATTACCGGTTCTTGCTGCCGTAATCTTAGCCAAGGCACCAATATCACCTGCATGTAATTCGTTAACTTCAATCGGTTTATTACCCTGCATTACGTAAATCTTGCCAATCTTTTCCTCGACGTCTTTCTCATCGTTGTACATCAAATCATCGGTTTTAAGTACACCTGACATTACCTTAATCATAGAATACTTTCCGATAAACGGATCAACAAGCGTTTTGAAAATATATGCAGATTTCGTTTTGGAGAAATCATAATTAGCTTCAAATACTTCATTCGTCTTCAAATCAATGCCGGCAACAGTTTCGTTGTCAGGTGAAGGCATGTATTTCATAATATCATCCATCAAAGTATAAATACCCTGACAAAGAACATTTGAACCCATGGATATAGGAACGATACTGCAATCATTTACAGAAACACGAAGTGCAGCACGGATTTCATTCTCAGAGAATGTTTCTCCTGCAAAATAACGCTCCATTAAATCTTCACTGGTTTCGGCAATTGCCTCCATTAACGTTTCACGATAATTATCAAGATACTCTTTATTAGCATCAGGAATATCGCATTCTACAACTTCCTTACCTTCCCAGCGATAGCCTTGCTCAGCAATAACATTTACATAGCCGACAAACTTTTCATTTTCGCGAATCGGCAAATGGAACGGAGCAATCTTTTTGCCATACTTTTCGGTTAAATCTTCTACAACCTGACGATATGAAGCATTATCGATATCCATTTCCGTAACAAAAAACATACGCGGCAATTTATACTTCTCACATAAATCCCATGCGCGTTCGGTTCCGACTTCAATACCGGCCTTACCGGAAACAACGATAATCGCTGCATCTGCCGCAGAACAAGCTTCTTCAACTTCACCAACAAAGTCGAAAAATCCCGGTGTATCCATAATGTTAAACTTCACATCATTCCATTCCATAGAAATAATGGATGTCGAAATTGAAATACCTCTTTTAATTTCTTCTTTGCCATAATCACTAACGGTGTTACCATCCGTTACTTTTCCCATTCGTGAGGTCAATCCTGCAAGATACGCCATTGCTTCCGCCAAACTGGTCTTACCACAACCACCGTGACCAAGCAAAACAACGTTACGTATTTTGTCTGTTGTGTAAATGTTCATATTGTTTCCTCCAAATTTTCAAATTATGGAACACGCAATTCATTGGTTGTAACCCCTTTTATTGTTCCACTTGTTTATTTTACCAATTTTTTTCAGATTTTTCAATGCTTTTGTGGCAAATTAAACAAAAACTTTTGAAAATTTAGAACAATTATGGAAAATATTATTCTCCCAATTCAGATTGAACTGTTTCGTAAATCTCGATACGTTTCTGATCCATTTCCGGCATGCCGATAAATGTACCGCCATAAGAAAAGGAATTCTCTGTCTTATTGATTCGAATGATTTCCACAAATGCATGAATCACTTCCTTCGTCCAAAGTGTGAGGTAAGCCTCATAAACAGATCCTATCTGTAACGGACGCTTGCAGAAAAAGCCAATACCTCCTTTAGAAATATCAAAGACTTCAATAATGACTTCTTCATTATTACCATCATCAAGACGTTTAACCATAAGTTTAGCATCTAATTCAATTCGTTTGTACTTTCTTCTTTCTTCCATAACGGCTCCCTTCTAAATGCATTTTAAATTAATCTAAAGGTATTTTTTTATAAATATCCCTGGCAAGAGAACGCACCTCAAGTTCAGGAGAATCTAATTCTAAATCAAGCGGTTTTTCAAATACAAGAACAACTTTTCGTTTATCTCCCGGCGACAACGTATCAGAATAGATAGATAAATCCTCTTCTAACAAAGTTGTAAGAGCTCTTTTCTGTTCTGTTTCATTGAATCGAAGAACGAAATAATTGCCCTCGTCCATCATATCAATAAAATAATCAGCACCGGATGTGTTGTTCAGTTCAAAATTAAGTATAACAAATTCATTTCCTTCTGACGGTGTCATTGCAAAAGAAACAATCTCTTCGGATTCCGGATATCTCATGCAGAAAGTTTTACCAAGATAACTGATATCGATTTTATCAAAACCAAGATATTCATTGAAAGATTCTAAATCACCATCCGCATTTGCATTGCCTTCTGACACTTCGATGTCATCCGGTTTGTTTGCTTCTTCTTTCTCTTTACGAATCATTTCCTCTTCTTTACGAATCTGTTCAGCTTTTTGACGAACAGCCTCTTCTTTCGCCAAAGCGGCAGCTTTCTCATCTGCTTTCAAATAGGCCGATTGATAATTGGTATCATACTCAAGTAAAAGATTTGCCATATATTGTGTAATACGCGCCTCTTCCTCGGCAGTCATATCAGGTATTGCAGAATAACATGCACTAAACATCATTACAACTAAACAAAAAAGAGCAATTACAACATGTTGTTTTTTCATTTTTCGCCTCTCTTTCTGTTACAAGAAAATGAAGTTTTCTTCTATTTTTCATCATAACAATTCGCCACCAAAAGGTCAATCATTCTTTGATGGATTCCACCTCAAAATAGAAAGAAACACCATTATCATGATTATGAACGCCATACTTACAATCCATAGATTCCATAATCGCCTTAACAATGGATAAGCCAACGCCGCTGCCGCCGTATTCACGGGTTCTTGCTTTATCAACTTTATAGAATTTATCCCAAATCAAAGGAATGCTTTCTTCAGGAATCGGTTGTCCGCTATTGAACACATTAACACGGATTCTCTTCTCCAATTTCGTAAATGTAATTGAAAGAATCCTGTCGCCTCCGATATGATTTATCGCATTTGTAATATAGTTACGAACCACTTCTTCTATCTGGAATGCATCTGCCCAGACATAAGTATCTTTTTCGTATTGCACAATCAACTTGATTTCCTTCTGTTCAAACGTAAGTTCCAGAGAACGAAGAATATTTTCTACCAGATCCGTCAAATTTACGCGTTCGAGTTTCGCCGTGTTTTTACCGGCTTCAATCTCACTTAAATTCATAAGATTACGAACCATATTATTCATACGGTTTGCTTCGTCAATAATTACATCACAATAGAAATTTCTACTCTCGGGATCGTCCTGAATTCCGTCTTTTAAGCCTTCTGCATATCCCTGAATCAACGCAATCGGCGTTTTTAATTCATGTGAGATATTTGTCAGAAATTCTTTTCGCAATTCTTCGTTTTTATTTTTTCTTTCAATGTCTTTTTGAAGCTCAACATTGGCAGTTTTCAGCTTGGAAATCGTATTTTCGAGCTTATTGGACATAACATTCATATGTCTGCCGAGCATATCTACTTCATTATCCCCGGACGATTCATAATGCGCACTGAAATCAAGATTTGCCATTCTGTTTGAAATATGAGCCAGCTGTTTAATCGGCGTTGTTACCCTTCTTGTCATATATACAATTACGAGAACACCAATGATAATTGCGACACCGGACACCTGAATCAAAAACCGATTTGCCACCGCAACATGATTTTCAATATTTTCAAGCGGAGCCCTAAAATAAAATCGATAATCATTATCAAGCACGCCAAGCATCTCCATATATGATTGGTTTGCACGAACATCCTGCGTATGAAGGAAATAATATTTAGACTTTGTATTAGACAACAACGTATCATTTTGTGAAAGAATAACATTCAACAGCTGTTCACGTTCATCTTCACTTTCCATTCCGGCAGAAAGAACCACGGTGGCTGCAGAATCAACAATCAATATTTCAACATCATAACGTCTGCTTATTTCTGCAATCTCATACAACGTCAATTCCGAAACATACTTTGTATCGGCGAAACTGTTATTGACATCATTGTATGCATCAATAAAACTGCTGCGTAACGTTGCCATATAAAAGTCTTTCAAAAAAAACACATTAGCAGTCAGACACAATAGAATGGTTCCCGCTAAAATCGATATGAAAATGAAAGAAAACTGTATTGTAATTGATTTTTTCAATTCAAATCTCCGTTTCCGCTAATCTATGCTTCAAATTTGTACCCCATCGCCCAAATGGTTTTAATCAGTTCACCTTTTTGGCCAAGCTTGGAACGAAGCTTTTTGACATGCGTATCAATGGTTCTTGCATCGCCGAAATAATCGTAATTCCATACATTATTCAGTATTTTTTCACGCGACAAGGCAATTCCCTTATTTTCAACAAAATATGTTAATAATTCGAATTCTTTATAACTCAATTCGATCAATTCGCCATCGATACGTACTTCATGTGCCGACTTATCAATTTCAATGCCTCCCGCAACCAGCACATCTTCCCCCGGAAGCTTACTTGTTCTTCGAAGAATCGCCTCAATTCTTGCGACAAGAATTTTAGGACTGAACGGCTTTGAAATATATTCATCAACGCCTAACTGAAATCCAAGCAGTTCATCTCTTTCTTCTCCGCAGGCCGTAAGCATTATAATAGGGACCTTGGAAGATTCTCTGATTTCACGACATACATCCCATCCATTAATGACAGGCATCATGACATCCAAAATAATCAGTGCAATGTCTTTATCTTCATAAAAACGATCAAGCGCTTCTCCTCCATTTGAAGCTTCAATTACTTCAAAATCAGCTTTGAGCAAAAAATCTTTTACAAGAATACGCATACGTTTTTCATCATCAACCACTAAAATCTTTAATTTATTCATTTAAAAGACCTCACTTCATAAAAATTTAAATATGTCATACAGTATAATCATAAATCGTGATAAAAATGTGAAAACAGATCTAATATCCTGCCTCTCTCAGCAAACTTTCCCGCTCTGACAATTCCTGTTCCCATTCTGCATACTTGTTGATAACTGCATTCTCATAATTAATAACGTTTGGATTATCTCCTGTAGACACAATCCAAAACATTACAATTACAAGAATAAGCAACACAATATTTGTAACAAGAGACCAGATAAAGAGAGGACTTTTCTCCTGATGGCTTCCGGTGTCCTTCTCTTTTTCTTCAACAACAGGTTGTTCTTTAGAAAAAAAATTTTGCTCTAATACAACAGGCAACACTTCTCCCGGAGTTTCATTATTTGATTCAAGTATATATTTAAGTCTTTTCATGAAATCATAACCTACAGGAGTTTTGAAGGTGTGCTTTTCAAGACTCTTATTATAAAGACGATACAACAGTTCAATATCTGCATCTTTCATTTTTTCTTCAAGACGCATCACTTTTTCCGCTTCTTTTTCAGCCAGCAAAGCATCTTCACTATTCTGAAACAAGTAATCTCCAACTTGATTTTTCTTCATTCGAAATCCCTCCGATGATTAACGAAATAAACATTCCTATAAATCGAAAAAATCCGAACTCAAAGAGTTCGGATAACTCCGGAATGGAGTAGACGGGAGTCGAACCCGTGTCCAAAGATAAATTCCCTGTCCTTCTACTATCATAGATGATTCTTTATCATTCCCTCCACACAGCGGGAATCATCACCCTCTGTGTATTAGTAGCTTCATGATACGCCCCGGCGCGCAAAGCTTAGCGACGGTCGTTTCCTGCAATTAATGATGCCCTTACCCCGTTATGCAGGTGTAACAGGAAGGACAAGCAGCAATTAGGCTGCTAAAGCTAATTTATTATCAGCGTTTATATTTAGGTTGTGATTTGACGCATCACCTGCGGATAGCTTCTCCAGCTGCAGTACCCCTGTCGAAACCTTGACTACCCCTTGTGTAGTGCAAGGAATGTGCTTCTGACAATCTCCACATTACTGCAGTGACGTCATAGCAAACAATTCTTACATAAATATTATATGATAAAACAAGAGGAAAAACAAGTGCTCATATCAACTTGATTTTCAATTCTTTTATCGGCAAAAATAGAATTAATATTATAGATTTTTAATTTTAAAATCTTTTTCTGCCTCTCGTCTCTGGTCCTTCTTCGCTATGTCTTCGCGCTTGTCATAAAGTTTTTTACCACGAGCAAGTCCTATTTCAATTTTAGCCCGTCCGTTTGAAAAATATACCTGAAGCGGAACAATTGTGTATCCCTTTTCTTTTATTTTACCAAGTAATTTCATAATCTCTCGCTTATGGAGCAAAAGTTTACGTACACGCAACGGGTCCTTATTAAAGATATTACCTTTTTCATACGGACTGATATGCATTCCGTAAATAAACATTTCACCGTTTTCAATTCTGATAAAAGATTCTTTGATGCTGCATTTACCAAGACGTAGGGATTTCACCTCAGTGCCGTGCAACACAAGCCCGGCTTCATACTTCTCTTCTATAAAATAATCATGGTACGCCTTTTTATTATTGGCGACCGGTTTCATAGCTTCTTTTGCCATATGTCAAAGCCTCCATACAGAAAGATTACGATTCATTTTCATCATAATCCTCTTCTAAAATAAAATCAATGGTTCGTAAAACTTCATCCGTATCATGCACAAGCACTTTCACCTTCTGGCCCAACTTAAAAGTTTTACCAAATTGAATTCCTACTAATTCATGTTCTTTTTCATGATAGGCATAGAAATCATCGGTAAGTAAATTGACGCGAATCATTCCTTCTACGGTGTTAGGCAACTCGACATAAATCCCCCACGAAGTGATTCCGGAAATAATGCCTTCAAAGGATTCTCCGATAAACTGTTTCATGTATTGTGCCTTTTTTAACTTATTTACTTCTCGTTCCGCTTCAGTCGCACGACGTTCCGTGCGTGAAGATTGTGATGCGACATTAGGCAGCCTGTTCGCATACTGTAATTGTTTATCGGCATTCAATCTTCCTCTGATTTCATCTTTAATAATACGATGAATTTGTAAATCCGGATAACGTCGAATCGGAGAAGTAAAATGACAATATTCTTTACATGCCAGACCGAAATGTCCACTGCATTCCATATGATACTGTGCCTGCTTCATTGAGCGAAGCGTCAATCTGGTTATCATGGCTTCCTCTTGTGTTCCTTCGATTCCGGCAAGCAGTTTTTGAATCTCCTTGGGATGGATATTCTCTTTAGAAGCCTTGAATGAATAGCCGAAATTTCTGATTAGTATGGATAATTGTTCTATTTTATCAGCATCCGGCGCATCATGAACACGATAAACAAACGGTATCTCCTGCCAGAAAAAATGTGACGCAACCGTTTCATTTGCTGCAAGCATAAAATCTTCAATCAGCATCGTCGCAACATTTCTTTCATATGGCTTGATGTCAATCGGCATCCCATTTTTATCTACAATAATTTTTGTCTCCGGCAAATCGAAATCAATAGCACCGCGTGAGAAACGTTTTTTTCGCAGAATTGACGATAATTGTTCCATGCTCTCAAACATAGGAATATATTCCTTATATTCTTCCGTCACAGTGACATCCGTATGGTTCAGAATTGCGCTTACATTTGTATACGACATTCTTTTATTAACACAAATAACCGTTTCGGCAAGTTTATGCCCTATGATATCGCCATTTTCATCAATCTGCATCAAACAGCTAAGTGCAAGTCTGTCGACACCTTCATTTAATGAACAGATTCCGTTACAAAGGCGATGCGGAAGCATCGGAATTACTCTGTCTGCGAGATATACACTGGTTCCTCGTTTAAGCGCTTCTTTATCAAGAGCGGAATTTTGCTGTACATAATTGGTTACATCAGCAATATGAACACCAAGCTCATAGATACCGTCTTTAAACGAAATACTTACAGCATCATCCAAATCCTTCGCATCTTCTCCGTCAATTGTTACCATACATACATCACGCAAATCCAGTCGTCCTTCACAATCTGCCGATGATATCTCATCCGGAATCCGTTCCGCCTGGGATAAAACCTTAGGAGGAAATTCCGAAGGAATTTCAAGACCTTCCACGATGGAAAGTACATCTACACCGGGATCTGATAAATGTCCGAGAATCTCAACAATTCTTCCTTCCGCGCTTCTTCTTTTATGCGGATATTCAATAATCTCTGCCACAACCTTATGTCCATCCATTGCACCTTTGGCATTTTCTTTTGCGATAAAAATATCTTCTCCGATTTTTTGATTATCCGGAATCACAAAACCAAAGTGCTTAGACTTTTCATAAGTTCCGACAACACGCTTTATTCCGCGCTCTATAATTTTGACAATTACACCTTCCGGCTTTTTACCTTTTACTGCATGTTCCACGGTAACTTCTACCATTACAGTATCCGAATGCATGGCACCGTTTAAATATTTACCGGGAATGAAAACAGATTCACTAAATTCATCCGAATCAACAAAGCCGAATTCTCCGTTTGAAGCCGAAAAAACACCGGTTATATATGTTGGTTTTTTCTTCTTTTTATTCTTTTTCATATATTCCTTTCTGGCGATTTTCCCGTGAACGAAAAAACACTCTTTTGCAAGAGTGTTTTCATGTCTTTCATCTTAGAAGAAGGATAAGTTTAAAACAAGAGCAAGTACCATAAAAAGAATCGAAATAACTGTAGTCAGTTTAATCAGCATACCTTCCATGGAACGTCCTTTATTCTTACCCCAGTAGGTCTCTGCCGCACCTGCGATACTACCAAGTCCGGCGGATTTACCTTCCTGCATTAACACTAACGCTGCAAGAGCAACACAAATTATAATAAAAACAATTGTAATAATAATCTTTACGATTTCCATTCTTAACAACTCCTATTCAAATCAATAAAAATACATCAGCTTTTTTATATTATCATAAGAATACTTGTTTTGCAAGTGTTTTTACATTATTGTTTCTTTTCATAACTGCATTCATATCGGAAATTGCTGAATTCTGCCGAGCCACCGCATTCCTTTGTAGCGTAACTAAACAATCCGAATCGGCATCCGGTAAAATGATCCAGTCTGAAAATCAGATTATGTCTGCATCCAAGCATCCTCCATTCAGAGTCCTTTTTATAATAAAATAAAGCTTCATCGTTCTCTTCAAAAGAGGCTTCTAAACGAAATGTAACCGTATCACCATCATAGCAAATCTCTTCGCAAAGTTCATCTGCCGCTTCCTGGTCTTCATAGCCCCACACTTCGCCGTTATCTGCTCTTTTACGCATCACAAGGTAGTATCGATCCTTACGTTTGGTAATTGCAATAAGCCCAAAGCTCCCTTCCAATGCACAAATTCCGGCCAAATCACCATTCTGAAGCATTTGCGCATTTACTGTTACTTCTGCCGCACACCCGGGATAAATCATGCGTTGTGTTAAAATATTTCGGGCAGCCGTTAGTGCCTTCACCGTTTTGCCGGTCTGTATGGTCAATTTGTCCTCTTTTAATTTATACAGCTGTGGATCCGGAATATGATTCCATTGCCATAGAGGATGCAGCAATTCGCGATTATCTAAGGAAGAAAAGCCGGAACAATAAAGTTCCTCGCCATTTTTTTGATGAATTACGCTTCCATATTCTTCTTCAGGAGTCGTACACAAACAGGGCCAACCATCAACAAACTCCATCGGAACCAGTACAGGAATACGTCCTACTGCTCCGCTATCCTGAAACATGATTGCATAATAATCACCCTCCGGAGTATCAACAATGCCGCCTTGTGCAACACCGGAATGACGAAAACCGCCGTCCCAGTCATAAATATCCTTACCAACCCATTCTCCCTCAAGAGAATCAGCAACAAAACAGCTTTCCGTACGTCTTGCCTCACCGGTATTTGGCCAATGAATCAGGAAAAGATAATATTTTCCGTTCATTTTATAAAGGTGTGCGCCTTCGTAACCCAGCCTGATATCTCCACCATCTTCAATGATCATTTTGTTTAAACCGCCTTTTTTCGGACCGGTAAGTGAATCATTTAATTCTGTTATGTATATCTGCGTATTTCCGTAAACAATGAACACGCGTCCGTCATCGAACAAAAGGGAACAGTCATGATAGAAGCCTTCTATTTCATTCATTTTCCATGGTCCCTGTATGGAATTACTTCTGTAAAGGTACGTCTTATGGGTATCATTTGCGACAAAGCATACATAAAATGTGCCATTATAAAAACGAAGCGAAGCAGCCCACATACCTTTTCCATAAATATGAGAAGAATTCTCAAGACATCTGGCCGGTGTAACTTCCGGAATGTCATAGACATAGGATGAATGCTGCCAGTGCACCAAATCTTTAGACGATAGAATTTGTGCGCCCGGACAGAAATGCATCGTTGTGCTGATCATATAATAAGTATCTCCGACACGGATGACATCAGGATCCGGGAAATCCATATTTGTTAATTTGATTACTTTTTTCATAATCATCCCTTTCTGCTATGCCTTTGTAATCTCAATAAGACAGGAAACAAAATCTCCTTTTGCAGCTTCTAATGTAATGCCGGCATTCTTCAACGTATCGCCATGTAATACAAATGTCGGAATCTCATTTCCGGTTTCCCAATCAACAATTCGAACCTGATATTTTGTATTCACATCTAATCCCGGGATCTGCAACATGCGACTTTTATAATTCGGTCTGTTTAAAACCTGGACATATGTATAAAGCGCTTTGTCTTTCTCTTTTGAAACAACTCCGTAGAAATCAAATAAATGATTTTCTCTGTAGGAAGCCACACGATAATAGTCACCGGAAACAATCAGTTCGTTATATTTATGATACTGCGCAATCTGTTTCGGAATCAAGTCGTATTCTTTTTTAGTAATTTTAGTTACATCAAGTTCATAGCCAAAGGTACCGGCCAACGCCACGTGTCCTCTGGTCGCAAAAGGAACCGTTCTTCCAAGCACATGATTCGGACAATCAGATACATGTGCCCCCATCGTTGATAACGGAAACAAAAGTGCCGTTCCTTCCTGAATCGCAAGCCGTTCTATCGCATCGGTATCATCAGAGCACCAAATCTGAGGGCTGTAATATAACATTCCCGGGTCAAAACGAGCACCACCACTTGAGCAGTTCTCCAGTAAAAGTTCGGGGAATTCTGTAATCAAACGTTCCTGTAACTCATATACACCAAGCATATAACGGTGTGTTAATTCTCCCTGAGATTCCCTGGAAAGATAAGTACTACCCAAATCCGTAAGAGAACGATTCATATCCCATTTCACATAAGAAATCTTTGCATTACGAAGAATATCTGCAACCATTTCATACACATAATCAACCACCGCAGGATTACTCATGTCAAGTACATACTGATTTCTGGAAGGTGCAGGTTCACGACCGGGAATATGAATCATCCAGCCAGGATGATTCCTGTATAATTCCGATTCCTTGCAAACCATCTCCGGTTCAAACCAGATACCGAACTTCATTCCCATCTCATCAAGCTTCTCGGAAAGATACGATAACCCTCCCGGAAGTTTTTCTTCGTTGACAAACCAGTCTCCGAGAGAAGTATTGTCATCATTTCGTTTGCCAAACCACCCATCATCCATGACAAGCATTTCAATGCCTGCGTTCTTTGCTTCTTTGGCAATGGATAGAAGTTTATCCGTATTGAAATCAAAATAAGTAGCTTCCCAATTGTTAATTAAAACCGGTCTCTTACAATCTTTGAATGGGCTACGGATTAAATGTGTTCTGTATAAATCATGCAATATATGTGTCATTGAACGCAATCCGCTTGCAGAATACACCATAACAACTTCCGGCGCAATAAATTCATCCGAAGGATTTAATACAAAAGAGAAATTCTCGGGATGTATTCCGACTGCCACACGCAAGTGGTCCTGCTGGTTTTTTTCAACCTGTGCGAGGAAATTGCCGGAATATACGAAGTGAAATCCGTAAATCTCACCTTCCGTCTGCGTGATATTGGGGGAAGTAATACCGATAAACGGATGCTCCGCGGCAGAGCTTTTACCGCAAATCGAACCAACAGACTGTTTGCCGTGTCCAATGGTACGGTATTCCATTCTTCTCTCCCTTGCCCAGGAACCGTGAAGCGTAAGCATCTGATAATCTTTGTCCGGCATATCAAAAGTAACAGACATAATTTTATTCAAAATTAACTTTTTAGACCCTCTGTTTATAACACGAACACTCTTCATAATCGCATCGGAATCCGCAAAAATACTGTATACATAAATCACATCCAGTTCCAGAATGGGATCATTCATGGTAATTTCAAGTGTCATACAATCATTGGTTCCGCTCTTTTTATCAGAGGAAAAAGTTGCAGGAAGTCCTTTTAATGCCGGTTTTCCGGCATAAATCTTATGTTCTTTGTAAAACAACGAAACTTCTTCATGATTCTCTTCATCCGTTATCACAATACTGCTTTCCCTGAAATCCCCGTTCTGATTTCCCGGTGCTTCATGCATAAAAGTATCCAAAAAAGCACATCTTTCACGTGCAAGTTTCTCCGGAGAAAACGGATACTCACTCACTCTTGTAAAATATGAAATATCATCATCATGAATCCCGGGACCATAATATACATGCCCCAGGAACCCTTCTTTATCCGCAATTGCCATTACGTAACTACAGTGGATGGTGTCAATCTTAAATAAGCGCTCTTTCGAAAGGAATTGAATATTCATTAAAGTAATACTCCTATAGTTATAATAGTTTAAAATCTGAGTGCCAAAAAACCTTTGGTTCCAAATTTTTTCTGCATATTTAAACTATATCATTCTGTGCGTTTCGTGTAAAGAAGCACATCTTTTCCGAATTATTTCCCTTAATACATCAGATGGAGAGAGCTGCTCCGGTATTATCATAATAATAGCGAAGAACTTCATCTCCGATGGTTTCAGATAACAAAAGATCGTTTCCGTATGATTCAACGGCTTTCGTTACCTCACCGTAATCTTTTATAATCAAATGTGCTTGTTTCATTTCCAAGAACGTCTGTCTGCCTTGCAACATATCCGTCATTATTGTATACATATTTATTAATGATAATGTCATTTAATCCGTTTTCCATTACTCTTCCGTATTCATCATACATGGTTGTCGTATAAGCCCCATCCGCGTAGGTACGCTTCAGAAGACTTCCGTTATTGGGTGCATACTCATTGATATAAAATCAGCGGTATTTCAAAACTATATAAGTCAAGAATACCGCTGAAAATTTTTGATTATATCATACGAAAATATTAGAAAACAATGTAAAAATAAAAACTACTTGTTAAAACAACTACTTTTTACTAAAAAACAAACTATAATATTTATCCACTCTTTCATCTTTTCTTCAGAAAGAGTAAGCATAGGGATAATCTCTCCATTATTGCTGAGAAACATAAATTCAATCTCATTATTACCCATTTCTCTAGCTGCAACTACTGCATGTGGTCCCATTAAATTAACAACTGTAAATAACTCCATATTTTGATAACTAAAATAAGATCTATCTTTTTCGAACATAAATGAGTACAACAATTTAGTAATGACCAATTCTAAACTATTTCCACCCAAAGCCATTTTACCATCTTCTGTTTGTAAATATATCTCACACCAGCTTCTCTTATGTATAACTAAATCTAAAATCTTTCCATGTGAATCTAAACTTATTGTATCCATGGCGGGGCCACCTCCATTCCATTATAATAAAATTTTACATTTTGAGATAATCTATCCCAATTATTGCGGATGTATATCAGCTCACCTGACGTGATTGAATTAATATACGGACTTGTTCCATTCAATATTCCATCCACATCCTGCATATTAGTCAAATCAAAATGTACATAATTACCTTTCCTAACAGTACTTTCAATAGGAATATTTCATTGTTATTTTTTCTTCTACAACAAAACAAGAACTACCTCTCTGTTATTATTCTCTTAGCCTCATTATCCATTTTGATTCTAATAATTCTATGTTGTTCTCCTTTAACACTTGATAGAACGCATTTATATTTTTGCTTAATTCAATTTCAAATTCTTGCATTGAAATTTTTTCATGCCATTTAACAATATTGCTATTTCTATTAATAAAATAAAAATTAACACTATCATCATATTTCATATAAATCTTATATCTATTCATAGTCAAAAGAATCATTTCATAATCTTTGCCTTCTTTTAGATTACTAATAGCTTCTTTTAAATGACTTAACCAAAATAAAACATCCTCATTTCCTTCCTCGCCTTTCTGTAAATCCCTTTGTGGACAAAACCCTTCTTTACTTTGATTAATATTTAATTCGAAATATCCAGATATAATACCATTCCATTCATTCTCAAATTCTTTTATACTTATTCTTGATAGGTCATCTGTAATAATCCAATTCATTTTAATCATATTAAAACCTCTTTCTTGCAAATCCATAGTATTAATTGAATAACGAACTCATTATTTCTTCATATGAATAAATATAGTCACCATATCCTGATTTAAAGACACCTTCTTCTACATATATCGTAACATTATCACCTAAATATTTGAAACTATATTCTCCATTCACTACTCCTTTAGAAAGTGCCTCTTTATATCCATAATTTAATGCTTCTGTAATCTGTTCTTCCGTCCATGACTTATTAAAAAAAGAGACTTCATCCAAATACTTATTAATTGAAACTTTATCCATATGTTTAAACTGTTGGGCTACTCTGGTTGGTGTATGTCGATTTAATGGATGCTTTAATGCTGTTTTTGATAAATCGGCAATCTTTGTTCCACCCTTGAGTACCTCATCACTATGCTTTACAGCCATCGCAGCAACATCATCGCCAAACTTCCTTGCAAACCACACTACAATGTCGGAACCATGACGCACAGAATATTTAACCAGATTGACAGCTTCACCTGTATAACATCCCAGGAAAAATATATCAATTCTGCATATGCTAACGGATCTTTTAGATTATGGGCTAAATCAATGACGCTGATTGTAAGTCCTCCCCAGTCAAAGATAACATCTACTCAAACAAATACTCCGAAAATAACAACTCCTGCCTGTCCCGTGCTGTCCTCCATGATAATAGGATTATTTTCACAGTAGGCAAACAGGTTCTTAAAGCCCGGAGATGTTGTTTCTACGGTTAATACTGCCACCGTATCCGCACTGATGAATCGTCTGATGTTCGGGTCATAATATCTGCTCTTTAAGTGATAGAATCCCGTTTCCGCATCGTATCTGTAACTGCGGTAACGAAGAGGGTTCTTTGTTAAGATTCCGTCTGTATCGATACCCTGGGTTGCTTCTTTGATACTGATTGGTTTCCCCCAGAGATCATACTCGTAGGTTCCGATTAGCTTCGAGTCACTGCTTCGGTATACAGAAACTATATCATTCTGTGCATTTCGTGTAAAGAAGTACTTATTTTCTGCCGCACTTCCCTTAATGTAACCAATGGAAAGAACCGCACCGGTATTATCATAATAATAACGAAGTGTTTCGTCTCCCGTGGTTTCGGATAACAGAAGGCCGTTATGATAACAGTAGGTGGTTGTAACACCATTTACTGTTTTACTTCTTCGTCTGCCGTCAGAGGTATACGTATAGGTTATTTTATCATTTCCCTTGCTGTAGGAAACAAGATTTCCGTATACATCCCACTTACAGGTTGCCCCCATATAGTTAATGGGTTGTCCGCACACATCATAGGTATAGGTGTAGGTATTCTTCTGACCGTTTCCGTATGATTTAACGACTTTCGTAACCTCACCGTAATCGTTGTATGCGTACGTTCTGACACTTTCCGATTTGCCGTCTGCTTTAGCAGCGGTATCTGTTATCTTTACGATGTTATTCCAGTCATCATAACCGTATTCAAAGCTTGAAACGGTTGCTCCGGTGGAACCGAACTGATTTACGTATTTCTGTACCAGTGTTGATGTAACCTTTTTACTTTTACCGTCTGCCGTGGTAATGGTATCACCAAGATATGTCATGGAAGAATACAGCTTTTTACTTCCCGAAACACCGCTCTTTGGTGTAAATATATACTTTGCCGGTCTTCTTAAGGAATCATAGCTGATTTCCTTATACGATTTATCCGGTGCCACGGTCTTTGTTAAGAGGCCGTCCTTGGCGTAGGTAAACTCATAGGTTTCGGTCTCTTTCCTCGGTTCCTGATAGGAAATGACGGTCGGATTCTCCTTCACCTTTTACAAAAATTTAAGGTTGTGCACGCCTAATACACAACCTTAAACATCATATCATATAAAGTTTTTAAAATAAATATTTTTAACGAAAATTATTTTACAAGTAATGATTTACCTGTCATTTCAGCAGGCTGTTCCTTACCCATCATTTCAATCAATGTGGGAACGATATCGGCAAGGCAACCACCTTCACGAAGCGTCACACCTTCTTTATAATTCACAAGAATGAAAGGTACAGGGTTTGTTGTATGTGCAGTAAACGGTTCACCTGTCTCGTAGTCTACCAGCTGTTCTGCATTACCATGGTCAGCACAGATAAACATACTGCCGCCAACTTCCTTAATTGCTTCAACAGCCTTACCAACACACTCATCCACAGCTTCAACTGCCTTTGTTGCAGCATCAACAACACCGGTATGACCAACCATATCAGGATTTGCAAAGTTAATGATAATCACATCGTATTCACCGCTTCTGATTGCTTCTGTAAGCTTATCACACACCTGATATGCGCTCATTTCAGGCTTTAAGTCATAAGTTGCAACATCCTTCGGGGAATTCACAAGAATTCTTGTTTCACCTTCGTTCGGCTCTTCCACACCACCGTTAAAGAAGAATGTAACATGTGCATACTTCTCAGTTTCTGCAATACGTGCCTGTGTCATATTGTTTGCAGCAAGCCATTCGCCAAAAGTATTGGTTACGCTGATTTTATGGAATGCAACGTCTTTATTCGGAATGGTAGGGTCATAATCAGAAAAGCAAACAAAGCAAAGGTCAAGACGTTTTGCTCTGTTAAAGCCTTTGAAATCATCATCACAGAAAGCTCTTGTAATTTCTCTAGCACGGTCCGGACGGAAGTTGAAGAATACAACACTATCCTTATCCTGAATCGTTGCTACAGGAGCGCCATTCTTCTTAACAACGGTCGGCTTAACAAACTCGTCAGTTTCTTCTCTGTCGTAAGACTCTTGGATTGCAGCAACTGCACTGTCAGCTTCAAGTCCCTTACCTTCTGTTAAAGCAAGATAAGCCTGCTCAACTCTGTCATAGTTGTTATCACGGTCCATTGCATAGTAACGTCCACTGATAACAGCGATTTCACCAACACCAATGCGAGCCATCTCTGCTTCTAACTGTTCAATATAGTCTTTACCGCTTGCAGGAGGTGTATCACGACCGTCAAGGAAGGCATGTACATATACTTTCTTTAAATCATTCTTCTTTGCAAGTTCAAGCAAGCCGTAAAGATGTGTATTATGGCTGTGTACACCGCCATCAGATAAAAGTCCGAACATATGAAGTGCGGAATCATTCTTTTTACAATTTTCAACTGCTTTTATCAATGCAGGATTTTCGAAAAATGTACCATCCTGAATTTCCTTGGTAATTCTTGTAAGTTCCTGATATACAATACGACCGGCACCCATATTTAAGTGACCAACCTCTGAATTACCCATCTGACCTTCCGGAAGCCCCACTGCCATACCGCTTGCATTACCTTTAACAAAAGGACATTCTTTCATCAAAGCATCCATAACAGGTGTCTTTGCAGCAGCAACACAGTTTCCTTCGGTAGTTTCATTCAAGCCATAACCGTCAAGAATCATTAATACAGTTGTTTTCTTACTCATTCATTTGCTCCTATTCTACTTTATATTTATCGCGAAAAAGGAATAAAACTTCTTAATTCCTCTATCATTCACACGTTTACGATTATACACTTTTTTATCTGACGATACAAGCATAGATTTATATTTCAAATAAAAGATTCTTTATATAAACTTCCTTAAACCGCTTTACAAAGTTTACAGAAAGTGTTAATGTAGTATTAGTTACTACGTGATAATATTTTCAATACAACCTAGATGTAATAAATATGAAAGAAAGGGAACCCATGACTCCTAAAAATTTCAATAATCAAACCTTAGGCGAAGAAATCTCAAATGCAATTTCTCACGGCGTCGGTGCCTTATTTGCTATTGCTGCAACTGTTTTTATGATTGTATTTGCATGTATCAACCATAAACCGGCTATCACAATAACTGCGGTATCAATTTACGGAGCCGCTTTAATTCTGTTGTACTTAACCTCTTGCATTTATCATGCATTAGGCTTAAACAAAGGAAAAAAAGTGTTTCAAATTCTTGATCACTGTATGATTTTTGTATTGATTGTCGGAACCTATACCCCGATTTGCCTAAGTATCATCGGCGGAGTTCCGGGTTGGTCCATTCTCGGAATCAATCTGCTTTGCGCCGCAATAGGTATTCCTTTAAATGCCGTTAACATGAAGAAATGGAGCAAACTCTCACTTGCACTTTATCTCATTATGGGATGGTCCATTGTACTTGGTGGATTTAAAGTATTCCAAATCATTCCTTTATATGGATGGATTCTTATTCTGTTAGGTGGAATTTTTTATACAACAGGATTAATTTTTTTTAAAGCGAAGCACCCGAAATACATGCATTTTATTTGGCATTTGTTTGTTTTAGCAGGAAGCATTCCGCAATTTATTTTTGTTTTTCATAATCTTTGTTTATCTGCGTAAATAAACAAGCTCCCACTATTACGCAGAAAATACCATTTTTACAAGTTCTATTTTGTACATTATACAATTGAACCCTTTTAAACTCTTACGTAAAATAATCATAATGATTCAGAATTAAATCAATCATTTCTGAATCGTTATTTATAAAATTTTTACAAAGAAAGGGACACGTATCAACGTGTAAAAAGGAAAACAAATGCACGATTCTTATTGTGGAAAAAGTTGTGAAGCATGTGAAACAAAAGAACAATTAAATTGTTCCGGATGTAAAAAAGGTCCGGGGCAAAAAAACGATGGCGACTGTACAATAGCCGCCTGTTGTCGGACGGAAGGATGCAACTCATGTGAAAATTGTACACGAGTCGCTAACTGCGAATTATTTCAAATTAGGGATAACATCCCAAACAGACGCCTGCAAAGCAAAGATTCAGATGATGAATATATAGACGCGGGCACACTTAGAAAATACAAAAATTTAGCCGAACTTATTAACATAATATTTATCACATCCGTCATCTCATTTGTGATTACACTCATAAGTTCATTTATCGGCGAAAATAATATTTTACTTCAGGGCATATTCTCTCTTTGTTCCGGCATAAGCGGTATCATATATATTGTAGCCATTTGTAAAATGGGAAAATACAATAGTTGCTTTAAAGAAATCTTTATTTTATGGTTAATTAGTATCGCCTTAAGTATCATATTTTTACTTTTAAGTGACATAACTGTTATTTTATCAACTATAACAGCAATTGTACTTTTGATTCTAATGTTCATCTGCCTAAAAAAGGAGTTTGAAGGTTACGCAGAACTTACAGCAGGCCTAAGTAAAAATCTCTCTCGAAACTGGGAAACATTAGGCAAACGCTTCTCCCTTTTCATTTCACTCCTCATTATCGGCTTGATTGTATCATTAGTATTAATCTTTTTAATTCCAATTTTTGGAATAATATCCGCAATATTCTTCGTAATTATGGCAATTTTATGTATCGTGCTGATGATAGCAAAATTAATATATATGAAAAAAACAGCCGACTTATTCAAAAGATACTATCAACATTACAGATCAATGTAATAAAGAATGTGCATAGCACATTCTCCGTGCGTGAGCGGTGTTGCTCGACAACAAAAATCCGCGAGATTAATATCAATCTCGCGGATTTTTTACTTCAATTTATTCAGCAAAGCACTAACAGATGAAACGCCAGGCGGAAGAGACACCCTATCTCTCGCTTCGAGCATATACAAAGGTGTTTGTTGGGTAAAGTCCGAAAAGCTGGCAACCGAATTACCGCTATCATTAGACTTATATAACCAAACACTCACAATCACAGATGCAAGCAAAAAACTAAATAGAATTCCGGACAAAATCGAAATAATAAGAATAATAATAAAAATTTCAAACATATATTTCTTATACCTCCTGTCTGTTCTTTACAAAATCATTCATCGTGGTAGCTTTCGTAAGCTTAATGCTCTTTGATACCTTATGGAAATTGCCCCACGCAAAAAGTCCCATAATTCCTGCAATAAAAACTGACATAGTCAAAAAGCCCAATGCGTTTTCGCCATTCTCAGCAAATTCACTATTAATAAGAAAATACATAATCGCTGAAATAACAGGAGTAAGAATCGTTCCAATCAACATAATAAACGCAAACACCTTACGTTTGAAATAAGGAACAGCCCCAATAATTTTACCGGTCTGACCATTAACAAGAATGGTATAAGCTTCGTTCAAATACCGGAAAGTCATAAACCAAACCGGCAACATAATATATTCCACATTGTTTACTCTGGTTTCAGGAGCAGTTGAAAGAATAGAAATATTAGAAGCTCTAACAGATTTCTTTACTTCAGTATTGTAAAGTTCCATCGCTCTGCTAAGAGCAATTTTCTCTGTTTCATTCCGATCAACATCATATGTATCCGCATAAAAACCGGTCATGTATCCTACATCAAATGGCCTTAATCTGGTTAAATCAAATGGTTCTAAACGTTGTGAAGATTCATCTGAAAGCTGTCTGGATGCATCTGCAGTAATTCCTTTAAAATCTGCTTCCGCTTCACGATAAAAATATCTGGTTTTTCTATGTTTTCCCGAACCGACAGTACCACGCAAATACTGCTTATCATGATAATACAAATCAAACTTCCAAAAAGGTACATAGATACCTCTTACTCGTTCCACTTCGAAATTCTTAATGTCTTTCGGCACAAAAAATCCTTTATTTAACTTTTCTCTAATAGCTTCGATTGCCTGTTCCTTTTCGAATTGAAACGGAATAATATATTTTGGTCTTTTTTCCTTCGATACACGATTAAACACAATGGTAGGCTGACCGCAATATGCACAAAAAGTAGATGCTTCCACACCATTTACCGCCAATTCAGCCCCACATGCCGTACAAGAATAAATATTGCATTCCATCGTATCACTATCATCAGTGTTATCCCATTCATCCCAATCGTCAGTGGATGAAGGTGACGTCTGCACAACCTCTCCTTCCTCTTCATAAGGTGTAACATCCTCAACTCTAAACACGCTGCAACAATTATCACATTCCAACAATCTTAATGATGGATTGTATTTCAATGCCGCATCACAATTGGTACATTTGTAAATCATACTTTTCCCTTCTCCTTTCACCACAAACAACAAAAAAATATCTGAATGCTGACAACCATCAACGCAAATAGTAACGAAAAAACCACTCCGCAAGTGATTGCTAAAAGTATACCAAATATATAACTCCTAAAAAAGAACACTAAACAGAGGGGTGCATAAGATATATCATATCAAAAACCCAGAATGGGACATAGATACCTCTAACTTCATTTACAAATCATAACAGGTCATTCTCAAAAAAACTTCAGTTACTATAATTTTATCTTAAATACAAGAAAAAACAATACATTTTATTGCAAAATATAGTATTTTATTTTTATATTTTTACAGAATAAAACTCCTTAATTTAAATGCTACGCAACTTTGCTTTGGCTCAATCCTCCACACAAAAAAATCAGGCAGAATTACTTCTGCCTGATAAATCATACAAAAAATTATTTGTAGTTAACGATCTTACCAAAATCCGGCTTTAATGCTGCTCCACCAACAAGTCCGCCATCGATATCTGCCTGTGCAAATAATTCAGGAGCACTTGCTGCAGAAACAGAACCACCATACTGGATACGGATTGCAGCTGCAGTTGCATCATCATAAATTTCAGCGATACAAGCTCTGATTGCAGCACAAACTTCCTGTGCCTGTTCAGTTGTAGCAACCTTACCAGTTCCGATAGCCCAGATAGGTTCGTAAGCGATAACTGCTGTCTTAGCCTGATCTGCTGTAACATTGAGGAATGCAATCTTAATCTGCTGTCTGATCCAATCAATTGTGATACCCTGTTCTCTCTGTGTAAGAGATTCACCACAGCAGATAATCGGTGTAATACCATGTTCAAAAGCTTTTAATACTTTCTTGTTAACAGTCTCATCTGTTTCAGCAAAATATTCTCTTCTTTCAGAATGACCGATGATAACATACTTAACGCCAACATCAGTTAACATTGCCGGAGAAATCTCACCTGTGAAAGCACCTTTTTCTTCAAAATACATGTTTTCAGCACCAATCTCAATATTGCTGCCCTTTGCAGCTTCCAATGCAGGAATAATGTCAATTGCAGGAACGCAGAATACAACATCTGCATCTTCAGTTGCAACCAACGGTTTTAAAGTATTGATTAATTCTACTGCCTCGCTGGGAGTCATGTTCATTTTCCAGTTTCCGGCAATAATTTTTCTTCTAGCCATTATTATTTACTCCTTTTAATTGTTCTTTTGAACGTTTTGCTTTGATGAAATCCGAAACAAATCGTATACCAAATATCAATAATACAACCCCAACTATCGTAAACGGTACTGCGATAAATAGTATCATCATACCTAAAAAAATGGGGAAATACTGATATGAATCCATCAACTCAGGAATATAAATAAACTCTTTTCCTTCATCATATCGAATTGTAATCTCACAATCTATTCCGGCTTCATTCGTATGAATTTTACTCTTGTCATATACAATTTCACCATTTTCATCAAAGTACATATAATAAGTATACTGAGAAGTAACATCATATACATACCCTTTTGTTTCATATTCATATTCCCGATTGTACTTTTTCATAAAATACATTCGTTCCAAGGCAAAACCTCCAAGCAAAAGACTCACAAGTACGCCTGAAATTAACAGATGAAATCCAATATACAAAAAAGCAAATCCACATATATGTTTACCGTTTATTTGTTTTGAATTATTTGTCATTTGCTGCTGCAACACCGGGAAGTTCCTTGCCCTCTAAAAATTCAAGGGAAGCACCGCCACCGGTTGAAATATGGCTCATCTTGTCACCAAAACCTAACTGGTTAACAGCTGCGGCAGAATCACCACCACCGATAATTGTTGTAGCATCAGTTTCAGCAAGAGATTTCGCTACTGCGATAGTTCCTTTTGCAAGGATGGGATTCTCAAATACACCCATAGGTCCGTTCCAAACAACAGTCTTAGCAGATTTAACAGCGTCAGCATAAAGTTCAGCTGTCTTAGTTCCGATATCAAGACCCATCATGTCTGCAGGAATCTTGTCAGAATCAACAACAGAAATAGCTACTTCTGCGTCAATAGGATTCGGGAACTCCTTGGTAATTGTAGTATCGATGGGAAGCAAAAGCTTCTTGCCGAGTTTCTCAGCCTTATCCATCATTTCTTTACAGTAATCAATCTTCTCGTCATCAACAAGTGATGTTCCGATTTCATAACCTTTTGCTTTTAAGAATGTGTATGCCATACCACCACCAATGATAAGTGTATCACACTTCTCAAGAAGATTAGAAATAACATTCAACTTGTCAGCAACCTTTGCTCCACCAAGGATAGCAACGAAAGGTCTAACAGGATTTTCTACTGCATTTCCAAGGAAATCAATTTCCTTCTGCATTAAGTAACCAACAGCAGCTGTATCTACAAGTTCAGCAACACCTACGTTTGAGCAATGAGCTCTGTGAGCTGTACCAAAAGCATCGTTTACAAATACATCGCAAAGAGAAGCAAGTTCTTTAGAGAATGCTTCACCATTCTTTGTTTCTTCTGCGCGGTAACGTGTATTCTCAAGAAGAACAACATCACCATCTTTCATAGCTTCAACAGCAGCCTTTGCATTAGGACCTACTACTTCTGCATCTGCAGCAAATTTAACTTCCTGACCAAGTAACTCAGATAATTTAGCAGCTACAGGTGCAAGAGACAATTCAGGCTTCGGCTCTCCCTTGGGTTTACCAAGATGAGAACAAAGAATAACTTTACCACCATCTGCAATCAACTTCTTAATAGTAGGAAGTGCTGCGGTCAATCTGTTCGTGTCTGTGATCACGCCTTCTTTCAAAGGAACGTTGAAGTCACATCTGCAAAGAACTCTTAAGCCTTTAACGTTAATATCATCTACTGATTTCTTGTTTAATGACATTTTTTAATCCTCCTGTTTAAAATAAATTATTATTTAGGTTTGTATATAAATAAGGTCCGGCCCAACAAGGCCGGACCCACTTATTCGGTTTCCATTCTATTCTGTTGTAAATAGAGATTCAAACGAAACAACTTACAATTAAGCTAATTCTGAGAAGTACTTAATTGTTCTAACCATCTGGCTTGTGTAGCTGTTTTCATTGTCATACCATGAAACAACCTGAACCTGAGTATTTCCATCATCCATAGGAGCAACCATTGTCTGAGTTGCATCGAAGAGTGAACCGTATGTAATACCGATGATATCGCTTGATACAAGTTCATCTTCTGTGTAACCGAAGGATTCAGTTGCAGCAGCCTTCATAGCAGCATTGATCTGATCCTTTGTTACGTTACCTTCAACTACAGCTACAAGAAGTGTTGTAGAACCTGTAGGGGTCGGAACACGCTGTGCAGAACCGATTAACTTTCCGTTTAATTCAGGGATAACAAGACCGATAGCCTTAGCAGCACCTGTTGAGTTGGGAACGATGTTGCAAGCAGCTGCACGAGATCTTCTTAAGTCACCCTTTCTCTGAGGACCATCAAGAGTCATCTGGTCACCTGTGTAAGCATGTACAGTTGTCATGATACCGCTCTTAATAGGAGCAAGGTCATTTAATGCTTTAGCCATAGGTGCTAAGCAGTTTGTTGTACAAGAAGCTGCAGAAATAACTGTATCTTCTGCCTTTAATGTTTCGTGGTTTACATTGTAAACGATTGTAGGAAGATCGTTTCCTGCAGGAGCAGAAATAACAACCTTTCTTGCACCAGCTGTAATATGAGCAGATGCTTTTTCTTTAGATGTATAGAAACCTGTACACTCAAGAACAACGTCTACGTTAAGCTCGCCCCAAGGAAGCTCAGCTGCGTTAGCCATTGCATAAATTTTAATTTCTTTACCATCAACGATGATAGAATCATCTGTAGCAGAAACCTTATCTGCTAAAGCATATCTACCCTGAGCTGAGTCATACTTTAATAAGTGTGCAAGCATCTTAGGGCTTGTCAAATCGTTGATTGCTACTACTTCGTATCCTTCTGCACCGAACATCTGTCTGAATGCAAGACGACCGATACGACCAAAACCATTAATTGCTACTTTTACTGCCATTTTGTAATTCCTCCTAAAATGAATTTAACTTTTTATGAAATCATTATAAATGATTGTCAAATTTTTGTCAGCATCCTTATTTTACATAACCTTGCAGAAAAATTCAAGATGCTTTTTCAATTTTAGGGAAAAAGTATACAAAATAATGTAATTTATATCATTGTTTGTCAAAATCATTAGAGTAAAAACCTTATTCTCTTCCGTGAAACATTAAAGGTTTCAAACATTCATTTAATCAGATTGTTCATGTAGTATCAGAGTGTCAAAACTCCTTTTGGACAGATTTGAAGGATTGTTACGTGCTTTTCGCTCCCAAAATGCGACAATTCATGTCTTGACTCATCATTTTTATGAAGATATACTTTGTAATATCAGTTTTTTAGGAAGACAAGTCATATATATTGACAAAACAAAGACACACACCGTCACCTAAATCGAATTAAATCAAAATATATGTATATTTATGCAGATGTACGGAAAGTTGGTAAATTATGATACGTTCGGATTTTCACACACATTCAGATTTTTCCGGTGATTCCAAATCACCGATGAAAGAAATGATTAAAGGTGCCATTAATAAGGGACTCGAAAGAATCTGTTTCACAGAGCACAACGATCCTGATTTCGTTTATATCATTCCGGAAGAAAAAGGAATGTTTGACTTAAACACAGATAAATATTTAGAAAGTGCAGCCTTATACAAACACAAATATGCAGATAAAATTCAAGTTTTACATGGTGTGGAACTTGGTATTCAGGAACATTTGGCAGATAATTTATCTGCTTATGCGAACAAATATCCGTTTGATTTTATCATTGCTTCTTCGCACATTTGTGACCGGATGGATCCGTACGACAAGTCTTTCTTTGAAAACAGGACCTCCAAAGAGGCTTTTTATGCATATTTTACATCCATCGACAGAAACATTCGTGCATTTCAGGATTTTGATGTTTACGGACATCTCGATTATGTTGTCCGTTATGCTCCTGATACTAACAAATCATACTTCTTTAAAGATTATGCAGACATTTTTGAATCGATTTTTAAGCATCTGATCTCAAACGGCAAAGGTATTGAAATTAATACAGGCGGTTACAGACGCGGACTTGGTGTACCAAACCCAACGCCTGAAATAATTCGCTTCTACAAAGAATGCGGAGGCGAAATTATAACGGTAGCGAGCGATGCACATACTCCGCATGACCTTGCTGACAATTTTGACCAAATCGAGGAAATCTTAAAAAATTCAGGTTTCTGCTATTATACCGTTTTTCAAAACAGAAAGCCCGAGTTTATAAAACTGTAAAACAAGTTTGTTATACCCTAATCTTCTATTGATTTCCCAAAGATAAACTAAAAGGATTCGCCGAATAAGCGAATCCTTAATGATTCTAAGATTCTTTCTTCTTTTTTGTAGTAAACACAATCCACGAACAGAATCCCAATACCCCAAATGCTATCATCATCCACGGAATCAGATACTGTATTCCTTTCGGATAGAAGAAATCCCAGTAACCTTTCAAATATATTACAACAATTACAACCGGCAATACATATGTCATATAGCCTTTCAGAAACAAAGGAAATTTCAATCCCATACCTGTATTTGCTTCCGCAATAAAATTTTGAAATCCGAATCCGTTATTTTTTACACAAAATAAAAGATATACAAGTGACCCGATCGGCAAAAGATTCTGTGAAACAAGAAAATCTTCCAAATCCATAATATTCGTACCCGGACCTAAAGGTTCTATCCCTGAAAGAACATTGAATCCAAGCACACAAGGCAGGGAAAGAACACTTAACAAAATCATATTAATAACAACTGCCTTCTTACGAGAAATACCCCATAAATCCATTGCAAAAGAAATAATATTCTCAAAGACAGCAATTACCGTTGATAAAGCAGCGAAGGAAAGGAAAACAAAAAATAGGGTTCCCCAAATATATCCACCTGCCATTCTGTTAAAAATATTCGGCAACGTAATGAATATCAGAGAAGGTCCTGCCCCCGGCTCAATCCCAAACGAAAAACAAGCAGGAATAATTATCAGACCGGCCATCAAAGCAACAAAGGTATCCACAGAGATAATGTTCACTGTTTCTCCTGCCAAAGTACGTTCTTTGCTTAAATAACTACCGAAAATAGCCATTGAACCAATGCCTACACTTAAGGTAAAAAAAGCCTGCGACATCGCAGCAAACACTACTGTTCCGATTCCAACCTCTTTCATTTTAGAAAAATCAGGAACAAGATAAAACGCTACACCTTTTGATGCGCCCTCTAACATAAGAGAATGAACAACCAAAGCAACAATCAGCAAAAGCAGGCATATCATCATTATCTTGGTGATCTTTTCCACGCCCTTTTGTAATCCAAAGGAACAAATAAAAAAAGATAAAGCAATAGCAACAAATGTCCATAACAACATTGTAGGTGCACTTTGTGTCATGGAATGAAAAATCCCTGTCACAGCTTCTACATCAAGCTCAGTTTCCGTAAACTTACGGAACAGGGAAAGAAAACAATAATATAACATCCAACCGGCTACCATCGTATAAAACATCATCAATAAATAATTTCCGGCAATTGCAAGATATCCAAAAACATGATATCTGCTTTGCGGCTTTTGCAGCACTTTAAATGAAGTAGCACAACTCTTCTGGCTTGCCCGTCCAACGGAAAACTCGCATACCATAATGGGAAATCCAAGCAAAACAAGAAACAACAGATAAATCAAAATAAATGCCGCTCCGCCGTTTTGCCCGCACACATACGGAAACTTCCAAACATTTCCGAGACCAACCGCACATCCTGCCGAAACAAGAATAAATCCAAGTCTGGAACCAAATTTTTCTCTCTTCTTCACTTTCTGTAATTCTCCTAATACGTCTGAAAAAATTCCAAACTTATTTTAAATACTTCTCTTCAAAATCTTCTGTTGAAATAGGTTTACTGTAAAAATATCCCTGAACGGTATCACAACCAAGTGCTTTCAGTGTCAAAACCTGATCGTATTCTTCTGCACCTTCAGCAATACAGTGTACACCGAGTTCTTTTGCCATAGAAATAATATGACGTAAAATAACCTGAATTTTTTGAGAGTCTTTTGTTGCAGATATTAAATCAACAAAACTTTTATCAATTTTAAGGGTATCAAGCGGCATCTCTTTCAAAAGTGCAAAAGAGGAATATCCCGTACCAAAATCATCCATAGAAATCTGAAAACCATGCTTTTTTAAATCGACAAGCACAGAAATCATATATGCCTGATTCTCATAAGCAGCCGATTCTGTCAACTCAAATTCAATATATGAATGATCAATTCCGTATTCATCTACGATCTCGGCAAGCTTTTCTGCAAGATTATTGATTTCCATATGTTTTCTGGAAAGATTCACAGAAACAGGACAAAGCTGATAGCCTTGTTCTTTCCATTCTTTCAGTTTCTCGCATACCTTTTTTAACACAAGCTTATCCACTTTAATAATAGAATCATCTAACTCCAAATAGGAAATAAATCGATAAGGTGTCATAAACTCTTTATGCTTATAGTACCAGCGAACAAGCGCTTCCGCACCGACAACCTTCTCTTTATATATATCCATCTTCGGCTGTAAGTATACAAGAAATTCATCCTGTTCAATTGCTGTATTCAAATATGCCTTCAGCTGTTTTCCCCATAACAGATTGTCATAAATCTGATTATTATAGAAATTCACTTCCGTCACATTAATGCCTTGTCCAAATGCCTGTGCCAATTTGGCACAATCCGCAACAATCTCACCGGTATTCATCGCTGTACGCATACATGCAACACCGCAACGATAATAAATATTATATCCCGGGCTCTCTTTCAATTCTGAAATCTCATCGAAAAAGGAATACAATTTCTCTTCTATTTCAGCTTCAGGCATATCTTTAATCATCAATGCAAAATTATCATTATCACATCTGGCTCCAAAATAAATCCAGTCTTTATGACGTTCAATTGCTTCTGTCACTCTGCGCAAATGGGCATCTGCAATTGAATGTGAAAACAACTCATTAATCATTTTAAAATCTTTGATATCAAAATGTACAAAACAATATTCTTCAATTCCGTCTAAATAATAAGAACGAATGCGTTCGGAAATCCATGCCCAATTATAATATCCTGTAATCGGTTCCCGAAAAGCCTTTTGAAACAATTCTTCTTTGGTATATGTTTCAACCGAATCAGCTCTAAAGCGCTTAGCTTCTTCTTTCCATTTAATTTCTGAAATTATACGCAATTTATCTTCACCCGGAAAAACAATCGACAAACCATCATCAATAAATTGATACTTATGACTCATATCGTTTTTTTGCTCTTTTACATATTGTATCATTTCGGGAAAGATATCAGCGGTTAAAACTTTTTCAAATGCAAGTGACTGAATAATGATATCATTTGCAGGCAAGACAATTGTTGCCACAGAAGGATTTGTTGAGAAATCAAATACATTTTTTTTGCATTCAATACCAACAACAGTTGCATGCCCTGTTTGTTTTTGCAATTCTTTAGGCAACACAAAGAAACCGGCCACATCATAAGTGCCGTATGCATCCTGATAAACTTTCAATTGTTCAGGACATTTCCCATCAGAAATATTCTGCAAAATATCATCCGACATTTCAGGCAGATAACATAGAATACGTTCCGGACGGTGTACCATAAGAAAAGAAGTCACTCTCATCATAAACCACTCCGCCTTTCGTTATATGACAGAATTATTATTATCTTAAAAATATTGTAACTTATTTTTCACATTTTTTCCAGCAAATAAGATGCATTTTAGGAATTTGTTGCACAATTCGAGCATAAAACACGTCAAAAATAACAATATAATCTCATTTCATTCAGAAAATAACATTATTTTGCTCTCCTGCACAAGTTTTTTATATTCACTAATATTGATAATTTTTTCGGAAGTCATAATGCCTGTATGATACATAGCAGCGACTGAATGAGTATCCGAACCGGCCGTTACAGGAAAACCGTAACTATTTGCATACCACTTAGCCCGTTCATCAAATACAGAATCAACACCATGAGAACCATTGTATATTTCAACTGCATCCACCCAGTCAGGACATAGCTTAATGTGAGAAATATAGTCTCTTTGACGAAACGGATGCGCATGAACAACAAATCCGCCGGAATCGCGAAACAAACGAAAAGCATTCACCGGTGAATACTTATCAATATCTTCATGTTCCATAAGCCATTGTTTGTCAATATTATAAACAAGAAAATCCGCTGCGCCGACTGCATATTCAAATCCAAAGAATACATCAAGACCTACTTTTTGCCCTTCTATGTACGCATCTTCATATCCTTTACAAAATTGTTCAATTTTATCTTTCCAAGGTAGTGTTGTATCAATACAAGTATTTCCGTTAAAAAAATGATCTGTAATAAAAATACCGGTATAACCTTTTTCTTTATATGCCCTTACCATTTCAATTCCGGTATTACGGGCACAGGCACTTGCCAAAGAAGTATGAACATGTGTGTCGTAGCGATACATACTTTTCCTCCTCTTTTCCGCTTGCTATTCATTATAACAGAAGTTCTTTGAAAAAAACAGACGGTTTCTTTTCTGTTAAAGGATTGTTAACCGCGGTAAGCAGGAGTTTCCTTTTCGCTCTTGTCATTCCGACATAAAAAATACGACGTTCCTCTTCGAATTCATCTTTTGTCTTCGCCCTGCGAAAAGGATAATTACCTTCTACCACATCCGGAATAATAACAAACTGCCATTCTAAGCCTTTTGCTGCATGCATGGTTAATACCGATACACAATTTCTATCTTCATTTGATTCCTTTTTTTGTATTTCTTTCAAGTCTATCAAGTGTTCCATCCACTCCATTGGTGTCTCATAATTTTTTACACTATTCTGTATTTCATTCAACCGCTCAATTGTCTTTTGCTTTTTGCTTTCAAATCTATCAAACAAATATTGTTCATACCCTATTCCTTTGCGAATAAACAGCGTCGCTGCATACAAAGGAAGGCCTCCGAGAAAATTTATCTGTGTTCGTAATTGCATGAGCGCATCGATGCAGTACTGTCTGCTTCCGGCACGAACTAATAATTGTTCCCACGAAAAAGTTTCCTCATCCAGTAAATCTTTGGATAAATATCTGACCGGTTTATTCATGATGCGACGAAGATACATACTCTTTAATTCACCTCGCGAAAGCATAAGGTACGCATAAATATCTTTTGTGATTTCATCATCACCAAGAGTCAAAAACTCTGTTTTCAATTTGATCTTGATTTGATTTTCGTGCATAACCTCAATGAACTCTTGCGGAATCTGATTCGTACGAAAAAGTATTGCTATCTCTTCTGCGCTTCCTGTTTGTAAATACTGATTTATTTCATTAACTATTGTTTCATACTGGGCAACCTCATCATCAAAGCAGACGGTTTTAATATTTTCCGTAGTTCCTTTTTTTGTTGCAATAACTTTTTTCTGAAACCGTTCTTTATTTTTTTGAATTAATTTATTTGAAGCTTCAACAATCATTGATTCACTTCTGTAATTTCTTGTCATCAAAAGATGTTCTACATTGTCATAACACTTTAGAAAATCAAACATAAGCTTAGGTCTCGCTCCACGAAATCCGTATATTGCCTGGTCTTCATCGCCAACACAAAATATATTATGTTCTTTCTGTGTTAAAAGCATCAAAATATCATATTGTAACGGATTAATATCCTGAAACTCATCAACGAGATAAAAACGAAATCTTTTTTGCCATCTGTCCAATATCAAAGGATGGGAAGAAAGTAACTTCTTACACTCTAACATCATATCGTCAAAATCAACCTTGCCAAGATTTTTTACCTGTTTCTCATATGATTTATATACTTTAATAAACATGGAACGTTCAAAATATAAAGGTTGATATTTCTCTAAATCAATATTCTGATTTCTGATAAATGATATCTGCCTTATGATTTCTTCAATCATTTCTGCCTGTGGAAAAAAAATACCTTCCCGCTTCAGAATTTCAGACATTATCTGTTTCTTTTCACTTTCTTTCAGTACCCTGATTGTTTCAAAAGCATTTTCTTCTCGTACAATAGAATAAAAAAGCGCATGAAATGTAGCAAATGTAACACCTAGCGTTACATGTTCTGAAAGGGAAATAAATCTTTCGTGCATTTGTTTTGCCGCAGCTTTTGTAAAAGTAATTACAAGGATTTGTTCGGGAGAAATTCCCAAAGAATGTATTAGATAATAAATGCGATATGTGATTACTGTTGTTTTACCGGAACCGGGCCCAGCTGTAACAAGCATGGGCCCAACGCCGTGTTTGATTGCACGAAGCTGTACTTCATCAACTCCGTCAAATAAATTATTTAGGATAACTTTTCAATTGCCTTGCGTATACGCGCCAAGGATTCTTCCTTCCCAAGAATTTCAAGAATCTCCGTTGCGCCGGCAGGAGTCATCTGTTTGCCTGACAAAGCAGTACGAATCGGCCATAATACATAACCGTTCTTATAGCCTTTTTCCTGGCAGAATGCAACAAGAGCCTGATACAAAGCATCATTCGAGTAATCATCCATCGCTTCTAAGACAGGAAGAATTTCCTGTAAAACCTGTAATGAAGAGGATAAATCCGTCTTCATTTTTTTATGAATATACATTTCAGAATCATATTCCGGAACCGCAGCAAAGAAATCAATCAATGCAGGAATATCCGGGAATACTTCAATTCTGGTCTTAACCATCTCGGCTATTTTACGATAATCAAGTGACTCAGGCAATGTCTCTTTCAGATAAGGAAGTGCATTTTCATAAAATGCTTCAAAATCCATCGCCTTAATATATTCACTGTTCATCCATTTCAATTTCGTATAGTCAAAGACTGCCGGAGATTTGGACATATGATGATAATCAAATACTTCAATTAACTCATCCAAAGTGAAAATTTCGCGATTGTCCGGGCAGGACCATCCAAGAAGCGCAACAAAATTAACAACTGCTTCGCTTAAAAAACCCTGCTCAATCAAATCTTCATAGGAAGAATGACCGCTTCTCTTAGACAATTTATTATGATTTTCGTCAGTGATCAAAGGACAATGCACATAAACCGGAACCTCCCAGCCAAAAGCCTCATAGAGACGATTATATTTCGGCGAAGAAGAAAGATATTCATTTCCTCTGACAACATGCGTAATCCCCATCAAATGATCATCAACAACGTTTGCAAAATTATATGTCGGAAAGCCATCAGATTTAATCAAAATCATATCGTCAAGTTCATTATTATTTACAGAAATATCTCCATAAATATCATCATGAAATGTTGTTGTTCCCTCTGTAGGATTATTCTGTCGAATGACATACGGAACTCCTGCAGCAAGTTTCTCTTCTACCTCTTCTTTGCTTAACTTTAAACAATGTTTATCATAGACATTAATTGTTTTACCTTCAACTTCTCTTTCCAGGGAAGCAAGACGTTCCTTATCACAGAAACAATAATATGCTTCACCTTTTTCTATAAGTTTCTTCGCATATTCCAAATATACACCGCTTGCCTGTCTTTCACTCTGCACATAAGGACCAACACCACCGTCTTTATCCGGACCTTCATCATGATGCAGTCCTGTTTTATCCAATGTACGATAAATAATATCTACTGCACCTTCCACATAACGTTCCTGATCAGTGTCCTCAATACGGAGAATATAGTCACCGTTCTCATGCTTTGTAATCAGATATGCATACAAAGCAGTTCTTAAATTACCGACATGCATTCTTCCCGTAGGAGAAGGTGCAAATCGTGTTCGTACTTTTTCCATAACTCTACCTCTTTTAAATTAGTCTTTATTTATATTGTCACATATTTACTCTGAAATCAAGCAAAAATCCTTTATCTTTTACGTCTGACAAAAGAAATAACCACACCACATACAATAAATGCCATCGGAATAATCAATGTAAGCAAAATTCCAAACAGTAAAATCATTGTTGTAGGCACAACTACCGTCTGATATGCAAAGGACTTCGCAGGAATAGTAACATTCAATCCGATATCAGCAAATTCATCAACGACACCAAGTACAAATTCAGAGTTTGCATAAGCACAGGCTTCATCAACCTTATTCAACAGGAAGTACGGAGAACCTATTACAAGAACAGTTCCCATTCCCTCATTCATTGGTGTCGCACAGAATGCAAGAGAATACGGTCCATCCGGTAATTCTTCAGCAGTAACATCAGACACTTCACCATTTAGGATTCCAAGCTCTGTATTTGTAATTGACGTTTCAGAGGATCTGAACAAATCTTCAATTAAATATTTATCATCTGATTCCTCCGGTAAAATAAATCCTCTGGTCTCAGGAAACAGATTCATACGTGAATGATCCATTTCTGCAGAAAGACCGTGATATTGACGTTCTCCCCAGATATAAAGCGGATAGCTTTGATAAATCTTTGAATAATCCGTATCGCAGACATAATCATTTAACACCGTAACACCATACAATTCAATAAAGGCATTATAATTCGGTGTATCACAGGAAGGATGAGAAGCAAACAATATCAAATCGCCTCCCTCGACTGAAAACTCAAGCAAAAGTTTCACTTCATCCTGAGTCAAATCAACAATCGGACCCGAAACAAAAATACACTCTGCATCTTCAGGAATGACAGGATTTTCAATCAGGTTTAATGTCTTATACTCATATCCGCCCTTCGTCAAGCGCGAAATAATACTCTGATCCAACAAACCAACTTCATTATGACCTACAAGCTCATAAACACAAGAAATTTCACCGTTTTGAAGTGCAGAAATTGCCGCAGAAACCTGACCTTCAATATCAACAGCAGTTGTAGTAAACTGACCGTTAACATACTCATACTCATAACAATCATCGTAATTAACGATTTTATGAAGATTTTTATCAGGAAACTCAACAATCATAGTAGAAATCTGCAATGGGTCTTCACTATATTTCTGATAAAATAACGGTTCTGTTACATCTGATTTATATTCGATATCAATATTTGAAGATGCTCTCTCATAATCAGCTAAATATAACACAACAGCCTGATCCACACTTATTTCATCACCGATAACATAAATCACAACTTTATCTTCCAAAGTTTCAAGCAGCTTTTCTGTTTCTTCGGAAATCGAATAAAGCTGACGTTTGGTCAAATCATATTGCACTTCTTTTAAACTTGTATATTTTACCAAAAAGTTAACACCGACAAAAAGTATAATTCCGCATAATACCACAACAAAGTTTGTCAAAAATCTTTTCTTGCCGTTTCGATACATTCCAAAAGAAAATCGTCCGACACAAAAGTATGTCAAAAGCAAGAAAATTCCAATTGCCGAAACAATATATACAACGTCAGATATGAGAATCATTCCGTTAAACATATTTGTAAAACGGTTAATGAAATCAAACGCATCAAACACCTTGGTAAACCATTTATCCGGAAATACAGTATTCAACACAGACGGAACAAGCAAAACAGCAAGATAAACAACATATGTCATAATTGCTGCAAGAAACTGATGCTCTGTCATAGCCGAAATAAATAATCCAACCAAAACACAAATTAAACAATACAGGTAAAAAGCAAGTATACCAAGCAAATTCTCTGCTACAGGCACCTCACCATATATCATCAATATAAAAAAGCAAAGAAAATAGATAATACCTGCACAAAAAACAATGGTTGCAATTGCAAAAAATTTACCAAGTACAATATCCCATATCCGCAAAGGTGAGGTTAATAAAAGCTGATCTGTTTTTTGCTTTTTTTCTTCCGAATAAGAACGCATGGTCAACAACGGAAGCACAAACATCGGAATAACAAGAAAACCTGTCAATGTCCATGAAATATAGGGATTGCCCGAGAAAAAATTATTGACGATAAGATAAATACTGGAAAAAAAAGTCATTACTGCAAGAAAAGCCCAGCCATAAAATGAACGCATCAGACTTTTTAGTTCTTTTATATATATTGCTGCCATTTTACGCTTCCTCCTTCTCATCTACAGGATTATCATTTTCTGATTCGAAGTCACTTGAATCAGAACTCATCTCTTCAACAGAAATTTCATCATCGTTTTCAGATATTTCGTCCTTCTCGTCTACACAGCTCTGCAAAATTTCAAGATAAATATCTTCCAGAGAAGCGAGCGTGGATCGCATTTCCAAAATCAATATTTTAGCATCAAATAATGCAAAGGACAATTCTTCCCTGATATCCTCTTTGCTTTCCACCGCAATAATTTCAAACTTACATCTACCGTCTGCCTCTTCAATAAACGTATAACTTTCAATCAAGGAAAGTTTTGCGAAAACTTCTTCAACCTGTTCCTGAGTACCTTTTAACAAAAGTTCAAGTTTCTGGCTCTTTTTACTCATTTTCAAAATATTATCAGTCGTATCAAGTGCAACCACTTTACCTTTGGCAATCATCAATACTTCATCGCATACAGCACTGATCTCTGATAAAATATGAGAGCTCAAAATAACCGTATGCTTCTCCTTCAGGTTTGAAATCAAAGATCTGATTTCAATAATCTGTTCCGGATCAAGACCTACCGTCGGCTCATCCAGAATGATAATTTCTGGTTCTCCAAGTAAAGCCTGAGCAATTCCAACACGTTGTTTGAAACCTTTTGAAAGATTTTTGATCAATCTTTTTTGTACTGTATCAATATTAGTAAGCGCCATAACGCGCGCAACTTCATCTTTTCTCTTAGATGCGGGAACTTTTTTGATTGAAGATGCAAAGTATAAATATTCATATACATTCATATCGGGATAAAGAGGCGGTATTTCAGGCAAATACCCAATACACGCTTTCGCCTTATGCGGTTTTAATCCCATATCAAATCCATTGATAATCACACTTCCCTCAGATGGTGCAATATATCCTGTCAATATATTCATTGTAGTTGACTTACCGGCCCCGTTCGGACCAAGCAAGCCGTAAATATGCCCTTTTTCAACTTTAAAGCTGACAGAATCCAAGGCTGTATGATCTCCGTATTTTTTTGTAAGATTTGAAACTTCAATCATCTTATATAGCTCCTTTCCTTTAAAAGACACTATACCGTCAAACGGCACAGTGTCTTTTGTAAACATGTGAAATAATAAATTTAATTTTGATTAAGCATCGATATGCTTGCTGATTTTAGATGTAATAACCGGAACCTTCACAACAGATCCTTTTACTGCTTTTATCATAAAAATGATTGTTACAATAAAATAAACCACATCGATAAATCCAATCAGAAAATCTGCAAAATTAACATCACGAATAAAGTCAATCACATTGTAAGCCACTTCGACATCAATAAATGCTTCTGCAAGTGTGTTCATAAGCTTCATATATGTATTAGAGAAAAATCTTAACACAATCTGAATAATTGAAATAACAAATGATAATACTGTTGCGGAAAGTGCATTGGTTTTTAATGTTACGTCATCAGAAGCAAATGCAAGAATTGCAATAAGCAAAAGTACGCAGGATAACCAACTTGAATATCCGGCAAAGAAAACAATTGCACTTAATAAACCTACAGAAACACCAAACTTTTTGTTCATAACTAAATCCTCCATTTTGTAATATACAATATTTTTTGGTTACATAAAACTATATTCACAAAAGATTCACAGGAATCTATTGTTTACCGGTACTACCATGTCCGCCACGATTTACTTCACCGAGTACATCTGTTTGGACAAAGGTCAATTTCGGCTGATTCTCCATAATCCTGAACTGGCAGATTCTGTCATTTTTGCAAATTTTTGTGTCTCTGACAGCAAGAACAGGCATAAACCACTGGTCATCATCCCCACAATAAGAGGAATCAATCACACCCTGATGATTTGTCTGGATAATCCCGAAATTTTTAAACGTAGAGGAACGCGGCACAACATGCGCTTCATATCCTTGCGGCAACTTCATGCCGACTCCGAGAGGAATCAATGCAAATTCTCCCTTTTTTAACACAACTTCTTTGGCTGCGCGCAAATCAATCCAATCTGATTTTCCCTCTACATAACAAAGTTTATCAATTTCATCATCAAAATATTTAATTAAAATTTCCATTATGAATCTAACCCTCCGGTCAAAATATTTTTTGAGGTATCGGTCTGAAGTTCACGATAAGGTGCATAGTCTGCACAATGCAAAACGACCTCGCCTCTTTTTCGCGTCTCTTTCACATCAATTACACGCTGGTTTTTGCTTCCTTTCCACATCAGAAGCGTATCTTTCTGCTCTGCAACAAATGGACCGTCAACGCAAACATCCGCATACTGCATAATGTCCTCATCACAAATTTCTTCCCATAAAAAACCGGTATATAGCCAAATCGTCTTTTCGGGAAAATCATTTTTGATTTCTCTGGCAAATGCAGTAATCTCCTTTCTGTTCGGATAAAACATAGGATCTCCGCCGGAAAATGTAATTCCTGAAATATATTCTTTTGCTAATTGTTCATATACTTCGTCCTTCGTCTCCTGTGTAAATAATACACCGCTGTTTGCATCCCATGTAACAGGATTGTGACAATCTTTACAGCAGTGAGAACATCCCGAAACCCAGAGAACAACACGCAAACCATCTCCGTTTTTCATATCATCTTTAGTGATATTATGGTAACGCAAAGGACACTCCTTTCTGCATACTACATGGATTTACGTTCCGCAATTTCTGCCATTTTGGCTGCGTTTAAACGTGTATCACCATGTACACGTGAATATGATAAATAGCCATTCATCCGGTCAATTTTTGTAAGATTATAACTACCGCATTTCGGACATACATCCATTTCAAGTTCCTGATGTCCGCAATCATCGCAATAAGCAAGCGACATATTCAGCCCTTCATAAAAGCCCAGCTGCATGGCACGTCTGATTAATGTTTTAATGGCATCCAGATTGTAATCAATCGGATAACGTACATATTGGATTTTTCCGCCGTTACACAAATCCCAAAACCTTGCTTCAAAATCCTGTTTTTCAATCGGTGAAATATCCTCTGTAACATGACAATGAAAACTGTTCGAGACATATTCACGATCCGATACACCTTCTACAATACCGTATTTTTTACGGAACTGTTTCACCTGTAAACCGCACAGACTTTCTGCAGGTGTTCCGTAAATCGCATAAAGATTTCCATCTTCTTCTTTGAATCTGTTTACTTTTTCATTGATAAATTCCATCACTTCAACAGCAAATTTACCATCCTCCACAAGAGATTTTCCGTTGTGAAGCATTTGAAGCTCATTTAATGCTGTAATTCCAAATGATGCCGTAGCTGATTTTAACAGTGGTTTAATTTTATCTGTAAGAGAAAGCGTTCCGCCTAAGAATCCACCCTCACAATACGCAAGGGGATTGGTAGAAGCCCGCATTTCACCTAAATATGCATACGTACGTATATGAAGCTGACGAATCAACTCGAGATAATACGTAAGTACCTCATAGAAATCACGGCTCTCATGCTTTGCACGAGCATAAATCATTGGAAGATGAAGAGAAACTGCACCAATATTGAATCTACCAACAAAAACAGGAACATCTTCATCATCGGCCGGTGTCATTCCACCGCGCTCATACCACGGAGATAAAAAAGCTCTGCATCCCATCGGGGATATTGCTTTGTGATAACGTTTGTAGATACCGGCAACATAACCTTTGCCGCTCAAGCTTAGCCAGTCCGGATACATACTTCTGGCAGAACATTCAACACCGGTTTCAAACACTTCTTCAAGTTCCTTGCCGGGACCATGTAATTCTTCATCATACAAAAAAACAATTTTGGGAAACAACACCGGTTTACGACACTCCGGGCGCCCCTGTCCTCTTTGTCTCACCTTCAACATGCTAATCGTGGCCATTTTCTCGAAACATGATGTGCCAAGCCCAGCGGTCACTGTGATAAAAGGATAATCTCCTCTGCTACTAGCAACCGTATTGAATTTATATTCCCATCCCTGGAATCCCTGTTCAAACTCACGTCTGACATCTTCCATTGCAGTCTTCTGCGCCAAATCAGTGTCAATGCCAAGAGACTGATATTTATCAATATATCTTTGATAAGATTTTTCGGCATAGGGCTTTAATATCTTGTCCACCTCAGGCACAGTAAATCCACCATATTGTTGACTTGCGGCACTTAAAACAATATCACCGATAACATCAAAAGCAGTATCTAGTGTCTTGGGCTCATTGTAAAAAATATTACCCATTTCAAAACCGCCGCGTAAAACATTCGCAACATCAAAAAGACAACAATTCATGGTATCCCGTCTGGCAGACATATCATGTACATATATATATCCATCCCTGCAGGCCTGAATTTCTTCCGTTGTCATAAAAAATTTCTGATATAACTCTTTATTTAATTGATTAAAAATAAGACTTCTTTTAGTCGAAACCAATGCAGAATCCGTATTCGAGTTCTCTTTATCTCCGATATACATAATCGATTGGCTTTTTTTGTATACATCATCAAGCATACGGACAAAATCTTGTTTGTAATTACGATAATCACGATAACTTTTCGCTACAATCGGCTTGATTTCTTCAAGTGCAAGCTCAACGATATTATGCATCATTTTAATAGGGACTGCCACTTCCCCCATTTCATCAATTCTGGTAATGACGCTCTCGCATATTGCTCTTTTCTCATTTTCATTAAATTTGGTAAGCGCTCTATATGCGGATTTATCAACAGCATCGATAACTTTCTGAACATTAAACTTTTCTTTGCTGCCATCTTTTTTTACAACAAAAACGTCTTTTTGGGGTTTGTAAAGTTCTCCAAAGTTTATTTTATCCATATCTAACCTCAGTCTATACTTGAATACTGCGTTGCTACCTTCTGAAGGAAATGAACATAATCCCTGACTACTTTAGACGGAGAAATAATCTTCACTTCAGGGCCTAATCCTGTGATCCAGCCAAAAAACTGACCGCTAACCTGAACACGGATAGATACTCGGAAGCGTGCATCTCCTTCAGGATGCATTGATATATCTTTTCCAAAACGGTCAAGCACGACACCAATAAGAGAATTCGGAAAAGAAATTGTCACAAGTTCCTCTTCACCGGAAAACATTCCGAAAGTTTTATTACAGTAAGAAGCTAAGTCAAATTCATTTTCATAATTCCCCGTATCACATTTCTTTTCAGAAAGAAAAATATTTTTCATTCGGTCAACCCGATAATGCTTCATCATACCTGCAGAAGTATCAAAGGCAATCAAATAATATTTTTCTTCATTCCACGTAAGCGCAATAGGGCTTACTTCGTACAAAGCGCCGCCTTTACGAAAATTTTCGGTTTTGTTAACCCTGTATTCCAAATATTGAAACATAATCTGATGATTTGTCGCAATCGCATGATGAATCTCATCGACATTGTACAAAATACTCTCATTCTCAGATTTAATCCGATTCACAACATAAACTTCACGTTTCAGGCGATTTGCATCATGCTTACCGGCAAGGCTGGTAATTTTACGAATCAATTCTCTGGATTTTTTCTCTGTAATAAATCGAGATGCACAAACTGCATCAACCAACACCTTAAGCTCCGCAAGCTCAAATTCCCGCGAAGCAAGATAATAACCGCCATTTTTACCACCAAGCAGTTCTATGTCATAACCGCAATCACGCAACACTTCCATATCACTGTAAATGCTTTTACGCTCAGCCGTAATATTCTCTTTTTCAAGACTTTCCAAAATCATTTTCATGGACAAAGGATGTAATTCATCACTTTGTTCATATAAAAGCTTTAAGAGAACTAATAACTTTCTTTTTTGATTTTCTGATTTAGGCATAAACTACCCCTTTACTCTGTTGCGTCCTCTGTCGCTTCCGTAACTGCTTTTTTCTCTTTGGATTTGGCAATCAGCTTAGCACAAAATACACCGATGCAAACAGCAACAGCAATCGCTGCAACAAATACAATCAAAACAAGTAAATAGGATAATAATGTATTGATAAATGAAACTGTCATATCTATCTCCTCTTTTCTAATCGGTTAAATCATATCATTTCTTCTACAGTATCGTCAAGAAGGACATCACCTTCTGCAGCTGCACAAGCAAGCCTGTCACAACGCTCATTTTCAGGATGTCCGGCATGACCTTTCACCCATACAAATGTAACCTTATGCGGTTTCATGGCTTCTAACAGGCGCTTCCACAAATCTACGTTTTTAACAGGCTTTTTTGCAGCTGTCTTCCATTGATTACGCAACCATGAATCCATCCAGCCCGCATTAAAAGCATCTGTCAAATATTTCGAATCAGACACCACGCGCACTTCACATGGTTTCACCAAAGCTTCCAAAGCAACAATTACACCCATCAACTCCATTCTGTTATTAGTTGTAAGCTTATATCCGCCCGAAAACTCTCTTTCATGAAGCATTCCTTTCGCATCACGAAAATGTAAAATACTACCATATCCTCCCGGTCCGTTTGGATTCCCCTTGGCCGAACCGTCGGAAAACAAATCTACTTTCATCAGTTTATCCATCTAAATCCACCTTTTTTGCAAGCAAAGATAGTGCTCTATTCTCCGCTTTTTCTATAATTCGTTCAGGATAACTCATCAATTGAAGCAACTTAATTGCATTTCTTGTTTGCGCCGGTCCCTCTAACAATTTATACGGGAAGGAAACATCTTCATTCGTAACAAGTTCTTCAAAATGATAATTATCGTATATGTCAGCAAGAATCTTTGTTAATTCAATATCATGTGTCGCAGCAAAACACATCACAGGAGAAAGTGAGAATTCACGCAAAATCTCAGAAGCTGCTGAAATACGTTCTATTGTATTTGTTCCGCGCAAAACTTCATCCACAAAGCAAAGAACCGGTATTTCAGATTTATTCAATGCATCTAAAATACGCTTAATTGCTTTAATTTCGACAATATAATAACTTTCTTTCTCTAACAGGCTGTCGCGAAGCGACATAGATGAATAGACACGAAAGAAAGGTGCACAATAGCTTTTAGCCGGTACTGTTTGTATTGTCTGTGCAAGAATTGCAGCTATTTCAACCGTTTTTAAGAAGGTAGATTTACCCGATGCATTAGAACCTGTAAGAAGCATCCCTTTATGAACAGCAAAAGAATTAGAAACAGGATCGATTATCATCGGATGAATTGCTTCATCGATTCGCATCGATAATTCGGAACAAAATTCCGGCACACAATAATGCGGTAAAGATTTTCTGAAAGAAGCAATACTGATGTCAGCTTCCATCTGTCCGAGAAGAGAAATCATTTCATCCATTTCTTCTTTATACTTTTCCACTATTTTCAACATACCGTAAAAAGCAATCATATCAAATCCGGTTAGTGAATTCAGATAAATCATAATACCATCCCACAAGGATTCACCGCTGTTTTGCAAAAAAATCATATGGAAAGACGATATTCCCTTTAATTGTTTCCGCAATTCTTTAATACGTGACGTTTTTTGCGGCCAGACTTTCTGCATAAATGAATTTTTTGAAATTTTATCCGCAAACTGTAATGTGCGAATCAGGTAAGCCAAACTCAAAATATAAGGTTCAATCTCTTTTCTCTCTTTAACATGCAATAAAATTCTTGCAGAAATGACAACTGCAAGCGAAAGTACTCCCAAAGACGGCTCAATACTAAACAAAGCAAAGCAAGCCGGATAAACAAGAAGACACAACCAATAAATAATTACCGGCTTCTTTTTTATCTGATTCAACCAGTCGATATACTGAAAAATAGAATATTTGCCGCATCTGCCAAGCTTGGCAAACATAAACTGAACCTGAAGTCGTTCCTTTTCATCCGAATCAATTGCCAAAAGCCGTTCTTCAATGTCAGACCGTTCTTCTTCGGTAACCGAAAACTTCAGATGTCTGAGTCTGTAATATAAATATTCTTCTCCTATTGAAGAGTAACAATAATTCAGTCTTTGAAAAAGACGTTCACCGTCAATATCATTCCATGAAATATCATCTACCAGTGATACTTCATCAATATGTTTATTAAAATACCCTTTTAAAGAGTTCTTTCTGTCTTCACTATACTCCTTGTATTGTACGGAACCATATTCTTTACGCAGACGATACTTAAAAAGCTTTTCTTTTCTCTTTTCTCCAAAGACACCGTAAGCATAAAGACAAATGTAAAAAAACAAAACCGCAAGTATAATTATCAAATATTTCATTCTATAACATAATCCTTTTTAATAAATCTAATCAGGAAAAAATACGTTCACAGGATTTCTTAGCATCTTCATATATTCTGTCGACAGATTCAGGAAGATGAAAAACCCCGTCACGATAAAGTATTTTACCTGCTATCATTGTCATTTTGACATTGATTTTATTACCAGCATATACAATATTGTTAACAATATTATGAACAGGCTGCATATTGGGCTGTTTTAAATCTATCAAAATCAAATCAGCATTCTTACCCGGTGCAATAGAATCACTCTCCGGGACGCCCATTGCATAGGCTCCGTTTTTGCATGCCATTTTCAAAACCTCTTCCGCTTTTACCACTGTCGGGTTTTTGCTGACAGCTTTAGACAAAGTTGCCACAAGGAACATCTCACGAAAGAAATCCAAAGCATTATTGCTTGCCGGACCATCTGTTCCGATTGCAACGCAAAGTCCTTTCTCAAGCCATTGGTCAATCGGTGCGATTCCGCTTGCCAGCTTCAAATTGGAAGAAGGATTGGTAACAAGATACAGACCTTTCTTTTTACAAATTTCAAGTTCTTCTTCCGATGCATAAACCATATGATACCCGCCACCGCCATATTCAAACATCTCAAGAGAATCAAATAAGGCAATGGGTGTTTTGCCGTAACGCGCGACACATCCGTCACATTCACTTTGTGTTTCGCACATATGAGCAAATACAGGCATTTGCAATTCTTTGGAAAGCTTTGCCACCTTTTCCAATAATTCATAACTTGTCGTATATTCAGCATGAAAACCGGGCAAAAACCGAACAAGATCAGACATATTATTATATTTGGAAGTCCAATCCCGCAATTGTTCAACAGACTGAGAAAAATCATTTAATCCTCCGGTCATGGTTACACGCATGCCAAGCGAAATACAGGCATTTGCAATCGCTTTAGGAATCAAATACATCTCAAAAATACCGGTTATCCCGCTCTGCAAATATTCCAAAATTGCAAGTTTGGTAAAAATTTCTATGTCTTCCCCTGTCAGTTTAGCCTCAGCAGGAAACACTTGTAAATTCAACCAGTCATGTAAAACCATATCATCTGCTTTGGAACGCAAAAAAGTCATCGCAGAATGGGTATGTGCATTTTTAAACCCCGGCATCAAAAGATTTCCTTCACAATCTATCACTTGTACTTCACTGCAAGCAATTTCCTTATCAAGTACGGATGCCTCTTCATTTGTGCCAACAAAGGAAATTCTTTCATTTTCAACCCAAACCTGAAGTTGTTCTTCCACAACAGGCACATCTGTCATACGCAACAATTTCGCATTAATAAACCTGGTTTGCATGTCTGACCTCCATCAAAGCGTAAACCCATACGGCAATAAATCTTTTAATAAAAATTCCTGAAATTCCGTTTCTGATTTCGCTACCAAAACAACAAAAGAATCCGGTGAAACAAATTCTGCCAACACCTGTCTGCAAATTCCGCAGGGATAACAAAAATCGGATGGTTCTTCTCCTTTTTTACCGCCGATGATTGCTATAGCTTCAAAATGACTTTCTCCGGATGCGACGGCCGAAAACAATGCAGTACGCTCTGCACAGTTTGTTGCCGAATACGACGCATTTTCAATATTACAACCATGATAAATCTTACCGGAAGACGAAAGAAGAGCCGCCCCAACCATAAAACCGGAATATGGTGCATATGCTCTTTTTCGTGCCTCCGAAGCTTCATGAATTAATTCCAATTTATTCATTCCATACCACCTGTTTCATGACTAAATAAGTTCTCCCATCTTAATAACAGATTCTGTCACAAGAGTTTTAAATAAAGGTGCTGCAGTATTTGCAGCTTCCTGAACCTCATCATGTGTGAGCGGATTTTCAGTCATGCCGGCAGCGAGATTACAAACACAGGAAATACCGCAAATTTTCATTCCGCAATGATTTGCCGCAATCGCCTCAACAACAGTACTCATGCCAACTGCATCTCCTCCAAGCACGCGAAGCATTTTAATATCAGCCGGAGATTCAAAAGAAGGACCTGTCAGCTGTATGTATACACCTTCCTGTATTTTAATATTCTGCTGTTTCGCAGCTTCTTTGATACATTCCTGAAGTTCAACATCATATACATGCGTCATATCAGGAAAACGCACACCCAGTTCATCGATATTCGGACCAATCAAAGGATTAGGAGCAAACGCAGCAATATGATCTTTAATCAACATAAAATCACCCGCAGAAAATGCAGGATTGATTCCGCCGGACGCATTTGTTAAAAATAATACTTTTGCTCCAAGCATCTTCATAAGACGAATCGGAAGGACAACATCCGTAATCGGATATCCCTCATAATAATGAACACGTCCTTTCATGCAGACAACCGGAACATCTGATACATATCCAAAAATGAAACGTCCGTCATGACCGGGCACCGTCGATACCGGAAAACCGTCAATTTCAGAATACGGAATTTCACATTCAACCTTAATGTCTTTGGCATATCCGCCGAGTCCGGAACCAAGTACAATTGCAACTTTCGGTTCAAAGTCTGTAATCTTTCTGACAGCAGCTACACAATTGAGTAATTTTTCATAAATCGGATTCATATCTGTTACCCGCCTTTCAATTTAGTTATATGCAAATAAGGAAGTGCTATGCACTCCCTTATTCTACCATAAATCAAAGATGAATGAAAGAAAAAATCAAATAAATCAAATGATAATACAAACCATTCCGCCTGTGGATTCATTCACAATCTTTTGCATGGTTTCCTGCAATTTAATCTGACTTTCATTTCCGATATTCGACATTTTACCATCAATACCTTCTCGCACAAGCTGTTCCACAGTTTTACCAAAAATATTTGTTTCCCAAATACCATGCATCTTGGTTTCTTCTTCCTCGATAAATGATATCAAGTCCTCCGCCTGTGTTTTCGTTCCGACAATTGGAGAAATTTCGCTCTCAACGTCCGCTTTTATTAAATGAATACTCGGACTGTGGGCTGTTATTTTAATTCCGTATTTGTTTCCGTTTTTAATCACTTCCGGCTTCATCAATGTAATCTCTTCAATTTCAGGTGTGACGACACCGTAACCGTTTGTGCGTACATCTTCCAATGCTTTTTCTACTTTTTTATACTCGTTCCTACGCTCGCCGATTTCTTTCAAAATATGTATAAAATCATGCTCCGATTCGATTTTTTCGTCCAAAAGTGTACTAAGCATATCATAGTAATAGGAATCATCCACATCCAGTCGAATCCGAATGGCTCCGTTAGAAAGATTAAGACTTTCTAATTTCATCTTTCTTACTGCTTCCGTTTCGAAACTAAGCTCTTTACACACAAAATCTTTCATTTGATACAAATCATCCATAAATGTTTTGACTGATTGCAACAGTTCATTCCGCAACGGATGCTCTTCAGAAAGAAACTGAATCCATTTCGGTGTTTGAAATGAAATTTTCGAAATCGGAAATGCATACAACAGTTCTTTAAGAATCAAACAAATATCATCTTTTTTTAACTGTGCGCAATTGACTGCAAGCGCTTTTACACGATATTTTTCTTCAATTGCGCAAACCATTTCTTTTACATCATCTCCATAAGGCTTTGTTGTATTGACAAGTACAATAAACGGTTTATTTAACTTCTTCAAGCGGACAATCGCTTCATCTGCAGCATCCATATATGCCCCTTTATCAATATCCGTAAAACTTCCGTCACTTACAATGACAATTCCAACCGTAGAATGCTTTAAAATCACTTTATCCGTCCCGATTTCAGCAGCCTTGGAAAAAGGAATTGCTTCTTCAGACCAGGGTGTTTTAACCATTCTTTCTTTGCCGTTTTCTATATGCCCTGTCGCTCCGTCTACCATATATCCGACGCAATCAATCAAACGAACCTTAAAAGAAACATCTTCAGAAAGCGTAATTTCTGCTGCTTTATTAGGAATGAATTTCGGTTCAGTCGTTGTTATCATTTTACCGTCTCCGCTTTGCGGCAATTCATCCTTCGTTCTGCTTCTTTCGTTTTCATCCGTCATATTCGGTAACACCAGAAGATCCATAAAGCGCTTAATAAATGTAGATTTTCCGGTTCTGACAGGTCCAACGATTCCAAGATAGATCTCACCATTACATCTTTGTGAAATATCGCGGTAAAGATCATTTGTGTGAAAATGTTCTAATTCCATAATAAAAGACCTCCTGCTATCACTGTTTCATAGTATGCAGAAGGTCTGTTAAATATACCTACGGTTGTTCATATAAAATTGTATATAGTTCTTTCAACGAGGTTATGGTATAGGTCGGCGAAGCCAAACTTTCATCCTCCTTAACAGAGTGAATTTTAACATGGCAGGTATCAATCCCAAACATCTCGCCACCTTTTATATCACTTCTCAAGGAATCACCAATAATAATCATATCCTTCTTATCCGGTTTTCCCAAAGCTTCATACACAGCCTCAAAATATTCTATCGATGGTTTTTGCGCATGAAGACTTTCCGAAACAAAAACATCCTGAAATAAGGGCCGTAATCCACTTAATTCAAGCCTTTGATATTGCGTGGTCGCCAAACCGTTTGTCACAATATACATCCGAAAATGTCTCGAAAGCCTGCCGCACACCTCAAGTGCATCCGGCATAAGAAATGCAGCATTTGAAAGTGCTTCCTGATATGTTTTTTCCAACGTTCCGTCAGAAGGATGTTCAATCCCGTATTTTTGACAAAACAAAACAAATCTTGTACGGATCAATTCACTTTTACTGATTTCTTTTCTCTCGAATCGTTTCCACATTTCATCGTTGAAAACACGAAAATCCTCAAACACAGATTCCTCTTTCGGAAAACCGTACTTCTCAAGCACAACCGATAATGCACTTCTTTGTGCTTTGGTGAAATCCAAAAGTGTCTGATCTGCATCAAACAATAAATATCTGTACTTCATATATCACCTATCGCCTTGAAGGAGTTTCTTCGTCAAAGAGAATCTGCAGATAAAAACCCTGTGGTTTCTCTACTATGGCTTTCACAATACCGGTTTTGCTTTTGATACGTTCAAAATAAGCAAAATTTCCGGACATTGCAATAGCCGGCTCTGCCGTATAATAATAACTTGCCGGCAAAACGCCCTCTGTGATCGGAACAACGTCATTTTCTTTTACCAGACCGGGTCGTTCCATTTTAAATTCCTCAATACGTCCATTTACAGATCCATCAATTTGTCCACTCATGTAAAAAAACCTCGCTTTTCTTATCACGAAGCATCAAATCTTTCACGCGTGTACGTGCCGATTCTCCGTTAAACAAAACAGCGTTTACACTTTCTACTATCGGCATGCAGATATCATATTTTTGCGCAAGTTTCATAGCTGCCTTAGCAGAATAAACACCTTCAACAACCATCTTTACCTCTGCCATCGCTTCATCCATGCTTTTTCCCTGACCAATCAGAATACCGGCACGACGATTTCTCGAGTGCATACTTGCACAAGTTACAATCAAATCACCGATACCGGAAAGGCCATAGAAAGTTTGCGCTTCTCCACCCATTGCGATGCCAAGTCTTGTAATCTCCGCCATTCCTCGTGTTATAAGCGCAGCTTTGGTATTATCGCCATAGCCAAGACCATCTGCAATTCCGGCTGCAAGAGCAACAACATTCTTTAAAGCCGCCCCGATTTCAATGCCAACCACATCAGGACTGGTATAAACACGGAATACATCATTCATAAATAAGTTCTGAACAAACTCTGCAGTTTCTTTTTCAACAGCACCGGCAACAATCGTTGTAGGAATTGCTCGCCCCACTTCTTCCGCATGGGAAGGACCGGAAAGAACCGCAACCCTAGCATCTTTGATTTCATCCGCAATCACCTCTGACATCGTCATAAGTGTTGCTTCTTCAATACCTTTTGCAACATTAACAACAACCTGTCCGGGTTCATAATATTCTTTCATTGAAGAGGCAGTTTTTCGCACAAAAGAAGAAGGAACCGCCAACACTACCATCTTTTTATCTTTCATGGCTGTTTCAAGACAATCTGTAAATACCATTGACTCAGGCAATTTCACGCCCGGAAGTTTGTGCAAATGCTCATAATTGGCATTCAACATATCGATTTCATCTTTTAACGCGGACCAAACAGTCACCTTATGACCGTTTGTCGCAAGAACTCTCGCAAGGGCAATCCCCCAACTCCCTGCTCCAAGAACACTAACATTCTCCATTTTTCACCTACCAACTTTCCTTCTGTTTTACTTCTTTATTCTTTTACTTCTTCATTCATATCAAGACGCTCCGTAGATTTGCTCTTACGTAAATATGTCCGCCTCTCTTCGCCTTTAAATAAACGTTTAATATTCTCACGATGACAATTAATTGCAATAACAGTAAGAATAAACACAACGATATATGCTTCTATTAATTGTGCCTGTGTCATTCCCAATATACCTGCTTGTCCAAACACAATCAACTGAACAAAAAAGCCGATATACATAAAAATACTTGCCAAAGACACATATTTGGTCAGGAAATAGATTCCAAAGAAAATCACAACCTCTGCCGGAATGATTCCCCAGTAAAAAGACAAAATCATTGCGCCGGAACAGGCAATACCTTTTCCGCCTTTAAATTTAAGGTAAAAAGGAAAATCATGCCCAAGAATAACACCGGCAGCAGTGTAAAGTCGGAAAATATAATCCATTTCCGGAAAAAACGGATGTAAAATCACCCATGTCAAGATAGCAGGAATAAATGTTTTAAGCATATCACCAAGCAAAACAATTGCGCCTGCTCTTTTTCCAAGTGTCCTTAAAGTATTAGTTGTGCCAACATTACCGCTTCCGTGTTCACGAATATCAACACCTTTGGCTTTGCCATACAAATAGCCCGTCTCTATCAAGCCGAACAAATAGCCGGCAAACAGACAAATAATTCTAATAACGAATTCCATTACTGGTCATCCTTTCTTTCACGAATTATAAAATGTAATGGAGTCCCCCGAAATCCAAATGCATCCCTGATTCTGTTTTCAATATATCTTGTATAAGAAAAATGCATTAATTCTTTATCATTTACAAAAATAACAAAGGTTGGCGGTTTAACAGCCACCTGCGTAATATAAAAGAGTTTTAATCGCTTACCCTTATCTGTAGGCGGTTGTTGCATTGCCACTGCTTCTGTCATAATCTCATTCAATACACCTGTTGCAACACGAAGCGCATGATTTTCCATAACAACATCGATCATCTCATATAACTTAATCATTCGCTGACCGGTCTTTGCCGAGATAAACATAATTTCAGCATAAGACATAAATGCAAGCATATCACGAATGTTTTCCGTAAATTTCTTTGTGGTTTTATCATCTTTTTCGATTGCGTCCCACTTATTTACTGCAATAATAATTGCTTTGCCGCGATCATGCGCAATTCCCGCAATTTTAGCATCCTGATCCGTAACACCTTCTGTCGCATCAATCACAAGAACAACAACATCAGCGCGTTCTACGGCACTGACAGTACGCACAATCATATAATGCTCTAAATCCTCTTTGATTTTATTCTTACGACGAACACCTGCCGTATCAATCAATACATACTCTTTACCATTAAAAGTAACATTTGTATCAACCGCATCTCTTGTCGTACCTGCAATATCAGATACAATCAGTCTGTTTTCACCAACTAATTTATTAATAATAGAAGACTTCCCGACATTCGGCTTTCCGACAATTGCAACTTTCGGTCTTTCATCCTCTTCATCCGTAAAAGCATCTTCCGGAAAATATTCCATCACCTTATCAAGCATATCGCCAAGACCGAGTCTGTTTGCTGCTGAAATAGGAATCGGATCTCCAATTCCCAAATTATAAAACTCATATACATCAGCCATATACTTTTCGAAACTGTCAACCTTATTAACTACAAGTAAAACAGGTTTTTTGCTTCTGCGAAGCATATCAGCAACCTTTGCATCAGCATCAACAAGTCCTTGTTTAACATCAACCAAAAAGATAATAACATCTGCAGTCAAAATCGCAATTTCAGCCTGTTCACGCATCTGAGAAAGAATAATATCATTACTGTCCGGTTCAATTCCACCGGTATCAATCATGGTGAAATTTTTATCCAGCCATTGAATATCAGCATAAATTCTGTCTCTGGTAATACCCGGCGTATCTTTGACAATTGAAATCCGTTCTCCTGCCAGGCAGTTAAAAAGTGTAGATTTTCCAACATTCGGTCTGCCGACAACGGCAACAATCGGTTTTCTTTTCTTTTTTGACATTTTCACAACCTCTATTTATAATACAACATCATCTGCTTCATTGTTTATTCTACAGGTCTAAACCCCAAAATATGGTACAAAAATTCTTGCCCGCTTGATTTTACAATATCTATCGGAACTTGTAAAGCCTTTTCCACATCAGCAACACGGATATCATCCAAAAAAACATCCTCATTACTTCTAAGCATACACTCCGGTATCATCAATCTTGTGCCAAGTGTTTTACCTTTTAACTGCGCAATCAAATCTTGACCCGTAATCAATCCTGCAACGGTAATATGCTCTCCAAAAAAATCATTTTTAATCTGATACGGATATACTTGCAGCCACGGAATTACTTCTTTTAACTCTTCAGAAAGCATTTGCAAAGTATCATACGCCGCCACTCCCGTTGCAAAACTCACATCTGAAATCTGTTTCAACTGTTCGCTTAATACCTGATTCACCAAAAGTTCCTCTTTCAGTTCCTGTAAGGCAATACGAAATTCATCCATAAATAGCCGAAGCATTCCAACGCCATTATCAAGCTGTAAATATCCGTCATAATTTTCTGCGAAAGGAATGTCTTCCCCTGCCAGTAAATACCATTCATCAGAAGCATGCACAAAATGTATTCCATGGTTTTTCATACAACGTTCCTGCCAGCTTTTCACTTGCAGTAACAATGCTTTTGCATCTTCTTTTGTAAAAAGTTCCAACGGATAAAGCCCCTCCCTGTATTTCGTTAAACCGGAAGGAACAACGGATACACTTTCAAGCAAAGGAATATATTTCATCAGTTTTTCAATTGAATCATCCAGCTCTTTTCCGTCATTTACATTCTTGCATAAAACAATTTGTCCGTTCATTCTGATGCCGGCTTCTGCAAAACGATCTACCTTTAAAAGTGCATCTCCTGCAAATCTGTTATGAAGCATTTTACAACGAAGTTCCGGATTCATTGTTTGAAAGGATATATTAATCGGTTCGAGATGATACTGTATAATTCGCTCCACGTCTTCATCCGACATATTTGTCAAAGTCACGTAATTTCCCTGCAAAAAAGACAGTCTCGCATCATCGTCCTTAAAATAGAGGGTTTCACGCATACCTTTCGGAAGCTGATCAATAAAACAGAATATACATTTATTGGAACAAGACCGGTATTGATCCATGAAAGAATTCACAAACTCCAATCCCAAATCTTCCTCGAAATCCTTTTCTACTTCTATTTCAACAATCTCACCGTCAGAAGATTTCGCCTCCAGCAAAAGAAATTCATCCATACATAAATATCTGTAATCAAAAATATCTTTAATCTCATTTCCATTGATTCTTAACAGGGAATCTCCCGGTTCAAATCCGCACTCTTCTGCAATACTTCCGGGAATAACACTTTGAATCACATGCTCATTTTTCATGTCAATTTCCTATTCTTTCTGTACTCTTCATTTCATCATACAACAGAAAAATGTTTTAAACAAGAAGAAAAGCGCATTGCTTTGGGCAATGCGCTTATTCATCAAATTATTAATCTTCGTAAGGCTTCATGCAGATAATGGTTCCGTCCGGATTGTATTTCAATTCTCTGAACTTAACACATCTTCTGTGATTTACGCCGTTTGACATCTCGCTGTCATGATAGAACAGATACCATTTACCGTTATATTCAACGATGGAATGATGAGTTGTCCAACCAATAACAGGTTCAAGAATTCTACCCTGATAAGTAAACGGACCATAAGGTGAATCACCGATAGCATATACAAGGTAATGAGTTGTACCTGTAGAATAAGAATAATAGTATTTGCCGTTATACTTGTGCATCCAAGGACCTTCGAAGTATCTTCTGTCTTCATCAGATGCAAGCAATTCATTTCCGTTCTCATCAAGAATTACAATTTCTCTGGGTTCTTCAGCCAAAGAGATCATATCTTTATTTAATTTTGCAACACGGGGACGAACTTCATGTGCACCTTCTTCCTTCGGTTCAGCACCATCCGGATTAAAGGAACCGGTAACCCACTTTTCAAGCTGACCGCCCCAAAGTCCACCAAAATAAATGTAAGACTCTTCATCATCATCAACCAAAACAGCAGGGTCAATACTGAAAGTTCCCTGAATATAGTTATCTTCCGGCTTGAAAGGTCCTGCAGGATTATCACTAATCGCTACACCGATACGGAAGTTTCCTTCCTTATCTCTTGCAGGGAAATAAAGATAATACTTACCATCCTTAAAAGCACAGTCAGGAGCCCACATCTGTTTGCTCACCCAAGGTACATCTTTCATATGAAGTGCTTCACCATTATCAACACAAGGAGCATCTAAGCTATCCATTGATAACACGTGATAATCTTCCATCTGGTACTCATCGCCTTCATCATTGTCTTCGCCATCATGCGCTAAGTCATGTGAAGGATATACATAAAGTTTGCCGTCAAAAACATGTGCAGAAGGATCTGCGGTAAAAATATGTGTTACTAAAGGTTCTTTTTGATTTGCCATATCGCTGCCTCCTAATTATTACTTCTTGTTTATTTTAGCATGTTTTCTTATAAAAATCTACCAAAATTTCACACTTTTTTCAAAATATTGTATAAAAAATCTATAAATTGACTGAAAAATAAGGAAATAATCATTCTTGACGCATTCACAACCTCGCGATATAGTATAAATGATGCGGATAATACAGATATTTTATCCGGAAAGGATTATTTGATATCATGGCGAACTTAAATGCTTTAGAAAATGCAATGCCGGTTGCACCATTGAAATTAGTTGCACTTCCCGGTGCCGCGATGTTGGGTGATATGGTAAACAATCATCTTGTATCCTATCGTCGCAAAATTAATAACGTTCATCGGGCAGACCATGCCTTCAACGGCTATATCGAAAATAACTATCTTGCAAACTGCTCTACTCCGCGTTTTGGAAGCGGCGAAGGCAAAGGACAGCTTGCTGAATCTGTCAGAGGAAAAGATTTATTCTTCCTCGTTGACGTATGCAACAACAGTTTAACTTACAAAATGTTTGGATACGAGAATCACATGTCTCCTGATGATCATTATCAGGATTTGAAACGCTTAATCAGTGCTGCTCGCGGAAAAGCACACAGAATTACAGTCATTATGCCTTTTATGTATGAAGGTCGTCAGCACAAAAGAAGCGGCCGTGAATCCCTCGATTGTGCATATGCTTTAAGCGAACTTGCCGAAATGGGTGTTGACAACATCATTACTTTTGATTGTCACGACCCGCGTGTTGCCAATGCAACACCGCTTTGTGGTTTCGATAATTTCACACCAAACTATCAGTTTGCACGCACGCTTTTGAGCAATGAAAACGACTTAATCATCGACAAAGAACATACTGTTGTTATCAGTCCCGATGAAGGCGCACTTGATCGAGCTATATATTTTGCAACCGTATTAGGTGTTGATACAGGTATGTTTTACAAACGAAGAGATTATACCCAAATTATAAATGGCAAAAATCCGATTGTTGCTCACGAGTTTCTCGGTGATAATATTGACGGCAAAGACGTTATTATTATGGATGATATGATTTCCTCAGGTGACAGCATGATTGACACTGCACGTCAGCTGAAAGCAATGAATGCAAAGCGTGTTTTCATCTGCTGTACTTTCGGATTATTTACAAATGGTTTAGATGCCTTCGATAAAGCTTACGAAAAGTGTTATTTTGATAAAATCATCACTACAAACTTGACATACACTCCGCCTGAAGTATTACAAAGACCATACTATTTGCAGGCTGACATGAGTAAGTTTATTGCTTCCATTATTGACTTCATGAATCACGACAGTTCACTGATGAACGCGCTTACTCCTACTGAAAAAATCCATAAAATTCTTTCTTTATATAATGAAAGAAATGAAAACATTGAATTTTAACCAAAAAACCTTTCGCTTATAATAGCGAAAGGTTTTTCATATCTTCTATTATTTTTTTATCTTTTCATTGCCTCAAAACCATAAACCAAATTCATAACAGCGCATATCACCGCAGGAATCACAATAGGAAGAATGCCGATTTCAAACACAACACCGATACAAATAAATACTGTCATCATAATGATACACAATGCATTCGTCGTTCTATATGCTTTATAGGATGCATTTCCGATTTGCATTCTTTCTGCCTCATCACAGCTTTCATACCATACTTTATGGAATTTGGGGTCATAAGCACTTCCCTTTTTTTCAGGATTCATAATTCTTAATAAATCAATTATTTTTTTCTGTAAATACAAATATACAAGAGACAAAAGAATTGTTAAAAATACTGCAATCAATAAATCTGCAAAATTTACAATCTTTGAAACAATGTCTCCATATAACTCATTCAGCAATGTAATCACACCGGGCTTATTGTATAAAGCAACACCAAATACAGATAAATTAAAACAATTTGCAAATGACACAAGAATCATGAATAAGCTGATATACTTATCGGTTTTTTCGTATTTTTCATCTTCATCCGTATTCGTCTTCCATGTTTTCATTGCTTTCCGATAGAAAAACAGTACTACACCCAAAAGAACCAAATCACCTACAACATAAAGTGCCCTTGTCGGAATCGTCAAATATTTCTGTATACTAAGCCACGCTTCACCAAAGCTTAATCCTTCAAAATCACCAATAAAATCCGACAAAAAACACATTGCCGCTCCTAAAAAAGCCCCGAAAAAAAACGAACTAATCAAAATTAAAATTGCAAGAGGTTTTTTAGCATTGTTATCTTTTTCAATATTTTTTATTTGTAATTCCTCATGTTTTTTATCATCTATGTTCATAACAAATACACCTTTCTTTTATTTATCGGAATCATCAGAATAATAATCAAACACCTCTTCTACAGTTACGCCAAACTCCTTGGCAATCTTAATTGCAAGCGTAACAGACGGCGAATAGTCTCCTCGTTCAATCAAACTGATTGTCTGCCTGCTCACGCCAACCCGAAAACCAAGTTCCTGTTGATTAATGCCAAGTCTTCCTCTGTGCTCTTTCAATCTGTTTATTAAAGGCATAAAAACACCTCCTCTATATCAATGCTCCAAAGAAAGTATATACTGTAATGCAGGTAACACGTAAGCGTTTGCAAACAGAATTAAAGTTTCAGCAAAAAACAACAAAGATCCAACATTAAAGATGCTTACATAGATTGTTTTCTTTTTAGTACATCCACCTTCAACCGGTGTGAGCTTATATTTCTTTTTTACTACCGTAACAATAAAAACAATCAATCCAACGAAACAAATAATAAAAAGAACGAAAATCCATAACAAATACATCACAATCGGAAGCGGATTTGTCGTAAGCGCATTCATCACATTTTCAGTAGTACCGTCACCAATAGCATTTAAATATTTTCCTGCAAGAACCGTAGTTACTACACTTGTTGTCATATTAATTACCATATGAAGAATGATAGTATACAAAACATTTCCTGTTTTAATGTAAATAAAAGCAAAGAAAAAACCAAGTAACGTTGCAAAGAAAAACTGTGAAAAATTCCCATGAAATAATCCGAAGAAAATACCTGATAAAAAGATTGCAAAAAATTCTCCGAACATAACCGTTCTGTCTATTAAGAATTTACGGAAAATTATTTCCTCAATTACCGGTGCGCCGATTCCGACTACCAGAATACGAAGCCACATGCTGCTGTTAAGCATTATCATGCTGATATCTGTCGAACCGTCACCGCCAAACGGCAATGTTAACAGCGTATGCACAAAAACACCAATAATAGATCCCACACCGCAAAAACCTGCCGAAATCAATATTGCCAATATCAGATGGCCAAAAGGCATACGTTTCTTTTCAATCTGAACTTTATTCATATTTCTGGTAAGAAGAAATACCAGTAAAAATCCGATTACATCAAACGTAACTAATGTAAGCAACAAACTGACAAAACCAAGATTATTGATGTAAAAATCAGGGGCAACCACACTCAATACTGCTCCGGCTAAAAATTGTAAGGCAATTACAACAATACCCATAACAGCATATCTCCAGCCAATTGCACTTGCCGCTCGATGCTGCTCACGGTACAGAACTTCACAATGTGTCAATTGCGGTTCATCTGTAGTAACATTCGTTTCATTCATTCACAAATCACACTCCTTTGACTATTTTTGTTTGCATTTTGACAACTTTCCTTGTCAAACACAATATATCATTGACAAGGAAAGTTGTCAATAACATTTTTTTTAAAATTTATACTTTATTTTTTTCTTTTATTTTAATGATAAACAAACACTTCTACAGAATATTTTTAGATTTCACAAGAACTTACCATATAAAAAAAACCGAAATGTTTCGAAAAACATTTCGGTCTTTAATACATACTTGAAAGACTATACTAAAATCTTACAGAAATTCTTTTTACCTCTTCTGACAATAAATTCAGAGGCTCCAATTTCATCTTTGGTATATACCTTCTTAATATCAGTAATCTTTTCTTCATTTACGGCAACACCACCCTGCTCAATTGCACGACGACCTTCACTTCTGGTCGGCACCAGTTTAGCAGCCGTAAGAATGCCAATCAAATCAATCGTACCATCTCTGTAATCTGTTTCGCAAAGTGTATATGTGGGCATATTTGCACTATTTCCACCACCGCCAAACAAAGCTTTCGAAGCTTCCTGGGCCTTTGTTGCTTCCGCTTCGCCATGAATCATTTTCGTGAGTTCGAAAGCAAGAATTTCTTTCGCAGTATTTAACTGGCTTCCTTCCCAGTCGTTCATTTTATCAATCTCTTCCAAAGGAAGGAAAGTCAACATACGAATACATTTCAATACATCTGCATCACCAATATTTCTCCAATACTGGTAGAATTCATAAGGTGATGTTTTATTCGGATCAAGCCAAACAGCACCTTTTTCTGTTTTTCCCATCTTCTTTCCTTCTGAATTCAAAAGAAGATTAATTGTCATAGCATATGCATCTTTGCCAAGTTTACGGCGAATCAGTTCTGTACCGCCAAGCATATTGCTCCACTGGTCGTCACCACCAAACTGCATATTACAGCCGTACTTCTGATATAACATATAGAAATCATAGCTCTGCATAATCATATAATTAAATTCAAGAAATGTAAGACCCTTTTCCATACGCTGCTTATAACATTCAGCGGTAAGCATTCTGTTAACGGAAAAATGAGCTCCGACTTCTCTTAAAAAAGAAACATAATTCAAATCAAGAAGCCAGTCTGCATTATTAACCATTATTGCTTTTCCTTCAGAAAAATCAATAAACTTACTCATCTGTTCTTTAAAGCAATCGCAGTTATGTTGAATAATTTCGGGAGTAAGCATCTTTCTCATATCAGTTTTGCCGGAAGGATCACCTATCATACCGGTACCACCGCCAATCAAAGCAATAGGCTTATTACCTGCCATCTGCAATCTTTTCATAAGGCAAAGTGCCATGAAATGACCAACATGCAAACTGTCAGCAGTCGGATCAAAGCCAATGTAGAATGTAGCTTTCCCTTCATTAATTAAATTCTTAATCTCTTCTTCGTCAGTCAACTGTGCCAGCAATCCTCTGGCCTGAAGTTCTTCAAAAATAGTCATGTTAATTCTCCGTGTTAATATTTCTAAAATCTTTATCCTACGTATAAATAGAATTCCTATACGCAAATGAGATTTTATCATGTGCGCATACAAACTTCAAGTATACGTGTAATATAGTCTGAATTATTTTCTGGGATGTGCACTATCGTACACTTCTCTCAAATGATTATGCGTAAGGTTAGCATAAATCTGTGTTGTCGAAATATCGGAATGACCAAGCATTTCCTGCACACTCTTTAAATCTGCGCCATGTTCAACAAGATGAGCCGCAAAAGAGTGTCTAAGCGTATGAGGTGTAATATCCGCAACAATTCCGGCTTTCTTGGCGTAATATTTAATAATCTTCCAGAAGCCCTGTCTACTCATTTCCTCTCCGGAGCAATTCGCGAATAAAATATCAGATCCGGAAGCTTCAAGCATAGCCTCTCTCGTACCGTTTAAATACTCCATCAGAGCATGCTTAGCCTTCGCGCCAAAAGGTATAAGACGTTCTTTATTGGCATCTCTGCACACAATAAAGCCCATGTTAAGATTCACATCCGATACTTTAAGCGTAATCAGTTCCGTTACACGAATTCCGGTTGCATATAATAGTTCCATCATGGCGCGATCACGAATCTGCTTTGGTGTTTTGCCTGAAGGTTGCTCTAAAAGCTTTGTCACTTCACGCTCCGAAAGTATTTCAGGCATCTTCTTTTCTATCTTAGGTGCTTTTAACGGCGCTGACGCATCCGTACTAACAATCTCCTGTAACAACAAATATTGCCAAAATGCTTTCATGGATGCAATCGTTCTCGAAATTGTCGCTGCTGAAAAATTACGATTTTGCATCTCTTCAATAAACTCACGCAAGATTATCGTTGTGACATTTTGATAGCTTGTAACCCCTTTTGCAGATAAATACTGATTCAGTTTCATCAGATCCCGCTTATATGATAGTTCTGTATTTGTCGATGTTTTTTTCACATTATGCATATATTCAATAAATGCATGAATCTTTTGCTCCATCAACCCACTATCCTTCTCTAACTTATTGCAAAGTTAACAAAATACAATTATGTAAATCATTGACTGTGCAAGTACCATTATAGATAAAATCATCCGAAAAAGCAAATAGATTTTACAACTTTTTTACAATTTTCCCTTTATTTTAAGGCGTTTTTCTAAATATTGTGAACGAAAGAAATAGTAAAACAATATCTTGCGATTCACTTTAAAAATATATTAACGAAAAATTTCACCAGTAATGGATTTACATAACATTCAGTAACCAAACCTATTATTGCAACTACCAAAACAAGCATGATTAACGGAATATACACACCTTTAATACATACTTGTAGCCTTGGCTTAAATTGACCGCGCGAGTCACTACCATGTAACGAACTCCAAAAACAGATAAAAAGTTCATACCCAAAATATAATACGATTCCGTATAAAATAAAATGAGGCATAAGACTTGCCAACCCAACAAAGAATCCGCCCAAACCATAAAAATTGCAAAAACACGAAAAAATAATACCGTATATAATCAAGCAAAATAACAAATAAGAATAATACATTAATGGTCCATACGGCATGAAACAAAACAACACCAACATACCGAACTGCTTCAAGCGTTTCCACAACACGTAACAAAAAAAGGATGATGGTATTATTGACACATCAATTACAAAAGCCAATAAACATTCTATCCAGTTATTAATCTGCTCTGTATCAAACAAAGTAAAACCTAAAATCACACCAATAATAAAACCGGCCGGAAACAAAATAATAATATTTTGCTTCCGGCTCAGACCATCATTTATTCTTCTAATTTTTTTCATAACATCACCCGAATGCATAAACTGTTATTTACAGTTTATGCATTCGGCAACAAAAACTTGTTCTTATAACACATAATTGCGGAAATTGTTTTAGAGTCAGTGATTTCACCGGTATAAATCATTCGTTCCAAATCGCAAACTTCATAAGGAATTACATGAATAAACTCATCATCATCCAGCTCCTGTTCTCCTCTTACTCCATCAAGAAAAGCTACATAAACAGAGATTATTTCATTACAAAATGCAACTGTTGTATTAATACGAATCAGTAATTCCAATTCTTTTGCCGTATAACCGGTTTCTTCTTTTAACTCCCTAAGAGCAGCATCATAATGTGGTTCATCCGGTGTATCCAAACCACCGGCTGGAATTTCAACAGTATATCGCTCTAAGGCATTTCGATATTGTCTTACCATCAAGATACGACCATCCGGCAACACAGGTACAACAGCTGCAGCACCTTTATGACCTATAAAATCCCACGTAACAATATTACCGTTTTCAACCTCAATGGTATCCTGATAATAATCAATAATTCTACCTTTGGCAATCAGCTTACGTTCTAAGCGTTTAAATTCACTCATAGATGCCTCCGCTTAAGCTTCTAAAAGAGAAAGGAACTCTTCAATACGATCAAGTCCTTTATTGATTTGTTCAATACTAATCGCATAAGAAAGTCTGATATGATCAGCAAAACCAAAATCCGCACAAGGAATTACAGCGACAGCAAAGTCGCGCAACAAAATTTCCGCAAACTTAGCTGCATCAGCAATCACTTCACCCTTATAATTTTTGCCGATTGCATCCGCCAAATCAATAAACACATAAAAGGCTCCCTTGGGTTCTATACAAGAGATCAAAGGCATCTTACTGATTCTTTCAAACATATGAACTCTTCTGGAATCAAAAGCCTGACACATGTATTTTACCTGATCCTGTGAACCAGTCAAGGCTTCTAACGCAGCCTTTTGGGCAATTGAATTCGGATTAGAAGTTGCATGAGACTGCATTGCGCTCATCAATTTTGCTATTTCTACAGAAGAAGCAGTATATCCGATTCTCCAACCGGTCATCGCATAACTCTTAGACATACCACTACATGTAATGGTTCTCTTATATATTTCCTCATTCAAAGAAGCAATACTAACATGCTCTTCTCCATAAGTCAAATGCTCATACATCTCATCTGAAACAACATAAAAATCACACTCTACAGCAACCGCAGCAATTTCCTCAAGTTCCTTTCTTGTATAAATCATGCCTGTAGGATTGCTCGGCGTATTCAGAACCAGTGCTTTGGTCTTATCTGTCACCGCTTCGCGAATCTGTTGTGCAGTTACTTTATAACCCTGTTCTTTAGAGCCTGTAATATAAACAGGAATACCATCAGAAAGCTTAACCATCTCAGGGTAACTCAACCAGTAAGGAGCAGGAATAATAACCTCATCTCCGGGATTCAAAATCGCATCAAATACATTACTAAGACCATGCTTTCCACCATTACTGATAACAATCTGAGAAGGTGTATATTCCAAATTATTAAACGTTTTAAACTTCTTACAAATTGCTTCTTTTAATTCATTGGTTCCGGATGCAGGTGTATATTTGGTAAAACCTTCACGAATTGCCTTCATAGCAGCATTACAAATATTATCAGGGGTATTAAAATCGGGTTCTCCGGCCCCAAAGCCAACAACATCTATCCCCTTTTCTTTCATTTCCTTTGCTTTTGCAGTAATCGCCAATGTAGATGACGGTTTTACACTTTTTGCTTTTTGAGATAAAGTCAACGACATATGAATTGCTCCTTTACTTCTTATAACATCTATCATTTCACTCAGTACATTTTACTACATGTTAATTCAATAAACAAGAAAAAAAAGTATTTTCATAGAAGTATCTAATTGTTTCAAAAATTTTGACAATTATTTATAAATATTAAACATAATAAATACTGTAAACACCGCCAAAAAAGCCTTTCCTTACAATAAAAAAGCCTCAATGATTATTATAATCATCAAGGCCATTTTTTGTTCTTTACTTCGCGTAATCAATCACTCTGGATTCACGGATTACATTGACTTTAATCTGTCCGGGATAAGACAATTCAGCTTCAATCTGTTTTGAAATATCACGTGCCAATAATACCATGTCATCATCAGTAATCTGCTCAGGAACTACCATTACACGAATTTCTCTACCTGCCTGAATAGCAAAAGATTTATCAACGCCTTTAAAATTGTTGGTTATTTCTTCTAATTGTTTTAATCGAGATGTATACGTTTCAAGAGTTTCACGTCTTGCACCGGGTCTTGCCGCCGAAATTGCATCTGCAGCCTGCACAATACATGCAATCAATGAAGTTGCTTCAACATCACCATGATGTGATTCTACAGCATTAATAACAATCGCGGATTCTTTATACTTGCGACACAAATCTGAACCGAGCTGGATATGTGAACCTTCCATCTCCTGGTCAACAGATTTACCTATATCATGCAACAATCCTGCACGCTTTGCAACACGGACATCTAAGCCCATTTCAGCTGCAAGCAATCCACTTAATTGTGCAACTTCTATAGAATGCTTCAAAGCATTCTGACCATAACTGGTTCTGAAGTGCATCTTTCCAAGAAGTCTCACAAGTTCAGGATGAATTCCATGCACACCAACGTCAAGACATGCAGACTCACCTTCTTCTTTAATCAACATTTCAACTTCTTTCTTTGCCTTTTCAACTGTTTCTTCAATTCTGGCCGGATGAATACGACCATCCACAATCAATTTTTCCAAGGCAATACGTGCAACTTCTCTTCTAATCGGATCAAATCCGGAAAGAACAACTGCTTCCGGTGTATCATCAATAATCAACTCAACCCCGGTCATTGTCTCGAGTGTACGAATATTTCGTCCCTCACGACCAATGATTCTACCTTTCATCTCATCACTGGGAAGCTGAACAACAGAAATTGTTGTTTCGGACACATGGTCTGCCGCACACTTCTGAATGGCATTTACCACAAGTTCCTTTGCTTTCTTATCTGCTTCCTCTTTTGCTCTGCTTTCCATCTCTTTAATAAGCACAGCAGTTTCATGTTTCACTTCATCTTCAACAATTTTTAACAAGTACTCTTTTGCTTGTTCAGAGGTCAAACCTGAAATTCGTTCCAGTTCCTGTACTCTTTGTTCATTCAGCTTAGAAATCACTTCTCTCTGCTTAGCAATCTCTTCTTCCTTAGCAGCAAGCGCATTTTCTTTCTTCTCAATAGATTCAAGCTTCTTATCAACGCTTTCTTCTTTTTGCTGAACTCTGCGTTCAAAACGCTGCGCTTCAGCACGACGTTCCTTGATTTCTTTATCAAGTTCATTCTTTGTACGAATAGACTCTTCTTTGATTTCAAGTAAACCTTCACGCTTCTTCGCTTCAGCAGTCTTTAATGCTTCGTCAATAATTTCACGCGCTTTGTCATCAGCATTCCCAATCTTCTTTTCGACTTTTTTCTTATAAATCGAAAGAGCAATGACAATACTGATTACCGAGGAAAGAACTAATGTAACCAAGACAGCAATCAGCAGAACTAGCAAACTGACTGTTTTCATGTACAGGAGCACCTCCTTATTTAGTTTTCATTGTACAATTATCTAATAGAGCTATTTCACTCTAACTAACGATATTACAACATATCTAGTTTATACTTTTTCTGATATTATGTCAAGCAATTATTGCAGATAAATTGTAGGAATTGCACAAGAAATTCCTTATCTTCTGTTCACTTCATTAAAATATGACAATAGCAGCTCACTCTTCAAAACCAATGCACTCTTTAATCAAATCATATTCAAACCCTTTGCTTCTCAAATACAGAAACATCTTATCACGCTCCTGTAAAGTTGCACACTCCGGATTATACTTTCGTTTCACAATATATTTCTTAATCAGTTCCTTTTCATTCGGCAATTCATCATCTGATTGTAATTCTGCCAAAGCTCGTTCCAAACATTCATCAGAAATTCCTTTTGTATGGAGCAAGCGCTTCAACTCGTTCATGCTTTTTGTCCGAGAATAGGTTCGAAGAAAAGCTTTGGTAAATCGTTCATCATCCAGATATCGGTATTCTACAAACTTAACAAGCACTTTCTCAATAACAGCATCAGGATATCCGTCTTTTTGCAGCTTATCAGACAAAGTCAGCGAGGAATACTCTCTTGCTTCCAATAAGTGCATTGCACGCTTCTTTGCTCTTGGAAGTAATACTTCTTCATAAAAAGAGTCAATATCTGTTTTCTCAATATAATTACCCTCACAGAACCCGTATTTTAGCAAATCGCCTTTGTATACAACAAAGGCGATTTCTTTATGATCTGTTCGTACTTTATATTTCTTCTGATTCACTTTAATAACTTGTGTTATTTGTATCATTCTGTCACTTCTGCATCTTTCTTACTTGCTTTTTCGACTTTCCCATCCATTTCAGATGCGGTTCCTTCTAAATGATAATATGCCCGCACCTTCTTCTCGACTTCTGCGCAGATATCGGCGTTTTCAATCAGGAACATTTTTGCATTTTCTCTACCCTGGCCAATTTTATTTCCTTCATAAGCATACCATGCACCACTTTTGCTGATAATTCCCACTTCTGTTGCCAAATCGAGTACATCACCTTCAAAGGATATACCTTCTCCGAACATAATATCAAACTCAGCCTCTTTAAATGGAGGCGCAATCTTATTTTTAACAATTTTAGCACGGGTTCTGTTACCAATAATTTCACCGCCTTGCTTCAACTGCTCCGTACGTTTAATTTCCATTCTGACAGAAGAATAGAACTTCAAAGCATTACCACCTGTCGTAACCTGAGGATTTCCGTAAAATACACCAACCTTTTCACGAAGCTGGTTGATAAAAATCACAGTACAGTTAGAACGTCCGATCGCACCTGTTAATTTACGAAGAGCCTGAGACATAAGTCTTGCCTGAAGACCAACATGGGAATCTCCCATTTCACCATCTAATTCAGCCTTCGGAACGAGTGCTGCAACAGAGTCCACAACAACAATGTCAATTGCGCCGGAACGAACCATTGTTTCCGTAATTTCAAGTGCCTGTTCTCCGTTATCAGGCTGAGAAATATACATATTATCAACATCTACACCGATTGCCTTTGCATAAGCAGGATCCAACGCATGCTCAGCATCAATAAAACCGGCAATACCGCCTCGTTTCTGTACTTCAGCAATCATATGTAACGTTACCGTTGTCTTACCACTGGACTCTGGTCCGTAAATTTCTATAATTCTTCCTTTCGGAATTCCACCAAGCCCAAGAGCAATATCAAGACTTAAAGAACCTGTCGGAATTGTCTCCACGTTCATCTGTGTCGCAGGATCTCCAAGTTTCATAACAGCACCCTTGCCATATTGTCTTTCAATCTGTGATAATGCAGCTTCTAATGCTTTCTTTTTTTCATCTCTATCCATTTCGTCCACCTAACCTTGTTTTCTTCAACAAGGTGCAAATCTAAGGCAAAAAGAACGATTTGCTTTTTATCCTTTCATATTGTTTTTCTTTTCACCTTTTGCGCAAACATTTGTTCTCTTTGTCTAGAATAAAACAAATGTTCGTTTTTGTCAATTCTTTTTTCGATTTTTTATCTGTAATTGACAAATATATCATAAACAAAGAAGTGTCCGATAAACAACCCTCAATACACATCCCTCCTCTTTTATTCAATTATAAAATATTATCCGGGAATGTTCGGCAGAACTGCCTTGAAATTCATTCGATGTGATAATGATTATGTTATGTATTCTATCAAATAAAAAGAAAGAATGCAAGTCACTTTCAACTCACATTCCTTCTTTTTTTATCTGCTATAAATCTCCTGCATCTTCATGTTCGGGCGGCAATACAAAACCGTCATCGGAATCATCTTCCGGAAATTCTTCATCAAATATATCGTCATAATCATCCGACAAGCCATTCTTTTCATTATATGCATCCTGATATTCTTTTAATGCCTCGTCTAAATCATAAGGCTCACCGTTTGGTGCAACCCAGGTGCTCTTTGCAGGCTTTATGAAATCGTAAGAATCATCAATCAGGACATCGCCCATTTCACGAAGAGTAACCGTAACCCATCCCCATGCACTCGCATCCTGCATGTAATTAATACCGATTTCAAGACCGCAAGGTGAAAAGAATAAAATATTTGTTTCATCATCCATCAAATAATCAATTATCTCAGCATCTGAAAGTGCTTCCAACGCCTCTACATAAGAACCGTTCTGCTTCACACTTCGTTCATAAAACTCTTGTGCAAATGATTCATCTAAATCAATCAACTCCTTAGTTGATAAAATGCGTCCTTCCTGTAAATCAATATTCTGCGAAGCAAGATAAACCTGATCTCTATAGCCATCGATAAACGTATATACAAGGTAGATAATACTCATTTTTTTCTCATCGTTATACGTAACAAAAGGCTCAACGTATACCGTATAATCGGAGGTAACACTATGCTTCGATTTACCCTCTAACTGTGCAATCAAGGGATTAATCGCCTGCTCATACATTTCTTTGTTTAGTTCAGCAACATTCGGAATCTGATCCCCTACCAATTGATAATAACCGATATATGCAACAGTATTTACAGAATTTACATAATCCGAATAAAAAACATTATGCCCTTCAATGGAATATCCGCAACTATAATCAAATGACTCTCCCCATGAACTGTAGTATAAGTCCATAATATCTTCACGCGGTACATTTACATGCGCATACGGAAAAATATCAAAATAATATACATTCATGTCCAAAGGCATTCTTACTTCATCAGAATATTGATCAGCAGAATCAAAATAGCCTTGCACATCCGCACCGAAAACATCTACTTTTTTATAGCCTTCCAGCTTAGAAACGCTAACAGAATTCAAACTCGTATCAAATTCATCTTCTGATGTAACTTCTTCTGATTCCTCCTCTTCCGAAGAAACAAAACTTTGTTGTGTTGAAGAAGGTGTGACATGATTTGTTGATTGTATTTTATTGGTTGCAAAAACAATAAAAATAATTGCTCCAATAATAAAAACAACGGTTACGAGCAAAAGCAGACCTACTATTCCGCCTAAAACCCACACCAGCACAGGTATTTTTCCTTTTCCCTTTGGCTTTTCTTGCTCAACAACATTTCCAGCATTTAAATTACCGGTCATATAAACCGATTCCGTATTTTGTACAATTACATTTTCCTCTTCCTGGCGGGCAGCACCACAGGCTGAACATACAGATCCGCTCATCAGCGCACCGCATTCCGGACAGAAAGAGTATTCAATATTTCCCGACATAAAAATCCCCCTATTTATTCATTTAGATTATTTATCCTTTTTATTTCCAAAAGACACTTGCGTAATATATTCCAAAACACATTTACGCGAAAGCGTAAGTGCCGCCGCAACTGCATTTTCCCTTATTTTTGTTCGATTTCCCTTAAATTGGAATTTTTCAACACGTGTATTTCCTTTTACATCACACGCTATGAAAACGGTTCCTACCGGAATATCTTCCGTTCCTCCTTCGGGCCCTGCGATTCCTGTTACGGAAATTGCAACATCTGCCTTACTGAACACACCTGCTCCCTTTACCATCTGCAAAGCAACCTGTTCACTTACCGCAGTATATTTCTCCAAGGTACTCTTTTTAACACCGACAATTTTTCTCTTAGCCTTATTAGAGTACGTAACATGGCCAAACTTATAAACCTCAGAAACTCCCGGTACATTTATAAGCCTTGCAGAAACAAGGCCGCCTGTACAAGATTCAACAGTACATACAGTAAGATTATTTGCTAAAAGAAGATCTACAAAAGCCTGTTCTAATGTTACCGATTCTTCTGTGGTAAAAACTTTTTCCCCAAATCTTGTTTTTAATTTCTTAACAACCGGTCGAATCAACTTCAGCGCTTCTTTTTCATTTTCTGCTTTCGCCGTAACACGAAGATGCACCTCACCTGTTTTGGCATACGTAGCAATCGTAGGATTATCCTGTTTATCAATCAGATCTTTGATTTCAGATTCCACCTTGCTTTCGCCAATGCCGCAAAGTTTCACGGTGACAGAAGAAATCACGAAAGGATTGCGTTGTTTAAAATAATCAACAACATACTTCTCAAACATAGGCTTCATTTCTCCGGGAGGTCCCGGCAAAAGAATTGCAGTTTTTTTGCCTTTTTCAGCAATAATTCCCGGAGCCGTACCATTGTCATTATACATAACAATCGATTGTTCCGGCACAAGCGCCTGTTTCCAATTATTATCAGTGATTTCTATACCTCTCTTTTCGAAATAAGAAATAAGCATCTCTTTCGCCTTAGAATCCTCAACCAACTTAAGTTGCATAAGCTTCGCGACAACCTCTTTGGTCAAATCATCCTGTGTAGGCCCAAGACCGCCGGTAAGAATCACAACATCAGAACGTTTAAAAGCCGTCTTAAGCGTTTCTGTCAGACGTTCTTCATTATCACCAACACAAGTCTGATAATAACAGGAAACTCCGAGTGCAGCACATTGCTCTGCAAGATATGCAGCATTTGTATTAACAATATTACCCAATAACAATTCGGTACCAACCGATATAATCTCTCCTACCATACATATCCTCCGGTATTATTTCTTTGTTGTTACATCCGATAAAACTGTTCTGTTCTTTATTATATACTCAAAAAGTGAAAAAATTGTTAAAATCAAAACAATAATTTCTAAAACCAGCAAAAAAATTGAATAAAAAGGTATATGAATCGTCGGAATAAGACATCCGATCAATATCATCTGTAACGCAGTCTTAATTTTACCGGACATTCCGGCTGCAATCACAACACCACGTTCCGCTGCAACAAGTCGAAATCCGCTGATTATAAAATCCCTTGCAATAATGATAAGAACAAACCAGATATTTAACTTTTGCAATGACATCAATCCGATTAACGCAGAACAAACCAAAAGTTTATCAGCCAACGGATCCATAAACTTTCCGAAATTAGAAATCATATTATATTTTCTTGCAATAAAACCATCAAGAAAATCCGTAAAAGAAGCAAGTACAAAAATACCAAGTGCTATCCAGGAAAAAAGAACCTGTACACTCTCACCGGCAGAATTTACCCACTCCGCAAGACCGGGAATCTCGTTCGGAATTAAAAAAACAAGAAACACAGGTATCATTATAATTCTTAACAATGTCAACTTATTGGCAATATTCATCTTCCGGCTCTCCAATCAAATCATATTCATTCGCTTCCGTAACAACAACATCAATAAAATCACCCGTCATAAGTACTTTATTTGTTTTAACAAAAATGAAACCATCTACATTTGGTGCATCCATATAGGTACGACCAACATATACACCATCCTCCGGCAATGCTCCTTCAATCATAACAAGCAAGCGGTCTCCGATATGCTTTTCTGCTTTTTCAAAAGCTATCTCCTGCTGCAATTCCATCAATTCATTTCTACGTTCTTCTTTTATTTCCTCAGGAAGATGACCATCTAACAAATCAGCCGCTGTCTCCTCTTCTCTTGAATAAGTGAAAACACCAAGCCTGTCAAATTCAATATCATTGATAAAATGCCATGCTTCTTCATGATCTTCCTGCGTTTCCCCGGGAAATCCGGTAATAAAAGTCGTCCGAAGGCAGATATCCGGAATTTCACGTCGCAAAAGTTCAATTTTTTCAATCAATTCAGCCTGAGAGGTTCGTCTTCCCATTCTTTTTAACACAGAATCTGATGCATGCTGAATCGGAACATCAAGATAGTGACACACCTTTTTATTTCTTTTGATTGCAGCAATCAGTTCCTCGTCTATTTCTTCCGGATAACAATATAAAATTCTAATCCAAACAAGACCAGGAATCTCATTTAATGCATCCAATAGCTCAGCCAGACGCTTTCTGCCGTACAAATCCACTCCGTAAACCGTAGTTTCCTGAGCAACAAGAATTAACTCCTTCACACCATGATTTTCAACTAATGTTTTGGCATGTATAACAAGTTCTTCGAATGCGACAGAGCGATAACTTCCCCTGATACGCGGAATTACGCAATACGTGCAGTGTTTATCACAGCCTTCTGCAATCTTTAAGTATGCATAATGTCCTCCGGTTGTCACAATTTGATTTGTGGTAGCTTTAATCCCGGCATGGAGATCAGGTAAGCTTTTATACGATATGCCATTCAACGCATTATCAAGTGCCTCTACAATCTCTTCACATCCCGCAGTTCCCAGAAGTGCATCTATCTCCGGAATTTCTTCGAGTAACTCATCCGCATACCGTTGTGCAAGACATCCTGTTACAATCAAAGCTTTCAACCCGTTTGAATTCTTCAACTCGGCAAATTCAAGAATCGTATCGACACTTTCCTGCTTGGCATCATGAATAAAGCAACAGGTATTGACAACAACACCATCTGCCTGCATCTCATCATCCGTGATTTCATAACCGGCCTTTACCAGTAATCCAATCATTTCTTCGGAATCAGCAAGATTTTTATCACAACCAAGCGAGTGAAAAAGTATTTTCATTCCCTAAATCCTTTCGAATGTCTTTTTAAGCATAAAAATGCCCTAAAAAAGGGCACTTTTTTGCATCTGAAAAAATTCTATTCTTCCTCTTCTTCTGCAAGAACTTTCAGTTTCTTGCCTTCAAGCTCAGCAACCGCAATAGAAAGAGCTTTATTGCAATCACATGCAACCATGGGTTCATCACCATCAATGATTTCTCTTGCTCTCTTTGATGTTGCCATAACAATGGAATAACGGCTGTTAACCACAGCCTGTTCGCCGGGTTCAACCTCAGCATTTACAACGTTCATTAAATCTGAATAAGATGGATGTAACATTCTTTTTAATCTCCTTTATGATAGTTTTAATAAATCTTCTTTCAAAAACTGTATGAAATCGTCCGAGCGGTTTGAAGCATAATGCGCAGCACGAATCATTTCATGGGTATCCTTAACACATTTATCCAAATCATCATTTACCACAATGAAATCATACCGTTTCATAACCTCAGCCTCTTTACAGGCTGTCCTCATACGTTTGTCAATTACGTCTTTGGTTTCGGTTCCTCTGGACTCCAAACGTTCTTTTAACACCTTGGCACTTGGCGGTGTCACAAACAATAAAAGTGCGTCAGGATATTTTTCTTTAATCTGTAATGCTCCCTGTACTTCTATCTCAAGAATAACATCCTTTCCGGCCTTAAGTTGTTCCTCTACATAAAATTTAGGTGTACCGTAATAATTGTCACAATATGATGCATATTCCAGCAAACCGTCCTGTTTAATTTCATGTTCAAATTCTTCATGTGTTACAAAGAAATAAGATTTACCGTTTACTTCTCCCACACGCGGTTTTCTGGTCGTCATGGATATGCTAAGCGCATAATTATCATATTCCGTCACCAAACGATTTACAAGTGTTCCTTTTCCTGCACCGGAAAAACCGGAAATTACAATTAAAATCCCTGAATTCATATCTTTAGCCTCAATTTTATTCAATATTCTGAATCTGCTCGCGAATCTTTTCGATTTCAGTTTTCAACTCAATTGCAACATTTGAAATCTCTAAATCATTCGACTTTGACAAAGTAGTATTCGCTTCACGATTCATTTCCTGTGCGATAAAATCAAGCTTACGTCCGATACTGCCGCCTTGTAACAATGTTTCTTTTGTTGTTTCAATATGACTTCTCAATCGGACAAGTTCCTCATCTACACATGATTTATCCGCAAATATAGTGACTTCCATTAAAATTCTGTTTTCGTCAATCTTAGAATCTTCAAGAAGTTCTTTCACCTTATCTTTCAAACGTGCTTTATATTCCGCAATGATAATGGGCGAACGCTCCGTAATGAAATCTACATGTTTCAACATTCCATCTAATTTAGAGATCATATCCTCTCTTAAATTTTCGCCTTCTTTCACTCTCGTCTGCACGAAATTCGTTGCAGCCTCACGCAAAGCCTTCTCGAGAATCAGCCAAAGTTCTTCTTCATCCACATCAACATCTTCCATTGTAAATACTTCCGGATATCTTGAAAGTGTCGAAACACGAATATCATTATCAAGTCCAAACTCTTCGGACATCGCTTTCAAATATTTCAAATATTCAGAAGCAACTTCACTGTTATATTTAATGGAAACATTCTGTTCCTTCACATCTTCAAACGTAATAAATACATCTACTTTACCGCGTTGAATATATTCTTTCAAAACATTTCTGATGGAAGACTCAAAAAAATTTAATTTTTTCGGCATCTTAATAGCAAGATCAAGATATCTGTGATTTACGGATTTAATCTCTACCGTACATTTCTTTGTGCTTTCAGCAATTTCTGCACGGCCGAAGCCCGTCATGCTTTTAATCATCTGTGTTACCCCCGTTGGAATCATGTATAATACATCATTTCCGTTTCATGTATATTTTTTCTACAAATATAAAACACGCATATCTCGTTTGATTATACTTCATTAAGGAACCAACGTCAATGTAAACCTTTCAATATTTGTCTCAATCACCATAGAATAATTCGTATAATAAACGACAAAACCTGCCTCTCCTCCGGCCGGACGCTTTACATTTTTTTTACGAAGATAATCAACTTCCACCTTGTCCTGTTCTTTATTTTTTGAATATATTGCAGCCAGTGCAGCGGCTGCTTCAAACACTTCATCAGGCATATCCCATTCAATTGCCTGATTTTCGAACGGCGCCTTCACAATGACATGTGACCCCGGTACACCTTTGGCATGAAACCACCAGTCATTGCCTGTTGCGAACTTATGAGTCAGCTCATCATTCTGCAAATTATTCCGGCCGACATAAATATCATATCCTTCTTTCGTCCGGTAATGAAGCGGCGGATTTTTCAATTTGTTTTTTCCTTTTTCCGGCTTTTTACGAATATAATGGTTTTCGTACAATTCCTGACGGATTTGATCCAAATCATCCTTCGAGACAGCAAACTGCATAAAGGTTTGTACAGACTCAAGATATTCAATCTCTTTTTTGGTATCTTCAATCTGAACAGCTAATGCCTCCTGTGTTCTTTTCAGTTTGACATATTTGTCAAAATAGCGTTTGGCATTCTCTTTTATGCTTTTATTCTCATCAAGCGGAATCGTCACACTCTCATTTGTATAGTAATTGAGAACCGTCGCTTTTTTCGCCCCTTCATCGATATCATAACCATACGTATTCAGTAACTCACCGTAGATTCTGTATGTATCTTTCTGCTGTGCATCATCAAGCTGTTTCAACTGCAAATCAAGCTTTTTATAATCTTTTTCTAAAATCGTCTGGATCTGCTTACGCAAATGTACAGACTTCTGACGCATGGTATCCTGCGTGTTTTTTGACTCATAGAATGTTCTGAGCATAGCTGACGGATCCGTATAAGAAATCTGTACCTCTTTCGGATAAGACAAAATTTCTGTCACAGCAAACTCTTTCATACTGTTATTTTCCTGTAAAATAACAGGTGAAAAACGACATTCTTTTACAGCATTCATTAATGCATCAAAATATTGATAAAGCTTTTCAAGTTGTGCTTGCGATAATGCCCCGGCAATAATCCTATCATCTATATCGCATTGATTACAGATTTCCTGTGCAATAAACGGAGACATCCCTGTATAAGAAGTATAAATCGCCTTATACACAGGCGCAGATACACTTTTAAGTTTATCGATAAATTGTGCTTCACCTACGGTAAGCGGATTATCCTTATTCTGCGTTTTCGGGATAAAATATGCTCTTCCCGGTAACACTTCACGGACAGAACTCATCATACCGGAAACATGTTTCATACTGTCTATAACCAAATCATTGCTATCACACAAAATCAGATTGCTGTATTTTCCCATCAGTTCAAATACAAGCTTACGGACACATAAATCACCCATCTCATCAAGGTGTTCCATTGAAATAATCAAAACGCGCTCCAATTCAGGTTGTGTAACAGAAAGAATCCTTGCCCCCTGTAAATGCTTACGCAGAACCATACAAAAATTCGGTGCTGTCATAGGACTTGGTTTTGCATTGTCTGTCAAATACACAAGCGGCAACGAAGGCGACGCACATAAAAACAAACGGTATTGTACGCCTGCATTTTTCACTGTTAATATTATTTCTTCTCTTTCCGGCTGTGAAATTTTAACAACTCTTCCGTCTTTCAGTTTCTGTTGCAATTCATTAGTCACAGCAGCCATGGTAATACCATCAAAAGCCATGTTTCTACTCCTTTTCGTAAAAAAAGAGCCGCACGCGACTCTTTTTTCATGAAATTCAAATTAACCAATCAGCCAATCATACATTTCCTGATATTTCAATGCCGATACTTCCCATGAAAAATCAGCAGCCATAGCACGGTCAATCATTTTATTCCATTCACGTTTCTTATCATAATAAATCTTTTCAGCATAACGTACCGTTGCAAGCATTTCATGCGCATTGTAGTTCACAAAGCTAAAGCCTGTACCCGTACTTTCATATTCATTGTAAGGTTCTACGGTATCTTTCAAACCGCCTGTTTCTCTTACAATCGGAAGTGTTCCGTAACGCAAGGACATCAGCTGACTTAATCCGCAAGGTTCAAATAATGACGGCATCAAAAATGCATCACACGCGGCATAAATCTTATGTGACATTTCTTCCGAATAATAAATATTTGCAGAAACTTTATTACTGTACTTCCAGTCAAAATGACGGAACATATTTTCATATTGTTCATCGCCTGTTCCGAGCACGACAATCTGTACTGCATCCTGACAAAGTTCATCCATCATATAAGCAATCAGGTCAAATCCTTTCTGATCTGTCAAACGGGATACAATACCAATCATCATAATTTTATCATTCTGTTCAAGACCAAGTTCTTTTTGAAGGTTTCTCTTATTCTTAATCTTTTCTTTGCGGAAATTCTTTGCATTGTATCTAAAATCAATATACTTATCATTCTCCGGATTATAATCCTTATAATCAATGCCATTCACAATACCACGTAAATCATGCTCTCTTGCACGTAACAGGCCATCTAGGCTTTCTCCGTAGAACGGAGTCATAATTTCTCGTGCGTATGTATCACTAACCGTAGTAATTGCATCAGCATAAACCAAACCGCCCTTGAGCAGATTTGCATTCTTATATGCTTCCAGCTTATCGGGTGTAAAATAAGATTCATCCAAACCGGAAATCTCTTTGATTGTCTTTACATCCCATTTACCCTGGAATTTCAGGTTATGAATTGTCATAACGGATTTGATACCGTGGAAGAACGGATTCCCCTGGAATCGCTCTCTTAAATAAACCGGCACAAGTCCCGTCTGCCAGTCATGACAATGAATCACATCCGGTCTAAATCCCAACAAAGGCATTGCAGAAAGAGCAGCCTTAGAAAAGAACGTAAATTTAACAATATCATCATAAACATTGTTACTGTATGGACGAAATCCGCCAAACATAGATTCATTATCGATAAAATAATAAATCACGCCATCCACTTTAGCCTCTAAAATACCAACGTATTCATTCTTCCAGTTAAAATCCATATAAAACGAAGTTTTAAACTCCATTTTATCCTTCCACTCTTGAGGAATACAGGTATATTTCGGCAACATGACACGAACATCAAAATATCTTTTGTCAACACATTTCGGCAAAGAACCAACTACATCAGCAAGACCGCCTGTTTTGATAAAAGGAACACCTTCAGAAGCTACAAATAGAATGTTTTTCATCGTATCGCCCTCCATATATCATCATGTAAAAACCCCTAAGAAATCCCCATCTCTTAATAAATTATTATACATCATCCCAATCGATATTGCAATCGAATTCGGTCAGCAATCAATGCAATAAATTCAGAGTTTGTAGGTTTCCCTTTGCCGTGATTTACGGTATAGCCAAACAAAGCATCCAAGGTCTCCATTCTGCCCCTGCTCCATGCAACTTCAATCGCATGTCTGATTGCTCTTTCCACCCTGCTTGGTGTCGTTTGAAATTTCTTTGCAATGGACGGATACAAAAGCTTGGTAATCGAATTAAGCATTTCGGCATCTTCCACCGAAACCATAATTGCCTCCCGGAGATATTGATACCCTTTGATATGGGCAGGAACACCGATTTCATGAATCATTTCCGTTACCTCACGTTCAAGATCACGTTCTGTCGGCAAAATCATTTTTTTCGTTTCGGAAAAAGAAGAAGCCTGAAAAGCAGTTTTCTCTTTTTTTATACCGGGTACGGTAATCATAATTTGAAATTCTTTATCACCTTCGAGTAAATCAGATAAAATATCAAACACTTTTACGTTATCCTGCGTAGACATGAGATTTAATTGTTCCATGATATTCTCCTTTCATCCAATAAAAGTACACCTCTTATTGAAATCGACAGCGTCCCTGTCGCAAAAGTGATTATATCGGGGAATCTTTCTGATTTCAACAGAATAAAAACGCATTTAGAAAGGCTTTTCGACACGCGCTTTTTCTACAAATTTCTTGAGTTCTTCAAGATTTTCTAAGGCATCACGGCGTCCGGCATCATAAATTTTTTGTAGACGATTCGGGTCACTTTCCGTCCTGCTGACAATATCCTCTTTTTTAGGATAAAACGCAAATACTTCACCGTTTTTCTCTAATTCTTCGAGTTTTTCCAGCGTATGATTGTAATTAATATGACGAGTTTTCATTGCTGCAATCACAGCAGGCATTTTACGCAATATAATTTTTGCCGGTAACATAAATTTATTTTTGGTTTTTCTGTATCCGCGCGGTCTTGTCAAAACAACAATATTTCTGTCAAAACCCTTTTGTCGCATAAAGGAAATCGGAATCGAATCAGCAATTCCGCCGTCGAGATATTCTTTCTCTCCGATTTTAACAGGACGCGAAACCATCGGCATGGATGCAGAGGCCTGAAGCCATTTTAAAGATTCTTCCATTGAAACGGATCTATGATAAACAGCAGACGCATCCGAGACATCTGCACATGTAACATAGAATTCCATCGGATTGTTTCTGTATGTTTCAACATCAACCGGGTCAATTTGTTCCGGAATTTCATGATAGCAAAATTCAACTTCAAACATATCGCCGGATTTTATCAAAGAACGAATGGTTCCGTAACGAGGATCTTTGCATACTTTTTTATTATATCTGATGGCACGTCCAATCTGCTTCGACATATAATTGCTTCCGAATACTGCACCCGCGGAAACACCTACAAGGCCATCCGCCACAATACCTTCTTCCATCAATACATCCAGAATTCCGGCACTGTAAAGACCTCTCATTCCGCCGCCTTCCAAAACAATTCCTAATTTCATAAAAACCTCTTCTTTATCTCTAAAATTCTTTAACTTTATTCATTATACTTCCGAAAAAACTGTGTGCCAATACTTTTTTTCACAAAAAAAAAAATATCTTTTCATTTTTGTATTTACATTTCAATTAAAATAAACGATAATATTTTATGTAAACATAGAAAAGGAGGAGGAACAGATGAATATAACAGATCAAAACTTTTATAAGAATTTAAATCAGACAACTTCTTTATATTCTGCTGTTTCATCTGCTGATGCCCTTTCTAAAAGTGCAATAAACAAAACTGCCGAAGGAAATAAATCCGATTCTGCAAACCTCCAAAAAGGCGAATTGGCAGCAACACTGGAAACATCTGCAAAATCCTCTTTTGCTAAAAACAAAGGTTTACTTTACAGGCGCGAGCAATTTGTTGTGCCTACTCATAACAATGCACAAATAAACGGTACAAAAATCCGTCCTGCCGATCATTACAGCAATATGCTTCGCGCTGAAACCGAATCTAAAATTGATTCCAACAACGCAACAATCACCGATGAACAAATGGATGCCTTTTTAAGAAAGGCTTTTCAACTTTTTCATTGCCGGGATCCATTCTCTTAACAATAGTCGTATGCATTTTTATACCAGGTTATTTTTCCATTATGAATACTGATAATATCAAAGCGCATTGGTTCAAAATCACCAATACGCTTTTTCATTCTGTAAAAATCCGCCACTCTGCAAATAACATGTTGTTTTCCCGTATTTACTGCCTGTACCGGAGCTCCGTATAATTTCGTTCTTCTGTATTTCACTTCAAAAAACACCAAATATTCACCGTCATAACCGATTAAATCAATTTCACCGAAACGTGTACGAAAGTTTCTTTCAACAATCCTTATATTATTACTCAAAAGAAATTCTTCCGCAATTTTTTCATATGAGGCGCCAACCTCACGTTTGTTCCTATCTATAATTATTTCCCCCGTTCTAATTCTTTTTGTCTGATTTTATCCATTGCATCAACAAACACAAGAATTTCTGCAACCACTTCATACAATTCCGGCGGAATCATCTCGCCGATTTCCAATCTGGAAAGTGTTTCGGCAAGCGAATCATCCCGATGAAGAGGCACATTATTCTCTTTCGCTTTCTCTATAATACGTTCCGCCAAAGCCCCCTGACCGGAAGCTATAACTTTCGGTGCATCCTCCGCAGGATTGTATTCCAGGGCTATCGCCTGTTTCACTTTTTTCTTTTTTATATCCATGAAATACCTCTCACGCCAAAAGCTATGCTCTAACATCTAGGCGATAGTAAGCAATCGGTTGGCTTTCTACCGTTTCTTCTTTCGCTCCATGTATCAAATCTGTTTTAATATCGGACGGTTCTTTCATTTTATCCAAATTTACCTGCAACTCATATCCGCGCTTTTTTAATCTTTCATTCAAAACATCAATATGATTACTCAAAAAATCAAGCGTAGCATCATTCTCAACCTTAAAATCAGTTTCAACCTTAGCATTTATCAGTTTAACAAATACATCCAAATGTCCAAGATGCTGCATATCCAAATGCAACGCAGCCGTTATATTTTCACCTTTTTCGCTCAAACGTCTTTTATCTGCAAAAACATATAAATCTCCCGTTGCAGATTGTCCGTTTAGTTTAAGCGGCAACTGCACATACGGAATCATCTGACTTAATTGATTCAGGAAATCAACATTCTCCTTCATCTGCGCCAAAGACTGTGTCAAAGACTGTGATGCGCTCAAACTTTCTGTGGCTGTTGCGGAAAGCATCGAAACATGCTGCTGAAGTTTTTGATAAAAATCCGAAATATTCTTTCCGTCTTCAACCTCGTTTGGTTTCAAAAGCCATTGTTCTTCCAATGCTTTTCCAACAATTTCTGAGAATTCGCTCTTTTCAAACAACTTAAGCACAAATTCTTTCGGAAGCTTTCCAAGTTCAAATTCACCCTTAATTGCACTAAACAATTCTTTTACGGAAAAATTCCGGTTCTCATTGTCAGAAATTTCAGACATAAATTCACGTAGCAGTCCGTTCAAGTCATTATTTTTATTGAACAAACCCGCATCTTTTTCTGCGAGCAAATTGTCGGCTTCGGAAATAATATTCTGAAACAAATCAAGAATCTCATCCTTCCCCAAAATCCTTCCGTCCTGCGTCTGCAGCGGCAACGTGTCGGGTGACTCAGCAAGCATTTTCATAAGTTGCACTTCAAGACGGAATGCAGCTTCTGCATTTCCTGTTTCACGTAAGGATACAATTTCATTCTTTAGAGATGCAATTAAATTCATTGTATCATTCGCAATACGTTCTTCACAATTGATAAATGCCGAAAACTGTTTCACCTGATGTTCGTTAACTTCAATTCCAAGCTTATGCATTTTAACAATTTCGGCCGGTTTAAGTTCCTGAAATTCCAAAACATCGCGATAGACTTCCTGCAGATGTTCTCTTCCTATCGGAAGTTCTTCTTTCACCAGTTGTTCTACCATTTCCGCCGTATCAGCATTTATAGGAATTCCTGCATCGGCAAGTGCATTAGCAAGAAGCTCTCCTCCTGACAGATTTGTAAACAGTGCCCGAAGTGCAATTTGACCGTTTGCACCGTTTGAAACTTCAAACATTAAGTTTTGCCCAATCTGAATCTGCAAATCGCCGGACAATTTAGCGGAAATAACAGACTGATCGGGGAGCCTGACCATCACTTCATTTCCTTTCACAGAAACAATTTCTCCCTGTATGGTCTCTCCCGTTGACATATCTTTTAACAGAGCTGTCTGTTCTTTCACAGAAGAAGGAGCGCCCTCCGGATTCGTGGGCACAACTGGACGTACACGGTCCATTGCTGGCTGATATAAATTCCAATAATCCGACATAATGCGTCCCCCCTTCCTCATTCAGTTACAAATTATATTTCAATAAAATTACCGATAAAACTTCTTCTATGTAATATTGTCGGCCCCAACTCTTTCAATGCCTGTATGTGTGCTGCAGAGCCATATCCTTTATTAGATGCAAAACCATACCCCGGAAATTCTTCTTCATATAAAACCATCATCCGGTCTCTGGTTACTTTAGCGACAATACTTGCAGCAGCAATTGAAATACTTTTCGCATCACCTTTTACAATCGGCACCTGTTTCATCGAAAGTCCGGGAATTGTCACTGCGTCATTTAATAATACATCCGGCAAAACATCAAGAGCCGCAACTGCATCGCGCATCGCTTCATACGTTGCCTGAAGAATATTAATCTCATCAATACGGGCAGCATCTCTCATACCAATTCCGTATGCAATACATTCCCTGAGAATAATATCATACAATTCTTCTCTCTTCTTCTCCGTTAGCTTCTTGGAATCATTCAAATATAAAATATTGCAGTCCTTCGGTAAAATAACAGCCGCAGCCACAACCGGTCCTGCCAACGGCCCTCTTCCAACTTCATCAATCCCGCAAATCGCACCAAAGGCTGCATATTCACGCTCATATTTTTTCATTTCATTGATTCGTGCAAGTTCTGCTTCCAAAGCCTTTCTTTTTTTATCGGCAGATAAAACAATCGCCTGAACACTTTTTCTGTCATCTGTTTCAAATTGAGTACGAAAAGCAAGAAGTTCTTCCACACTTTGCGCCAATGCAAGCTTTTCTTTGATGGATTTCATACTTTCACTCATATGTATTATTCCTTTCAGAGAACACTCATTTTCTAATCATGTTTAACAAATCCCATACTATCAAACGGAAATACACGCAACCATGCTCTTCCGATTATTTCATCCCGTTTGATATTTCCAACCATAAAATCCCGACTGTCACTGGAATCATTACGGTTATCTCCAAGAACAAAATATTCGTCAGGTCCTAAAATAATCGCTTCTTTCGCGCGTCCCGGACTCAGCATTATTTCTTTCCCGTAATTCTCTTCTAAGATCATACCGTCTATATAAATCGAGCCGTCTTCATCTATCCGTACCGTTTCTCCCGGAAGTCCTATAACACGCTTGATATAATGGTCTTTGCGATTCCCATGAAACGGAAAAACAATTACCTCAAAACGTTCCGGATCCCGAAAACGGTATGTAATCTTATCAACCACAAGATTATCCCCGTCAAACAAAGTATCATTCATACTTGACCCTGACACTACCGTTCTTTGCCCTATAAAAGTTACAATCAAAAGCGATGCAACCAATGCAATCAGGATATACAAACTCATTTCTAATGCTTCTTTTAAATATTTATTCATCTAATGCCTCCGGTCTTTCCAATGTTATTTTTCCGATTCTTCCGGAACGAAAATCATCCATTAAAAGAGCTGCTGCTTTTCTGTAATCAAGTTCTTCACCTTTTAAAAAGCACTTTCTTACAGTTGCAATCTCTTTTAATATTTCGAGCGGTTCTTTCTCCAAATCTGCAATCTCATATCTTTGAATAAGGAATTGCGGATAAAATTGTTTCAAAATAACGATTAATTCCAGCGCGAGTTCTTCCATCTGTAATACATCATCATTAATGGAGCCAATCAACGCAAGTAAAAGTCCGATTCTTTGATCCTCAAATTTCGGCCATAAAATACCGGGCGTATCCAGCAACTCCAGACTCTTGTTCAGACGTATCCACTGCTTTCCTTTTGTCACACCGGGCTTATTTCCGGTCTTTGTACATGCTTTTCCCGCAAAGGAATTAATAAAAGTTGATTTCCCAACATTAGGAATTCCTACAACCATTGCTCTGACGGGACGATTTATAATTCCTCTTCTTCTGTCTCTTTCTATCTTTTCTTTGCAGGCTTCCTGAACAGTTTTATTGATTTCTTTCATTCCGACACCGTTTCTGGAATTCACTTCTACGACATAATAGCCTTTCTTCTTGAAATAATCCATCCATTTCTTATTACATTCAGGATCTGCCAAATCCGATTTATTCAAAAGTATCATTCTTGATTTATTCTTTCCAAGCTCATCAATATCAGGATTCCTACTCGCTAACGGGGTCCTTGCATCAACAAGCTCTATACACAAATCAATCAGTTTGATATTTTCTTCCATCATTCTTTTGGCCTTGGTCATATGACCGGGATACCATTGATAATTCATTTTCAGTCCTCCGATTCTATTTCACAAATCCCATCGCAATATTATCTTTGGCAAAACAAAACCAGACTCTGCCAACAATATCATCTCTTTGTACCGCACCAATATTACCGGAACGGCTGTCTTCACTATTATTACGATTATCTCCCAAAACAAAAAATTCATTCTCGCCAAGCAAATACGGGGTTGCAGCAAGTCCCGCTGTTTCAATTCGATCATACGAATATTTTTCAAGCGGCTTCTCATTCACATAAATCTGACCACCAATAATCTGAACGGTTTCTCCGGGACCGGCAATTACCCTCTTAATGTAATAATGCGATTTTTCATTGCCGTTCGGCTTAAAAGCAATGATGTCACCGCATTCCGGTTTAAAAAGAATATATGACATTCTGTTTATTAATACTTCCTGTCCATGTGCCAGTGTGGGTTCCATAGAAACACCGATTGTACTAACGCGCATCCCAAAAACCAAAACCAATACAAAAGCAATCAGCGTCACCATAAAAAGATAAAAGATATAACTGAATACTTCCTTCCAAAATCCGGGTTTAATTTTCTTCTTTTCTTCATAAAAGGACAAGCCTCTTCTTTTTCTTTTTTGAGCCATAAAACTTCTCCCTTTACCAGGTTTATTAACTACAACTAAATATTTTATCATATTTTATCATTCATTACTATCTTTTTTAGCCTTTTCGACAAAAAAAGAGCCGGCACATTGAAAGATATAAATCAATCAATACGACAGCCCTTGAAAAATCATCTTTTTTTATTTGTACGGAATAGAAAAGATAATTATCTGATTTTTTCTTTAACTTTAGCTCTCTTACCAATACGTTCTCTTAAGTAGTTAAGTTTTGCACGTCTTACTTTACCTTCACGTACAACTTCAACCTTTTCTACGTTAGGAGAGTGAATCGGCCATGTCTTCTCAACACCTACACCGTTAGAAAACTTTCTAACTGTGAAAGTCTGGCGATTGCTACCACCCTGAATCTTTAATACAGTACCCTCGAAAACCTGAATTCTTTCGCGGTTACCTTCTTTGATTTTACCGTGTACTCTTACGGTATCACCTACGTTGAACACAGGAACTTCAGCTTTTAACTGTGCCTGTTCAATCTCTTTGATAATTTCGCTCATTGTATAAGCCTCCTTCTTTCATCGGACGTTCTTGATACCATATAGGTTCAGCGGACCATCTCTTTACTTCGCAACAGATTTAATTTAACATAAGTTTATTTGATTTGCAAGTACTTTTTTATTCAGATATCATTTTCTATAACAAAATAAGTTCATTCGTTCCAAAAAAACAGGACCGCTTATATCAAACGGTCCTGCATAGCTCAAATCCATTATAAGGGAGGAAGGGGACAATCAACCTGTCCCCAACCCGATTGTAATACACTACTTACTCTTACAGAAACAAGCTCTCCCACCAACTCATCTTCTGGCTGGTAATCTTAAAGGTTACCTTCTTCATTCCGCCATACTGACCCTTGCCATAGATATAAACGGTTGCGGTTCCCTTTTCTACATTGTTGGAGTATGCCACCTCATAGTATGCAGGATCCAGGGCCACGTACTGGGTCTTGTTACCTACCTTGGTCTTCACGGTTACTACCGGTACAGGCGTAATCTCTTTACCGGTGTATTCCATGGAAGGAATCTTGTCCACCTTCACCGTGGAAATACTTGTAAGATAAATCTCATAGTGAGAAGTGAGGCTTCCGCTGTAATTGCCCACGCCTTCTACCGTTACACTCATCTTTATTCTGTCAGTAGGCGCATCCACCTTATCTCCTTCAAAGAATATGTAATCTCCGGCAGTTTCATCCCAAATTTCATAGCGGACTACTTTATAATCCGTCTTCTGGGCAAGCTTCTTGCCGGTTATCTGATCCACAAGTGTAATCTTAGGCACATAATTATTCTTCTTATTCTTATACAGCACATCTTCTGCCGCGATGCAGGTCTGGCTTGTAATATCAGCTCCCACAATGGTAAACTTCACAGGATTCTTCTTGGTATTGCCGGTAAAGTTGCCCATGCCGGTAATGTACAAAGAAGGTGCTTTCTTATCAGAAGCCGTGGCTAATTTCTTATTATTGGAATAACTAACCTTATAATCTACACCTTCCTGCAACAGAATACTGCCAAAATACACTCTGTGTCTGGGCATTGCACCATTCTTGGCATAGGGCACTGCATCTGCGTCATCCAGTAAAATTTCAAGGGTATCTGCCTGCACCTTGCTGATGGTATAAGTCTTTGTCACGGAACCGGTATACTGATTGATACCGGTAAAGGTTACCTTAAACTTACCTGCGTTGGTTCTGTCGCCCGTATAGCTGATCTTATAATCCGTACCCTCTACCAGTGCAGTCTCCTTATCGGTAATGGTATAATTCACACCGCTCACTACACTGTGTTCTGTGTCATCGTAGACAAAATTCTTTAACTGCTTCACCATCTTAGCGGTAAGCTTGGTACCTGTAATCTTATAGGTCTTGGTAGCAACTCCGCTGTACTCTCCGATACCGGTGATAACTACGGTAGCCGTACCAATCTTATCGTAATTCTTGTAACTTACCGTATAATGCACATCCTTCTCCAGAAGCGTCTTGCCATCCTTTACCGTAATCGTTGCAGGATAGGTTTCTCCGGTCACTGCATCATAGGGATAAGAACTCTTATCCAGCGTAATCTTCACCTTGTTAATCAACTTACCGGAAATGGTCTGGTTTACAGTGGTGCTTCCCACAAAATTCTTGCCTGCACCAACTACGGTAATTGCATAGGTTCCGTTCTCCTGATATGCACCGGGAGCGGTATCCTGATATTCTAAGGTATACTCTTTGGACTTTAAAGCCAAGGTCTTGCCGTTTAACTTAATTACGGGAACACCCTTAATCTCCTTGCCCGAGTTCTTCACATAAACAGGACTGATGGAGAGAATCTTCTGCAACTCTTCATCGATCTCATAATCATCCAGATTGATGGGACTAATGGTAAATGTCTTGGTCACACTGCCGGTAAAGTTCCCCTTACCCTTAATGGTTACGGTAGGTGCAATGCTCTTACCCTTGGCATTTACCGCATCCGATGCTGCCGCATTGGTATTGTTCTTATAAGATATGGTGTAATCCTTGCCGGTAAGCAGTTCGTCTCTGTAATATACATTTACTTCCGGCTTTAATGCCTTACCCGTATAACGCTGGACAGGAATCTCCTCCATCCACAGGCCGTCCGGTGTGGTTTTTGCATACACTACAGTCACAGTGATGGTCTTCTCATCAGCAGAAACTTCGTAGCTTAATGAAGTAATCTCTGTGTCGCCGCTATCTGCAAGCACTTCCACATCTGTAGGGAATGTCATAGAACCTAATACCTTCAAGGTTATGGTAGCCGTATATACCATGCCGCCCTCAAAACAATCTGCCACATAGGGACTCCAATTTAAGCTGTCGCAGGTTACCAGCACATCCGTTACTGCATAATCATTTACTGTATCCCAAATTCCAACCTGAGAACGCGTTGCAGGCGCTTCATCCATAACAGGACCTGCAAGCTTCACGGTAAGACTTTCCGGAATCAATGCGGTAGGCACAATCAGAGACTGTGCGTCACTGTTACACTTCTCTTCTGCATTCACATGCACAATGGTCAACGTAGTTCCTGCCCAATCGGTGTCCATGGCCACACCATATCCACTAAAACCAACCATAGCTTCCGGTGTATAGGAGGTACCGTTAATCAGATAGGTTGCGCCCTCTTTCAGACCGCCGATATAACCACCGCCGGGAGTTACATAAGCTTCCGGCTTCTCTTCTTTGATATAAACATCGCAGCTATCCTGCAGATTACCGATTTCTGTTGTAGCGGTAACCTTAGTCTTACCTGCCTTACTCAATGCAGTAAGGGTTACTGCACGCTGATTGGATTCTTCGGCAGTTTTATCCGCTTCTCTCAGATACTGCCAATCTACAGTCCAAATCACATCGCAGCTGTCTGCATTAACAGGCAGCACAGTTGCAACAAGGTCCACGCTATCTTCCTGATTGAGAATGATTTCCTCCTGATCAAGGCTCATGCTCTCTACCAGAACATTCCATGTGATAGCCCCGTAATTCACCTCAAAGGTAGCACTTTCCGAACCGGAAGTTACTTTAATCTTGGCAACACCCGCATCGTGAAGCTTGGTCGGTGTGCCTTTTACATAACCATTGGTAGCATCAATCGACAACCCGTCAGGTAATGGATTACTATCAGATGCCAATGCAAAGCTGTAAGCACCATTTCCGCCTACACAGCCTTCTACCCAATAAGGTTGCTGCTTATATTCATCTCCCACCTTGCCTTCAGGCATGTCAAACAAAGCACTGTCCATGAATTTAAAGGGAAGATTGCTCTCTGATTTTACCAGCACAAAGTCCTTAATAGGAGCACCTGTGCTGTCGCAAACATATCTACCGGAAAAACCTCCCTCCGATGTTGTATAGTAACTCCACAGGAAACTATCCTGATCCTGTACGGTCCATTTCGCTTTTGAAGCATTTACATACGAAAGATATCCTTTAACGGTAACATTACCCGTCATATCATCATCAAGAGAAAATGTATTCTGAATATTATGTGCAGCGCCTTTTGCAGTCAGTGCTATATTGCCGCTGCCATCTCCGGTATAAAGGGAATAAACGCCATAGGAACTGCTGTTTGTTGAAT
>SVFH01000044.1 GCA_015056945.1 Lachnospiraceae bacterium | reverse complement strand
GCTGATGCAGAGGTAAAGGCAAAAGAGCATTTTACAGCAGAGTACGGTATTACAGATTATTCTTATGTAGAGTGGTTTGATGTTTTCACCACAACACTTAAGGATGATAATCAAAAAGAAGTTTATGATACAATCGGTCTTCGTACCGATAAGCCGGTTTACGGATATGACGGATGGTGGGGATATGACAGTATGCCTATTATCAAGTCTACCAATGGTTCTGAGTATCAGACCGGAAACTGGGCAGAGCACATTATTTACAACGAAGAAGGAACCAGCGTAACACAGTACTGGATTTCAGAAGGTATGGATGGTTGGAGACTTGACGTTGCAAATGAAGTTTCGGATGAAACCTGGCAGAGATTCCGTGAATCTGTAAAAGGATTAGATTCCGAGGCAGTTATCATCGGAGAAATCTGGGATGATGCAACCAAGTATATCCTTGGTGATATGTACGATTCTGTTATGAACTATATGTTCCGTAATGCGGTAACAAACTTCGCAATGGGAAGTGGTTCTAGCGACGTAACCAAATATATGGAAAGACTTCGTGAGAGATATCCGAAGGAAGCGTTCTATGCAATGATGAACCTTGTTGGTTCTCACGATACTACCAGAATTTTATCTTATTTAGATGGAGTTCAGGATGATAGAAATCAGAAGGATGTTGCAAATGCATTCCCTACGTATGCAGCAACGTCAGATACTGCAAAGCAGAGACAGTATTTAGTAGCATTTTTACAGTTTACCTATGCAGGTGCACCGACCATTTACTATGGCGATGAAATCGGTATGGTTGGAGCAGATGATCCGGATGACAGACGTGCATTCGAGTGGGGCAAGGGTAATGAAGCATTAGTAACCTACTATGCGACCTTGGCAGATGCAAGAAGTAAGTATGCAGCACTTCGTACCGGTGAAGTAGAAAGCTTCGCAACCGGTAGTGAAAACGTTCTTGGCTATGTAAGACGTGATGCGAAGGACGAAATCATTGTTCTTGCGAATAATAGCGCAAGTGCGGTAACCGTAACAGTTGATGTAGAAGCATTGAATGTTTCGGCAGATAAATTAAGCGATTTACTCACTAACAATATTCCTAATACGGTAGAAGATGGGGAAGTTACCATCACTGTTCCGGCATATCGTGGAGTAATCTTGGTAGATGATAATAAGGTAAAAGCTCTTAACGTAGATAAGAAGGCATTGGCTTGTGCGTACAAAACAGTAGCACCTGCGCCTGCACCATCTACACCATCCCAAGATGATGACAATAAGCATGAGAATAAGCCGGTAGCGACTCCAACTCCTACTGTAGCACCACAGGTGACTGCAGCACCGGTAGCAACACCAGAAGTAAAACCGGTATTGCCTACAGAAACTCCTAAGAAACCTGAACTTCCGAAGATTGATTTTTCAGAGATAAAGGATGTAAAGGAGCAGGCGAAAGCTGTTATTGAAGTTCTTAAGGATATTGAAGAACATACGGATGTTGTGATTACTGTTGATACTTCTGAGGAAGAAAAGAAGGCAGAGATTTCATTGGAAGTATTGAATGCACTTAGCGGCAAGAAGGAAGCAGATGTAAATCTTGTGATTGAGTTGGACAACGGATTTAGTTGGACAATTGATTCGACAAGTATTGATAGTTCTCTTTGGGCTGAAGGAGCAGAGGTAATTGATTTCTTCGTAGGAGTAGTAGAAGATGTGATTCCGAAGGATACCTTGAAAGAGGTTGTTAAGGAAGAACAGAAAATGATAGAAATCAGCTTAAGCCATGATGGAGACTTCGGTTTAAATGCAACACTGGATATTCCGGTGGGTAATGAATTTGAAGGACAGGAAGCAGTTCTTTATTACTTCAACGAAGCGGAAAGTGTTTTAGAAGAGCAGGGTAGAGGCAAAGTAGGAGTGGATGGAAAGGTTAATTTCTTATTCACCCATGCATCTGATTACGTAATTGTAATCGAAGATGAGGTACCTACTGCAGAAACTCCGGCTGCTGAGAATGTAGCTGTTGGAGGAACGACTCCAATTGAGGAAACTGTAGTAGAGGTGGTATCAAATGGCGTTCATCCGATGGTATATGTATTTATTATCATTGCAGTTTTAGCATTTGGTATAGGTGCAATTATCATTAAAAAGAAAAACAGTTCTTTTGAGGACTAAGACAAATAGAATAACTTGCCAATAAAAATCGGCTCTTAAAGCAGACTGTTTGTCAGCTTTAAGAGCCGGTTCCTTTTTATATAAAGCCTAAATGCTTTAGTGCATTTGCAATGCCATCTTCGCTGGCTTTTGTGGTAACATGAGATACCATGGAAAAAAGTGATTCGGGAGAAGAATTTCCCATAGCAACACTATTGTCCAGATAGGAAAGCATGGATAAATCATTAGCGCTGTCACCAAACGCATAGGCAGCTGATTTCGCTAATCCGTAGTGGTCTAAGACGAATTGTATACCTGTAGCCTTGGAGTAGCCAAGGGGAACGAATTCATAAAAGTTATTCCCGCGGTCGATACATTCGAAATGTGCATCACTTATTTTTCGGAATTGGGAAAGCTGTAAATCGGATTGAATCCAAATAACAAACTTGTCACTAAAGAAGTTTGGATTTTCCAAATCCTCCGGCATATCATAACCACGTTTTATGAAGGAACCATAAAGTTTTGCGGCATAGGGATGATGGAAAGGCCTTGATAAATCAAAGGCAACAAAATTTCTTGATTCAAACAAGATATCTACGTCACAATCTCTGGCAGCTTTCAAAATCGCAGAAATAATTTCGTGGTTTTGTGCAATGTGCAAGACTTCTTTGCTATCACAATAGATATTCGTTCCACATCCACAAACGTATCCGTCGAATCCTATTTCACGGAAACGTTTCTCAACATTTTGAAAACAACGTCCGGTATTAATAAACATGAGATGTCCGTTTTCTCTGGCTTTTCGGATCGCATCAGTAGCACTGCCAGGGATACGTCCGTCAATTTCGGAAGTAAGAGTTCCGTCAATATCAAAAAAAGCAATTTTCCTCATAATCTGTTACTTATGAAACTGCATGTTGTACAGTTTCTCATAAATTCCTTTCTTGGCAAGCAATTCTTCATGCGTACCTTCTTCTTCGATGCCATCATCTGACAGAACCAGAATCTTTTCTGCATTCTTTATCGTAGAGAGACGATGGGCTATTACAAAGGTAGTACGATTTTGGGCAAGGGTTTCTAAGGAATCCTGAACCACTTTTTCACTTTCGTTGTCCAGGGCGGAGGTGGCCTCATCAAAAATCAGAATCGGAGGATTCTTTAGAAAAACGCGAGCGATGGAAAGACGTTGCTTTTGGCCGCCGGAGAGCTTGATTCCTCTTTGTCCGATATCGGTGTCATAACCGTTAGGAAGTGACATGATAAAATCGTGTGCATTTGCCTTCTTGGCTGCTTCAATAACTTCTTCACGTGTGGCATCCGGGCGACCGTACAGAATGTTTTCATATACAGTACCGACGAATAGATATACATCTTGTTGAACAATTCCGATTTGTGAACGAAGACTCTTTAATGTAATGTCCCGGATATCCTGGCCGTCGATACGAATTGCTCCGTCTGTGACATCGTAGAAACGAGGTATGAGAGAACAAAGAGTACTTTTTCCAGCTCCGGAAGAACCAACAAGTGCCATGTAAGCACCTGCAGGAACATGAAGATTAACTTTGTTAAGGACTAAATCTGTAGTTTCTTCATATTGGAATGACACGTTTTCAAAATCAATATTACCTTTTACATTTGTAAGAGTGGTAGCTTGTGGACGATCTTGAATATCCGGAGCAATGTTCATGATTTCCATAAAACGCTCGAAACCGGTATAACCGTTTTGAAACTGTTCGGTAAAATCAATCAATGTCCTGACCGGGTCAGTAAATATACTTATATATAGTAGAAAGGTTAATAAGTCGCTTACATTTAATACACCATTCGCAATAAGGAGAGTACCCACAATGATAACATTTACTTGAATTAGGATAGTGAAGCTTCCGAGTCCTGCGTGAAAAAGTCCCATGTAGAGGTAGCTGTTTTTCTTGGCACTAAGAAAGCCTTGATTTCCTTTTTCGAATTTTGCATTTTCTGTTTCTTCGTTGGTAAAGGATTTCACCACACGAATTCCGGAGAGATTGTCCTCAATTTGTCCGTTGATTTCTGCAATCCGCTGTCTGTTTTTGCGGAATGCCAAACGCATCTTTTTATTCATAAAGTATGCATAGATAATCATAAGCGGAAGGACTAAAAAAGCGGCACCGGCAAGAATGGGACTAATACTCATTAGTATTATAAACGCGCCTGCAATTTTTATTATGGAAAGAATAATATTTTCCGGACCGTGGTGCATAAGCTCGGTAATATCAAATAAGTCTGTGGTGATTCGGCTCATCAACTGACCGGTCTTTTGGTTGTCATAAAATGAAAAGGACAATTTCTGGAAATGGGCAAAGATGTCTGCACGCATATCATATTCAATTTTAGCACCCATAACATGCCCTTGGTTGGATATGTAAAACTTGCTGTAGCAGTCAACAATTACCAGAGTAAGTAACAGAATACCAATTTGAAGAATACGCATAGTGATGACTTCTTTTTCCATATATATAAGAGTCGAAGTTACGTAACGAATAATCAAAGGAATTGTTAATGCGATAGAAGCGGATAAAAATGCAAAAAACAGATCGATAAAGAAAACCCGCTTATATGGTTTGTAGTATGAAATCATTTTTAATAGATTGTTCTTCATTGTATAAATCCTCTTATGTCAGGTTCTTTTGTTTCAATATCCTATGATTATAATTGATGAAAGAGAACCTGTCAAAACGGTACTGTTTTCGTCGTTATATTGAATTGTAGAAATAATATAAAAAAAACACAAAACGGGTGTTGACACAAAACAATTCCGGTGCTATACTCAATTTCGTTGCCGCGAAAGACACTTGAATGTGAAATCTTCCGGTCGACAAAAATATAAAAAAAGTGGTTGACACAATCAAACAAAAGTGATATCCTAACAAAGTTGTCGCTAATGAGTGTGCAACAGAGACAATTAATAGCAAGGCATCTCGCAAACGAGTTTGCTCGATGTGTGCTTGCGCACGATGGATTATTGCACAAGAAGCATTTTATGAAAGCAAGCTTTCAAAAATGTTCTCGCACAAAATCCGCCTTGCTTGATCTTTGACAAATAAACAGTAATGCAACCCTGAAAATTCTTGAAGAGTTGACTGAGGTCAACAAAAATGAATTTCAGTGAAAAGATGCGAATCTTTAAACCAAAAACAGTAATGCCAGATTTTAGTACTGGCAGGACAAACAACATTTAACATGAGAGTTTGATCCTGG
>SVFH01000023.1 GCA_015056945.1 Lachnospiraceae bacterium | reverse complement strand
GTAAGCACAGTAATGTGTTCAGCTGACATTTACTAATCGATCGAAAGCTTATCCAGATAAGGAGAACGTGTTAATTAACTTGGTAAAGAAGAGAGAATGATTTCTGTGTTCAGTTTTGAAGGTTTCAGTAAAACCGGTTGAATCTCAATCGGTTTTTTTTTATTGCATAGGAATTCCTATGCAATAAAAATCTCCGCAAAGGATGTACACTCGCGTGCAAGGAAGATGTTGCTACCGCAACCGCGCTCGGTGCGAGAGTCCGTTTGCGGACTCTTTGTTCTTGTTCAAAAAAACAGTTACTGCTATAATAGATGTGCGAAAATATGCTAAAATATGCTAAAATAATTAAAATAGGCGCAAATCCAATAAAAATGGTCATTTGCAACCGTCGGTTGACAGATTTTCAAGGCAAATTGCTGGTTTGCAACTGCTGTAAACGATAAGATTGTCTTAACAAAAAACAATTTTATCTAGGAGGATGAAAGATGATATTAGCAGACAAAATTATTTATTTGAGAAAAAAATGCGGTTGGTCACAAGAGGAACTTGCAGAGAGAATGAATGTGTCCAGACAATCTATTTCCAAATGGGAAGGGGCACAGTCGGTTCCTGATTTGGATAAGATATTAAAAATGTGTCAAGTGTTTGGGGTTTCAACAGATTATTTATTAAAGGAAGAAATTGAGGAACCTGAAGTAAAAGAAGATGTATATGAACCCAGTAATAAGAAGCATATTTCGGCAGAGTTCGCTAATGAATTTATGGATAAGAAGAAAAAATCTGCTTTGTTTGTTGGAATTGGTGCTGCATTGTGCGTATTATCACCTGTTACATTGATTTTGATGAGCGGATTATCGGAATATGGTTTGATGAAAGATAATATTGCGACTGCGATTGGACTTGGAACCTTATTATTTTTGGTTATTATTGCTGTTGTGATTTTTGTGTTTCAAGGAAGTTGTTTGTCTGATTATGAATGGATTCAAAAAGAGGATTTTGTGCTTGATTACGGAGTTTCCGGCATTGTTGAGAACAGAATGAAAAAACAACGACCTGCACTTACGCTTTCGAGGGCAATTGGTGTCGCATTATGCATTTTGGGAGCGGCAATTCTTGTTGTGACCTCTGTTTTGGGCATAGGAGAATTGTCGGTTGTAATTTCTTTATGTGCCTTGTTGATTCTTGTTGCCTGTGCAACATTCATATTTATACGTTGGGGAAATGAAGCAGATGCATATCTGCAATTACTTCAGCAAGAAGATTATCTTCCGGAGAGAAAAAGAAATCTTGATAAGCTTCATTTGATTAGCGGTGTATATTGGGGAATAATGACAGCTATATATCTCGCAATTAGTTTTATTACGTTACGTTGGGATTATACGTGGATTATTTGGCCTGTTGCAGGTGTGCTTTTTGGTGTAATCGCTTGTATCGTTAGATTTGTGATTCAAAATGAATCCACGAAATAATTAGAAGTCGTTAAAAATCATATTTTATATACTTAAAAGAACGCAGAGAATTATGTTTCTCTGCGTTCTTATTGTAAAAGGTATGGTGAAATTGATATGTAAAATAATCTTATGATTTTTGTATTAAAGTATGAATGATACCAAGTGTGTTTTTATGGAAAGATAAAAAAGAATATGATACAATACTATATATTTTGATTGATTGAGGAGTTTATATGTCAGAAGAAAGATTTTATATGGATATAAATGAAGAAGAGAGAAAAGAACGTGCAGTTTTGGTCGGACTTGATATGAATCAATTAGACAATTTTGAATTGTATATGGAAGAATTGCGTCAGCTTGCCAAGGCATGTAATATGGAAGTTGTTTGTGTAATGGTTCAGAACCTTGAAGTTCCGAATAAAGCGACATTAATCGGACCTGGTAAAGTAGAGGAAGTAAAGCAAACAGCAGAAGCTTTAGAAGCTGATATTGTAATTTTTGCACAGACTTTATCACCTTCGCAACTTCGGAATTTGCAGAATAAGTTACAGTTACCTATTATGGACAGAACATCTCTTATTCTTGAAATCTTTTACAAGAGAGCAAGAACAAGAGAAGCCAAAATTCAAGTAGAAGTGGCACGACTTCAATATACGTTGCCAAGACTTGTCGGATTACATGATGCACTGAGCCGTCAGGGAGGCGGAAGCGGAAGCATGAGTAATAAAGGTGCCGGTGAAAAAAAGCTGGAGTTAGACAGACGTTATCTTGAGAATCGTCTTGCGCAATTGCGAAGAGAATTGAAAGAATTAGAGGCGAATCGTGTGGTGCAAAGGAAACGTCGTGAGAAAAACGGAACTTTTCAAGTGGCACTTGTCGGTTATACCAATGCGGGTAAATCTACTTTGATGAATGCATTTATTGAGACTGTGAATAAGTCAGATACATTTGACAAAGAAGAGAAAAAGGTGTTTGAAAAGGATATGCTTTTTGCAACTCTTGATACAACAGTCAGAAGGATTGAACCGGAAGGCAAAATTCCTTTTCTGTTGACTGATACGGTAGGTTTTGTCAGTCATTTGCCACATGCACTTGTAGAGGCATTTCATTCCACTTTGGAAGAAACTTCCAATGCTGATGTTCTATTGCATGTTGTGGATGTATCTGACGTAAATCATGAAGAACAGCTTGAAATAACGAAAGAAGTGTTAAAAGAGCTAGATTCTGCAGCGATTCCGGCAATTTATGTATATAATAAAGCAGATATTCTTTTTCATAAAGAAGAACTTCCGAAGATAATCGGTAACAAGATTTATATGAGTGCATCTAATCGTATCGGTATGGGCGAACTTATGGAGATGATTCAAAATTTATTTATGAAAAACTATATTTCCTGTGAATTGTTCATTCCGTATAAAGATGGCGCAGCTTATTCTTATTTGAAACAGAACGCACAGTTAGAGCAAGAAGAATATGAGGAAAACGGAATTAGAGTAAAAGGAAAACTGTTAAAAGAAGATTATATGCGTTATGGTGAATATAAGATTTAACGCGAAAGAAAACATTACGGAGTATTAAAATGAAAGCATCAGAACCAATTCAAATAGGTAAACATCGGTTAAAGAACAGAATTACATTTGCGCCTACGGTTAAATTTGATTACACAGATGATTCCGGTGTTGCGAACGAAAAACACGTAATTCATTACGAGGAACGAGCTAAAGGCGGATGCGGGTTGATTTGCGTTGAAGCAACAGCTGTTTTACCGGAAGGAAGATTTTGTAAAACACATATGGGATTATGGGACGATAATCAGATTGATGGACATAAAAGAATTGTTGAAGCGTGTCATTCATATGGAACGATTGTAATTTTACAGTTGAATCATACAGGCTATTGTTCAAATCCTGAATGCGGTGAACCTATTGGTCCGTCCGCTATACCCAGGACAGATTTCAGGGGAAACTATACAACGAAAGAAATGAGCGTTGAAGAGATTAAAGAAGTGCAGAATGCGTTCGTAACAGCAGCAATACGTGCGAAAAAAGCCGGATATGATGGTGTACAGTTGCATGCCTGTCATGGGTATTTGCTCAATCAGTTTGCCTCTGCATTAACAAATAAGAGAACAGATTCTTATGGTGGATGCGTAAAGAATCGGGCCTTGTTTACAACGGAAATAATACGAGAAATTAGAAATAGATGCAAAGAGCAGTTTCTGATATCTGTAAGGACAAGCGGTTTTGAGACATCATTAGAGGATGCAATTGAGGTCGCAGCAGAATATGTAAAAGCAGGGTGTGAGTACTTGCAGGTTTCATCGGGAACGGTATCGCTAGAGTCTGTGCCTGCTTTTAGAGATCCGAACGTGACGGATATTCAAAGTGTTGGAGCATATTTTCATGATGTGTTTCGTGATGAGGTGCCGGTATCTTGCGTTGGTGGAATTAGAAATGCGTCACAGGTACATTATTTGCTGGAACATGATTATGCAGATACAGTGGATGTTGCCAGAGCAATACTGGCAGATCCTGCGTTTGCGAATGATGTACTTGAGGGCAGGGAAGTGATTCCTTGTTTCTCGTGTAAAGCATGTCAGTTCGGACCGTTTACAGCGCATGTATGTCCGGCAGAGCAAGTACGTATTGGAAAAATATAAAAACAGATTCTTATACAGATATGATAAAAACAAAAACCACCTTAAAAAGGTGGTTTTTGTCAATGTGTAAAAGGATCTAACAAATTAAAAATAAAAAATGCCGGCGATGGGACTTGAACCCATACGTGGTTGCCCACAACAGATTTTGAGTCTGCCTCGTCTGCCATTCCGACACGCCGGCGCTGTATTTATCAGCCGTTGATTATATTAACACAATTTTATTGTTCTTGCAAGTGTTAAAATCAAAATATTGCATACTTTTTTGGAAAGAATATTTTCAAACCTTTTTCTTTAAAACTATCTTAATTTGATGTATAATAATTTTGATAAACCGAATACTTTTTATTGATGAATTGATGTCAGAGGAATTGATATGAAGGATAAACTTCAATGTATGGAATGTGAAAAGAAAATAAAGCCATTTATTGATCGTAAGTTAGATTATAAAGATACGTTGGCTTTTGTAAATCACATTTCTTCCTGTGAAAAATGTAAAGAAGAATTTTCAATTGAATTTTTGGTTGTAAATGGTTTAAAGAAACTTGATTCTGCTGAGGCTTTTGACTTACAAAAAGAATTAAACGAACTGATTACAACCAGTGTTGATTGGGCAAATGACAGAAAAAGGATTTATCGGGAAATTATGCTGTTTGCTATTTTTGCTGCAATTATAGGAGGCTATTTTATTGCATCCTTATTATATTAATCGGATAGGTGTATTGAGATGAAAGAAAAGATTGTTTTGATAGACGGGCATAGTATTTTGAACAGGGCATTTTATGGGGTGCCATTATTGACGAATGCTTCCGGCATGCATACAAATGCCGTTTATGGATTTTTAAATATTATGTTTAAAATACTTGATGAGGAGAAACCGCAATATTTAGCGGTTGCTTTTGATGTGAAAGCAAAAACATTTCGTCATGAAATGTATGAACAATATAAAGGAACAAGAAAACCCATGCCTCAGGAATTGCATGAACAAGTCCCCTTGATTCGCGAACTTTTGCAGGCCATGGGTGTTTTGATTATGGAAAAACCCGGTTTTGAAGCGGACGATATTCTGGGTACAATGGCAAAAAAAGCAATGCAGGAGGGAATGGAAGTTTCGTTGATTTCAGGAGACCGTGATTTGCTCCAAATCTCCGATACACATATTAAAATCCGTATTCCGAAAACAAAGGGTGGCGGAAAAACTGAAGTGGAGAACTATTATCCGGAAGATGTTGTTGCGAAATATGGAGTAACTCCATTACAATTTATTGAGTTAAAAGCTTTGATGGGAGATACATCCGATAATATTCCGGGTGTGCCTAAAATAGGAGAGAAAACAGCAACGGATCTGATTACAAAATATAAAAGTGTTGCCGGAGTTTATGAACATCTTGAAGAGATTACCAAAAAGTCTGTTAAACAAAGTCTTGAAGAAAATAAGGACCTTGCTGAACTCAGTTTGAAACTTGCAACAATTGAAACGAATGCACCGATTCCTTTTGCACCCAAGGATGCATTGTTTGAGAATCTTTTTACACAAGAAGCCTATAAAATATGTCAGGATTTAGAACTGAAGAGCTTATTGACACGTTTTGATTCTACAGTGATTGAAACGGAACAAACCGTGGAATTGATTTTTTTACAATCAAAGAAAGAACAACAAGACGTCTTAAAAAGAGCCGTACAGGCACCTTACGTTTCGTTTGATATTTTACCGGCAATAAATAGTAATAATGTACAACCGGTTCAGTTATCTTTGTTTGAAGAAACCGAGAATACTGCGAATCCGGGATTTATGATTTGTTTTGAAGCAAATAAAGTGTATTGCTTTGAACAAGGGGATGGTAATCCGGATTTGGCATGGGCGTTGCATGAGTTATATGAGAAAGCCCCAAAATTGGTTTTGTTTGATAGCAAAAAATATTATCCGTTATTATTCTCTGAGAGTGATGTTAGTGGGAAAAAGGTAAGAGAAATCACATCTAAGATTTTTGATGTTTTACTTGCAGCTTTTCTTTTGAACCCATTGAAGAATGATTATGAAGTTTGTGACGTCGCATCTGAATATGCAGGGTTACATTTACCTTTGTTTAAGCAGGAATTTGCGAAGAAAACAAGGGAATCTGCTTATGAAGACGCAACAGAGTTGTATTGTTCTTTTTTGGGGAAAGAGGTTCATGCATTATTTTGTGTAGCTCCTTTGCTGGAAGAAAAACTGAAACTTTGTGAAATGGATAAACTGTATCGTGATATGGAACAACCGCTTTCGTATGTTTTGTATGAAATGGAAAAGACGGGTATTTTGGTAAAGCCAAATGAATTAAAGGCATATGGAGATGCGTTATCAGATAAGATTATTGCGCTTGAAAAGAAGGTGATTCAGGCGGCAGGTGAAGAATTCAATCTGAATTCGCCGAAGCAGCTTGGAGAAATTCTTTTTGAAAAATTAAAATTGCCCGGTGCTAAAAAGACAAAAAGCGGATATTCCACAGCAGCGGAAGTATTAGAGAATTTGGCGCCGGATTATCCGATTGTTGCAGACATTTTGGAATATCGCGGTCTTGCCAAACTGAAATCCACTTATGCAGACGGACTCGGTGCACAGATTTCTGATGACGGAAGAATTCATACAAACTTTCACCAAACCATTACAGCGACCGGAAGAATCAGTTCTACGGAACCGAACTTACAGAACATTCCGGTCAGAATGGAAATGGGACGAAAAATAAGAAAGGTTTTTGTTCCGAAAGCAGGATGTATTTTCATGGATGCAGATTATTCACAGATTGAATTAAGGATTCTTGCCCATATGTCTGCAGATGCACAATTGATAGAGGCATATCGCGAAGAAGAAGATATTCATAAGATGACTGCATCGAAAGTTTTTCATGTTCCGTTTGATGAAGTAACACCTTTACAAAGAAGAAATGCCAAAGCAGTTAATTTCGGAATTGTATACGGAATCAGTTCTTTTGGTTTGAGTCAGGACTTAAGTATTTCGAAAAAAGAAGCAGCAGCATATATTAAAGAGTATTTTAATACTTATCCCGGAATTAAAGAGTTTCTGGATAATGCTGTAAGCGAAGCAAAGGAAAAAGGATATTCGGTTACAATGTTTGGGCGCAGACGCCCGATTCCTGAATTGACTTCATCGAATTTCATGCAAAGAGGTTTTGGAGAGCGTGTAGCGATGAATGCGCCGATACAAGGGACTGCTGCCGATATTATGAAAATTGCGATGATCCGAGTACGGGATGAGCTTGCAGAGAGGAAACTTTCTTCAAGGATACTTCTTCAGGTACATGATGAGCTTTTGTTAGAAGTAGCAAAAGAAGAAGAGGACATTGTAGCAAAAATATTACGTGAAGAAATGGAGAAAGCTGTAATATTATCGGTAAAGCTTGACGTTGATCTTCATACGGGAGAAAACTGGTACGAAGCAAAATAAAATTCGGGAAGTATAATTATTATGGAAGAAAAGAGTATTCATATTATCGGAATTACAGGAGAGGCAGGAGCCGGTAAATCGGTCGTTCTTTCTTACTTGAAGGATAATTATCCGTGTGAAGTGCTTATGGCGGATGAAATCGGAAATCAGGTAAAGGAACCGGGAGAGAGATGTTATGATGCAGTGATTCGTTTACTTGGAGAAGAAATTGTCAGGGAAGACGGAACGCTTGATAAGACATTGATTGCATCTAAAATTTTTGCTGACGAAGTACTTTTAGAACAAATGAATGCAATTATTCATCCGGCTGTACATGACGTAATTTTTGAACGTATTGATGCATTGAGGCAAGAAGGTAAAATTCCTTTTGTTTTTATAGAAGCTGCATTATTGATTGAAGCAGGATATGTAGACGAAATTGATGAATTGTGGTATATTTGTTGTGATTCGCAATTTCGAAGAATGCGTTTAAAGGAGAACAGAGGTTATTCTGATGCGCGTATTAACGGGATTATGTCGAAACAGTTGACGACAAATACTTTTAAAAAATACGCAAATCGTGTTGTTATGAATAATACGACAAAAGAAGAATTATATCAAAAAATAGATACGATTATGGGGGAGTACCAATGGGTGAATTAACAACTTATCCCGGCGCATTGGTTTTTGGTCTCGATATCGGGACCAGAAGTGTTGTGGGAACGGTCGGTTATCGCAAAGGTGATATGTTTTATGTGATTGCGCAGGCATTGAAAGAGCATGAAACACGTGCCATGCTTGACGGACAAATTCATGACATCGGAAAGGTAGCAGCCACAATTAAAGAAGTGAAAGAAATTCTTGAAAGTAAGATAGACCGTAAATTAAATGAAGTCTGCATTGCGGCTGCGGGTCGTGTTCTTCGCACTGAGAATGCCAGTGTTGAGATTGCATTTGAGAAAGAGGAAGTTGTTACCGATGCAATGATTTATGAGTTGGATGCGCTTGGAGTAGAGCGTGCATATGAAAAGTTTGTTGCCAATAAAAGTGGTGATGAGCGTTTTTATTGTGTTGGTCACAGTGTTATCCGCTATTACATGAATGATACGATCATATCAAATCTTGAAAATCATAAAGCACATAAGATTGGCATGGATTTAATTGCAACATTTCTTCCGAGTGAAGTAATTGACGGTTTATATGCAGCTGTTGAACTTGCCGATTTGAAAGTGGCAAATCTGACGCTGGAACCGATTGCAGCGATGGAAGTTGCTGTGCCGGAAAAATTTAGGATGTTAAATATTGCATTGGTGGATGTAGGAGCAGGCACCAGTGATATTTGTATTACAAGAGACGGTAGTATTGCTGCATACGGTATGATTCCCGAGGCGGGAGATTGTCTTACCGATATTATTACACAACAGTGTCTTGTTGAGTTTGCTGTAGCTGAAAAGATTAAAAAAGGTATTGGCGAAGCGGATAAAGTAACTTTTGAGGACATAATGGGATTAGAGCAGATTATCACAAAGAGTGAGGTGCTTTCGCTGTTAGAACCTATGATTGATACGATGACGCAAAACGTTGCGGATATGATACTTTCACTCAATGCAGATAAACCAGTCAGCGCGGTGTTTGTGGTCGGCGGTGGCGGACGTGTTGAAGGATATACTTCCAAGCTTGCAGAAAAGCTCGGTATTCCCGTACAGCGAGTGGCTTTAAGAGGCGAGGATGTTATGCAAAAGATTTCCTTCCCGGAAGATGCATTGCAACGTGATTCCATGCTTGTAACACCTCTGGGCATCTGCCTTAATTTTTTTGAACAGAGTCATAGTTTCATTTTTGTTAATTTTAATGGAGAAAGAGTGAAATTGTATGATAATGGTAAACTCTGTATCGTTGATGCCGTGATGCAGTCAGGTCTTTCAAATGAAGATTTATTCCCGAAAAGAGGAAGAGCCTTGAACTTTATATTAAACGGTAAAACCAAGACGGTTCGGGGAGAACTTGGAGAAGCGGCAGAAGTTTATTTAAATGAGGCTATTGCTGATTTACATACGCTTGTAGCTGCGAATGATAATATTCGCGTACATGTCTCCACGGTTGGTGCAGATGCAAGTGCAATTCTTTCAAAGGTTGCGGATCTGACAGAATCCATTATGGTAGAAGTGAACGGCAAAACGGTTTCATTTCCGAAACTTGCAACTGTAAATGCAGAATTTGTCGCATCTACATATGAAATAAAAGAAAACGATATTGTTGAATTGCTTGATTATTACACTGTTGAGCAGATTCTTGAGTTCCTTGATGTTTTACCGCAGGATGTCTCTGTATATGAAGTAAATAACAAGAAGGCTGATTTGCAAACAAAGGTTTATGATAAATTTTCTTTTTTATTCCGTACAGGAAATGACAAAAATGCTGTTTCGGAAGATTTGGAGCAGGAAGAGGATGAGGCGGAGGATGATTTATTAAATGAAGCTGATTCTGATACTGATCAAAAGGAACCGGAAACACAGGAGGCGCAGACAAGAAATGTAGCTGTTATTGTAAATGATGCACCTGTTGTTCTGAGCGGAAGGATGAATTATATTTTTGTAGATGTTTTTGATTTCATTGATTTCGATTTGAGCCAGAGTAACGGTCGATTTATTGCGACACGTTTAAATGGAGAGCCTGCACAGTATGCGCAGGAAATACAAGAAGGAGATGTGATCGAAATATTCTGGAAGGAATAGACAGATGAGATTGGTAAGTATTGCCAGCGGTAGCAGCGGAAACTGCATTTATGTCGGTACGGAACAGACACATTTGCTTGTTGATGTGGGCATTAGTAATAAAAAGACGGAAGCAGGGTTAAATGAGATTGGATTAAGCTGTCGGGATTTGGACGGTATTCTAATTACGCACGAACATTCAGACCATATACAGGGACTTGGTGTGATATCACGTAAATTCGGTGTTCCGATATACGCAACAAAAGGAACAATAGATGGAATTCTGCGTTGCAAAAGTCTTGGTGTTTTTGATACAGATTTATTTCATGAGATTACACCGGGGGAAGCTTTTGACTTAAAGGATATAAATGTATCAAATATACCGGTCAGCCATGATGCAAATGAACCTGTGGCATATCAGTTTCAAAGTTCGGGCAAAAAAATAGCTGTTGCAACGGATATGGGAACCTATACGGATGATGTGGTAGAAGCATTAAGCGGTATGGATGCAATTCTTTTAGAAGCAAATCATGATGTGAATATGTTGCAGGTCGGACCGTATCCGTATATTTTGAAACAAAGAATTCTTGGGAACAGGGGGCATTTGTCGAATGAGGCAAGCGGGAGACTCTTATCCCGGATTTTACATGATAATATGAATACCATAATATTAGGACATCTGAGTAAAGAGAATAATTTGCCTGAATTGGCGTATGAAACTGTTAAATTAGAAGTTACAATGGCTGATAATCCGTATGACGGAAATGACTTTCCGATTTTAGTTGCGAAACGAGACGGTGTGTCTGCCTGTGTGACAATATAGAAAGTATGAGGAATTGCTATGAAAAAGACAATTATTACTGTTGTTGGAAAAGATGGTGTTGGAATTATTGCTAAGATTTGTACTTATCTTGCAAATAATCATATTAATATTGAAGATATTTCCCAAACAATTGTCCAGGGGTATTTTAATATGATGATGATTACAGATATGAATCAGTCTTCGAAACCGTTTGCGGATGTTGCAAGTGAGCTTGAACAAATCGGAGAAGAAATCGGTGTTGTTATTAAGTGTCAGAGAGAAGATATTTTTGACAGTATGCATCGTATTTAATGTAAATAAACGGATAAGGAGAATCGTATATGATTAATATATATGAGGTTGCAGAGACAAACCAGATGATTGAAAAAGAAAATCTGGATGTGAGAACCATAACGATGGGAATCAGTCTTTTGGATTGTATAGACCCGGACTTAAAAACATGCAATGAAAAAATATATCGAAAAATTACAACATACGCAAAAGATCTTGTTCAGACAGGAAAAGAGATTGAACGTGAATTTGGTATTCCGATTGTAAATAAAAGAATCTCGGTTACGCCGATTGCTTTGATTGGCGGCGCATGTTGCAAAACAATTGAGGATTTTGCTTCGATTGCTAAAACGCTTGATGATGCAGCAAAAACGGTCGGTGTAAATTTTATTGGCGGTTATTCTGCATTGGTTTCAAAGGGAATGACTCCGGCAGAAGAACTGTTAATGAAATCCATTCCGTTGGCCTTGTCTAATACGGACAGGGTCTGCAGCTCCATAAATTTGGGATCTACCAAAACCGGCATTAACATGGATGCGGTTAAGATGATGGGCGAAGTAATAAAAGAAACAGCAGAAGCTACAAAAAAATCAGACTCGTTAGGGTGTGCTAAATTAGTTGTTTTTTGTAATGCTCCCGATGATAATCCTTTTATGGCAGGTGCTTTTCATGGTGTTACGGAAGCAGATTGTGTTATTCATGTTGGCGTCAGCGGTCCGGGCGTTGTAAAGACAGCACTTGAGAAAGTTCGTGGCGAGAATTTTGAAGTTTTATGCGAAACAATTAAGAAAACTGCTTTCAAAGTGACAAGAGTCGGACAACTTGTTGCAAAAGAAGCATCAAAACGTTTACAAATTCCGTTTGGTATAGTAGACTTATCTTTAGCACCCACACCTGCTGTTGGAGACAGTGTTGCGGATATTTTGTGTGAAATTGGCTTAGAGTATGCCGGAGCCCCAGGAACAACGGCTGCTCTTGCATTGTTAAACGATCAGGTGAAGAAGGGGGGCGTAATGGCCTCTTCTTATGTAGGTGGATTAAGTGGTGCATTTATTCCGGTTAGCGAAGATCAGGGGATGATTGATGCTGTAGAAGCCGGAGCTCTTACACTTGAAAAACTTGAGGCTATGACCTGTGTCTGCTCGGTAGGCCTTGATATGATTGCGATTCCGGGAACAACCAAAGCGACCACAATTTCTGGAATTATAGCAGATGAACTTGCGATAGGTATGATTAATCAGAAGACAACTGCAGTCCGCATTATCCCTGTAATCGGAAAAGATGTTGGCGACACAGTTGAATTTGGTGGTTTATTAGGGCATGCACCGATTATGCCGGTAAATCCGTGGTCCTGTGATGCGTTTGTTAATCGTGGCGGTAGAATTCCCGCACCGATTCACAGTTTTAAAAATTAAAAAGGAGGAAAAAGAAAGATGTTTGGTAAAAAAACCAAAAAAATCTTTGCCATGTTGTGCATTGCTATAATGCTCTTTGCCACTTTAGGTGAAAATGCAATGGTTGTTATGGCTGCGGGCGAGGCAAATCAAGGTTATGTTCTTGATTCAGAAGATCAAGTTGTCGATGAATCAGAAGAACCTGTTGAATCTTTAGATTCGGAAGTTGAAGTGGTTGAAGTACCTTCTGAAGAAGTTGGTACACAGATGCCTGTTGAAGAAACAGGTAGTGAAGTTTCTACAGAAGAGGCTGTAAGTGAAACGCCGGTAGAGGATGAAGAAGTAAGAGAGGATGTTGCTCTTACAACTTCTGACTATGTGTTGGAAAATGGTGTATTGACCATTAAGGCAAATGTTACAGCCATTTTAGCGGAAGACGAGTTAAAAGATTTGGCATTTACTGAATTACGATTTGAATCCGGATCAAAATTGACATACATAGGTGTTCGTGCTTTTGAATATAACGAAAGTGTTGAAAAAATTGATTTTTCAAATTGTAGTCAGTTAACTGATATTAAAAAATTTGCATTTTATGGTTGTACTTCGCTTGAAGAGGTTATTTTTTCTGAGTCTTTGCAGAAAATAGAGGAAAGTGCATTTCAAGGTTGTATCAGCATTACGGAAATAACACTTACAGAAGGCTTGATTTCAATCGGCTCAGCTGCTTTTGCAGATTCATTAAGTTTATCTACAGTAGTTATTGAAGCGAATAATATTGTTTGTTTGAATTCGACAGGAATTTTTAAAGGTTGTAAAATTTCAAATATTGTATTTTCAAAAAATACTGTTGTTCCTTCAGGATTGTTCTGTAGAGCAACTTTTTCAGGTGGATTTGAACTTATTATTCCGAGCTATATTCAGGAAATCGGAGAAAATGCGTTTAAAGGATCTAATTTAAAAAATCTTAGATTTGAGAATACAACTGCAAAACCTTCTGCGCTTGCTTCAATTGGTAAACAAGCTTTTGCAGATTGTTCTGAACTTCAGAATTTTACATTACCGCTTTCTCTAAAAATGATTGAAGAAAAAGCATTTATGAATTGTACCAGTATTACGAAAGTTCAGATTCCGAATTCTGTAACCCGTCTTTGGAACAGTGCTTTTGCAGGTTGTAAGGAGCTTATTGATATTTCTTTGTCAAATGCTATTATTGAAGTTGGCGGAAATGTTTTTGAAGACTGTATTGCTTTGGAGTCGATTGAAATTCCTTCCGGTTCTTTTGCAGTCGGTAATGGCATGTTCAAAGATTGTATTAGTCTTTCAGATGTTAAAATTGCAGATACTGTTACAATTGTTGGAAATTATGCATTCCAAAACTGTATTGTATTAGAAAAAATTACAATTCCGGATTCCGTTACCGAGTTAGGTATAGGGGCATTTAGAGGTTGTGTAATGCTGGATAATCCTGTTTTATCAAAATATATTACTTCGCTTAACGCAGAAGTATTTATGGATTGTATAAACCTGACAACGATTTCTTTTTCAAATGTTCAGAGCGGAAAGACAAGTGAATTAGTAATTCCTTCTTTTATTTCATTTATTGGTAAGCAAGCTTTTTACGGATGTGAAAGTATTAAGAATCTTACTTTGGGTGAAGGAATTATAACAATTGGAGCTAATGCTTTTAAAACTTGTTCTTCGGTTGTTACACTTAAGATTTTGTCAAATAATATATCGGATTGTGGTGAAGGTATATTTGAAGAGTGTTATTTAAATAATGTAGTATTTCCGGCAGGTATGCAGGTGATTCCTGATAAGTTATTCAGTAAAGCGCATTTTGCTTCGTCTGCTAGTATTACAATTCCGGCAACTGTTACTGAAATTGGTGACAATGCATTTGCAGGATCAAAAACAGTTCCGACAAATATTACCTCTGTGAAATTTGAATCCGGCTCACAGTTGGAATCAATCGGAAAGAATGCTTTTACATACTGTACCGCGATTGTTGACATTAAGATTCCTGATACGGTAGTAGACATTGGTGCATCTGCATTTTCATATTGCGTTAATTTGAAGGAAATTATTATTCCGGAGAATGTTAGTAAAATCGGTTCTTCTGCATTTTTGGGATGCGAGGTTTTGACAACTATAAAATATAACGCAATTGCTGTAACATCCTCTAGTAAAGATATTTTTAAAAATTGTAATATTCATACTATTTTAATTGGTAATAAAGTTACAATGATTCCGGCTTATTTATTCTATGGTGCAAAGTTTTCTATTAATCAAACAACGCAGGAAGCAGTTCCCGTAGAGATTTATCTTCCGGTATCACTTAGTAGAATTGGAGAATATTCTTTTGCAAATATTGTAAATCTTTCAGCAGTTCACTTTGGCGAGGGTTGTGTTCTTTCTGTAATCGGAACATCTGCATTCAGCGAATGTACCGGATTAAAGACGATTACTTTGCCGGATACCGTTTCTGAAATCGGAAATTATGCATTTGCAGGTTGTGAATCGTTAACTTCTTTTGAGTTACCGCAAGGTTTGGTTACTCTTGGATCAAGTGCATTTAAGGGTTGTAATAATATTTCATCCTATGTAATTCCTCAGGGTGTGACTTGTATTAAAGATCATTGTTTTGATGAAAATACATCTTTGAAGAGTATTGAATTTGAAGGTGAAAATGTTACCAGCATAGATGATTATGCATTTAACAATTGTTATGCACTTGAAAGTATCGAAATTCCCAGTGGTGTAGAGACAATCGGCAAATATGCATTTAATGGATGTTCAGGATTGAAGAAGGTTAAAATTCCTTTTTCAGTATCATCTATAGGTGATTATGCATTTAAGGGTTGTATTAATGCGAAATTTTATGTCGTAAAAGATTCTTATGCGGCCACCTGGCTTGCGGCAAACGGATTTGCAAATCAGTGTGAAACAATTAATTCCATTACTTATGTATTGGACGGCGGTAAGAATGATATTAGAAATATTCTTGGTTATGAAGAGGGAGATGAATTTACGTTCTATCCGGCAACAAAAGAAGGTTATTCTTTTGACGGATGGTATTTAGAACCTGAATTTGAAACTCAAGTTTTCGATTTAACAGGCAGAACGGGAGACTTTACTCTTTATGCGAAATGGAATCAGGGAAAATATACGATTACGTATGAGTTGAACGGTGGTGAAAATCATCCGGATAATCCCACAGAGTATAGTATTGAAGATGAGTTTGAATTCAAGAATCCTACGAGAGAAGGATATACATTTGGCGGATGGTACAAAGATCCTTCGTTAAGTAAAGGAAAAATAACGAATATTGCAAAAGGTTCCACAGGTGATCTTACCATTTATGCAAAATGGACCGCAAAAAGAATTACTGTTAAATTTGACGGTAACGGAGAAGGCGCAAAAGTTTCAAAGTCAAGTATGACTGTTGTTTATGGTGAAACATACGGCACAAATCTTCCGACTGCAACTAGAGAGGGATTTGAATTCCTTGGTTGGATTACTGAAGGTGGTGTTCAGATTACTTCTGATTCTGTAGTTATTATACCTGAAAACCATACTCTTTACGCTCGTTGGAAGAGTTCAATTGCAACTGATGCACCTACAGCTGATATTATTAGCGGTACTGAAGTTTTTGCGGGAACGAAAGTAATGCTTAAGACATCAACTCCCGGTGCGCAGATTCACTATACAGTGGATGGTTCTAAGCCTACATTTAAGAGTGCGCTTTATGTAGACGGAATTGTTATTAATAAGAACGTTACAATTAAAGCAATCGCAGTAAAAGACGGATATAATGACAGCCCTGTTGCTGAGTTTAAGTACACAGTTGTGAATGAAGCGACATACTGGGGAGATATTTTACCGGAAGATAGAGCTATTTATTCTGATGCAACCAAGGTTCCTAATAAAATCTGGGTTGCAGGGGTAAAAGATGTTACTTATAACGGAAGTGCTGTTACTTTTGATTTAAGAGTATATGACTACAAGACTCTTTTAACAGAGAAAACAGATTATACTATTAAGTATTCCAATAACAAGAATGCTGCTGATGTAAATGCCAAAAAAGCACCCAGTATTACAATTACTGCAAAAGGCAATTACAAAGGCAAAGTAGTTGTGAAGTTTAATATTTTACCGATCAATATTGAGTCAGATGATTTTATCATTGATGATGTATATGCTATTGCAAATGGTAAAATTCAGAAACCGGTTCCTACAGTATACTATGAAGGAAAGAAACTGAAAAACAAGAAAGATTTCAAAGTTTCTTATCCTGATTCATCTATTGGCGGATATGTTGAAGGCGGTTCTTATCGCATTCAGGTAGACGGTGCAGGAAATTATGCAGGAACAAAGATTGTTCAGTTTGTATTACAGGAAAAGACTTTGATTTCTAAAGCAAGTGTTTCCGTTGTGAAGTCCGTAAATTATACCGGTACTGCACAAAAACCTGCTGTTGTTGTTAAAATGGGTAAGACTGTTTTGACAGAAGGTACGGATTATAAGCTTGAATATCAGAATAATACTGCTGTTGGTACAGCTTATGCTGTGATTAAAGGTATGAATTCTTATACAGGTGTGAAGAGAGTAAGCTTTACAATCAAGCCGATTGCTTTGATGAAAAAGACTCAGATTATGTTCAATAAGACCTCTGTTCCTTATACAGGAAAGGCTATTGAATTAGGAAAAGGCACTGATGCGATTGATGCAACGGTATTTTTCAATGGTACACAGCTTGTTTTGGGTAGAGATTATGAAATTTTAAGCTATGCCAAGAATAAAGAAGCAGGTACAGCATCTGTTGTATTTTCAGGTCTTGGCGGATATTCAGGAACTGTAAAGAAATCCTTTAAAATTGTTGCTGCAAATATGACAGCAGCAAAAGTTAACTTGTTTGACGAGAATGGAAAACTTGTTTCAGCGGATACTCCGTTTGCATTTGTTAAGGGTGGTACAAGACCCGAAATGTTAATTACTTATTTGGGACAGGATTTAAAATCAGGAAAAGATTATACTGTTTCATATAAGAACAATAAAAAAGTCGGTCTTGCATCTATGACAATTAAGGGCAAGAAAAACTTTAAAGGCTCTGTTACTGTTACATACAGCATTAAGGCACAGGAATTATCTAAAATGAATGCGTTCTTACAGGATGTTGTATATCAGAAAGCTTCTGAGATTTATATGATTAAACCTGTATTAAAGGATTTCGATGGTAAGGCTTTAAAAGCAGGTACTGATTATAATGCAACATTTAAATACGAATATGCTACTAACTGCTACGTAACTAATAAGGGTAAGAAGACTTACAGAAAAGCAGGAGAGAAGATTCAGAATGGTGATATTTTACCTGTTGAAACAGTAATTAAGATTACAATTTCCGGTAAAGGAAATTATGTTGGCGAATATGTTGGCCAGTACAGAATTACGAAAGCTTCTATTGCAAAAGCAAAAGTAACTGTCAAGCAGCAGTTCTTTACCGGTTCGGAAGTGAAACCCGGAAAAGAAGATATCGTAGTTAAGGTTGGAACGACTGTTCTTTCAACGAACGATTACGAAATCGTATCCTATACAAATAACGTAAATAAGGGAACGGGTACAGTAACCTTAAGAGGTACCGGTAATTATGGTGGTACAATTACTGTTAAATTCAAAATTGTTCAGAAAAATTTCTTTATGTGGTTAAAGAAAAAAGAATATTAAAAGAGGAAGCCGGCAGTTTCTGCCGGCTTCTTTTTGTAAACATAAGAGGAAAAGATTATTATCGTTTACGGTTGTTATATGGTTAAAATAAGAAATCGTTGTTCTTTTTACAGAACAACGATTTCTTTAGAATATTCATTGATAGGTTTTGCATTAAATTTATCACAAAGAATAGAATCATAAATTTGTGAGGAACGAATATCGTCTTCAAGCATTTGAATTCCAATCGGTGATAATTGTTTTTTTGCGTCAGCCAGTTTAGAGATAATCGGAACTTCCGAATGTAACTTAAGAGCTGACATTAATTCTGTTGCATCCTTACGCAGGCCGAGAATTCTGGCATAAAAGATGTAATCATTATCAATATAGTTTTGTAAATCTTCTTTTTTATGATTTAACAGAATGTGTGTCAGGCAGCGACTTACTCTGGCATAGGTAATGTCTTTTGATTTCAGCAAGTCGCAGAATTGACCGAAATTTTTATATTTTTTAAGATTTTTCTTGATTTTTGCAGATAAGTCTTCGGAAATATCCACATAAGAAGTATAGCCGTTACGCTCATCCAGCAAAAGCTTATATTTAAGTATTAATGATACATCGTCATTATAAATAGGAAATGTCTTGCAAAAATGTTTCTGCATAATGGTAAACACATGTTGCGGTACAGAAGATTCAATCATTTCCAATGAGTTGTTTTCTAACAGAGACTGTCGGATGGAAAGAGCAGAACTCATATTTTCCGAAAGCATTTTATCATGATAACCTGCGCCCATTCTGAAGTTAGTATATGGTGTGATTGTACTGTTTCTCCTCAAAATAGCTTTGATATATTCGATACCCAAAATGTTGTTGGGCGAACTTAATGCTTCCACATGTTCATAGGATTCAGGAATCAATTCACCGATTGCTTCAGCACGTGCAAGAGGATAGGATAAGCCTTCGCGGATTTTTGATTGGATAGATTCTGACAATTGTTTCGTTTCATTATTTAAAAACCTTGCAATGTCCGTTAGAATTTTGATATCACCGCATTCGCTTCCAAAACAGATACAATCAATGATGCCAAGCTTGTCTAAAAGAGCAATGGCACCGGATGCAAAATATTCTGCACTTCCCGTGGCATAATAGGAGGGAAGTTCAAAGACCAAATCGGCGCCTGCTTTTAACGCCATTTTGGCACGACTGTGTTTGTTGATGAGTGCAGGGATTCCGCGTTGCGTAAAATCTCCGCTCATAACGACAACGATATAGTCTGCATTTGTCATTTCTCTTACTTTTTTAATATGATATAAATGTCCGTTGTGAAACGGATTATATTCCGCTATAATTCCTACTGCTTTCATTTTGTCGCCTTTCCTTAGTTGTAAATTGCAGGGTTACATATATATTTAGATTAACATTTTTTGATATAACTTACAAGTATAAATGTATTGCGTTTGATACAATAAAAAAAGAAAAGTATAAAAGCAGCATGAAATTTCAAATTTGTCCTTGTATCTTATTGTTATTTTAGGTATAATATCATCGAATTAAGGTCAATAGACTAATGTGAAGGAGAGAAGAACATGGCTTTTGTAGATAAGATTAAAGAAAAAGCAAGACAGAACAAGAAAACAATTATTCTTCCTGAGACAATGGATGACAGAACTTATTATGCAGCTGATGGTGCGATTAAGGAAGACATTGCTGATATTATTTTGGTTGGAAGCAATGAAGAAATTGCAGAACGCAGCACAAAGCTTGGCTTGGATTTGAGCAAAGCAGCAGTTGTTGATCCTGCAAAGTGTGACAAATTTGAAGACTATGCAAATTTGTTATATGAAACCAGAAAGGCGAAAGGAATGACACCTGAACAGGCAAGAGATATTCTTCTTTCTGATACGATTACCTTTGGTATTGTTATGTTAAAAGCCGGTGATGCAGACGGTCTTGTTGCCGGTGCTTGTCACTCAACAGCAGATACATTAAGACCTTCTCTTCAGATTTTGAAAACGAAGGCAGGATGTAAACTTGTTTCTGCATTCTTTATTATGGATGTTCCCAATTGTGAATTTGGTGCAAATGGTACATTTATTTTTGCAGACAGTGGTTTGAATCAGGATCCTAATCCCGAAGAGCTTGCAGCAATTGCAGCTTCTTCAGCAGAAAGTTTTGAAGCATTGGTTGGTGAGAAAGCAGTTTGTGCAATGTTATCACATTCCACTGTTGGAAGTGCAAAGCATGCATTAGTTGATAAAATGGTTGAAGCAACCAGAATTGCCAAGGAAACATATCCGAATATTACAGTAGATGGTGAATTCCAGCTTGATGCTGCTATTGTTCCTTCTGTTGCTGCTTCTAAGGCTCCTAACAGTGATGTTGCAGGTAAAGCAAATGTACTTATTTTTCCGAATCTTGATTCAGGAAACATTTCATATAAGATTGTACAAAGACTTGCGAAAGCTGATGCATACGGACCTATTTTACAGGGTATTGCAAAACCTGTTAACGATTTATCCAGAGGATGCTCTGCAGAAGATATCGTAGGTGTTATTGCAATTACAGTTGCACAGGCACAGTTAAGTTAATAAGTTTTGAAATATGATTTCCCCGAAACCTTTTTGTTTCGGGGAATTTTTGAAAGGGATGATGGAATGGAAACCAGATTTTATGTTGTTGATAGTATTGATGGAGATTATGCGCATTTAAGAAGAACGGATATTGATTCCGAAGATTTAAAGTTAGTTGCAAGAGCTTTATTACCTGTTGAAATTATGGTTGGCAGTAAATTGAGATATGAAATGATGCAATATGAAATAGAAGAGTAGTTGTTTAAAGAATAATAAAAAACCTTCGGTAAATAACCGAAGGTTTTGTTTTTGATTAAAATTAATCTTCAATCTTAATAATCTCTTTTTTGTTATAACATCCGCAAGCTTTGCAAACTCTGTGAGGAGCTGTTAAAGCACCACATTTGCTGCATTTTACGAGAGTGGGAGCACTCATTTTCCAGTTTGCTCTTCTTTTATCTCGTCTGCCTTTGGAAGATTTATTTTTAGGACAAATAGACATTGTTACACCTCCATATCAAACCAATTCGATAATTATTCCGTACTTTTCAGATTATACATTTTTGACTTGACTTTGTCAACAATAAAATTATATTTTGTGGAAAAAGGGAGAAGAGGATATAAAAACTTGATTTTTATGCCATATTTTAGTATAGTTAACTATGTGTGTATATATAGTAAATATACGGAAAGAGGCATATCATGAGTGAGAAAATAATCGTTGCATTAGATGCTATGGGTGGAGACTTTGCCCCGATTGAAACTGTGAAAGGTGCGATTGAGGCAATTAAGGTTGAAAATAGTCTTCATGTTTCACTTGTAGGTCGAGAAGATGCGATTCAAAGTGAATTGGCGAAGTATGAGTATAATAAAGAGCAGATTTCTATTGTTAATGCAACAGAAGTGATTGAAATGGCTGAACCACCGGTTCTTGCCATTCGTAAAAAGAAGGATTCTTCGATTGTGCGTGCCATGCAGCTTGTGAAGGAAGGAAAGGCGGATGCTTTTGTTTCCTGTGGCAGTACGGGTGCAGTTCTTGTGGGAGGACAAGTGTTAGTTGGAAGGATTCCCGGAGTAGAAAGACCTCCACTTGCGCCCTTGATTCCGACTGTTGACGGATTTGCCCTTCTGATTGATTGCGGTGCAAATGTGGATGCGAAACCTTCTAATCTTGTACAGTTTGCGAAGATGGGAAGTATATATATGAAGAATATCATGGGAATTGAGAATCCCAGGGTTGGTATTGTAAACATCGGAGCTGAAGAGGAAAAGGGAAATGCTTTGGTCAAAGAAACATTTCCTTTACTGAAAGCGTGTCCGGATATTAATTTTGTCGGAAGCGTAGAAGCAAGAGAAATTCCGTATGGTGCAGTAGATGTTATTGTTTGTGATGCATTTGTCGGAAATGTAATTTTGAAACTGTATGAAGGTGTCGGAGGTGCGTTTGTTAAAGTAATGAAAGCATCCATGATGGAAACTGCCAGAGGAAAAATTGGCGGAGCACTTGTAAAACCCGGAATGAAAAAGGTAATGAGCAAATTTACTTCTTCAGAGTACGGTGGCGCACCATTGCTTGGATTAAAAGGACTTGTTGTAAAGAGTCACGGAAACTCTACTGCAGTTGAGGTGAAAGCATCGATTTTACAATGTCTTGAATTTAAGAAAAATGATATCAATGGTAAGATAAGAGAAAGCTTATCTACTTCTGAATTATAGAAAGGCATTACAGAAAAAAGGGAATTGAAATGGAATTAGAGGCGTTAAAACGGGCGATTGTAAATATTTTAAAAGTTGATCCCGGGGAAATTATGGAAGAGACAACTTTTTTAGGGGATTTGGGAGCAGATTCTCTTGATATTTATCAGATTGTGAACGAGGTGGAAGATGAACTTCAGATTTCACTGGAAGAGGCGGAAATAGAAAGGATTACGACGGTAGGGGAAGCGGTTGTTCTGATTAAAAAGGCGGAGAACCGTAAATAAAACGTTGTAATGCTGACAGAAAGTGGAGCGTGACATGAATATTGAAACTTGTATACAAGAAGTAGAAAAAAAGATTGGGTATTCTTTTAAGCAAAAAGAACTTCTGAAACAGGCAATTACACATAGTTCGTTTATCAATGAGCTAAAAATAAACAAATGGGACAGTTATCAAAGATTAGAGTATTTGGGTGATGCTGTATTAGAGTTAAGTATCAGTGAATATCTTTTTCATCAGTATCCTGATATGTCTGAAGGGAAAATGTCCAAAATGCGTGCATCCATGGTATGCGAACAGGCATTGGCTTTCTGCGCAAAAGATATTGATCTCGGATCCTTTATTCTTCTTGGAAAAGGAGAAGAATCCGGTGGCGGAAGAGAACGTAACTCTATTATTTCTGATGTGTTTGAAGCGATTGTTGGTGCAATTTATATTGATGGCGGATTTGAAGTGGCAAAGAATTTTGTATCAAAGTTTTTGCTTGATGATATCGGCGAAAGACAGTTGTTTGTTGACAGTAAAAGTATTTTACAGGAAATGGTTCAGGCAAAGACGCATTCTAAGTTAAACTATAAGCTGTTAGAAGAGCGAGGACCGGAGCATAATAAAGAATTTGAAGTTGCCGTGTATATTGATGATGAATGTATGGCAACAGCAAGCGGTCATAACAAAAAGGACGCAGAACAGAAAGCAGCGTACAGCGCTTTAAAGAAGTTACGTGCATTGCAAGAGGAAGCATAATAACATGTATTTGAAAAGTATTGAATTGCAGGGATTTAAGTCTTTTGCAAATAAAATCGTGTTAAAATTTAATAATGGTATTACCGGTATTGTAGGACCGAACGGTAGCGGAAAGAGTAATGTTGCAGATGCTGTTCGTTGGGTGCTTGGTGAACAACGTATCAAGCAGCTGCGAGGAGCGTCAATGCAGGATGTCATTTTTTCCGGTACGCAGATGCGTAAATCCGTTGGGTCTGCTTATGTTGCCATTACTTTGGATAATTCAGAACATCAGCTTGCGATTGATTATGAAGAAGTAACAGTTGCGAGAAGAATTTATCGTTCCGGCGAAAGCGAATACCTTATTAACGGAAATGTATGTCGTTTGAAAGATGTAAATGAGCTTTTCTATGATACGGGTATCGGAAAAGAGGGATATTCAATCATCGGACAGGGACAGATTGATCGAATTTTAAGCAGTAAGCCGGAAGATCGAAGAGAATTGTTTGATGAAGCGGCAGGTATTGTTAAATTTAAAAAACGTAAAGTGGAAGCCTGCAGAAAATTGGAAACGGAACAACAGAATCTTGTTCGTGTCAGTGATATTTTGTCAGAACTTGAGAAACAAATCGGTCCTTTGGAAAAACAGTCTGAAAAAGCTAAGATTTATTTAAAGAAAAAAGAAGAACTCAAAGCTCTTGACGTAAATGTGTTTTTGCTTGAAAGCAAAAAGGTTCGCGAACAGTTAGCGGAACTGGCTAAAAAAGCAGAAATTGCAGAAAATGATTACCGAGTTGCCAATGAAGCAAACGATAAATTGAAAACTGAATATGATGAAATAACAAATGTTTTGGAAGCATTGGAACAGGAAATAGAAGAAGCACGTTCTAATCTTGCAAATACAGATGTGTTGCGTGAAAAGCTTGAAGGTGAAATTAAGCTTTTGAAGGAGCAAATTCATTCCGCTGAAGGAAATCGTGAGCATATGAATAACAGACTTGTTTCGGTTTCCAAGGATATTCAGGAAAAAGAAACTGAAAAGCAGGCTATTTTAGAACAAAAGGCGCTTGTTGACGCAAAAGCTGAAGCCGGCATTGAGCAACGTAATGCAGCAAGAGAAGAATTACTTGCCTGTCAGACAGAGATTGAAACGTTAAATTTCGGGATTGAAAAGAGCAAAAACTGTATTATTGAATTATTAGGAGAACGCGCCTCAATTAAAGCTCAAAATGAGCGTTTTGATACGATGACGGAACAAAATAATATCCGTTTGGCGGAATTGAATGCGCGTTTGTTAAAAGCGAAAAGCGAAGAAGCACAGCAGGTAAGTGTAATAACTGCGCTTGAAGCAGAATTTCAAAAAATTACTGATGAAATCAATGAACGTAATCATGCACAACGTGTAATAGAAGAACGCCTGACAAAGATTCGTGAAGAAATCGGTACACTTGATCAGAAGATGCACGACAAGCAGGTTCTTTATCATCAGGAGAAGTCTAAGCTTGATGCAATCAGAAATATTACAGAGCGTTATGACGGATATAACAATACCATCAAAAAAGTTATGGAGCAGAAAGAATCTAATTCCGGCATTTGTGGTGTTGTTGCTGATATTATTAAAGTTGAACAGAAGTATGAAGTTGCGATCGAAACCGCATTGGGCGGAAATATACAGAATATTGTAACGGAAGATGAAAAAACAGCCAAAAGTATGATTGCTTATTTGAAAAATAATAAGCTTGGTCGTGCTACTTTTTTGCCTCTTACAAGTTTAACGAACCCGCAAGAGTTTAAAAATCCGGAATCTCTTTCTGAAGCAGGAGCAATCGGTATGGCAGATGAACTTGTTTCAACCGAGAAAAAGTATACCTGTGTGGCGAAAGCAATGCTTGGAAGAATACTTGTTGTTGATACGGTTGATCATGCGCTTGCGATTGCCAAAAAATATGATTACGGCATTCGTATGGTGACGCTCGAAGGTGAACTTTTGGTTCCCGGCGGTGCAATCAGCGGTGGTGCATTTAAGAATAACAGTAATCTGCTTGGACGTCGTCGCGAAATGGACGAGTTGGAAAGCAAGGTAAAAGGCTTGCTTAAGGAAGTGGATGGAGTTCTGGAAGAAATTGAAGCGATTAAAGAAGAACGAAATCGTTTAAGAACTGAACTTGCAGTCGGTAAGGATGAATTGCAGGATGCGTTCATTCGCCAGAACACTGCACGATTGAATGTAATAAATGCGCAGGAAAAGAAGGACGGCGCAGAAAAAGGATTTGATGAATTAAAGAAAGAAGAAGAGCAGATTAAGGCATCTTTGCAGGAAATACAGGATGAAAAAGAAAAAATTGCAAGAACTCTTCAGGAATCGGATGCTTTAGAACAGAAAGAAACTGCACTTATTGGTGAGAATCAAAAGAAACTGGAAGGCTTTAGAGCGGATGAGACAGTGAAGCTTTCTAAAGTGGCAGAACTTGATGTTGAAGTAGAAAAATTATTACAGCAACAAGGATTTGAACAACAAAATATTGACCGTGTTGATGCGGAAATCTCGCGTCTTTTACAAGATAAGGAGGAGATCAACAGCGGTATTTCCTTAAGTGCAGATGATATTGAAAATAAGAAAAAGAGTATCGCAGAAATTGAGCAGACAATAGAAGCTTCTCACTCCGCAAAGAGTGATACGCAGATTAAGCTTGAAAATGCTATTACAAAGAAAGACACCTTAAATGCAAAACAAAAGAATTTCTTTGAAGAAAGAGAGGCTTTAAGCAAACAGGTTTCTGATTTGGATAAAGAGATTTTTCGCTTGAAATCCCAGCGTGAGCGTGCGGAGGAAGCAATGGAATCAAAGAGCAGCTATATGTGGCAGGAATATGAACTCACATTGCATGATGCCGAAGGTTTGCGCGATGAAGAGATGAATGATTTACCTGCCATGAAAAGAAGTGTTTCTGAGATTAAGGATGCAATCCGTAAGCTTGGTGACGTTAATGTAAATGCGATTGAAGATTACAAAGCGGTTTCAGAACGATATACATTTCTTTTTGCGCAGCATTCTGATTTGATTGAAGCAGAAAAAACATTGCAGCAGATTATTGCTGAACTTGACGAATCCATGCGTAAGCAGTTCAGGGAAAGATTTGCTGAAATCACCGATGAATTTGATAAGGTATTCAAAGAATTATTTGGTGGTGGTCAGGCAACGCTTGAACTTATGGATGATGAAGATATTTTAGAGGCCGGAATTAAGATTAATGCACAGCCTCCCGGTAAAAAATTGCAGAATATGATGCAGTTATCCGGTGGAGAAAAGGCATTAACTGCAATTTCTTTGCTATTCGCAATTCAGAATTTGAAACCCTCTCCGTTCTGCCTTCTTGACGAAATTGAAGCGGCTTTGGATGAGAGTAATGTTGAGCGTTTTGCGAAATATTTGCATAAGATGACAAAATCGACTCAGTTTATTGTTATTACACATAGACGCGGCACGATGGATCAGGCAAATCAGCTTTACGGTATTACCATGCAGGAAAAGGGTGTTTCTACATTGGTAAGTGTCAATCTGATTGATAAAGAATTGGAAAAGTGGGATGAGAAAAAGGCATGAGTGAAGAAAAGAAAGGTTTTTTTGCCCGATTAAAACAAGGGCTTACCAAAACAAGAAATAATATTGTTCATAGTATGGACTCTGTTTTTCATGGTTTCTCGCGTATTGATGAAGAATTTTATGAAGAACTGGAAGAAGTTCTTATTATGGGGGATATCGGTGTCAATGCTACCAGTGATATTATTGAAAAATTGAAACGCCAGGTGAAAGAAAAGGGAATTCATGAACCGTCTGCCTGTCGTGAACTTCTGATTCAGAACATCAAAGATCAAATGTATGTACAGGAAACTGCTTATGAGTTTGAAAAGAAGCAGTCCGTTGTTTTGGTGATTGGTGTGAATGGTGTCGGCAAAACAACTACCGTTGGTAAACTTGCAGCTAAAATGAAAGCAGACGGAAGAAGGGTGTTGATTGCTGCTGCTGATACTTTTCGTGCAGCGGCAACGGAACAGCTTGAAGTTTGGACAAACAGAGCGGGAGTTGAGATTATTAAAGCCGGTGAAGGCGCTGATCCGGCGAGTGTTGTGTTTGATGCTGTAATGGCTGCAAAGGCCAGAAATACGGATGTGTTGATTGTTGATACGGCAGGACGACTTCATAATAAGAAGAATCTGATGGAAGAATTGCGCAAAATCAACCGTATTATTGATCGGGAATTTCCGAATGCACATCGTGAAAATCTTATTGTATTGGATGGTACTACCGGTCAGAATGCTATGATGCAGGCAAGAGAGTTCGGTGATGTTGCCGATTTGACGGGTATTGTTCTTACGAAGCTTGACGGCACGGCTAAAGGTGGAATTGCAGTTGCAATTCAATCAGAATTGAAAGTTCCGGTGAAATACATCGGCGTAGGAGAGTCTATTGAAGATTTACAAAAGTTTGATAGTGAACAGTTTGTAAATGCTCTGTTTGATTTGGAAGAATAATTTTGTTTAAAAAAGGAAAGCTAATATTAGCTTTCCTTTTTTAGGTCATGACAAATAGGTGAATGAGATGAAAAAAATAGTACGGCAAATAAGCTTAATTCCGGTTGCAGCCTTAATTTATGCAGCCGGTGTAACTTCTTTTCTTGATCCGAACGGAATTGCTCCCGGAGGAATTACCGGTATTGCAATTGTAATTAACCGAATATTGTCTGTAGATACCGGGACGTTGATTTTATTGTTGAATATTCCACTTTTGATAATTGCCTGGCGGGTATATGGCATTAAGTTCGTTCTGACTTCTTTATATTCGTTATTTTGGATTTCTTTTTTTGCGAATGTAATGGAGTATTTTCCGCCGGCAACACAAGACCTGTTGCTTGCTACAATCGGCGGAGGTGCTTTGATGGCAATCGGACTTGGCGGGATTTTGCGTATCGGAGCGACATCGGGCGGAACGGATATTATTGTAAAATTATTACAGAGAAAACGGAATCACATTAAAACGGGCACGATGTTTTTAATTGTTGATTCATGTGTGCTTCTTTTTTCTTTTCTTGTATTTCAAGATATCGAAAAACTAATGTATGCCGGAATGGCAATTGCAATTATCAGTTACGGAGTTGACGTTGTTCTTTATGGTAAAGATGAGGCAAAGCTGATTTTAATCATAAGTGAACAACCGGAACTATTGACAGAGCGCTTTTTGCATAAATTGAATATTGGTGTTACTTTGCTTGAAGGACAGGGCGGGTATACAAAAGAAGGAAAAAAGATTATAATGTGTGTAATGAAAAAAAGAATTGCGTCAATGGTGTTGGAAAGTGTAAAAGAACTTGACCCAACTGCATTTATGATTGTGTCAGACGCAAATGAAATATACGGAAACGGATATAAAAGTTACAACGGAGGGAATGCGTAATGAAAGTTGCAATTATTACAGGGGCTACATCAGGAATCGGATGGGAAGCTGCAAAACAGATTGATGAACGTTTGGCCAGCCTGGATGAACTTTGGCTGATCGGCCGCAGAGAAGAGAAGCTATTAGCATTAGCGAAAGCGTTAAAGCATAGTGTCCGCACTTTTGCGATGGATTTATGTTTGGAAAAGGACAGAGCAGAATTTCACGCATTTCTTTTAAAGGCAAAACCGAGTATCAGAATGTTATTTCAAAGTGCAGGAGTAGGGTTGCATGGACCGTTTGCACAACGGGATATTAATGATTCATTGGAAATGATACGGATTAATTGTGATGCACTTACTTATATGTGTTCTATATGCATTCCGTTTATGAAATCAAACAGTCATATTATTAATATGGCATCAAGTGCCGGTTTTGTGCCGTTTCCCGGATATGCCGTATACGGCGCAAGCAAATCATATGTACTGTCGTTTTCAAGAGCGTTGCGAGCTGAACTCAAACCGCGCAAGATACATGTACTTGCTGTTTGTCCGGGACCTGTGAATACACCGTTTTTTGACACGAGCGAACGTTATACAAAAGGAGTTGGCGCATTCAAGAGAAGCTGCATGAATACTCCGGCTGTAGTGGTGAGAAGAGCACTGGCGGATGCGGCGCTTCATAAAAGTGTATCTGTTGATAATGCAGCAATCGGTGCTTTTCGATTGCTTGGTAAAACGATGCCTCATGATTTACTAGCCGTAGCCGCATCTGTTGTGGGGAATAAATTAGGGTAGTGTATATTTTTTGTAACGCTGTCAAGAAAAAATACTTGACAGCGCTTCTTATGTGTTGTATAGTACATATTGTTGCGGGCAAATTATGCCAAAAATACCGTTTTGTATGCGGAGAGTTAAGATGGAAAAGATAGTAGAACGCGGTTTGCTTTATGATTTTTACAAAGAATTGCTGACAAGCCACCAGCGTTCCATATATGAAGAAGCAGTCTTTCAGGATTTATCCTTAAGTGAGATTGCGGATGATTTTTCAATCAGCAGACAGGGTGTACACGATATTATCAAAAGATGCGATAAGCTTTTATATGAATATGAAGAGAAACTTCATCTGGTTGAAAAATTTATTAAAATACAGGAAAATGCGAAAGAAATTAATTTGATTCTTGATGAGATGAAGCAGATTGGAGAACATGATCTCCTTATGCAGAAATGTGATGAAATCAGAGTGTTATCCGACGGAATGATAGAGGAGTTATAAGATGGCTTTTGAGAGCTTAACCGATAAACTTCAAAATGTATTTAAGAATCTGAAACGTAAGGGACGTTTGACAGAAGAAGATGTCAAGAAGGCGTTGAAAGAAGTGAAAATGGCGCTTTTGGAAGCAGATGTTAACTTCCGAGTTGTAAAGCAGTTTATGAAGACTGTTGAGGAACGTGCTGTTGGTGAGGAAGTGTTAAACGGTTTAAATCCCGGTCAGATGGTTATAAAGATTGTGAATGAAGCAATGGTAGAACTGATGGGAAGCGAAACCACGGAGCTTCAGATGCAACCGGGTAAGGCAATCACCGTAATTCTTATGTGCGGTTTGCAGGGTGCAGGTAAAACAACAACAACCGCTAAACTTGCGGGAAAACTGAAACTGAAGGGTAAAAAGCCTTTATTAGTTGCACTTGATATATATAGACCGGCGGCAATTAAGCAGTTGCAGGTAAATGCAGAAAAGCAGCAGGTTGATGCGTTTACCATGGGTGACAGTCATAATCCTACAGATATTGCCAAAGCTGCCATCGAGCATGCGAATAAGCACGGACATAATGTTGTAATCCTCGACACGGCAGGTCGTTTACATGTTGATGATGATATGATGAAGGAGCTTCAGGATATTAAATCAAATGTAGAAGTACATCAGTCTCTTTTGGTTGTAGATGCGATGACCGGTCAGGATGCTGTAAATGTTGCGAGTGCTTTTAACGAGCAAATCGGTATTGATGGGGTTGTGCTTACCAAGATGGATGGCGATGCCAGAGGTGGTGCGGCACTTTCCGTAAAAGCTGTTACCGGTAAGCCGATTTTATTTGTCAGCATGGGTGAAAAACTGACGGATTTAGAACAGTTCTATCCTGACAGAATGGCAAATCGAATCCTTGGTATGGGTGATATCTTATCTTTGATTGATAAAGTGCAGTCAGAGGTTGATATAGATGAAGAAAAAGAGAAAGAAATGGCTGCCCGCATGAAGAAAGGTAAGTTTGATTTTAACGACTACCTTGAAAGCATGAAGCAGATGCGCAAAATGGGCGGAATTTCTGCAATTCTCGGAATGATGCCCGGTATGGGTGTTTCTAAAGCTGATTTGGAAGGAGCCATTGACGAAAAAGAAATGGCAAGGATGGAAGCAATCGTTCTTTCTATGACGAAAGAAGAGCGTGCAAATCCGAAACTTTTGAATCCTAAGAGAAAGCATCGAATTGCGAAGGGTGCAGGCGTAGATATCGCAGTTGTGAACCGTTTTGTGAAGCAGTTTGAACAGTCCCAGAAAGTGATGAAGCAGTTGCCGTCAATGATGGGTGGACATGGTAAAAAAGGGAAATTCCGTTTTCCTTTTTAACAATATATTTCATAATTTAACAGTTTTTTAGAAGGAGAAAATGAAAAATGGCAGTTAAAATCAGATTAAGAAGAATGGGTCAGAAGAAACATCCTATTTACAGAATCGTAGTTGCAGATTCCAGATCCCCCAGAGACGGAAGATGTATTGAAGAAATCGGAACATACGATCCTAACCACAAGGAAAGTGTATTCAAAGTAGATGAAGAACTTGCTAAGAAATGGCTTGCAAACGGTGCACAGCCTACTGAAGTTGTTGGCAAAATCTTTAAGCTTGCAGGTATTGAGAAATAAGATTTCGTTAATATTCGGAGGTGGATTATGAAAGAATTAGTAGAGGTAATTGCGAAAGCCCTCGTAGATAATCCCGATGAAGTTACCGTAAATGAAACAGTAGAAGGCAAGAATGTAAAGATTGAATTGCATGTTGCAGCTTCTGATATGGGTAAAGTGATTGGAAAACAGGGTCGTATTGCGAAAGCAATTCGCTGTGTCGTGAAAGCCGCATCATCCAAGGGTGATTTGCGTGTGGATGTAGACATTGTCTAATTAAAAACGGGCATTCTGCTTTATTGCAGAATGCTCTTTTTGAAATGAGGTATATATGGAAAAATATTTACAGGTAGGTGTTATTTCGTCAACACATGGTATAAAGGGAGAAGTGAAAGTTTTCCCGACAACTGATGATGTAAATCGTTTTAAGAAATTGAAAGAAGTGCAGTTAGATACAGGAAAAGAGAAAATTCTTTTACACCCTGAAAGCGTTAAGTTTTTTAAACAATTTGTGATTCTTAAATTTAAGGAATTTAATTCTATCAATGATGTAGAAGCATATAAAGGCAAAAGTCTTTATGTTGACAGAGAACATGCGGTTCGTTTGCGTAAAGATGAATATTTTATTGCGGATTTAATCGGTCTTTCTGTTGTAACAGAAGAAGGCGATGCGTTTGGACTTATGAAGGATGTTATGCAGACCGGCGCGAATGATGTTTACGTTGTGGAGCGCACGAATGGGGAAGAAGTATTACTTCCGGCAATTAAAGAGTGCGTAAAAGAGATTGATATTGAGAATGGAAAAATTACGGTTCATATTATGGACGGGTTGTTATAAAGGATTTTGAATATGGTTTTTCATGTTTTAACATTATTTCCCGAAATGATTCGTGAAGGGATGAATTATAGTATTATGAAACGTGCGATGGAGGCAGGTGCTTTACACCTAAATCCTGTCAATATTCGTGATTATACGATTGATAAACATAATAAAGTAGATGATTATCCGTATGGGGGCGGTGCCGGTATGCTTATGCAGGCGCAGCCTGTTTATGATGCCTACAAAGCGGTTGAAGCGACATGCAGTAAAAGACCAAGAGTTATTTTTCTGACACCGCAGGGAAAAACCTTCAATCAGAGTATGGCCCGTGAATTTGCCGCAGAAGAAGAACTGGTTTTTTTATGCGGTCATTATGAGGGAATAGATGAACGTGTGTTAGAAGAAATTGTTACGGATGAGGTATCTATCGGTGATTATGTTTTGACAGGTGGAGAATTGCCGGCAATGGTTATGATGGATACTATAGCAAGGTTAATTCCGGGTGTTTTGAATAATGAAGATTCGGCACAGGATGAATCGTTTGCAGGGAATCTCTTGGAATATCCGCAGTATACCAGACCGGAAGTTTGGATGGATAAATTGGTGCCGGCTGTTTTATTAAGCGGTCATCATGCTAATATAGAAAAATGGCGTCTTGAGAAATCGATAGAGAGAACCAGGAACAAAAGACCGGATTTGTATCAAAAATATGAGGAGGAAACGGCTCGTGATAGAAGCAAAAAACTTAAGTAAGAAGTTTGTAAGAAATCTTTCTAAAGAAGAATCTAAAAAACTTGGGATTAGCAAACAGGAGTTTTTTGCTGTTAATCATGTTTCTTTTGAGGCAAAGCCCGGAGAGATTATGGGGATTCTCGGTGCGAACGGTGCTGGAAAAACAACGCTTTTACGCATGCTCGGACAATTGATGACACCGGACGAAGGGGAAATGATAGTAAAAGATTCCGATGGCAAAGAAATTGGTAATTCGTTGGAAAGAAAGAGAAAAATAGGATATCTTTCCGGAAATACGAAATTGTATCAACGTATGAGCGCAAGAGAACTTCTTATGATGTTCGGAAATTTATACGGAATGGAGAAAACGGACTGTATTAAGCGTTCAGAAGAAATTATTGCAATGCTTTCTATGGAAGCGTTTGCTGACAATCGTATCGAGAAATTATCAACAGGTCAGACGCAACGAGCCAATATTGCCCGTTGTATCATTCATAACCCGGATATATATATCTTTGATGAACCGACGCTTGGTCTTGATATCTTAAGCAGTGAAAGTATTTTGACTTTTATGAAGCAGGAGAAAGAGCGCGGTAAGACAGTGCTGTATTCGACACATTATATGGAGGAAGCGCAGTATTTATGTGACAGGATTACCATGTTGCATAAGGGCTGTGTTGTGGCACAGGGTACCCCGGAAGAACTTATGAAAAAAACGCAAACAAATAATCTTCGCGATACGTTTCGTGCAATTGTTTTGACGGAGGGAAACGCAGATGAATAGCAGTCGTATTTTTTCACTTTACAAAAAAGAAATATTGGATGTTTTAAGAGATAAAAAAACATTAGTGGTAATGATTCTCGTACCATTGTTTCTTTATCCCGGTATTATGATGCTTTCTTTGTTTGTGATGGGACAGATAAATAAAGAAAGTTTGGAAAAGACATATGAAATCGGACTTTGTGTTGGTGATTATAAAAATGATATAGAAGAACGCTTGCGTGATGAGACAGATCTGTTTGAATATTTATTTCATGTTAAAGAGTATGCGGATAGTTCTGAAATGAAAGCTGATTTAAGCGAAGGTGTTTTGAATGCTTCTGTGGAAGTAATTATGGAGAAGGATATTCCAACATTTGAAATTTCTTATATTGCTTCTAAAAATGATTCTGCAACAGCTGCTTCATATGTTGAAGATGTTTTGGTCAGTTATAAAGAACAAGTAAGAATGGATACGATGAAGGCTTTGTTGCCAAATGCCGAACAGGTTCTAAATCCAATGTGGATCAAAAGGGTAAATGTTGATTCTACGGAAGCTTCACTTGGTTCTGCACTCGGAATGTTTTTGCCGATGATATTAATTACCAGTATTTTGATGGGGGCAATATATCCGGCTATTGATGTTACTGCAGGCGAGCGTGAGCGTGGTACTTTGGAAACACTTATGACGATTCCTGTACGTATTTCTGAAGTAATGACAGGCAAGTTTCTTGCAGTTGCAACAATTGCAATATTTTCAGCGGTGTTAAATCTTGGTTCCATGATACTTGTGGGATTATATATGTTTGATTCAATTCGATTAATGGCAGGAGCAGATTTGACTTTTTCTGCAACAGACTTTATTCCGTCCGTCCTTGTATTGCTTGCTGTGTTGCCTATTTTTGCTCTTTTGGTTTCAGCAGTATGTTTGTGTATCTGTATTTTTGCCAAAAGTTTTAAAGAGGCTAATAATTACAGTACACCGATTTTGCTTGTGTTTATGTTTGCATCTATGGCTGGTATTTTGCCGAATCTTGAATTGAATTTAACAACTGCGTTTATTCCGATTGTTAATATTGCACTTTTAATTAAAGCTGTGTTTGTACTACGTTTTGATTGGACTGCAATTTTGATTGTTGCTGTTTCAAGTATTATTTATAGTGTATTATCCATTTGGTTTATGTCCAAATTGTTTTCCAGTGAGGCAATATTATTTGGCGAGGGATTTAGCAGTATCAGACTTTTTGAAAGCCGTAAAAACATGAAGAAAGGCCAGATGCCGGGGGTCGGTGACAATATTTTAATGTTTGGTTCCATGCTTCTTGTTATGCTGTATTTAAGTACAACCTTGTTAATGCGCTTCGGTATTTGGGGGACGGCAATATGTCAGGCAATGATTTTTTTGATACCTGTCGGGTATGCATGGTATATGAAGGCAGATTTAAAAAAGCTGTTTTCCGTAAAAATACCGTCTATTGCTCATTTGTTGGGCGGTGTCTGTTTGTGGGTTGGCGTGTTTGCGGCTGAACAGATTGTGTTGACGCTTCTGGCAGAGGTATTTCCTGCCATGGTGCAAACCTCTTCAGAGTTAAACGATTCTATTTTGCAAGCAGGATTTTTGCCGGCGTTTTTTGTGGTGTCGATTTGCCCGGCGTTGGCTGAGGAAGCGGCGTTTCGCGGTTTTTTATTCGGTTCGCTGAATGTCAAGTACAAGCCTTGGATTGCGATTGTTGTTTCCGCACTTGCTTTCGGATTGTATCATATGAATCTCCTTCAGTTTTTTGGAGGCGCAATGATGGGAGTGGCGATTGGTTATGCATGTTATAAATCAAGGAGTATTTTTGTCGGTGTTCTGATGCATTTTATCAACAATGGATTATCGGTTGTGTTGAATTTCAATCAGGAATTACTTGCTAAGATTCCGATTCTTGGAAACGAGTCATATAAATTATCCGATTATTTCATTTTTGCATCTGTTACAATTATTTTTGTTTTGGCCGGTATTATTTTTTTGAAAATTCCGAATCGCAGACATAAAGAAAATTAGAAAGAAGAGGTTGACAAATGTTTAAGCATAATGTAAAGTTATGGTTAACAAGTGTCAACCTTGTTTTGCGTTTAAAAGAGATTTTCATGGAGGATAAACGGATGAAGGGGTTAAACGGAAAAATATTTTTTATGTGTTTGTTAGCCGGTTTGCTTGTCTGTGTTGTAGGATGTTCTTCTGCCGACAAAGAATGGAATTCTAATCAGGAGACAACTTCTCTTACAGAAACTTCGGAAGATAACATGGGCTCAATTGAAGATAATTCCGTAAAAGATGAGAATACCGAGGAAGAACAAGAGCGTTTTATCAGTGAAGATGATTTTGTAATACTGAATACAGAGGTCTTGGCCAGACCTGCATACAGTACGCAGGAAGATTATTATATTGCGGAAGAGAAGCGTGAACTGAGTTTATGTGTATATGAATATCGATATTTTGAAGAACAGCATTTTACAACACTTTGCCAAAATGTAAGACAGGAAATTGTTCGTGAACTGATTGGTAAAAAAGAAGGAGATAACTTCGAAATTAACGTGCAAAACGGAGGGATGGAGTATCTTTATCGTATTAATGTTTTGAAACACATCGGAAAACAGTCAAATTCCTGGATGAATGCACCTTCTAATGATTGTGTGATTAAGCCTTATAAGATAACCGGATTTTTGAATGCAGAGGGGGAGGAGTCATCGGAAGGAGAATTTTACGGATATTCAGAAAAATGCAAAAATTCTTCCGAGACTTGGTGGAATGCAAGTGAAGGCTTCTATACATCTGTATCGGGCACTTCTTCTTTGAAGTCAAAAATCGGTTTGAATTATGAGGCAGATAATCTGATACAGAATACTGTCCGGTCTACATGGACGGAAGGTGTGGACGGATATGGAATCGGAGAGTCAATCATGTTGAATCAAAATTATGCGGACCAACCGGAACCCGGAGTATTTATTGACGAAATTTGTATTGTAAACGGAAATGCAAAAAATGAAGAAATTTGGAAGAAAAACGGCAGGGTCAAAATTCTGAAATTATATTATGAAGGCACTTTTCTGTGCAGTCTTCATCTGGAGGATACCAGATATCCGCAATATTTTGATTTGAGTAAATTTCAGATTTACACGCCGGTAGAGCGTTATTCCTCATTAATTTTCAGGATTGAAGATGTTTATGAAAGCGACCTTTACGAGGATACCTGTATTACAGGTATTGAAGTAAAATATGAAAAAAAAGAAATGGTTAAAAAATAGAAATGCCGAAAGCTTTTGTTTTATGTCAAAATAAATAATTTTTTTTTACAAATTAATATTTCAAAAGAAGGGAAAACATGATGAAAAAAAGAATGCTATTGCTTGGGGGATTGTTGCTGTTTTTGGTTGGCTGCAATGTGAATACTGAAGAAGTTGGGATGGGAGAATCTTCTGTGATTCCGGAAGTTGATATTATGGGCGCAGAAGCAGAACGTGAATCGGGTAATGAATTTGCAGAAAATAATGCTGAGAATAATGTAATCACTGAAATAAATGGAAAAATATATGAGGTGTCAATGGAAGAGGAAAGTGAGGAAGAAGATTCTGAGATTAAAAATATTGAAGAGATAATTTGGGGTTCAAACGATTGGGATGATGATTTGGAATATACTGTGACAGTACTTGATGAACGAATGGAAGTAGATGATGAAATTCCGACCACTGACAGGATACATTTACAGTATGCGCATAATGAAGAGAAAGGAGAATCCATCATTTTCTGGGCTTTTATAGAAGATGGAGAGTTCTATTATTATCGTGGAATCAATGAAGGATTTCTTTCTTATACCGGTAATCATGAAAACACGAAGAAAATGACACTTATCAATCAGATTAGGCGATTAAAAACGTTTAATTTAGGAAGCGGTGTTGACCCTGTGCCATATCTGATTACCGAATCCGGAGAAGTCTACTCTTTGTATGATACATGGCCATCTTATAATGAACAAATGAAACTTGTTAAATTTGATATGTTAGAAAGTTATCAGGTAGAAGATATCTTAGAGTTCGACAGCGAATGGTCATATAACCTTAAGGTCTTACTAAAAGACGGGACTGTAATTGAAATTCACAGTGAATCATGGGGGTAATGTAAGGTTCGTGAAGCTCCCAAGAGAAAGATTTTATTTTGAAAATGATATCTGAATAAAAAAGTACAGACAGGCTGCGTCATAGAGGCACAAATATGTACATGAAAAGACCACTTTGAGGGGGAACCTGCAAAGTGATCTGATTTTTTGTGAAAATGCGAGCAGCAAGGGGTTACTTTTCCTGTGTCAGCATCTCTGCCATGGCGAGAAGCTGCTTGCGGGAGGAGATGCCCAGTTTGCTGTAGATATTTTTGTTGTGGTATTTTAAGGTATTTTCTTTGATGTTCATAAACTGCATGATTTCTTTGGAGGTGTATCAATACTTGTTTGCACCAGGGGTGTTGCAGTATCCGGTAAAATGCTCACAGGTTGAGAGGTCTGCTTCAAGGCGATACTTAAGCAGAGCAAAAACAGTTCACTTACAATATAGGAAAAGGACAGCAGTTCAAAATCAAAGTGCACCAGCTGTTCTAAGAGCCATACGCTTACATTTACAAACATTGCGGCAGCAAGTATGAAGGCATGGAGTATGGACTCCAGATGCTTCTTTCGGGCAGCATAAATGATGACACCGAGCATTGCACCAAAATAGATCATCAGATAATACAGATAAAGGTGGTGAAGAGGACCATATACTTTATCCAAAACAGTAATACCCTTTACGGTAGTCAGTTGGACGGACTTGTAATAGATATCCAGATAACCGGGACTGGCTGCAATGAAAAATACAACCATACTGATGATAGAAAGGCAACAGGGCAATATGCGTGGATATTGCAGCCGGCAGACATTTACCATAATCATAAGCATGGCTAGTGGTAAAAATACAGAGCCCAAATAGGAAAAGCGGTTGGCCCACAGGGCACCGTTTAAGGTTTGGGAAACAGATAGTGCGTAATATCCGGCATTTACAATAAAAACGCAGGTGAATAACACCACAAACCAGGCATTTCGTTTGGGGTAAATGAAATAGCCGGAAAGCAGTACAAAAGAAAAGATGGCAGTTGCCAGATAGACGATGGACATGTTGGCAGATTTGTCGCCAATGCCTGCGCATCCGGTCAGGGTTGTCAGCATTGTTATCAGAATCAGTATAGGAAAACCGGTCTTTTTCATTGTATATCTCCTAAGGGGTAAAAGCGATGTTTACAGACAATCCCACCCTTTTCCCCACCCATTATTCTGTGATATCTATCATTTCCCACCCGATTAAAAGGGGATAGGGTGTTGGAATATGTTTCAAAATATGTTACTATTAAAACGTATTTGGCCAAGGTAGGTCAACCTCAACCAAGAGAAAGCGAGGATGGGAGGAAGAACATGAAAAAGAAACTATTGGCATTTATGATGGCGGCTTTGATGGTGTTGGGAGATGTCACACCGGCACTTTCTGTACAAGCGGCTGAAATGCAGGAGACAGTAGATGTCTCCATGGGGAATCCTCAAGTATCGGCGGATGCACAGAGCGAAACTTTGTTGGATGTATCATCCAATCAGTCCATTGTGGCAGTGTATGTGGATGACGGCAAAGGCGCGGCATCTGAGCTTGTAAACACCACAAAAACAGACGAAGAGGGTGGCTGGAGTCTGGATGGAGAAACCGGTACCCTGACACTCAGCGGATTTGCAGGCAAATCCATTTATGCAATGGGTGATTTGAACATTGTGCTGGATGGTACCAATACGATTACAGTTCCGGCAGATTTGGGATACGGTATTAAGGCGGATGGTGCATTGACCATTGATGATACCACTTCACCGGCAGTGGACAGTCTGAGTGTTAGCGTTACAGATGCTACGGTATCCACAACATTGCTTGAAACAGGCTCTTATGGTGAGGAAGAAGCTGTAACTATCAACGGCGGAACCGTGAGCCTGGAAGGTACTTCCGAGGAGGAATCTCTTTATGGTATCGGACGTTGGGCATATTTTTATAATGATGCGGTAGTATCAGTGGATTTGTCCGATGAAGGAAACAAAGAATATATGGTGGGTATGAATAGTGCGGTTTACACATACACGAGCGGAGCTGTATCTGTATCCGTTGATTCAGCAAATAGCAGTTCCTATGGCGTTTATTCCCTTTATACCGGGGATGGCAGCGGCAATATAGCACTGACTGCAAAAGGCGCTGCACATAATATTCAGAATACATTTTCTCTTGATGATGATATGACGGGTAACGTTACCGTTAAAGGGTATCTTTCGTATGTAAATGCTTCAAAAGCGAAATGGACCGTACAGGATCAGGACAGTTTCCTGTGGAGTCACTATACATCAGAGGAAAATGATTTTTATGGCAGATATGTCTGCGATAGCACAGGTGCACCTTTAAAGGATTTTGTGCTGGTGAAATCAGAAGAAAATCTTCCCTTTAAATTCATAGACAGTACGCTGTTTGACATGCCGGAAGGCAAAGTGGGAGATGAATATAAGCAGCAACCCTATTGGGTAGAAGGTTGTGTGGGAGGAACAGGCTATTATACATTTGCGTTGGCTGAAGACAGTGCGCCTTTACCTGAAGGGTTATCTGTCAATGCAAGTAGTGGTTATATCAGTGGAAAACCTACCGCACCTCATGATGCAGGCGTTGCTAAGATTAAAGTGACTTCAGGCAACGAAAGTGCAACCTTTGAGGTGAATTATGGAAAAATTGAGGATAGGGATTATTTTGTTACCATTGACGGAACACCTTATGAAATGGAAGAGGATGCTTCCGGCACGGGTTGGTCCTATGCGGCTGCTGACCACACCTTGACTCTTAACGAATATGCAGGTGGCTCCATTTATGCTGAAAAATATTTAAATGTCATTCTGGATGGAGAGAATACGATTACGGTTCCCGCAGATTTGGGTTATGGTATTAAAGTAGATGGTGCATTGACCATTGATGATACTACTTCGCCCGCAGAAGATAGTCTTACTGTCTCCGTGACGGATGCTATGGTATTCACAACATTGCTTCAAACAGGCTCTTATGGTCAGGAAGAAGCTGTAACTATCAACGGCGGAACCGTGAGCCTGGAAGGAACTTCCGGGGAAGCTTCTCTGTATGGTATCGGACGCTGGGCATATATTTATAATGATGCAGTAGTATCTGTGGATTTGTCCGATAAAGGAAACAAAGAATATATGGTGGGTATGGCTAGTGCAGTTTACACCTATACGAGTGGAGCTGTATCGATATCCGTTGATTCAACAAACAGCAGTTCCTATGGCGTTTATTCCCTTTATACCGGAGATGGCAGCGGCAATATAGCACTGACTGCAAAAGGAGCAGCACATAATATTCAGAATACATTTTCTCTTGATGATGATATGACGGGTAATGTTACCGTTAAAGGATATCTTTCGTATGTAAATGCTTCAAAAGCGAAATGGACTGTACAGGATCAGGATAGTTTTCTGTGGAGTTACTATACATCAGAGGAAAATGATTTTTATGGCAGATATGTCTGCGACAGCACAGGTGCTCCCATTAAGGACTTTGTGCTGGTAAAATCAGAGAGTAATCTTCCTTTAAAATTTATGGATAGTGCTTTATTTGATATGCCGGAAGGCAAGGTGGGTGTTGCTTATAACCAGAAACTTTACTGGATTGAAGGCTGTGTAGGCGGAAACGGTATTTACGCCTTTTCTCTGGCATCCGATAGTGCGCCCTTGCCCGATGGTTTATCTGTTGATGCTACCAGTGGTTATATAAAAGGAAAACCTACCAATATTCATGATGCGGGTGTTGCTAAGATTAAAGTGACTTCAGGCAACGAAAGTGCAACCTTTGAGGTGAATTACGGAGCCATCACATGGAACGTACTGGTAGAGAGCATGAGCCTGGACAAAGAAGAAATCATTCTCAACCAGGAAGAAAGTGCGGATCTTGTTGCAACCATACTGCCTGTGAATGCAGACAGCTGCGATGTGAACTGGACCGTAGATTGGCAGTATTTGAGAGATGCGGATAAAACTGCAGGAGAACCCAATCAGCGTGCTGTGACCCTTACGGCCATAGATAAGGCGGGTAAGACAAAGGTTACTGCTACAACAGAAATCGGTAATCTGCAGGATAGTTGCGATGTTTATATCAAAGAAAAGAAGCCGGAAGCTTATGTGACGTCCGGCGGTAGTTATATCGGCGGTCTGGAAGAGGGAGCATCGTATCTGATTAACGGTACACCGTATACACCGGAAGCTATGATTGGTTTTAGCGGATATGGTGTAGCTATGGATACCGATTGGGCTGGAACAACGGTGGAAATAGTGCGCGTGAATGCAGAAGAGAAATGTAACAGTGATGTACAGTCTCTTGCCGTTCCCACCATATCGATTCCGGAAGAAATCACTCTGGAATTCCCGGCTCCTGTTTTAGATGGTGCTTCTGCGGAGCGCACACAGGTAGTTATTTCAGATACAACTTACGGTTATGTCATTACAGATATTTTAGTGTCTTGTACACAGTTGAACTGGAGTCCCTATGAACAGTACTTCAAGGGCGGTACGGAATATACAGCGACACTTGCGTTACATGCACTGGGGGATTTGACATTCCCGGAAGATATCGAAGTATCAGTGGATAGTGGAGATGTTGGAATTACTTCCCTGGACTGCATCCTGTCAGCGGACAAGAAAATCGTTACCCTGACAGTGGTATATGAGGAAACCGTACCCGATGGTTTGTGGATAGAAGAGATTCCCGTACAGTACTATAACGGCAAGGCATTAAAGCCGGAAGTAAATGTATATTACAGAGATCAGCTTCTCACAGAAGAGGATTATAGCATCTCCTATAAAAATAATATCAATGCGGCAGCATCTGATGCGGTAAATGCCAAGGGAAAGAGCATTGCCCCCACTGTAATCATTAAAGGTAAGGGTAATTTTACGGGAAGCGTAAGTAAGACCTTTACCATTAACCCGATTAATCTGGATGATTACAAGACGGATGAAGAGTTACAGAAGATTCTTACCATCAGCCCGGTTTATATGAAGTATACGGGAAATAAGTTAAATGGTGTACCTGCTGTTAAGTTTAACGGTAAGACATTATCCGTAAAATCGAAAGAATACAGCTTGGAATACAATGACACTGCTACCGGCGCATATCAGGAGAATGGAGAGTATGATATTACCATAGTTGGTGCAGGTAAGAACTTTATCGGAAGTACCACAGTCAAACAGTACATTTCCGGCAAACTGATTTCCAAGGTTAAAATTACACTGGACAAGAGTTCCTATCCTTACAATGCAGGTACGGGAGAAACCTATCCGGAAACAATTACCGTAAAAGACGGAACGACCATTCTTGAAGAAGATGTAGACTATACCGTAAGTTTTGCCGGTTACGATAAAATCGGTACGGCTACGGTAATCATTACCGGTAAGGGAGATTACACCGGTGTAGCCACTAAAACCTATAAGATTACGGGAACCAAGCTTACTTCCAAGATGGTGAAGCAGTTAGAGCATTTCGTTTATGAAGAAACAGAGCATAGTGTAGCATACGGTGTGAACTATACTATTTCCGATAATGAGGTCGCATTGGTGGAAGGTTTGGACTATACAATCAGTTATTCCGGTGACAGAATGAATGCGGGCAAGTTTAAGGTGACTTTTACGGGTATAAAAAAATACACCGGCTCCGTGACCAAGACTTACACCATAAGTAAGGCTCAGGCAAGCGAGTTTAACGTTGTATTGGATAATGCTGATGCGGTACCCTATTCTAAGAACGGTGCAACTCCGGACGTCAGAGTGTATTTTGGAAGTTATTTGTTATGTGAAGGAACCGAGTATAAGGTGACCTATACCAATAATAAAAAAATAGCATCTGCTTCCGATAAAAAAGCACCTTCCCTGTATGTTACGGGTGTGGGCAATTTTACCGGAAATACCAAGAAAGCACCTATAAAGTTTACCATCGTAGGAGCGGATCTTTCAGAACAGAACGCTATTACAACGGAAGACGTCTTATACAAGAATAAAAAGAATAATTATATTCCTAAACTCTCTGTTTCTGACAAAAAAACGGGAAAGAAGCTTGCGCTGAAAACAGATTACAAGATTGTCGGTTATAAAATATGGGATGAAACCCTTGGAGCTTATAAAGCGTTTGAAGGAGACAAGGTGGATGCATCCGGTGAGAGAGTAAAGATGAGTGTAACTGTTGAAGGTGTGGGAAATTTCAGCGGCAGTTTTACTTCTTTCTATGAGGTATATCCCAAGAGTATTACTACGGTAAAAGTAGATAAAATACCTTCTGCAGAATACACCGGAAAGGAAATTACTCCGGTTCCCGTGGTAACCGTAAAAACAAAAGTGGGAAATAAAACACAGTATGTGCCATTAGATCCTGCATGTTATGAAGTGGAATATTCCAATAATATTGAGAAGGGAACTGCAACGGTATTCATTCTTGGTAAGGGAGAATACGGCGGAGTGAAGAAAGTAACCTTTAAGATTACCGGTCAGAAAATGAACTGGTGGGAGAATATATTTTCGTCATAATTTTATGATACAAAAAAGAGCATCATTTTGATGCTCTTTTTTGTGTTGTAATGTATTATTGATTATATGATTTGCTGACAGTTCCTTTTAGATTTGTAACAACATATTTGTATTTTCCAAAATTGTACTGTTCCTTTTCCTGTGTGATTTTGCCGTACTCAATTGCACGGGTGGGACAGTTGCCGATACATGCCATACAATGAGAGCAGGTATCACCCCAGGAGGGCTTTTTGTCTTTTAAGGAGATGTTATTCAAAGGGCATAATTTTACGCATTTGCCGCAACCGATACATTTATCCGTATAATAAAAGTCCTTTGCACGGAGCTTGTATTTGCTCCATACGGGATTAAAAGGTACCGTAATAATGGTCTCGAACAGGAAAATATGTCTTGCTTTCAGTTTGCCGCCGTTTTTGATTGTTTCAACTGCGGGAGCAATCTGATTGTGGGAATTTATGATTCTGTTTTCGATTTCTTCGGTTTCCAGCATGGGATATGCATCGTTTGCTATGTAGTTACGGGGCATTTTAAATTCTGCGTGCCCCATGTACTTCATTTTCTTTTTGCGGAACATCCATTTGGCAAGTTGGCCGGAGATGCCGCAGTAACCGCCGCTGGTGAAGATAAAATATACATTTTTATTTCCGCTGAATGTCTGTTTCTTCAGGTATTTACTTACAAATCGTGGCATTTCGCACACATAAACGGGAGCACAAATGATGAAGGGCTTCTCAGAATGAAGGGGCTCGTAATTTTGCTGTTTTATCCGGTCTAAAAGATCTACGCAGGTATCATCGAGTCGTTCCGCAATTTCCTTTGCGATATATTCCGTATTTCCCGTTGCTGAATAATAAAGAATCATGGTTAGACCTCCAAAAGATAATAGGGAAATTATATGTATTGTTAAGATATATGTCAATACGTGTAAAATATGTTATAATAACTGTAACTAGTGTGAATATCTTAAACAAAAGAAAGGGCAGGTATTTTATGGGGATTACGAATCAAAAGATTGTTACGGAAGATACGGGATATTGCAGGCAGTTTTATTATGAATTAAGGAATGATGGGCAGAAGGATGTTTTTATTGATAATTACGTGATGTTTGAAGCGGACAGTCTTGAAGCACTGGGACTGGAGGGCGCGGATTGCCGCGTGTTCAGAAGCGGGCGTCACAAGAATGACATGCCTTCTGTTTTTACATTGGGGCATAAAAACGGTGCCATGGAGGATGCGCTGGGTGGTATGTCG
>SVFH01000022.1 GCA_015056945.1 Lachnospiraceae bacterium | reverse complement strand
CACATCACATATTTTAATAATACAAAGATACAATACCGTAATCAACCACGGATAAAAGGTTGATAGAAAGGAGAAGGTATATCTGTAAATGACCGTTAGATGAGTCAATTACAATATACCAGGAAAATATGGGGTACCAGGAATGTTATGAAAGTGCTCGCAACCGTTATAACAATGCAGTATATGAACAAAATGTGTGTTACTATAAGGGATTGGGATTGAATCAGGTAAAACAGCTGAAAATAGCAGAGATTAACAGCTTGAATACTCAATTAAATGAGCATAGAAATGCGTTGACACAAGTGATTACAATTCTCGGAAAAGAATGGTCAGTGGATCAGGATGTTGCTACGATTAAGACAAATACAAACACTGCTTCAGAGAATTATACACAGATGATAAATCATACTGATATAACAAATAAGGATTTTACTGATGTTTTCGAAGGGGAAATGACGTTAACCATGAATGCAGTTGACTCGATTTTTCTTAGTTTAGGAGTGGCAAAGAGTTCATTAACAAGTGAAGTAGAAGATTATGAGTTGAGATTATTGAATGCTCAAAATGAACTTGCGGATATTGAAGCAGATATCAGAGCAAATAATGATTTATATAATTATTACGGTGGGGTTAAGTCCAGTGCATCTTATGATATGGAATATTATAGACGTAAGATGCAGGAAGAAGCAGATGCGGCAGCAGCTGCCGGCACCGGCGGTTGATTGTTTGATATAATATATTGAAATATGATTGGGAGGATGATGAATGTCTGCAGATAACAAAGTTGCGCAACTATTAGCTGATTCGAAACTGGCATTTCTTAATCAACAGAATGAGCAGGCTTTGAAATTAGCTACAGAAGCAAGAAAAATTGAGCCTAATAATCCGGAAACCCATAAATGTGTTGCTAATGCATATATGTCTATGGGACAACTTGAAGAGGCGGTGAAGTGCTATACGATTGCGGCAAAGTATGATCCGGCAAACGGTAATCGTTATTTTGACTTGGGATATGCTTGCGCGGCCATGGAACGTTTAGGTGATGCATTGAAGCATTTAGCGAAAGCAGAAGAATTGGGGTGTATTCCGGAAAATTTGATTCAATTATATAATCTACTTGGCATTATTTGTGTTCAGGTGGGTAAATTGGATGATGCATTGATTAATCTGGAAAAAGCACAGAAATTGGTTGGTGTAGATTTAGACCTTTTGCAACGCAAAGTTGTGATTTACGGAATGAAGAATGATATCCGCAAAGGCTTGGAGGTTGCAAATCAGATTAAATTGATTTCTCCGAGTGACTACAGAGGATATCAGTTTGCGTTCAAATTATTGCTTCAGGGCGAATATTTGGATATTGCTGAGAAAGAATTGGAAAAAGCGGCAAAGTATGTTGAACCAAATATGAATTATTATGTGGATTGTATTAGCCTTGAAGTAGCTAAATATAAGAAGGATGGCGATAAAAAGCACTATGAGAATTCCTTGGCTCTTGTTGCAGAGTCTTTAGAAAAAACGAAACCCACTGTGAAAGAAGTAACGGAAGCATACATAAATGCATCTGAAATTTATGTTCAAATGGAAAAGGCGGATGATGCATTGAATTGCCTTAATGCTGCTCTGAATCCGATTGGTTCGTTTAATCTTGGGTTTGAGGTTTTGGTGGAGCAATATGAACCGAGGGAACTGACAGATTATGATCTTGAAGATATGATTGCTGAAGACCGTGAACGAATTGCTGAGAAGTTTGGTGATTACGGATTTGAGGAGTTTGTTGAGAGTCATGAGGTGGATGAGGACGGAACACATGATTTTCTGACAGAATTACCTGAAGAAGAAAAGAACGAAGAAAAATATGTTTTAGAAGCAGATGCAGAGTTTTCACCGAGTGTTGAACTGACTGAGCAAATCAATCGTCTTTTCACAGCTGCGTATACAATTAAGAAGGATTATGATAAGGTTATTGCATATGCGAAAAAGATGCAGGCCAGTGAGAATATTTTCAATGTTCATGCCGGTAAATATGCAGAAGTAAATGCACATTTGCTTAAGGGCGATGCTGATGCAAATGCGCGCTATGAGGATTTGATTAAGTATTATCGAAATGCAATGATTAAAGATCCTACGGATATCATGGCTGCAACAATGCGTATTCAATGTTTCATCGATTTGGGGCGCTATGATGAGGCTGAAAATGCAAGTATGGTTTTGGCTGAAGAAGCAAGGAAACCTATACTTGATAAAATTGCCAAAGCGCGTCAGGGAGGTGAGTAATTATGTCACTTACTTATGATATGCTGATAAATCAGGAAGATTTGGTGCAGGCACAGGCTGATATGCTTGAATTGCTGAGAAGAGCCGAGGCGTTGAAAACGAAATTAAATGATATGTATGACAGTTTAAATGATGCATTGGACACACCGACAGGAAAAGAAATGAAGCTGGAAGGTAAATATGCTATTTTGGAACCGGTAGAAAATTTGGTTGTAGTGTTGCGCCAGGTATATCTTACGTTAGTTAAAGTTAACGGAAGAGGATTTTATGAGGATGTGTTTATTGAGTTTGAAGAACTCAATAATAGCATAAATTTTAATTAATTATTCTAAAAGGAGGATTTTTTATGTCAATGGGAAGTACCGGTACAGTGAATGTATCGCCGGAAATGTTAACAAATGCTCTTAGTGCAGTGGATGACTACAGAACTGAGGTGCAGAGTCTTCATACGCAAATTAATGCGATGGTAGGATCTATGATTCCGCAAGATTTTAGCGGAAGTGCAGCAGATGGATTTATGGCCTTTTATACCAATAATATTGAGCCTGCGACCGGAGACGGAGTTAATAAATTGTTGGATGCTATGGATGCTATGCTGAATGGAATTTTACAGGCAATCCCGGCAGAAGAAGGTGTAGATGAGCAATTGGGCGATGGAAACAAAGGTGTGTAAAGGAGATAAGTAAATATGGCTTCATGTAGAATTGTGAATGCAACATTAGCAGCTAATGTTGCAACATTGAGTGAACTTAGTACAACATATGAAACATTAGGAAACGATTTAATTACTAAATTGAATAGTGCAATAGCAGAAATGGAAGGCGATGCAAAAGATGCATTTAAAGAGTTCTTGGACAAAGATGTGACTCCGTTTGTATCAACAGATTTGCCTGCTGCAATTAAAGGAATGTCTGATTTGCTTGAAGCAAACAGATCAAACTTTGAAGAAGTGGACAGACAGATTGCAAATAGCATTCGTGGAGAATAAGATTATAATACCAGCCATGGCCTAACGGTTATGGCTGGTATGTATGTTTAAGTGGGGAGAAATACGGTATGGCATTTAAGATTTTATCGGAATCAGAGTTGAATCTTTTGACAGAAGAGCAAAGAAATTCATACGAAAAGCGCTTGATAGCATATCAAAAACGATCTGAATTTGTAGATATGGTTGAACACTTTGAGAATGCATCTGGATTAGAGTACAAAACAAAAGTGAAACCCATAGTGATTATTGAACCCAAAGAGGCAAGAGGGTTCAAACCGGTGAAATATGGTATGAAAATGGATGCAGCAATAGTTAAACCCAAAACGGAATTTGAAGAATATAGCCCTGCAGATGTTGACGTTAAAATGCCGAAGAAAAGTAAATGTGAATTGCCTAAAATACAGAATTTTGAAATTCCGGACTCTAAGGTGGAGCTGGATTGTGATGTGGTGAAACCATCAGTGAAAGTTGCGGAAATTCAGATGCCGCAATACGAAGTTGCATTAGATTTGGCAATTGATAAAGCGAATGTTACGGAGCGTATATTTGAAATGCCGGATAGTGCAATAAAAATGGATGTGAATTTCAGCAAACCGGAAACTTATGACGGCAATTTTGAATTGTCGCAGAAAGAAGTGAAATTGAACGTTGAACTGAAAAAGGTGTCTGTGAATTCCCACGAATTTAAGATGCCTGAAAAGGATATTAAATTAGACGTTAAGACGAAAAGACCGTCTGTTCACGTAAATTCATTTGAAATCCCGGAAACCAAATTGCAAATGGATATTGAGGTTAACAAACCGGAAGTCAAAGCTCCTGTGTTTGATGCTTCGCAATTAAAAAAGCCAGAGTTGCCTAAAGTGTCTGTGGATTTTAAAGAAATAAATAATACATTTAACATTGAAAATAAGACTCCTAAACTTCCGGATGTGAAAGTTCCGAAAATGAGTAAAGAATATAAATTTAGTAAAGCGGTTAAGCCGGCCAATGCTGAATTGGTTAAAGTTGCGGAGGTAAAGATTCCTCAGGTGAAAACAATGGAGAAGATTGTAAAGAAAGAGGTTCCGGCTCCGGAATTGCCGCAAATGAAAATCTATAATAAGCAATACAAAAGTGTAATGCCGAAACGAAGCGAAATGCCAAAGATAGAGGTAAAAGGTGCACCGATGCCGAGTAAAGAATTGATGGATATGTTTTGTAAGGCATAGAATAAAAGAAAAGGTGCGGTTATATGAAGAACAATGAGATAATGGTATCTGTAAGATTTGAATATGAGACGTCTTTTGAAGAAGTATCATTTCTCATCTTGAAAGATATTACATTACGTGCGTTTATTGAAGCAGTATACTATGGTTTGAAGAAAAAACCGATGTATAATAAAGCGTTTGAACTATTTGAAGAGTATTTGAAGACACGTAAAGAAATTCAGGTTTTGTACAGTATCAGAGGTGAATTCAGTGTTATAGATGTGGCTGGTCAAATGGATGACAAACGTGTTCTTGATATGGCAATGGATGATATCGGATTTGTAACTTCCAGTTGTATTTTGATTACGCACCAGACGAAAGTAACACCTGTTTATTTGTTTGAACGTGTTGAGAACAGTTATATTTTGAAAGAAAATGATTCGCTTGAATATAACATAAGTACACGTCGATTAAATGTTATTGAACCTTCGGTTATTGAAATTCTTCCGCCCGAAGGTTTGCCGGAAAAGAAGAATGCATCATTTTTAGATGTAATTATTCCTACAGTGCTTTCAACCGGTGGTATGTTGGGAGCCCGTTTCCTGATTATGTCCATTTCCCCGAATGCCTCTATGGGCAATAATATGTTGCTTATGTCAGGTGCTATGGGTGTAGTTGCCTTGGTTACCTCCACCTATAATTACATGAAGCAGAAGGGTGAGAATAAGACCAAGACAAAAGAATGGATAGATAATTATGAAAATTATATCCGACGAAAGATTAACACAATTAACGAATGGCAGAAAAGCGATATTAATTATTTGAATAGTGTATACCCATCAATGGATATTCTGTTTAGAAATGCGGCAGAAATTAATGCTGCAATTTTTGCACGTTCACAGAATGACAATGATTTTATGCGAATTGCCTTGGGTAAATCCGATGAAGTAAAGCCGCTTTTTGAGATTCGGTGTGAAAAGAAAGATAGCATCTTTTATGATGTATATTATAAAAAAATCGGTGATGGAATAAAGATTTATCTTCCATCCAAGAAGGAAGAGCGCAGAAGAAAGAAAATGACACCTACGCAACGCGCTGAAGAGGATCATAATAAATTTTTGCTGACGGATTTGGCATACAATTTTGCGAATAAAGGCGTTGATGCGAATAATCCGAACGAAGTGGTTGGATTTAATTATCTTCGAAGTGATGACGGACGAAAGCCGCCGCTTTTATTAGATTTGTATTCATGCGGTGCATTGGGTGTGATATCAAATGATTTGACCACATCTAAGAATTTTATTGAGCATGTCATTTTTGAACTTGCTTATTATCATTCGCCGGAAGATGTTCAGTTTGTATTTTTCTTTAACAAGGAAGATGATGAAAGTAAAAGGGCAGATGTTATCGAAAATTACAAATACCTGCCTCACTGTAATGAACTTTTTGAAAACGTTTCTCAATTTGTATTTGATAAAGACAGTTCCGGTATTGTGTTTGGTAAATTGCTGAGCATAATGAATGAACGCAAGAATGAAAAGAGCGGAGACGATGAAGATGCTCCCGTGGATAATAAAGTAACACAAATTGTATGTGTTGTTTTTGATGATTACAATATTAAAGAAACAGGTTTTTCCAAGTTTTTACCTGAGGTTCCCAAGGAGGGCGAGCCTTATGTAAATGAGTTAGGTTTAACTTTTATTTTCATACAATCCGTTAAAGATAAGTTGCCGAAATATTGTGGAAATATCATTGATATTGATAAGGATAATCCGAAGGAAAGAAAAAGCAGTAAACGCTACAATGTGCTCAGCCGAGAGACATTGAACGCATTAAGTGAAGAGCAAACTGATAAAAACAAAGCACACGATACGGATAAATTGATTGAGTATAAGCATTTTGAAAATGAGTTTATTTTTGAGGAAAAGAAATATTCGGACAGTTTTCGTATGGCTTATAAGCAACTGAGTGCAATTTATTACACAAGAATTGCCGAAAATGGTAAAGTTCCGTCGATGGTTACTCTGTTTGAACTGTATGGATATGATATTGAGAAAGTACAGAACAATGAAGTGAGAAAATCTATTTTCCAAAGCTGGAAAGATATTGAGCGTAACGATATTACCAGAAATTTATGTGTTCCGGTTGGTAAAAATGAGCATGGCGCGATTAATCTGGACTTGTATGAGAAGGCGGACGGACCGCATATGTTGGTGGCAGGCACAACCGGTTCAGGTAAATCTGAGACCATTATTACATATTTGATCGGTTTGTGTATGAAGTTTTCACCGATGGACTTGAATCTTATGCTGGTAGATATGAAAGGTGGAGGTTTCTCTGACCGTTTGGGTGGTTTACCGCACTGCGTCGGAGTAGTTACGGATACAGCGGGTGAGGATGAGGGAACTTCAGCAGCATATATGTTGAAGCGTTTCCTTGAATCACTGAATGCAGAAATCAAACGGCGTAAATTGTTGTTGTCAAGCCTTGGCGTGGATAATGTTGACTCTTACATAAGAGCGCTCAGAGTAATTAAAAAGATTAAAGAGACTCCTGCGACGCCTGAGAATTATGATAAGATTGAAGCCCTGAAGAAAAAATTGAACGAAAAGCAAATTAGTGTTTTAAATAAAGAATTCAGTGAATTTTCTCCTCTTTCACATCTTGTACTTGTTGTGGATGAGTTTACTGAATTGAAACGTTTTTCCAGTGAGTCAAATGATGTGGATTTCATTGCGGAGATTACAACAATTGCCCGTGTCGGAAGAACACTGGGATTTCATATTGTTCTGGTTTCCCAGAATATTGAAGGCGCAATTACAGATGATATTCGTGTCAATTCCAAGGCGCGTATTTGTTTGAAAGTTGCGACCAAGCAGGCATCAAAGGAAATGCTTGGAACTCCGGTTGCGGCAGCGCCTACCATGCCTTTAAACGGTCGAGCTTATTTGTTGGTTGGAACAGGTTCGCGTTTTGAATATTTCCAGTCCGCATATACCGGTGCAAATAAGAATTTGAATATTGAGCAACCTGTATTAGTCACGCAAGTATCTAATTCGGGTCAGTTTGATACAAATTTCTATTCTTCAAAGAAGGATAATGAACTTGCGAAGAAGAGAAATGCGCAGATTAATGAGCACGATACGCAGTTGGCATATATTGTTAATACAATTATAGACATTGGCCAGTATGTAGAACAGCCTCGTAAAATATTCTTGCCACCATTGCCTACTAAAATTGCAGAAGATACAGAGTGGAGGGAATTATAATGGGACTTCGAAAAATGATTTGCAGATTGGGTGTATTTGATATCCCGATTATTCAGATGCAACCTCCGTTTATGGTTGATTTACTTGATTCCAATATTATTGTTTTTGGTTCCGCGATGAGTGGAAAAACAACGTTTTTGAGAACGCTTGTGAATATTTTACATAAGGCATATAGCCATAAGCAGGAACAGATTTTTGTTCTGGACTTTGGTGGGGCATTGTTTGATTTGGCAGAGATGCCGTTGGTTTCCGCTTATTTTGATAACTCAAATGAAGAATATGTAAAACGAGTTTTCAAAATTCTTGAATCAATTCTGAAGGATAATTTGGATCGATTAGGCGGAAAGAATTATCGTGACAGTGAAGTTGACTTGCCGCATACGACGTTTATTATTGATAATTTAAATGCGTTCCTGGATGAACCACGATATATGTCATATCAGGAAAAGTTGGCTAAATTATGTCGAGAAGGTTTGTCTAAAGGAATAACCATTGTGGTTACGGCGAGTGAAACCAAGGGAACATCTTCATATATGGGGTCTTTTAAGCAAAAGATTGCTTATGAAATGCAACAGGATAAGTACATGGAGATATTCGGAAATAAAGTCGGTATGATTGGTAATAATCCCGGTCATGGATTTGCTAACGTAACCGTTAAGCCGGATGGAATCACGGGAACATTCCGCATGAACCTGCCGTATGAAGTGCAATCATTCCTTCCGTACGGAACAGATAAGGATGCAGAGAATCTATTTGAGAACAGGCTGAAAGATAAGTTTGGTTTTGCGGAAGGGTGTTATAAGCATCATGTAAAGAAATATCAAACTTTCCCGAAGGAATTGACCGAGATTGAGTTTGCCGGGTTAAATCAGAATCCTTTGGTAGAGCTGACCGATAATTCCGTTAGTGTCGGATTGGATTATGTTGATTTCAAGTCGGTTGATGTCAATTATGAAAAATCACATACAATTGCGATTTACGGAAAAAAAGAGTTTGGTAAAACAAATCTTTTGACGCTTCTTGCAAAGAGAATCATTGAGCAAAGAAAAGATGTTAGATTTGTCTTGTTTGACGACGGAAGAAATCAATTACAACCCATATATGATATGGTTTGTAAAGAGGTTGATGCAGTGTTGATTAATCAGTATAAGGAAGTAGAACTGCTCTTAAATGATGAAACATCAAAGATTAGGAAACTATCGCCGCTTCAACAGTTCTATGTATATTTGAATCAGAATTATGCAACGCTGGACAAAAGATTTCTTGCGGGAATTTATGGTTTGAGCAAAGAGTTTGCAAAGGAATACGCCAAGATTCCGGATTGTGAGAATGAAAAGCAACCTTTTACTATCTTTGTTTTGCAGAGTAAGCTTTTGTATTTAAATACGATTGAGAATAAGTTTTTTATCAATGTTATTTTGCCTCAGATGGTTGCTGTGGCCGAAGAAAATGGTTTTTGCTTCATTTTCTCAGATGTTCAGAAAATCAGTGATTCTGAACAGAATATGTATTTTAACAATGCATTGCAGACGGCGTTTCTGTTAGATAATATTGCGGAATTTGCTGGAGAAAGAGGACAAAAGACAATTTTTGGAAATATGGACATCAAAACGCTCAAAGAAGATTATGCGCGATGTGAGTTGGGAGATGGCTATTTCTATGATATTGAAGCAGATAGGTTATCAAAATTAAAATTTATTAAAGTGTAATGGAGGAATGAAATATGGCTGACGATTATGTATATGCAGATCTTGTGCTTTTTGAAAAGTTTAAAAACGATAGTGCGGATGCAATTAGTGAATTTAAGCAAATTAAAACGGATTATGAAACACTAAACACAAATCTGATGAAGCAATGGAAGGGTCAAGGTGCCGAGGCATATAAACTTCAGGCGAATCATATTATGGAAAACATTGGTGATTTCGAAACGAATTTGAATACTTTGAATGAAGAAGTGGTACAGGTGATATTAGATGCATATAATCAGGTTGATACGGATTTGGATGAAATTAACCGTAATCCTGAGAAAGCATCAGAATCATCAGAAGGATAAAACTATATTGATATCTGTAAGGAGGGGAATAGTTTATGGCAACAATTGCATTGAATTATAGTCCTATTGGACAAATGAGTGGATTCTTTGAACAGATAAAAACATCCATATCAAATTATCAGTCTGAAATTCTGACAATCCAGACGTTATCTTCAGCTGTAGACAGCACAATCTATAATTTGGATGATGTTATTTCAGAAGTGCAGACTTCTACTACTTTGCAGGATGAAAAGATTGCATACATAGGAACCCTGGACACACAAATGCAGACATTTGTTGACAATGCGGTTTCACACGATCAGCAGGCGGCAGAAGAAATCAATGCGTCTAAGGATGATTTCTATGAGAGATATGAATATTTGACACCGGATATTGAACAGAGTGGCTGGGAGAATTTCTGGGAAGACGTTGGTGAATGGTGTAAAGAACATTGGGTTGAGATTGTAATAGCGGTTGTAATTATTGCAGTTGCAGTTATATCGATTATTGCAATAATCTCAACAGGGGGTGCTGCATTAGTTCCTCTGCTGACAGCTGTGCTTTCTGCATTTGGTGTTTCTGCTGGTACTGCGGCAACAATTGCAGCAGTTGTAAGCTATACTGTTGCTGCAATTGCTATTATTTCAACGGTTGCTTCTACTATACTTAACCTGGTTGATTTATTTTTTGATATGAGTGATAATAAAGCATTTCAAGGTTGGAGAACTGCCATGAACTGGATTAGCAGTATCAGTAATTTATTTTATGGTGCGGGCTCCATTTACAATGGTTTAAAAGGAATATCAGATGATAGTTTAAGATTATTTACGGATCAGATGATTAAAACAAAAGGGGCTTTTGCAGGCTTACTTGGAAGCGGCGATGATGCATTAATGTTTTGGAGTCGATTGGGAGCAAACGGAGATGACGTGGCGGCAGGAATTGCAGCAGGTCGGGGAAAGGAGACATTAGCTCAGAAACTGGAGAGATTAGGAGATATTATTCCGGAAGAGTATGATGACTGGATTTTGCCGTCAGCGAGAGAAGCGATGAAGGCAAATGGTGCGATCGATGCGGCGATTGGGGGAAATGGTGATATTTGGAGATTGTATGAATATTCATTCTTGAGAATGAATCCAAATGTTGAGTCGATAACGAATGTGCTTACCGGAGAGCTTGTTGAAAGGATAATCAATGGAGGATCAATTTGGAGAGGGCTAGCCGGAATAGGACAATCTATTTCATCAGGAGGAAGCGAGGTTGCCGAAGAAGCAAATTAGCAAAGAGATATGAAACGTTTATGTACAGAGAAAGAGAAAAAATGTATTATTGAGCAGAGAAAAAACATTATTTTTTCCTCATTGCAGAATAAAAATACCATAAAAACCTTTGTAAGAAGAACGGATTTGTTTGTTAATGCAGCAACGATAGTCGATATTGGGGGGTGGGAAGAGGATAGGCATGTTCATATTGTTCATGGAGATTATTCTATTGCAACAACAGGGTATATTTTAGATGATTTTCGGGATGATGAAGGAAATCCGTATCTGATCAAACATCCTTGGGGAAAAGTAGATGTGGAACGCGGAGAACGTTTGATTATCGTCACAGCGGCATCGGATGATTCCTTTTTGCTTCTGCGTTCGGAACAGATGTTGAAAGATTTATTTGGTGATATTTGTGATGTGGATATCGAGCCGGATGCCTTAAGAAAATCGATTGTAATACCCCATCCTCATGCATTAGAGTTGAATGAAAATGAGGTTGTTTTTATCGCCTATGCAGAGAAAGTGCTTACCGTATATGAGAAAAGTGCAGAGGTTTTTTTTGTTGCCGATTATGATAAACCCAAGATGAGGGGTAAGTATTCTTATGGAAATATCTTACGCAAATATGAAAAAGGTAAACGTATGATTTTTGACGCAATTTAATGTAAAAAAGAGAGATTAGTTATGGCAACAATTGCATTGAATTATAGTCCTATTGGACAAATGAGTGGATTCTTTGAACAGATAAAAACATCCATATCAAATTATCAGTCTGAAATTCTGACAATCCAGACGTTATCTTCAGCTGTAGACAGCACAATCTATAATTTGGATGATGTTATTTCAGAAGTGCAGACTTCTACTACTTTGCAGGATGATAAAATTGCATACATAGGAACCCTGGATACACAAATGTAGACATTTGTTGATAATGGCGTTTCACGCGAACAGCAGGCGGCAGAAGAAATCAATGCGTCTGAGGATGATTTCTATGAGAGATATGAATATTTGACACTGGATATTGAACAGACCGGCTGGCAGAATTTCTGGGAAGATGTTGGTGAATGGTGTGCTGAGAATTGGAAGGCAATTGCGGTTGTTGTTTTAGTTGTGATTGCGGTTGCATTGATTGTTGTTTGTACTGTATTTTCGGGTGGTACTTTTTTGGCTACAATTGCGCCGGGTTTATTGGGGATTGCGAAAGGTATATTGGTAGGCGCGCTACTAGGTGGAGCGCTTGGAGGTATTTTTAGTGCGCTTTGTGGAGAAGGCTTTTGGTCAGGTTTCTGGGAGGGCGCGTTTTTAGGCGCAATATCAGGCGCAATTATGGGCGGATTTGGTGCAGCATTCGAACTGACTAAATGGGCAATAACACTGCTAGGCGGAGGCGCTGATGCGTTTGCAAGTATTCTTAATGATATTTTTGATAATATTTTTAAAGGCGAAAATAATTCACTGCTGGAAATAATTGCTAATGCGGGAATATCGTTTTCATTAGGATTTGCTTTTTCGTGGGTGAATATAGGGCTGAAGACGTGGGGTAATTCTTCTAAAAATAAAGCTGTTAAGTTCCTTTTTGCAGATGTGTATAATGCGGGAATTAATGGAAGGAATAATCCGTGGTCATTCAGTTATAATTATTGGCTTGGCAGATATAGCTCTTCTTCAACTATTAAGATGAGTTATAAGACTATTTTTAAAGGATTTGCAGCGGATTTATTGACAGAGAGCAGACAAATGTTGTGGATTGAAACGTTTAAAGCATTCGTTAGTGAAAAAGTCGATGGGGACTGAGTATGTATTTGAGTGATAAAAAAGTATGTATAAAAATTTGCAACAAAACCAGCGACTTTATATGTTGGGGGTTAGGGTTTATTATACCGGAACTTATTTTTCTTGTGGTAATGCCGCTTCTTAATAGAGGGTATTGGTTTAGTATTATATGGTTTGTTTTTATGTTATTTGTCGGGTATGGTCTGTTTTCTTATGTGATTCATATTAAAGGAACTGAAATTTATGGAAGATTAGAGTCAGGTAAAAAGTTTCGGTTTGATTGTTCGGATATCAGAAGGATTACTTTTAAGCATTATAATAGTACGCATCGCACAGGGAAAATGACATTATTGATAATTGAAACAGATGATGTAAATATTCCGATACAGGGTTCAATGAAAGGATATAAAGAATGTGTTGAATATCTGATGGAAATGCAAAGAAAAGGAATTATTTCTCAAAAAAGTATCTCTTCGGCAGATTTGAAGGCTTTAAAACAAACAAAGGCAGGAAAAGAAAAAAGTAGACGTTAAGCAAGCTTGGTTTATAAATAAATCTGAGCAGATTATTTTCGGAAGGTAGAAGATATTTGGGGTATAGGAGGAGATCATCTCAATGAAGCAATCTTCGAATAAAAAGGTGAATTCTTTGTCTCCACAGTTTACGGTTACAAATAAAAAGAGTGATTTTGTACTGTTTGTGATTGCTTTCTTTTTTTTAGAAATAGCCAATCTGATTTTGATATGGGAGTCTGAAAAATATTTTATTGCGGGAATAGTTGTTGCGGTTTTGATATTCTGTATTATAGGCGCAATCATGCTTTCTATGTATACTTTTGTATTGCGTGTGAATGGGACAGAAATAAGCGGGAGAACAGCACTTGGTAAGCGATTTCGATTTGATAAATCTGAAATAATCAATACGAGATATCAGCATTACAGAGCGACATATCGGTCCTGCGCAAGAACGATTCTAACGATAGAAACTGCTGATTTGGAAATCGGAATTGATTCTGCTATGGTAGGTTATCAAGAGCTTGTAAGATATTTGGGAAAACCAAATAAAAGAAAGGCGAATAAAGGCAATAATCAAAAGAAATGATATATTTTGTTGACGTGAAAGAATGTGCTCTATGGCAAGACCATCAATTGGAGATGGCTGTTTAAAAGATTTATGGGATACTCTCATAATAGAACCAATTAAAATCATAGTTAATTTTGAAACTAAAGAAGAAATGATGCTATTTTTAATCCTGCTAACTAATATTGGAAAGGGTAAGTAGATGAATCAAAAAGAAATAGATGTTGTCTGTTCTGCAGGGACAAAGCTTTTTGCGATTGGCTTTATTATACTTGCAGAAATGTTGTTTATTAGCTTGGCTGTTTGGGGAGGAGACGGTATAAACGGTTATGGGGGCATTTGCGCTGTTTTATACGCAATTGGTGGTATCGGTGTTTTATATACCATGTATATGTTCAGATTTTCGGTAAGAGGACATGAAATTTATGGTAGAAAGCGCACCGGAAAAAAATACCGATTTGATATCTCTGAGATTACCAAAATATATTGTGAAAAAGGCGGTGGAGGGGACTGTACTCCCTATTGTGACATATGGCTGGAAGTTTATGGAAAAGATATCATTCTGAAACATACGATGAAAGGATTCAAACAATTTGCTTCATATATTATAGAAATGTATGAAGCAAATGAGTTGGAGAATTGTAAGATATCAAAGACGTCTCTTACGTTGCTAAAAAAAGTAAGAAGAGGTAAGATAAAGGCGAATTAGTGAGGTTAGTTTATGGCAACAATTGCATTAAATTATAGTCCTATCGGACAAATGAGTGGATTCTTTGAGCAGATAAAGACCTCCATATCGAATTATCAGTCTGAAATTCTGACAATCCAAAATATGTCTTCAGCTGTAGACAGCACAATCTATAATTTGGATGATGTTATTTCAGAAGTGCAGACATCTACTACTTTGCAGGATGATAAGACTGCATACATAGGAACCCTGGATACACAAATGCAGACATTTGTTGATAATGCCGTTTCACGCGATCAGCAGGCAGCAGAAGAAATCAATGCGTCTAAGGATGATTTCTATGAGAGATATGAGTATCTGAAGCCTGATATTGAAAAGACCGGCTGGGAGAAATTCTGTGAATGGAGTGCTGAGAATTGGAAGTTCTGGGCAACTGTGGTTTTGGTGGTGGTTGCGGTTGTTATTATTATTGTATGTACAGCTGCTACGGGGGGAGCATTTTTAGCTGCAATTGCGCCATATTCGCTGGTTTTATTGGGGATTGCGAAAGGTATACTGATTGGTGCTCTTGTAGGAGGGGTATCCGGAGCTGTCTTTGGAGTTGTTGGATGGCTTGCCGGTGGATGTAAAGGAAGCATTTTGGAGTCAGTTTGGGAAGGTCTTCGTGATGGCGCATTTTCAGGTGCGCTTTCCGGTGCTATTACCGGTGGATTTGGAGCCGGATTTGAATTGGGGAAACTGGCAATTGCTCTCATTAGTGGTGGTGCTGATGCGGCAACAAGCTTTTTGGGCGATATTTTGGATAATGTAATCAAAAACGAAGGTAATACATTTTTAGAGATGCTTTTTAATGCAACATTTTCATTTGCCGTAGGCTCATTAACTTCCGGATTTACTGAATTTGTGAAAGGAAAAGCGGGAGGCACAAATAAATTCTTTAATTTATTTGATGATACAAAACGCTCCGGATGGAATGTAGGAGATAATAATGCTGCATTCAGATATGATTATTGGGTGAAAAAATTTGCAAGAGGATCAGCAGATTCTATTCAAAGAAGCATGGTTTTTAAAAGTATCGTGGCAGATTTAATTACCGAGGGTAGAAGATATATTATTGAAATTCCGAAAGGAATATTGGACATGGGAGGAGATCATCTCAATGAAGCAATCTTCGAGTAAAATGGTGAATTCGTTGTCTCCACAGTTTACGGTTGCAAATAAAAAGAGTGATTTTGTACTGCTTGTGATTACCTTTGTTGCATTAGAAATAATAAATCTGATTTTAATGCTTGGTGTTGATAAATATTTTATTGTGGGAATTGTTTTTGCAGTTTTGACATTCTGTATTATAGGCGCAATTATGCTTTCTATGTATACTTTTGTATTGCGTGTGAATGGGACAGAAATAAGCGGGAGAACAGCACTAGGTAAGCGATTTCGATTTGATAAATCTGAAATAGTCAATACGAGATATCAGCATTACAGAGCGACATATCGGTCCTGCGCAAGAACGATTCTAACGATAGAAACTGCTGATTTGGAAATCGGAATTGATTCTGCTATGGTAGGTTATCAAGAGCTTGTAAGATATTTGGGAAAACCAAATAAAAGAAAGTCGAATAAAGGCAATAAACAAAAGAAATGATATGTTTTGTTAATGCGAAAGGATGTGCACTATGGCAAGACCATCAATTGGCGATGCAGTTACAACAACGATAGATACTGCAATTAAGAGAGATATTAAGGAATTAACCGTGCTTGAAAATGGATCGGAGGAATCGATTTTTCATTTGATTTTTGAAGAAGAAACTAAGGATGAAGTAAAGCAGAATGAGTAGTGAAATATTTGGAAATAAATACAAATACATAATTGATACTTCTTATGGTATAAATCAGGATGGTTTTATTGCAATAGGTACGGAAAGTATTGTTTATAAAGGACTGAAAACAAAGCATGATGGCGGAATGCAATTTTCATGCGTATTGAAGTTTAAACCGAAATATATCAACATAGATGGTGAAATTATTGATCGTTTGACAATTTTTAAGACAGAAGAATGGGCAATTTTTGAAGAGTTGCGTGAGTGTCGTTCTATTGTACGAATTGATGATGTAGTGGAAGACATGGGAGAATTCAGTGTGCCGTGTGATAAAGTACAGGGCGGTGCAATTACGAGCGACAAGTTCTTTTGCGTAATTGAAGAGTACATAGACGGATGGTCTTTGGAGGAGTATTGTCGGGAAGAATTCTGGAAATTGCGAAAAGTAGAAGTGTTGGATAACAATCTGAAACATGTTGTAAATTATCATGATTTTAGCCCGATGGAAAAATTGGCAATTCAACATAGCTACAATTATGATAATATATTGAAATATCAGAATCAAATTGTTCTTTTCATGCTAAACCTTTGCGATATTTTAGAGTTTGTAACGGAACGTAAGAACATTCTCCATCTGGATATTAAACCGGAGAATGTCATGGTTACAAGACATGGTAAGGAGCTTGTATTAATCGATTTTGGTAGGTCCAAAAAGATTACAAGAGCAAATCGATTTGTAACTGCAAATTTAAAGAGCGTTCATTATGGTAAAACGGAAACTGTAAATAAGATGTTTCAGTATGGAAGTTTGGGATATGCAGCACCGGAATGTTATGCGGATGCTGCAGAAGGATCAATGTTCCCTTTTTCATGTGAGTTTGAAAAGGGAAAGATGTCAATAGAAAGTGATATTTTTTCTTTCGGTGCAACTTTTTGGGAATGCTTGAATGTGTTCGAATTGGTAACCAAAAACAAACAATTTACAGTAGATCCACATGATTTTTACAGGGACAATTTTTTGAATGATGAAACTTATCACATAAGAGATTTGTCGTGTACCTCCGTCTATTATCATAAAAGGATGGAGAATATCATTCGTAAATGTACACGTCCAAGAACCGCCCATTATTTGGATGCAGATAATGAGAGATTTTATCATTCTTATAAAGACTTGCGGCATGATATTGAAGAACTACAAGACTCCGTTCCGACAATCGTTAGAGAAGAAAATGTAAAGGCAAAAAATGCATTTCAGCTTTCAGGAAGAATGCTGGCATTGTTTGCTGCTTTTGTGATTATTTATGGAATTTATCGACTGCTGGCATTTTCTATTGCAGAGGATAAATGGGAGACGTTGACAGCTTCATATAATGAAACACAGTTTTATAAGCTTGAAGAAACTGCAAGGGATATGATTACAACCGCGCCGCCTAATCAATTAGGTGTGACATATGACAGGGTGGTTAAATTTACGTATGCGGAAGATGATATTTCTGACTATGAAGTTGCGCTTTTGGTAGAGTTGCTTGGCCTTGTCGGAGATAAGAAGATGCTGCCTCAGAGAGTTGATGAAATTGTGCAACATACAAATTCCCGAAAGTATCGAGAAGCTTCTACGGAGATTGTTAAGCTTGGCAGGGTGGAACAATCAGTAGGTTATGAATTAACAGAAGCAATATATAATGCAGAGGTAGCCAAAAAGGATATTCCGGCTGCGTATGAAGTATTAAGAAATCATCGTAATAAAGAAGAATACCAATATGCTGTAGTAAAGTTAAAAAATGTATTGGATAATGATGAATACATTGAACAGATAGCAGCTGCTACCGGTCAGACATCACAGGAAATTAAACGATATTTTAAAGGAATTAAGTTGGAGGAAACTGACATTGAATAGATTTTGGGATAGATATCCGATATTGAAATACATCGTTTTTTCATTCGGTAAATTTTTCTTATACGTTTTGGGTACGATTATTGTCATTTTTCCCATTCTCTATTTTACCGGATTATATTCTAAGGTACAGAACTTGTTGGATTTAAAATATAATTCACCATTTGTAATGGTTCCTTTATTCGGATGTCTCGCATTGGCAGTGATAAGTTTTTTGGTTGGAGCTTTATTATATTTCCATAAGTATAAAAGAAATAAAGTGAAAAGTGTATTTTCCAAGAATGTAGGAAAAGTGTTAGTAGATAAAGACATAAACAGTAAGAGACGTAAATAGTAAATTACAACAAAGGATGGGAGAAAATTATGAAAAACGTTAGAAGGATTATGGCAATACTATTGGTAGTGCTGTTGGCAAGTAATTGTTTTTCGAGTGTTCACGCTGCATCATTGGCAAATGCGTTTGGCAATGGTCTTTTTGCTGAAGAAAAAGAATCTATTTCTATAGAAACTTCAGAGAGTGATGAAGCAGAGGAAAATTCTGAAGAAGATGAATCTGCTGAAGAAGAATCTTCAGGAAAGGAAGAAGACTCATCAAATGAGGAAGAAGAGTCTTCAAGCAAGGAAGAAGAGTCTTCAAGCGAGGAAGAGGAGTCTTCAAGTAAGGAAGAAGACTCCTCAAATGAGGAAGAAGAGTCTTCAAGTGAGGAAGAAGAATCATCAAGCGAGGAAGAAGAATCATCAAGTGAGGAAGAAGAATCATCAAGCGAGGAAGAAGAGTCATCAAGCGAGGAAGAAGAGTCTTCAAGCGAGGAAGAAGAGCCTTCAGAAGAAGCTTCTGAGGATGAGATTGTGGCAACAGATAATAATCAGCCACAATATAATGGAACTCCTTTGTATCGAACAGGAGAGAGTATAGTTTTATATGCTCCCAAAGGGTATAAAATTGCTGACGTGCCGAATCCTTTGGGGGAAGGAGAAGCCAGTATTTCGTTTGCGCCGACGCAAAAGGGTGAACAGGTATACTATTTAATTAAAAGCTCAAATGGAGATATATTAACCAGAAAGTATAAGTATATATATGAACCAATTCCTAAAATAGAAAAGATAGAGTTTGTAGACGAGAATCCCGGGAATATTTATGGTGATACTGTATATACAAATAAGGATGTTAAACTAAAAATCACATTTAAAAAGAGTATTGTTAAATATGATGGTTTGGGTGTATCATGCGATGGCGGAGTCGAAGTTCCTGTGACGGAATATAGTGAAAGTAAGGATAAAGGCGAGGTTAAGTATGAATATTACGCTTTTTTTACAGTAGAAGATAATCTGAAGAATTGGAATTGGAGCGTTGGGTGGAATAGGTATTTAGAAAACCAAGGTACGATTGATAAATTTCATTTGGGAAAAAAGCAATATAAGTTAGTGATTGATACGACAAATCCAAGTGCTTATATTAGTATGGTCGGACAACAACAGGGAGATTATCCGGATTGTATTGTAGGAGAATTTACAGTAAGTGATACATGCGGAATCGCATCTGTTAAATATTGTTGGGATAAGAATGAAGGCGGATTTCTGTATGACGGAGCAACAGAGAAGACAACAGAGTATCAGGAATTGAAAGCCTTTGGTAAAGCCAAAAATCAGATTACATATACAGACGAACGTAAATCAGGAAGCGGTATTTCAGTATTGCCGTATGAGCATTCCAGCTGGGTAACGGGGAATATTCATAAACTGTATCTTGAGGTGGAAGATTATGCAGGTAATAAAGTTTATCCAGAGAGAGAAGATGGAGAAGGATATGATCCCAAGGATCCCTTGATTGAAAAGATTGAAATCGTTCCTGAGGGTGAAAATGCTTTAAATGTAACGAAATTTGGTACTTTTTCAAATGGCGCAGTTACAATTAAGACAAAAGTAAGTGATGATATGTCTGAAGATAAAATTTCGGGAATTCAGGAGGTTTCGATTGCGGATCAAACAGAAACAGAATCGACAACGGAATCAGAGTATTCCTTTACGTTTGATGCGTCATTTTATAACGAGCATATGAAAGTGATAGCATATGATAAAGCCGGCAGAGATTCTGAAGCTGATTTTTCTTCCATTACCGGACCTGATGAAGAAACGAAGTATAGCAATGTGCTAATCTTAGAAAAGGCAGCGCCTAAATTTTCGGTTAAATTTGATGGCGAAGAAGTTCCGGAAGAAGCAAATAAACAGACCATGGAATGGTTTAACGGAACACATAAAGGTAAAAAAATCCAACTCACATGGCAAGACAGATATGACGATTATGAGAGCAATAATGATAAATCCAGTGGTCTTCAGCATGTTTACTTTGAATATATGGGAAGAACGTTAACGGAAGAAACAGGGGTTGAAGAACTGATTTGTGAACCGTTAACGAAAGATGGATTTGTAAGAACCTATAGCAAAGAGTATACAATTGGTGATCAGTTGGCAAGCGGAGGCGAATATTGTATTTCTTCGTTAGCTGTTGATAATGCCGGTAATGAAGCCAGGGAAATAGGTGTATATACATTTGCGGTAGATTTATTTGCCCCGACGGTTGAACTTACCGATGTTGCGCAATCCCATAAAAAAGGAGAAGCATATTATATTCCCGCAGGAATACCACTTACATTTAATATTTTGGGACAAGATGAATATTCCGGTTTGGCAAACTATACTGTATGGGTTAATGGGACAATAAAAGATTCAGGGGATTTAATAAGCAAAAATACAACGATTACGATTGAAGATACATCCTTGAAGAAGGAAGTAAAGGTTAAAATAGTTGATGTGGCCGGAAATGAGGAATGGTTAACCTTTACTGTTTTGGTGGATGGAGAAGCGCCCGTGATATCGCCAATAAAAGTGGAAGCATTGAAGGATGAAACAGAACATCTGGATTCTAAGGGGGATGAAAATTCAGAAGATTTGTCGGAAGTATTTAATACAGAACATGGGATCTATCATAACAATTCAGTTCGTATTTTGGTTAACGTTAACGACAAAGATAGCGGAATATCAACAGTTGTACTGTCTTACAAGTCAATTTTGGAAGACGAAGTAACCAAGGATATTGTTATGCAAAAGATGTCTGAAGATAGTGATATTTATTATGCAGAAGTTGAATTGGCAGAGACAGATGTCTATTTAGAGGGACTAATAGAAATTAAAGCCACTGACATGGTATTAAATTCTGAAACAGAAATAATAATTAATAAAGAGAATAAAGAAGTTCCGCTTGTGCTAGAGGAAGTAGTACCTCTTGCAGAACTGAAAATACAAAAAGAAAATTCATCGGAAGAGAGTGTTGAAGAAGAGATAACGCTCAACTCCTCGGTTAAGAGTATGTATGAGAAAGATGTGACTGACGAGGAAAATGGCGAAAATGAAAAGCAAGTATGGTACAGCGGTTTTGATGAGCTTAAGATTCTTTTAAGTGCCGAGGATCGGGAGTCTGGAGTGAATGAAATTAATTTCTTTGTTGAACGTTTTGGTTTTAATCCGGGCAAAACTATTGTGGAAAAGGATTTGAAGGATGTACCATTATATGTTGAACAACCCGGAAATACGATACGACAAAATCAAGAGTTTTTGTATCATTTTTCGGCAGAATATATTTCAACATTAATCAATGATGCAATTGATATGCCGGAGAATCCGTCAGAGGAAGAACCGGAAGAACCATCGGAAGACGATTCAGAAGAAACAACTGAAAATAGTTCAGAAGAATCCTCAGAAAACAGTTCAGAGGAGACAACCGAGAACAGTTCTGAAGAACCTACGGAAGGATATATGAATACCGCATATCATGCAAATGAAGTTACGAATAATGCCGGGAAAAAGCAGGAATCCGAATTACTTGCTCCTATCTCAGAAGGTGAATATCGCTTACATTATCAAGTAAAAGATAATGCCGGAAATGTGACAGAGTTAACAAAGACATATTTTATTGATTCTTTTGCACCGGAGATTGTAAGTGTATCATTCACACCTGCAGATGTGTATGGGAAAGAGAAAGTAGGCGAAGACGACATGATGGATGGTCCGATAGAACAGCCTACGGAAACGGAATACGGATATTTCTTTAAGAAGGACTTTATTCTTACAATTGCTGTTAGTGATGGTGTTGTTGAGAATCATGCATCAGCGGGTTTGGGTGATTTGATGTATAGAATTGTCGGTGCACCGAAAGAATATGGTGGAAAAGGCGAGAATACAGAATGGATAACAGCTACACGCGGTGATTCTATAGATGAGTACACTTTATATACCATTAAGATTGAAGAAGGTTTCAAAGGATATATTTATTTTGAAGTAAAAGACCTTGTTGGAAATACAAGCGGGGAAAAGACCATGAAGGGGTGTGTTTCAGATGATGATGCTCCCGGAATCAGTGGCAGAATTGAAGGAGGTTCCACGCCGTATAAGGACGAAGCAGGCAATCCGTTATATACTCGCAAAGTTACAACAAGCTTTTCGGTAGATGATTTGGTTGCAGGTGTTCAGAACGTTACCTCGATCGAAAATTCTGAGAAAAAAGGAAAGGTTACAGATGGTCCCGTAACATCTTTTGAAGAGCATGGATGGAAAAAGGGACTTGAGAATGGCGGATTGGTTCTGGGTGTCAGCAAGCAGTTCACATATGAAACAGATGATAATAATATTTCTGTCAAAGTGAATGCAAGGGACAATTCCAATAATGATGCGTCGGAGTTTACTTTAAAAACATTCTCAATTGATATGACAAAACCGGTTGTAAATATTCAGTTTAGGGAAGATGACGATAGCGATCTTTACTATAGTGCTGACCGTATTGCTGATATTAGAATTAAAGAACGTAATTTTGATGCCAATCGGATGAATGCAATTATTACCAATACATTTGGAGCTGTTCCTTCTGTAGGATATACAAAGCTTTCAAAAGATGAATATGTCGCAACCATCACATTTGGAGAGGGAGATTATACGTTCGATTATAACGGTACGGACAGAGCAAATCATGCGGCACAAGTGAATTTTGCAGGCGGTAATGAAAAGAAGTTTTATGTAGATAAAACAAATCCTGTTATTACAACGAATTTCGATTCTTTCGCCAATGTGGCTACAGACAACAATTTCAATGTAGATAAAGTTGCAAGTATTCGTATTGAAGAGCATAATTTCAGTCCCGAATTAGTTCATTTAGTTGTTCTTAAGAAAGAAGCGGGAGCATTGCATAATGCAGACGGTTTCACAAATGTGACTTCAACTGTGTTAAAGGATAAAGTATGGACTTCAAATGGTGATGTTCATACAATGGAGTTCACTTTATCAGATGAAGCTGTATATCAGATTCAGATTTCCATGACTGATTTGGCAGGAAATGCAGCAGAAACACAAGTGAGTCCGATTTTTGAGATTGATAAAACAGCACCGACGATTGTCTCCAGAAATGGTGTCGCTGTTGGGGCAGATGATGTAGAGAATGTTGAGGTTTATCCGTATACAAGAGCAGCAGATCCCATTCCTTATGTGGAATTCGAAGACTTGAATTATGCGCACATGCGCTATAGATTGGTTACATACATTCCAGCTGAAGATGAAGTAGGTGTTGTTAAAATGGATCCTCTGGAAATGTATGCTAAGAGTGATGAAGATAAGGAAGGGATTATTTCAGATAAGAAATTTACTTTGCCCGAGTTTTCACAGGATGGTGTTTATTCCTTGGAAATTATTGCAGTTGATGATGCCGGAAATGAAAGTCTTTTGAATCAGAATACATATATGCGTATTGTGAAAAAAGATGTATTGGCATATATCATGGATAGTGATATTGAAGCCGGAACAGGATTATATTCATTCCAGTATGAGAATGGAGAGCCGATTAGTAAGAGACCGGATAATTTCATGGATTTGCGAGTATGCGTATTAACGAAGTTAGAGTCTCCTGCTGAAGTGGTATTAAGAGATACAAACGGAAGAGAATATCCGACAAATGCTAAGGTTGATATGGTGAACAGTATTTATGGTGTTCAGGAATACTATTTCAATGTTGATTCCGGTTTCTTTAAAGAGACATTCCAGGATGATACGGATATTGAGTTATTCTTTACCGTAAAGAATGAAGAAAATCGAATTGACCTTGGAAAGATGCATATTGATAATATTATACCGGAATGTGAAATGCCGAAAGGATTTAAGCCTTGGCACTGGTATTATGGTAAAGAAGCTCGTACGATTACACTTACAAATATTAATGAGTTGTTGGATGTAGATGCATGTAAGGTTTTTGACAACGGGCGTGAGATCGAATTCTCTTATTATCCGGAGAAACGCGCATTAGAGTTTACCATTGATAAAGGATGGCATAATGTTGGTCTGATTCTGACTGATGTTGCGGGTAACAGCTATAATATTCAGGAATTGCGGAATATTCACGTTGGATTTTTCTGGTTGTGGATGATCATTGCGTCCGCTGTAGTTACTTTAGCTATAACTGCTACCGGTATTGTCCTCTTTGTTAGAAAGCGTGCACATGATGCGTTCTAATCAATGGATGAAAAGGTTTTTATTAGTAATTGTTTTGAAGAAATAAAGATGGATTATTCATAAGATGAAGTCAAAAAGTCTTGCGTCTCGCAAGACTTTTTGAAAAGTAAAGATATTGATTAAAGTGTAATCGGAGGAATATATGAAGAAATTTATTATCAGAGTGATCGCATTTATACTAATGATAACATTTCTTTCAGTAGATTTCGTACCTGCCCTTACAGTAAGTGCAGCACCTGCAGAAACTGCAAGTGAAGTGGCTGAAGGAGAAGAAAATATTACAATTCCGGAAGAAGAATCTTCTGAAGAAGGAATTGTGCCCGAAGAAGAAAGCGAAACGGAAGAATCCGCCGAGGAGATATCAGAAGAAAATACAGAAGAGGCTTCTTCTGAACCTGAGAGTGTTTCTGAGGAACCAGAGTCTGAAGATGTAACATCGGAGGAAATTTCAGAAGAAGTATCTGATGAGTCTGAAGAAACGGCTTCAGAAGAAGACGTTGAAACGTCAGAAGAGGCTACAGACGATACAAGTGAAGAAGAATCAGAAGAACCTGCAAACGAAGAGTTTACAGGTCCTCTTGTGATTGTTAATTCCGTAGATGAAATGGATGCAGGTCTTGCAGAGGGAAGGAATGTTGGTGTTGCAATTGATGCGAAGAATTTTCCGGATGCAGGATTTCGTAATTATGTTCTTGACAGATATGACGATTCTCCCAAAGATGGTATCCTGGGAGCAAATGAAATTGCAGGTGAAAGTACCATAAATGTATCAGAGAATACTGCAATTAAAGATCTTAAAGGTATCGAATATTTCAGATATTTGACATCTTTGCGTTGTACGGATTTGGGACTTACGTCTTTGGATATCAGCAGAAATAATAAGTTAGAAACGCTAAATTGTAACAGAAACAGCTTAGCAGAGCTGGATACCACGTGTAATATCATGTTACGACAGTTTGACTGTGCGGTAAATAAGTTGACGGAGCTTAATCTAAGCAACAATCCAAATCTGGTGGTTTTGGGTTGCTCGAGTAATCAGTTGAAGGAATTAGAGCTTTCAAAGAATGTTTTGTTGCGTACACTTGAGTGTGGTAACAACAAGTTAACTTCTCTGAATATAGGCAAAAATTTGCAGTTGCAGTATTTAACTTGTGAAAAGAATAATATTCGCAAATTAGATGTCAGCAAGAATAAAGAATTATTAGCATTAGAGTGCTATGACAATCAATTAGACAAGCTGGATGTCAGAAATTGTACGAAGTTAGATATCCTTAATTGTGCCGTTAATAGTATAAAGACATTGGATGTAAGCCGATGTAAAGACCTTAGAATATTACAAGCGCATATCAATAATCTCACTAAAATAGATGTGAAGAATTGCAAAGAACTGGTTACATTATATTTGGATAATAATGAATTAAGCGAATTAGATATAAGCAACAATATAATGTTGAAAAGAGTAGATTTAAATCGTAATAAACTAAGAACCTTAGACGTTACGAATAATACTTCGCTGGTAAGTATGCAAGTGGAAGAAAATCTGCTGGAGGAATTGGATGTCAGTTATAATACGGAATTAACTTCATTGAATGCATCTTTTAATCGATTGACAAGCTTAAATTTACCGGATAATGTCAGACTTTCAAATCCTCAAGTTTGGGGGACATATAAAAATTCCTCACCGTGCTATTGCATTGATTTGGGAGGGAATAACGCATTTGATGTTGCTCAATTACCGGGGGATTTTGACATAAACAGACTGGTGCCCGGAAGCTTAGAGGGTGCAACCATAGACGGTACAGTGATAACGGTAAATGATGTGGGTCTGGAAAGGAAATACATCAGCTATAAATATCAGTGTAATGCAAGTACACAGGTACAAATTCATCTTGACATAGTCTCTGACCAGCTTAAGCTTGAATTTGATTATCGTGATTTAACATATTACACAGGAGCACCAATCAAACCGAAGACGATTGTCACTTATAGAGCTGAAACATTAAAAGAAAAGGTTGATTATACCGTAACCTATACAGGTAATCTTGTGGATAAGACCAAGGACATATATACGGAATATCCTAAGGCTATTGTAAAAGGGAAGGGAAGGTTATCTTTCGAGAAGGAAGAAAAGTTTTATATTAAAGCCCTTGATCTTTCCGGCAATGCCGAGGCGCAAAATATGGAAATCCCTGACATTGAACTTGATTATACCGGTAAAGTTCAGAAGGTGAAACCTGTAGTATATAGTTCCGGAAATAAGATCCCGGAAAAGGATATCGAGTATGTATATCCGGATATGGCAGAAGGCGCCTACAAAGAACCCGGAGAATACAAAGTACTGCTGAAAGGAAAGAGTGAAAACGTAATCGGGGAATATGCTGTAACATTAAAGATTAATCCTAAGAATCTTTCCGCCAAATCAGTCTCCAAAGTAAAGATTAAGACGGATTTAAAGTCCTATCCCTACAATAAGGAAACAGGAATAACGATTCCCAATAAAGTTACCGTAACAGATGGTAAAACAGTTCTTACAGAAGGAAAAGATTATACATTAAGCTATAGTAATCATAAAAAAGTTGGTACAGCAACAATTACGGTTACGGGAATAAACGGATATACAGGAACAAAGAAGGCAACCTATAAGATTACGGGAAAGAAGCTTACTTCCAAAATGATTACTGTATTACAAACTTTGAAATACAGTGGTGGCGCATATCTTGCATTATGGGAGGGCAAGGACTATACCGTCAAATCGGGAGATACCGTTCTGGAAGAAGGTATTGACTTTGTATGCGTATATCCAAAAAGCGGTGTGAAACCCGGTAATTACAAAGTTACCTTTAAGGGAATCGGAGAATATACGGGAAGTGTAACCAAGACTTTTAAGATTAATAAGGTATCACTTGAGAATAAAAATGTTAAACTGGATGCAACGTCATATACATACAGCAGTGGTGGTGTAAAACCTGTCCCGAAGGTATCGGGTCTGACAGAAGGCGTAGATTACACCGTCGTATATGTAAACAACAAAAAAGCGGGCAAAGCAACCGATGCGAATGCTCCCTCCCTTTATATCAAAGGAAAAGGCGGCTACACCGGAACAACGAAAGCCAATCCGGTGAAATTTACGATTGAAAAGGCACCGCTTGAAAGTCTTGTAACGCTGAAAGTGGATAATATCTTATACAAGGATAAGAACAATAACTATGTAACGAAATTCACTTTGACAGAGAAGACAACCGGTAAGAAGCTTGCCAAAGGCAAAGACTATGACAAGGTGAAGTATGAGTATAAGCTAAACGGAACGTATACCGAAATCAGCAGCGGCAAATGTCCGGCAGAAGCAACGGCTTTGCGTATTACGGTATATGCATCCGAAAATGGTAATTATAGCGGCTCCATCAGTACGGAGTATAGTTTCTATACCAAAAAAATCAGCAAAGCGAAAGTACAGGCAATTGCAGCGAGGGAGTATAACGGTCAGCAGGTTCGTCCCTTACCGGTCGTTACCATGACGGTAAAGAATAACGGCAAGACAGAAAACGTAACCCTGGTCCGCGGAAGAGACTATGTGCTTGAATACGGCGCAAACAATAAAGTAGGAACCGGAACGGTAATCATTAAGGGAATCGGTGACTACGGCGGAAGCAAGACCGTGAAATTTAAGATTACAAAGAAAGTGATTAAATAATATTTCCTGCGAACCCATACGATAGTGTATGGGTTCGCAGGAAAAAGAAAGCGAAAGATAAGAATGAGTATTATGAACGAATTTTTTTAATAAGATATTGGAAGTCCTTTGTTCTAAATATTATGCTTTCTTTTAATTTTTTCACTGGGAGCATAATCACCCAAACGTTCATCAGCCATTTTAATTAAGGCTTCATACGGATAATAGGGGAGGGTGTAAAAATATGTATTCCCGAAACAAATCATCAATTTATCCTCTTTGTTATATGCAAGCATAGTAGGAAGGTCTGAGCAAACTTCCAAATCTGTTGTAAGAGCATAGTTCGGATAATTGTATTTGCTGTACATGAAATAGATATTTAAATCTGCAATATATTCAATACGACCAATATCCATATCCATATCATACAGAACAGTATGAATGGAGCCGTCAGACATATTGTATATTTCGATGCGCGAGTCTTCATGCTCTACAAAGAAGTATTTGCCGTCATCAGAGAGGGCACAATGCTCAATGGAAGAAACATCAGTCTTGATTTCAATGTTGAAATTAGGATTGTTCAGATTTCCCAATGTTATTATTCCTTTCGTGGAATAAACCAGCGCATATGAATGTGTTTTATCACATAAATACAAATCCAGGAAAGTGAAATAAACATCCTCATCGAAATCATAATAGGTTCCAAGCTCGTTTAACAAATGAACACGAGCTATTTTTTCATCTTCTGTCTTAATATACTCTATAATGTAGTTTTCCCTCGCAATTAAGCGCGAATCAGACTTGATGGTATGAATAGGTTTATTATCTTTTATTGAGTAAACTGTACATTCATTATCTGTTGTAAGTATATAGTACTCTGAACCATCGCCGACGAAATTGCAGTTTGCTCCATCCGTTGAAATCGTATTCATAACAGTATTTGTCTTCAAATCGTATATATGTGCAATGGAGTCAGAAAGTTCCATGCGATAAGTTCCGGCGGTGTTGACTATGTATTCTGCAAATTTGTTTTGTCCCAGTTCATTGTATTCTTTGCTAGTGTTAAAGCCGGAATAAAATGATACCATGGGTAATTCGTCATAAGAATAAAATACTGCACTTGGAATCCATTTTGCCTGTTTAATCTGATGCAGGGGCTTATATGCGTCTGTGAGTGAAATTTGGATTACTACATCATCCTCAGGAAGGAAAAGGTAATTGGTATTGGTGTTTAATGTAATAATGGCAGTGTCACCGGCGGGATTCGTTGAAATAAGATTTATTCTCGTTTCAAAGTTTGCAGTGCTAATAAGCTTGCCGTCAACAGCATTAAAAGCAAAAACGGAATCATAAGAATACGTAATTAACATATTTGTTCCGCTTGAATAAGGAATTAAGTGAATTTCATAAAAGAAATCAGTGTTATCATTCTTCCATATAAGTTTGCCGGTTAATATATCATAACAATAAATACCGGTTTGATTGGAAACTGCTTGCGAGTCCATAACATATAGGCGATATTCATCTAATACAAATTCCTCCATGTGTGTATAGGGAAGGGTACGTATAATTTCACCTGTATATAAATCCAGAATACGCGTCATATCAGAGCCGGGTAAAATGAGAAGTGAGTTATCCGGCGTTGTATAAACATGTTCTGTCGCATAGAATCCCATTGCAAGTGTGTCAATTTCCCACGAAATAGAGCCGTTTGGAGAAATGCGGTAAAGTTTCATGATGTCAAAAAGCAAAATATCGTTAGTTCCGGGAATGGGAATGATTTCACCGGGCGTTCCTTTTATTTCTTGTGTAGAAGTTGAAGAAATACTATATTTATACACCTTTTCCGGTGAAGAATAAATAATGGTATCATTATCAAGGAAATAGTACGAACTACATTCGTTTCCTTCATATAGTGAAAAAGTAGTAAGGAGCTCTTGATTTTCAACATTCCATAAAGTTAGAATTTTATTCATATCAGATATTAATATTTTAGTTCCGTCATCTGAAACTTTGAAGGAAGTAACGGGAGCGCTTACATCAAAAGCATATTTTGGAAAATAATCATTAGGGGATTTATATATTTGCAAAATATCCGTAAGCGAATCCTGTGCTTCCGCAGAATACGGAAGTGAAGTGTCCGTAAGGGAATCCGGCATCGCATTTCTTACCGCATAAAGGGCATCATAATGTCTGCCGTCGGCCATCAGTTCCTGAGCTTCCAATGCCATCGATACTGCATAACTTTTCTGCAGTTCCTCATTCTGCTGCTGCAAAAGCTCTGCCTGCTTACTGATCTCCTCATTTTTATTCTGAATCAATGTATTCTGTTCGTAAATTTCATCTGCCTGCTGAGAAATCTTTAAGGAAAGAATTCCGCTGAAAATACCGAAGGCGATGAAGATGGAAGAAACAATCATGGAAAGACTTACGATACGCTTCATTTTTTGCTCACGGTGACGCTGTTTTAAGTCATCGTAATTTAAGTTAAACATCGGAGCAACAAGGCGCAGTAATTCCTCATCCATTTTTTTGCGGATTTCTTTCTTGTTTGCGCCACGCACATCTGCCGCAAGCGGCTCCACAGGAACGCGTACAATCTCTGTTACACCCGTCTCACTAACCACTTCCTTCTCATCGTACAGAAGCAAATCCGGGAAAGATTCGGAAGGCTCTCCCTCTGCAAGCACGGCAAAAACATTCTGTCGTCCGTGCATTTCAATGAAAGTTTCGATTTCCTTACGGCACCATTTGGATTCCGGAAGACGCGGTGTACAAATGACAATCAGGAATTCGGAATTCTCCAGTGCGGCCGTAATCTGTTCTGCAAGGTCGCTCGCCAACGGCAATTCATCACGGTCGCGGAATACACGGTTGATTCTGTCCTTGGCAAGTTTGTTTTTACGTTTAACAGAAGACGGCAGACGGAATGTTTCCAGTCTTTTATGAATGGATTCCGCAACAAATTTATCCAGTTCTGCATGTCTGTAACTGATAAAAGCATCAAATTTAGTATCTTTTAAAGCCATTTCAATCCTCCCCGACAATAAGTGGTCGAAACAAATTCCGACCTATCTTAAACATACCATTTTTGACTTCAATAATCAATTTATTTGCAAAATAATTTGGCCCGCCAAAGAGTATCTATAGAGCGAAAGTCCTTCGCGGGAACCCGCTTCCCAAGACATTCCCTCTCCCTAAATACAAAGCTGAGGCACGAACGGATTCCCATTCGTGCCTCAGCCCGGAATAACAAGCCCTTACAGGCATTTCTTTTTGTTTTTAAACTGTAGCGAAACCGCAAAGGTCTTATCCTCATAAGACACCTTCATCTTATAAGAAAGAAGCTCTGCGATGTTTCTTGCAATCGCAAGTCCAAGACCGCTTCCCTTCTGGTCGCTTCGGTTCTCATCGCCTGTAACAAACGGTTCGCATAAGCGGTCGATACAGGAAGAGAGATCGGTTTCGCAAGGATTTGAGATGGTCAGTTTGTCTGCGGATAATGAAATGTTTATTTCACTTCCTTTCGGCGCATGCTTCAGCGCGTTCGTTAACAGATTATCCAGCAATTCGTTTACAAGTGTTGCTTCGCCAGCAACAACACTTTCGCCGGTTACTTTGACAGACAAATTTCGCTCGGTTGCCAATGCTTCATTCTTGGCAATCAGGGAAGAAAGAATATCATTCAAATCAACCTTCGCAAACTGAATTTTGCCGAAGTGTTCTTCTAACTTGGACAAAGACAGAATATCCTCGATGGTACGGTTCATATAAGAAATGCCGGATTGGATTCCCTGTAAATAAGAATCGCGTTTCGGATGCTCCGGATTCATCGAAAGATTTTCAGCATAACCGGAAATAGACATAAGCGGGCTCTTTAAGTCGTGCGCCATGGTGTTCATAAGCATCTTGCGGTAGTCTTCCATGCGATACTGCGAACTAAGCCTTGCATAGGTGAAGCGGGCGCTTATAAATGCAATTGCGAGCGCAATCGTATATGCAATCGCAATGAATGGCCATAAAAGAAAACCGAACGAATCAAATAAATCGAAAGAAGATGCAGAAAGAATTGCATATTCTTGGCCGTTTGAGGCAGTAACCCCCTTTGTGTTTTCACGATAATAAGTAAACATTGTGTTCGAGAAGAAAACACCAGACGCTATTTCGCCGCTTTCTTTCAGTTCTGCGAGCATATTGTCTGTCAATATTTTACTATGCTTGCTCGGATAGAACGGGAATCCGCATATTGTTTCGGTAAGAGCGTCATTGTAGCCTACCACCAGTGGACCCATAATAGTTAAGTCGTCAACGTTTTTGGAAACTTTTTCATAAGAGGAAATGTCTTCGGGTGTATAGTCGAAGGTCTGTATCAATGTATCGTTTTCATCAATACCTGCATCGTAATCATCACTCGTGGTATAGACGACTCCTTTGCCGGGAAGAAATGTACCGTCCTCTTTTAAGTAATAGGAGTCACATTCTATGGAAATCCAGCTATTTGAGTTATAAAGACGGGTGAGGTTGGCGATGGTAGGCTTTAAGGCCCAATCCTGGTCCATTCTTTTCCAGATATCTAAATCCGTATAATCGCAGGTATAGATTCTGGAATTGGTTCTATAGGGTTCGGCGTTTTTGTCGCGAACAATGAGGAATGCTGTGCGGCTTGAATCTGCAATGACTTCGCCGGTGGTTAAATCATAAATGACAGATATCATACCACCGGTTTCACTTTTTACGGCACTGCTCCATTTCAGTTGATTTATGGCAAATGTTTTGTCCTCCTCTGATTTGTTGCAAAATTCTGTGAGGGTGTTGGTAAGATCAGAAAGGGAACGAGATGACATTGACGTATGTTCAGCGAGAATATCTTTCATCAAAAATGCAGAAAAAATCAGGCAGAACATAGTACAAATCAATAGTGAGAAAACTGTTTTCTTGATGAAAACAGTTGTGAATTTTTGTCTTTTCATACGTTTAGGCGTGGTTTTGTTTTTTCCTTTTTTCATAAATAATCATCCTTTCATCAGGTCTGTGCCATTCAGTCGGTGATTTTATACCCCTTGGTAATAACGGTTTGAATCTGTTTGCCACAAGTTCCTAAAGCTTTGCGAAGCTTCTTGATGTGATTGTCAAGAACGCGTTCGTTCCCTTCATAATCGTATCCCCAAATACGGATTAAGAGTGTTTCGCGCGGAATCACAATGCCTTTTTGCTCAATCAGTGTACGAAGCAGGGCAAATTCCTTCGGCGAAAGCTTTATGTCGTTTCCGTCGGCTGTAACCATGAAACGGACAGGGTCCATAACGATGTTTCCGCAGGTGAGTAAATCGCCGGCAACAAGTCCCTTGGAGCGCTTCAGAAGAGCAATGCATTTGGCGTGCAGCGTTGCAAGTGAAAAAGGTTTGGTGATGTAATCATCCGCTCCCAGTCCGTAGCCGTAGAGTGCATCCTCATCCCCAACGCGCGCTGTGATGAAAATAATGGGGACAGTGTTGTCAGTACGTACGCTGCGACAGATTTCGAATCCGTCAACCTTCGGCAGCATAATATCAAGAAGAAGTAAATCGTAGGTGTTTTCGTATAGCATTGTAAGGGCTTCCTCGCCGTCTTTTGCCATATGTACATCAAACGGCTCCGACGGATGCCCGGTAAAATAATCATATACAACTTCTCTGATGCGTGAGTCATCCTCAACAAGTAAAATCTGATAAGACATGCTGCCTCCCGACTAAAAGTGTTTTTGCGCTTATTTGATGGATAAGCGCGGTGTCTGAAACATATAGTAATGAAAAGATGTGTCTTTTATATATCCGTTTAAAAATTTATTTTTCAATAATGACATTTCCGCCACGAGTGGGTTCTGAGGGCGGATTGATAGGAAGTGATATGTGGAATGTACTTCCGATTCCGGGCATGGTTTTCAATCGGATGAAACCGCCGGCCATATCAACGATACGTTTGGCGAGCGGCAACCCGAGTCCGTTGCCCGGCGTAGAACGCGATTTGTCTCCCTGGTAAAATTTCTCAAATACATGTTTGGCAGTTTCTTCATCCATACCGGTTCCGTTATCCGTAACCGTGACGCTGACCCAGGTGTCGTTCCGGCTGCAACTGACATGGAGGCGTCCGCCTTCGTTTGTGAATTTGATGGCATTGGAGATTAAGTTAATCCAGATATGGCTTAAAAGTTCGGGATTCTGGTAATACATAATCGGTTCGAGGTTCATGTTGATGGTGATGTTTTTGGCACTCCACTGCTCCTCAAACAGAAGCATGCAGTCACGCAGCTGTTCGTCTAAAGAGAATTCCTTACGCTCGGAAACAATGGTTTGGTTCTCGAGCTTTGTCATAAGCAGAACATTGGCAGACATATTGGCAAGATGCTCGGATTCGTCCATGATGATTTTGGCAAATTCCTGTTGCTGCTCCGGTGTTAAGTTCCCCTGATAAAGCTGTCTGGCGAAACCGCGGATGGAGATGATGGGCGTCTTGAACTCGTGGGAAAAGTTGTGAATAAAGTCATTTCGGAACATTTCGGTACTGCTTAACTCCGCTGCCATGTAGTGGAAGCCGTCAACAAGGGTACCAAGTTCACTTTCTTGCGTGAAAAAGTTTACGACGTGATCAAGATGAATATCGAAATCTCCGGCTGCAATCTGTTTGGTTGCGTCTGTCAGATGATTTAATGGTTTCAAAATATTGCGGTTGATCAATGAAGAAATAACGGCGCTGCTGACCCAGCTTAAGACAAGCGCGATGATGGTGATTTTGGTCGGGGTCAGATCCCATGCGGTTTTCAAATCCGTTACGTAAATCAGAATCAGGATTGCACCGGCAAGGAGACTGGAAACACTCAGTGCCAGAATGGTGAAAAAGATAACGCGGCTGGATAAGCTGCGGATAATTTTAGAAGGAATGAAACGGGACATATGCTAACCTCTTTTCCTATTATGATTGATCTTTACGGACTGCTTTGTAGCCGAGTCCGTGTACCGTGACAATGGAGAAATCCGGATTGTCTTTGAAGCGGTCGCGCAAGCGGTTAATATGTACGGGGATGGTTTTGGAATCGGACCCGTCCGCTCCCCAGAATTCTTCCAACAGCTGGTTTTTGGTAAACGTTTTATTCGGATAGGAGAGAAGTTTGAAAAGAAGCTGAAACTCCTTCTTCGGAAGAATCTGTTCTCCGTTTGCGTCCGTAAAGGTATGCGAATCGTAGGAAAGCTTGCTGCCTCCTATGGTCAGTTCGTGGTCGGCGGCAATCTTGGCGCGACGTAAAAGTGCCTGAATGCGGTAAAGCATTTCAACCTCGTCCACGGGCTTGGTCATGTAATCATCAGTTCCGGTCATGAACCCCTTGCGGATGTCATCGCGTCCGTCCTTGGCAGTAACCATCAGAATCGGAGTGAAGTTATTGTTTTCACGTAAAATGCGCGTCACTTCATAGCCGTCCATCTGCGGCATCATGACGTCAAGAAGTATCAAATCAACCGTATGCTCCTCAAGAAGTGAAAGTGCTTCCACACCGTTTGTGGCATGTAAAACCTGATAACCGTTCTGTGTCAGCACAACTTCCATCAAACGGGCAGTATTTTTATTATCTTCTGCGACTAGAATTGTAAACATGAAATTCCTCCCATGAAATATTTGCTGTAAGGACCAAATACATTATTTTCTCTCTTTTAGCATACAAAAAAGCTGTTCTGAATACAAGAAAAAAAGAAAAAAGAAGTGATTTATGTAAAATTTATGTAAAAAAATAAAAAATTTTTATTTTTTGTCGAAAAGTTTAACTTTTGTTTAACTTTGCATGTTACAATCGCAATGTTGGAAAATTCACTTTTTTTAAATATTGGAGGAATTATGAAAAAGGAAATAGGTTTTTTTCAGCGGATTTATTGTTATTTGTGCCGTGTGGTTTTATACGTCGGAATCAGAATAATGTTCCGCCCGCGCATGAGATATCTTGATAAGAAGGCTGTGAAAGCATATAAGAAAAAGCCGGCAATTTTTATCTGTAATCATACGACTTTGTATGACGGGTTGTTTGCGTTTGCAATGTTTGATGATTACAAATGCAATGTTTTGACGGCCAAGGATTGGTATGAGAAGCCGCATATCCGGACAATTTTTGAGGGCAACAGAATTGTACCGATTGACAGAAACGGATTGGATACGTCATGGCTTCGAACCTGCGTGAAACTGATTAAGGCAGGCGAGTCTGTTTGCATTTTTCCGGAAGGACACCGTTCCACAACGGGAGACTTGGATGAGTTCAAATCGGGATTTACGCTTCTTGCACAGATGTCGGGCGCACCTGTGATTCCGGTATTTTTATCCGGGGAATACAGTAAATTCATCGGGCCGCGTAAGAATTTACTGTTTGGAAAGCCTGAGATGCTTTCGGAGCAGGGAGACAGAATTCCTGCGGATTACCTGAACGAGGAAAGCGAGCGTTTCCGCCGAATCATGCGTGAGCTTGGTGTGAAGAGCAAAGAAATCTTCGGAGAGAAGGCTTGTGCGGCAACAACAGATAAGGAAGTAGAAACAGCATAAGACTGTTTTACATATAGGAAAGGAGAGCCGTCAGAGACGGCGTGTGAAAAGATGAACGAAGAATATTTCTATGGACGAGTATCAGAAGAAGACAGAGCGAAATTGGCATATTTGCCGACTATCAGCGAATTGCTTGAAATGGCAAACAGAGAATATCATGATATGCCGGCAATCGGAGATGATAATGCGAAATATACATACGGCGAGCTTTACAGTCGCGTTGCCAAAAGACGTTTTTATTTAAACAGTCTCGGAATTTCCAAGGGTGGAAAGGTTGCTGTTATGTCACGTAACAGTCTTGATTCCATGGAGTTATTCCTTGCAATCACATCTGCAGGATATACAATGATTATGCTTCCTGCACAGCTTGATGAGAAGAAGCTTGCAGGCTGTGTTATGAAATTCAGCATCGAAGCATTGTTTGTATCAGATGAATTCAAGCCTTTAACAGAAGGATTGAATACCAAAGTGCTTCCTATCGGCGCAACTGCAGAGGAAGAAGCTCCTATGGGAGAAGGCATTGTGAAGGAAACCATCGCGGCAATCTATTTTACCGGTGGTACAACAGGTGCACCCAAGGGCGTAGTGTTAAATCACGGTTCATTGATGCGTGGTGCACACAACGCATGCTTCCGCGATGAGCGTGTATTCGGACACCGCTACATTGCATTCCTTCCGTTCTCACATATTTATGGTTCCGTTGCAGGATTTTTGACAGCAGTTTACACAGGCTCTTATGTATATACCAATGCTGATATGAAGAAAGCAGTCGGCATGATTCCTTATGTGAAACCGACCTGTCTTGTGCTTGTACCGGGACTTGCAGAGATTATTCTTGGTCTTGTATCCGTGAAAGGCAAAGAATTTATCGACGGACTCGAAGAAATGCTTGTTGGAGCTGCTCCTGTACCTCCTCGTATTATGAAGGCTTATCAGGATCTCGGTGTTCGCGTGCTTTGCGGATACGGAATGACGGAAGGTGCGAACCTTTCAAGCGCAAACTATGATTCCGATAAATATCCTGATTCCATGGGTAAGATATATCCCGGTCAGGAATATAAATTCGTAAACAAAGAACTTTGGATTAAGGGCGATAACGTAATGGTAGGCTACTACAACGATCCCGAAGCAACCGCCGCAGTAATGGAAGACGGCTGGTTAAAGACCGGTGACCTTGTTGAAGAAGATGAAAACGGATACATTACAATTGTCGGAAGAATTAAGAACCTGATTATCCTCGGTAACGGCGAGAACGTATCTCCGGAAGAAATCGAAGAAACCTTCTATAAAGAAAACTTCGTAAAGGATTGTCTGGTAAAAGAAGATAAAATGAACGGCGAACCTGTTATCGCAATTGAGATTCTTCCTTACGGACCTGAAGTAGAAGGGCTTACACCGGAAGAAATTCAGAAAAAGGCAGAAGAAGTAGTTGCGAAGGTAAATGCTACAATGCCCACCTTTAAGCGTGTTACTAAGGTTAGTGTACGTGATACGGATTTCGCACGTACGGGCGCAATGAAGATTGCAAGAAATGTACAGTAAGGAGATTAGACAAGATGGTATTTGATAAATTAATCGCAATTTTAGGACGTGTGAAACCCAATGTGGATATCGCAAACATTTCCATGGATTCAAGACTGGTAGCGGATTTGGGAATTGATTCCCTCTCCATGATGCTTCTTGCAATTTCCGTGGAAGATGAATTCGGAATTGAATTCGGTGATGATACAAACTTCAGCACAGTGAAAGAAATTTGCGAATTTGTTGCGGGCAAAAGCGGTTTAGCAGTATAATCATGTAGGATTGCGGGAGCGCGGAGCGCGGAGCAATCCGTAGGAATCCGTATTTAGTGCGAGCTGAATAGTGTGTAGGATTGCGGGAGCGCGGAGCAATCCGTATTTGGCGCGAGCTGAATACGGTGTGAGATTGTTGAGAAAGGATGCCTCCAGCAGAGACATCCTTATTGACATTTTTGACCGAAGGGAGGTTTTCCGTGAAAACTGGTCTGTTATTGGAGGGCGGCGGAACGCGCGGCATGTTTACAGCCGGCATTCTTGATCGCTTAATGGAAGAAGGCATCACGTTTGACTACGCAATCGGCAGCAGCTCCGGTGGTACGAATGTGTTGAATTTTATGTCTGGTCAGAAAGGAAGGTCGAAACAGTTAATGGATCTTCCGAAGAAGGACTCCTACTGTGGGAAACGGGAACTTTTAAAAACCGGCAAATTTTTAAATCTTGATAAGTTATATGGGACGTTGTCTTATCGTGAAGACCTGCGGTTTGATTTCGATGCCTATTTTGCATCAAAAACGAAAGGTGAATATGTGGTATCGAATTGTCATACGGGTTTGCCGGAATATCTTTCGGAAGAGAAGGATGAAATCAGGCTGATGGAAATCTGTAAGGCATCAAGCTCGTTACCGCTTATTTGCAGTGCGACGAAATTAGACGGTAATGTATATATGGACGGAAGCATGACTGATCCGCTTCCGCTTCAGCATTGTTTTGACGTCGGGTGCGACCGGGTCATTCTTATTTCCACAAAGGGAGAAGGGATGGAACCGAGCAACCTGGGAAAATTCGGTTTTGCAATGCGTATTCTTTACGGAAGGAAGTTTAAGCCTTTTATCAAGGCATGCAAGACGCGTCTCCCGCTGTATTTCAAACAATGGGATATGGTCTATGAGAAAGAAAGAGAAGGCAGTGTGCTGCTGATGCACCCGCAGGGGGCAATGGCAGTCAGCCATCTTGAAACGGACCGGAATAAGCTTTTTGCCCTGTATGAAGAAGGGTATGCATATGCCGGCAGTCGTATGGAGGAAATCAAGGCATTTCTTGCCTTTGAAGAAAGGAATTAGTAGTAAAATGCAGGAGAGAAGGCTCTTGAATGTAGGTGTGGACGTTGGCTCTACCACGGTTAAAATAGTAATTACGGAAGGGGATAAACTCCTTTATCAGAAATACGAAAGGCATTATTCCCAGGTTCGTCATAAAACTTTGGCTTTCATCCGCGAATGTGAAGAGATTCTGCGCGGATGTGATTTACGTGTGGCAATTTCCGGTTCTGCCGGACTCGGACTTGCGGACGCTGCCGGTCTTTTATTTGTGCAGGAAGTGTATGCAACGTTTGCACTTGTAAAGGAGAAGGAGCCGGGGACGGATGTTGTAATCGAACTCGGCGGAGAAGATGCCAAAATCATCTTTTTAAAAGGCGGTGTGGATGAGCGTATGAACGGAACCTGCGCCGGCGGAACCGGTGCATTCATTGATCAGATGGCAACGCTTCTGGATGTAACACCGGATGAGCTTGATGCATTGAGTCTTGAACATAAGAAAGTATATCCGATTGCATCCCGTTGCGGCGTATTTGCCAAGACGGATATCCAGCCTCTGATTAATCAGGGGGTTTCTAAGAGCGATATTGCCGCAAGTATTTACTATGCCGTGGTAAACCAGACCATTGCAGGTCTTGCGCAGGGGCGCAAAATCGAAGGAAAAGTCATGTTCCTCGGCGGTCCGCTCTTTTACAATAAGGGCTTAAAAGAAGCATTTACGGATATGCTTAAGCTTCAGGAGGGGAATGCTGTGTTCCCTGCGTATGCGTTATATTCTGTTGCGCTCGGCGCGTCTCTTTATGCAAATAAACAGGAAAAAACAACGGATTATGACACCTTATGCCGCGCAATCGAGGCTACCTTGGACGGACAAAAAAATGTAGTCTGCATGCCTGCGTTATTTGCAAATGAGGCAGAGAAGAAAGAGTTTGATGGCCGTCATGCCAAAGAGACGGTTATCTACGGAGATGTGGACAGTTACGAAGGCAAAGCTTATCTTGGAATCGATTGCGGTTCCACGACAACGAAGCTTGCTTTGATTAGTGATAAGAAAGAACTTTTATGGTCCTTTTATGATTCGAATAAAGGTAATCCCGTGGATGTTGTGAAAGCGCAGTTGATGGAAATTTCGCGAATTTGCGGCGACCGCATTAAGATTGCGGGAAGTGCCGTTACAGGATACGGCGAAGAATTAATCCGCAATGCATTCCACATTGACAAAGGCCTTGTAGAAACAATGGCGCATTTCATGGCAGCGAAGCATTTCTGCCCGGAAGTGGATTTTATCCTTGATATCGGTGGGCAGGACATTAAGTGCATTCAGATTAAGGACAATGCCGTGGATAGTATTATGCTCAACGAAGCCTGCTCTTCGGGGTGCGGTTCTTTCATCGAGACGTTTGCCAAGTCGTTAGGCTATCAGACGGCAGAGTTTGCTAAGCTCGCGCTTGGAGGAGATGCACCGGTGGATTTGGGTTCCCGTTGTACGGTGTTTATGAATTCATCCATCAAACAGGCGCAAAAAGATGGTGTGAGTGTAGAAAATATTTCAGCAGGCATTGCAGTCAGTGTTATCAAGAATGCGATTTATAAAGTAATCCGTGCCAATTCGCCGGAAGAACTCGGTGAGCATATTGTTGTACAGGGCGGTACTTTCTTAAACGATGCAGTATTGCGTTCCTTTGAGAAGGAAATCGGTCATGATGTTATCAGACCGAACATCGCCGGTATCATGGGCGCGTTCGGTGCGGCGATTTATGCGTTAAATGCCGGGCTTTCCGAATCAACAACCTTACTTGGCGAAGCACTTGCTTCTTTTACCCATACATCCAAAGCTGTGGTTTGTCAGGGTTGTACCAACCATTGTTCCCTTACCGTGAACACGTTCTCCGACGGTGGTAAATACATTTCCGGTAACCGTTGTGAAAAGATGAAAAACGGCGGAAAGAAGTCAGCCGGAGAGTCCCTTAATATGTATGAATTTAAGAGAAACCGTCTTGAGAGTATGAAGGAATTTCCGGATAGAAAAATTACGGTCGGTATTCCGCTGCAGCTTGGCGTATATGATTTGGCGCCACTTTGGTACGGTATTTTTACCACGCTTGGAATGAACGTGAAGTTCTCGGGATTTTCCTCGAGAGAGTTATATATTAAAGGGCAGGACAGTATCCCGTCCGATACGGTATGTTATCCCGCCAAATTAATGCACGGCCATATTCATAGACTGATTGAAGAAAAGGTCGATGCTATTTTCCTGCCTTGTCTTACATATAATGTGGAAGAAGGCGGCGGAGACAATCATTATAATTGTGCGGTTGTTGCGTATTACCCCGAACTTTTACGAGGAAATATGGAAGAACTGAAGGAGATTACATATCTTGCGCCTTTCCTTAATATTAATGATGAGAAGGAACTTGCCAGAGAATTGGAAATGTACCTGCCTAAAGAGTGGGGAAACTTCACACGCAGGGAACTTCTTAAAGCGATTCGTGCGGGCTTTGATTTGTATGATAAGACAAGGAAAGAGACGCAGGAAGAAGCGGCGCGCATTATTAAGAAGGCAAGGGAACAGGGTAAAAAAATCATGGTACTTGCCGGCCGGCCGTATCACATCGATCCCGAAATAGGACACGGAATTGACCTCCTGGCAGAAAGTCTTGGTTTTGCCGTAGTAAGCGAGGACGGAATCTCACATCTGACTTCCATGCCCCGCGTAGCAGTTCTGAACCAGTGGACTTTCCATTCGAGAATGTATGCTGCAGCGAAATATGTAACTTCACAGCCTGATATGGAGCTTGTGCAGCTCGTATCCTTCGGATGCGGTATTGATGCGATTACAACAGATGAGATGCGCAGCATCCTTGCTAAGAAAGGTAAGCTTTATACCCAGATTAAAATTGATGAAATCAATAATTTGAGTGCAGTAAACATCCGATTGAGAAGTTTGGTGGGTGCACTTGAAATGCGCAAAGAGGAGTAAGAGAAACACTATGGAGACAGTTACAGCAAATAAAGCGTGGGAGTGGACGGCAGAAGACGACAAGCTTGAACGTGTTGAATTCACGGCAGAGATGAAGAAGGATTATACCATCCTTTTGCCTACAATGTTGCCGCGTCATCTTAAGATGATTGCGTCCCTTTTAAACGTATACGGTTATAAGGCTAAGATGCTGGAAAATGACGGCCAGGAAGTAATTGATACCGGATTGAAATACACCCACAACGATATCTGCTATCCGGCGCTTCTGGTAATCGGCCAGTTCATTACTGCATTGCAAAGCGGTGAATATGATTTGGAAAAGACGGCGCTTTTATTTACCCAGACCGGAGGAGGATGTCGTGCTTCCAACTACATCTCTCTTGTCAGAAAGGCATTGAAAAAGGCGGGCTACGGATACATTCCCGTAATCTCTTTGAACTTTGTCGGGCTTGAAAAAAATTCCGGATTTAAGTTATCGCTTTCCATGATTCGTCGTATGATGTACGCCGTTCTTTACGGTGATATTATGATGTACACCATCAATCAGACCAAGCCTTATGAAATAGAAAAAGGCTCCAGTGAGAAGCTTGCCGACGAATGGACGGAGAAACTTGTGGAAAGACTGGGTAATAAGAAGAGTCTTTCGTATGGTGAGATTAAGAGAACGTACCGTGACATCATTAAGAGCTTTGCAGAGCTTCCTATGAATAAGGTGAAGAAGGAACGTGTCGGAATAGTCGGCGAAATTTACGTGAAATTTTCTCCGCTTGCCAACAGAAACCTTGAAAATTATCTTATCGAGGAAGGCGCAGAACCGGTTATGGCGGGACTTACGGATTTTGCCATGTTCTATTTGTACGGTCGTGTGATTGAATATGATATGTACCGTATTCACAAGAAGAGTGTTCATATCATGCGTCCTGCGTTCAAGATTCTTTGCAAAAAGCAAAAGGATATTATTGAAGCCTTCCGTGAAGTGAGCGATTTCATTCCGCCGACGGAATTTACCCATGTTGCCAAGCTTGGACGTGAGTACATTAATTACGGTGTTAAAATGGGAGAAGGCTGGCTTCTCGTTGCGGAAATGGCAGAGCACATTGACAGCGGCATCAAGAGCATTGTTTGTACACAGCCGTTTGGCTGTCTGCCGAATCACATCGTGGGAAAAGGCGCAATGAAGGCAGTAAAAGAAAAAAATCCGGAAGTAAGTATCATTTCCGTGGACTACGATGCGAGTGCAAGTGAAATTAATCAGAAAAACCGCATTAAGCTTTTGCTTGCGAACGCGGCTTCCGATATGTAAAGTAAAATAATACGCACGGGGAAAGTTTTTTCGTGCGCAGAGGAAAGTAAATTTGAAAAAAATATATGTTATTTTAAGTAAAACAGGAACAATTTTATCTCATATAATTTGTGCAACGACAGGTGAGCCGACTCCGCATTGCTCGATTTCTCTGGACAAGGAACTGTATCGTATGTACAGTTTCGGGCGCAGGACTGCGTACGATATTATGAATGCAGGACTGGTACATGAACGTCCGGACAAAAACGTATTCGGTCGACTTGTCAAAACAGAATCCGTAATCTATGAGATTGAAGTAACACCCGAGCAGTACCGAAGGGCCTGGGAAGTGACCAAAGCGTTCTGGATGGAAAAAGAGAAATACTACTATAATTATATAGGAATTGTGCTGGCATGGATGAAATACTATCCAAAGGTCAGAAACTCCTACTATTGTTCCCAGTTTGTAGCCTGTGTGCTGCAGGAAGCCGGCATAAAGGTTACCGATAAGGATTATCTTGCGGTGCGTCCGGAGGACTTTAGAAACAGTCCGATGTTAAAAGAAATTTATCGCGGGCGTCTTCAGGATTACTGGAAGATGGTAAAGCGTCCCGGGGACTGAACAAAAAGAATACTGAGTGAAAAAAACCACGGCGAAGAATGTCGATAACTTCTTCGAACCGTGGTTTTGTTTTGCTATAAATCGACAGACTGACTGTGCTATTTTGAGAGGGTAAAAAGTGCAAAGAATAATGATATGCAGATAGGAGGCTTATTATGACACAGGAACCCGAAACACCAAAGAATCGTAAGCAGATAGGCATGGCAGACAAAAGAAATAAAATATATATAGAAGATTATGTAGTCTCCTATCTGAGTCAGATTGCATCCGACAAGGGGAAAAAAGAGGGCATTGCAGGTCTGTTTGGTTGCTGCAGGGAAGCAGAAGATTGCAGGGAATTTTATATCTATGCGGCAGCATTTGAAGAAGCCGGAGAGGAAACCGAGGCGTTCCGACGCGAAAGCGTGCAAAAAATAATGCGTAAAAGAGCAGAGTCTTTTGCAGACTATTTCTTTTTGGGCTGGTGCTTCATTCAGAATACGGAAGGCGGTGCAGTGTGGGAGAAATTCTACCGTTCCAGACTGGACTCGCTTATGGGACTTCCCGAGTTATTGCTGACTGTGGAAAAGGGTACGGGCGAAGAACACTTTTATACATATCCGACGGACATGCCCAAGGAAGCAGACGGATATTTCATTTTTTATGAACAGAATGAAAGGATGCAGAATTTTATGGTAGATGCGCATTGGAAAGAAGAAGTGGTGCGGGCGTGCGAGCCGGATGATGTGGCGCGCAGCTGTCGGGAATTCTATAAGGAAAAGAAGGCGGCCAAAAAGCGGAATCGTCTGGCGATTGCAAGCTGTGCGGTTTTTGTATTATTGATGATTTTTGCACTCGGCAGCAGAGTGATAAATACATTTGGCAATGAGGAGGCAAAAGAGGTTGCTGCAGTAGAGTACGGAGAATTAGAGGATGTTTCGGAGTCGCCGGAACTAAAAGAGGATTTCGTGACCGGACAGGCAGGGGATGATTTGGGAGAACTACCGATTTCGGATGATGTGAATAAAGAAGAGGTGCTAATACAGGCGGCACCGGAAACAGAAGGTGCCACAGAAGAGACGTCTTTTGAAACAACTGTCGAAGAAGATACAGAAACAAATCCGGAGGAAAGTGATGAGGCAAAGGAAGAGATGAAACCTGAGGAGACCGTCGAAGAGCAGGAGAAAACAAATCCGGAGAAAAAAGATGAAGAGGCCTGCGCAACGTATGTGGTAAACAAGGGTGATACGCTTTACGGAATCTGCATGTCCTTTTACGGAGATTTGACACTTTTGGATGAGATTTGCAGCCTTAATGAGATTGAAGATATGGATAATATTTTATGCGGACAAAAAATCCTACTCCCGCGTCAAAAAGTGTGATATACTATCAGAGACGCATTGTGAGACGGCTCGTATCCGGAGTGGGAAAGAGCTGTGGTAAGAGGGAATGCATGGAGGATGAAAGATGCCTAAGGATACAAGAAAGAAGAGCTTTAGCAGATTAAGTAATGTAAAAACACGTAAAAGAAATACAAATAAATTAGAACGTTTCAAGCCGACACATCAGAGCAAGGCAAATAAGACTAAAAATTTCTGGGCAGAGTTATCCAAGCACAGAATGGATATTTTTATCCGTGTATCCTTTTTGTTTGTTGTCCTGATTTGTGCGACGGTGTTCTTTTATCTGCGTTATCAGTTTAAAGTGTACGAAACGTACGAAGTGATTCAGACACAGGAAGTTGCAATTACTTCGGGAACGCGTGCGCAACGATTCGGCAATTCCCTGCTTGTATACGGAAGTGATGGTGCCAAGTGCATAAACAGCAAAGGCGATGTTGTGTGGAACGTAACATATGAAATGCAGAATCCCAGAGTGGATATTTCCGGGAATGTGGCAGGAATTGCAGATTATAACGGAAGTAAAATATACATGATGGATGAGATACAGGTGCTTGGTGAAATAAGTACGGGTATGCCGATTCGCAGTTTTCGCGTGTCTCCGAAGGGGCTGGCGATTGCGGTTCTTGATGATACGGCGACTACGCCGATTTATATCTATGATAAAACAGGCGAGCAGAAAGCTTTTTTCAGTACCACCATGCGAAACAGCGGCTATCCTGTAGCCACCTGTATTTCAGACAGCGGACACTTGGTTGGTATTTCATATTTATATGTAGATAACGGCAATTTCAAAACAAACGTTGCCTTTTATAATTTCGGCGAAGTAGGAAAGAATGAGACCGACAATCTGGTGAGCGGCTATACTTATGCAAATGCAATTGTGCCGCAGATGGAGTTTGTCAGCCCTTCGAAAGCTGTGGCAATTGCGGACAACCGCCTGATGTTTTATAGCGGAAACGAAAAGCCGATTAGTGACGGCGAAGTAATGTTACAGGAAAATGTCATCTCAAGTTTCTACGGAAACGGATATGTGGGACTTGTGCATAATAATGTAGATGGCGAGGCAAGATATCGTGTAGATATCTATGATGAGAGCGGACGAAAAAAAGATTCCGTTGTCTTTGACTCGGAATATGATGAAATGTTTTTTGATGACGGACGTATCATTATATATAATGCAGAACGCTGTCTGATTCATAAAATCGGCGGAGTTGAAAAGTTTAACGGCGAATTTAATACGCCGATTCTTGCAATGGCGCCCACTAACGTTGCGGACCGCTTTATCCTTATTTCGGCGGACGGAATACGGACTGTAGAATTGAAGTAAAAAAGTTTTTTAAAAAACTTAAAAAAAGTTGTTGACATTCTGAAAATAGAGTGTTATTATAACAAAGCTGTCGCGAATAAACAGCGCAGCACACAACCTTGACAAATAAACAGCAATGCAACCCTGAAAGTTCAGATAAGCAGTGAGCAGTGCCAAGACAAAAGACGCGACGCAAATTGTGCTTGCACAAATTTGCGGAGGGGATTTTGGATTGATAGGGCGAACGCCCGTGACGAAATAAACGCGCCAGCGTTTATGAGTTGCAACTGCGAACAACTGCAAGAGAATTATTCAGAGAAAGAAACCTAAACAAAGTAAAACGGAAGAAATTAGCTAGATGTTGATTTTGAACGGACAAACGAATTTAAAATTTATTTAGAGAGTTTGATCCTGGCTCAGGATGAACGCTGGCGGCGTGCTTAACACATGCAAGTCGAACGGAGTAGTTTCGCCGACGAGACTTCGGTCAAATCTTGAGACTACTTAGTGGCGGACGGGTGA
>SVFH01000021.1 GCA_015056945.1 Lachnospiraceae bacterium | reverse complement strand
CACATCACATATTTTAATAATACAAAGATACAATACCGTAATCAACCACGGATAAAAGGTTGATAGAAAGGAGAAGGTATATCTGTAAATGACCGTTAGATGAGTCAATTACAATATACCAGGAAAAGATGAGAAAAAAAGCAGGTATTAATATTTTGCTGGCAAGAATGCTGGTAATAATTCTTGTAATTCAGATGGTATTACCATTGAATGTTATGGCAGCACCATCTGAATTACAAAGTGATGAAACAGAGGTGGAAGATACTCTGTTAGTTGATGATTCTGCGGAAGAAGTGGCTGATGAAGCGTCTTCTTTGGAACCTGTTGATGTGGAAGAGACTTCAAACGAGGAAGAATCAGAAACAGAATCAGAAACAGAATCAGAAACAGAAACAGAATCAGAAACAGAATCAGAATCAGAAACAGAATCAGAAGAAGTTACAGAAGAGAGTCTCGAACCTGTTACTTCGGAAGTGACGGAAGAAGATTTAAAGGCAGAAGATGTTGAAACAGAGACATGGGAAGGCGGATTTGAAGTTGCAACAATCGATGGCAAGGTGACCTTGGTTAAGTATGTCGGTAATGCTGATGAAGTTCATGTTCCCGCACCGATTGAAGTGATTGGATATAATGCGTTTGGCTATCACTCTCCGGTTAAGCGTCTTTCTTTTGCAGATTCGGTAAAAATATTGGAAATGGGTGCTATTGATGAAAATCAGGAACTGGAGTATCTTGATTTATCCAATATTGAAGTATTAAACAATAATTCTGTTACTTATTGTCCGAATTTAAAGGAAATTAAGTTATCTAAGAAAATTAAAGAAATTCCGGGTGGATCATCTTTTTATTATAATCATGGGACTAAGGAAACTCTTAAGGTTGTTATTCCCAAGGAATTGGAAAAGTTGCCGGAAAATATTATTAATTATCTTTCATGGTTTGAACCTAATACATTTGAGGTAGAAGAAGGTAATACTGTTTATTCTGTTACAGACGGTGTATTATATGAAAAACTGGAAGACGGAACCAAAAAATTGGTAAGATATCCGAGAATTGCAGGTCCTTCATTTGTAATACCTGAAGATGTTACGGTAATTGGACAAAAGGCATTTTCTGCTTTTTCAGGTAATGAGCTGACAATTTCCAAAAACGTTAAAAAGATTGAATCTCTCGCGTTTGGAAATACAGAATTTAAAAAAATCACGCTTTTGTCAACATTAACAGATGTGGCAAAAGATGCTTTTATGCCGAATCCTGCAATGCCTCAGGATGACAGCACTTTTTGGGCGGATGAGTGGGTAATAAGTGATGCAGCCGCAAAGATGACCTCAGACTCTTTTTACAGTGTGATTAGGCCGTATCAGTTACCCAGAAGTAAGGTTAAGAATAACATATATTATAAAGTCACATGGATGAAGGACGTTACAGACTTAGGAATATGTCGTAACCTTCAGCAGGGTTCGAAATGGGATGAAGTGGAAGAAGGTAATCCTGTATATTATGATAAGAATGATGGTAATGTTTATAAATACATCAAAGATGCTGACGGAAAAGTAACCGGTTCTTCACTGGAAATTTATCCGGATAAAAAAGATGAAGTGGATACATTTACAATTCCCGCTGATGTTACGGTAATGAATGATGAAATCAGATCCGTAAAAACTCTTATCATTAATGATTCGATTAAGACACTTAAAACAAATAAAGGGCAGAAATTAGTTATTCCTGCAAGCAGAACAGAGAGCTTTTGTGCTCAAAATAATGATGGTTCTACTTACGATTATTCAGCAAATTATACGGAAATTGAAGTAGAAGAAGGCAATAAATATTTCTTCGTGAAAGATGGTGTTTTATATTATCGTCTCTCTGATGCGGATGGCAATCTGACAGGAGAACTCAGCATTGTAGCGTGTGCAGTAGATTCTGATGAAACCAGAGAAATTGAAAAGGGTGTTGTACGACTTGACAGTAATATTGAATTTGGCCCCGGAACACTTGTTTTGCATGAATTATTACCTGAAATAATTGCTAAAAAAACAAAGAAGTATGATGGTTCAGAGACTACAAAGCTAGTATTGGCTGATGATTTTGAAGAAGTAATCAGCGGTAAGGAACTTGATAAATTCAGAGCACTGACTACATTGGAAGTGGCAGAAGAGAATTCTCTTTACAGTGTGAATGATAAAGCGATTCTGAGTAAAGACGGATCAGAATTGTATGCATTCGCCTTAAATAATGTTGACAAAAAGGAATATTATATTCCAAACACTGTTACGACAATTCGTACGAATGCAATATTTACCGAAGATATGGAAGGATATAAAGATCCTATTCAGAAGATTATCCTTTCCAATAGTGTTAAAGATATCCAAGAAGATGCAATTTTGATAGCTTCATTTGTGCCAAGTGGAAATGATGTGTTGCAGATAAGTGCAAAGTATCCCGGAGCAGCAGATGCGTTTGATGATTATGCTTTGGCATGGTCGGGAAGTGGCGTAACAATCTATTGCTTGGAATCCGAAGTGGAGAAATTCAAAGGTAAATTTGAAGACGCTTTGGTTATCGGATCTTCCATGGAGATAGAAGCTCCGGAACAGATTTCAAATATTAAGAATGTGCCTGTTTCGGGTAAACATGAACCGAATTCAGTTGTTAAAGTATTTGTAAATGGTACATATGTTAAAGATGTTACAACAGATGCAAACGGAGATTGGAATACTACCGTAGATTTACCGGAAGGATTTTACCTGGATTATTGGAGCGTTCATGTAACCAATGAAACCGGTGATGATTGTTCCGAACCGAAATATATTCTTTGGAACGGAATTGTTGATATTTTAATTCCGGGAATTATAAGGGATGCTAATTTGCCCATTGTTGGTACAACACTGAGGGATTCTGAAATAGATATCTATCTTGATGATGAATATGTCACCACCATCAAATCAGACGGACTCGGACAAATCAAACAGTCGGTTACGGTGCCGAATCCGGTAAATAACAAAATTTATAAATTTCATATGGTGGCAAAACGTGACGGGAAAGAATTTGTATCAGAAACAAGTGAGTTCCAGTACTCAGAGGATTTCCCTATTATAGAAAGTCTGTTTTGTAATCATCTTGATATAACTTCACCGGAATCTTTTAAAGGATATATTGTGTATATGCCCGGCGAGGTTGTGCGTTACAGAATTAAAACACAGGACTACGAAAATGTTAAGAATTTGAAGTTCTATATTTCAGAAAGAATGGATATAGACAGCTTAATGGAACTTGACGGGGTTTATCTCGGAGACGGCGAATGGGAAGTTGAATTTGTATCTAAAGATCAGGTTCCGGGTGCTCTTCGTATAGAATGTGAATTGAATGACGGCAGAAAAGATTTTATTTATGCCGCAACTTATACTTTCATTATTGATCCTTCCGGTTATGTGTATGAAGTAACCAGGGATAATGTTCTGGAAGGCGTGCAAGTATCTATATACTACAAAGAAACTGAAAAAGATACGGAGTCTATATTATGGGATGCATCGGTATATGATCAGATAAATCCGATGTATACTGATGAGTATGGATACTATGGCTGGAATGTGCCGAAAGGTTACTGGAAGGTAGTTGCAAGAGAATATGATTATCTGGACGCAGAAAGCGAATGGATGAGCGTTCCGCCTATCAGGACAAATGTTAATCTTGAAATGATTAGCACGTGTGCAGCAAGCATTAACACTGTATATTTATATAATGATAAAGCTAAGGTTAATTTTGGACGCTATATGAAAGCGGATACGATTACACCGAATACATTTAGTGTAGAAGGGCTGGGAAATGTTAAGTCTGTTACACCATATAATGAAATTCTTTACAAAGGTACATGGGTTGCAAAAGAATTTTTGGTTGAATTTGAAGAAACTGCAATTGCCGGACGCACATATAAATTTGTGACTGATGCCGGAAAGATTGAGACTTATGCCGGTATCAAAGGATTGCAATTCCCGCAATATGATACAAATATCAACGTTAGAGCAACTAGTGGTTTGCCGGAAACATTATGTGTTCCGGAAGTAATTGCTGTTCCCCTGGATGGAAGTGTAACAGTTGATTTGTCTGTAAAAGGGCAAGGCGATTTGTCAGATTTCGAATTTGATTTGGAAGAATATATGTATGCTGATCCGCAGCTCCTTACCTTTGATGAAGGTCGCAATTATGCTTATACTGTAACGGATTCAGAAGGTAAAGCCAGTGTAACCATTAACGGTAAAGAAGTAGGAACCACATGGGTTTCTGTATGGACCGATTTCGGTGAAGAAAAGATCCGTGTTGAAGTAGTAAGAAGTACAGCTGTAGCAGATGTATTGGCAGAAATCTATGTTCCGGAAACAGATGTTCCGGATATTGGTGGCGAAGGAGGAGACGGACCGGAAGATAAAATTGCAATTACAGAAGATGATTTTATAATTGCTCTTAATCAGACTGAGTTTACTTACACCGGTGAGGCAATCGAGCCTATTGTTACCATTACGGATTCAGAAGGTAAAGAACTTATCAAAGATACCGATTATACGATTTCATATGCAGATAATGTAAATGTTGCATCAACATATCTTACAATCCGAGGAATCGGAAACTATACGGGTCGTATCCAGAAACCATTTACGATTAAACCTGTTGCGTTAACAGCAGAGAACATCAGCTGGGGACAGGATGTATTTAAGGTAACAGAGTATACACCGGAAGAAATTGCTGCAGAAAGCGGTCTTTTACCGAAAGTTGTTGTAACTGTTGGTGAAAAGATTCTTGAAGCAGGTAAGGACTACACTATTGAAACAGAAAACAATAAGCAGCCGGGCAAAGCAAAAGCTACGCTGACAGGTATTGGCAACTACAGTAATTATGAGGAAACTTTTGAATTTGAATATACCATCGAAGGTGTAGATTTAGCTAAAGTAAAATTCGATAAGATTCCGACACAGAATTGTGTGAACGGTAAGTGTGAAGTTGTTCCTGTAGTAAATGCAGCCTACTTAGAGAAAAACGGTTTGGCAGGTATATCATTTAAGACTTATTATGAAAAGAATGATAAACCCGGAACAGCATCTGTATATCTTTACGGTGGTGAAGGAACAAATACGACCGGAAAGAAGAAGATGACCTTTAAGATTGCTGCGTATAAGATATCCGGTGCAACGATTACGATTAACAATAACAAGGCTTTAACATATACGGGAAGTGCTTTGAAACCTTCCGTGGCAGTTTACATAGAAGGTAAGAGATTGACACAGGATAAAGATTATGTTATTTCCTACAGCAATAATGTAAATGTCAGCAAGAAAGATAAGAAGGGTGTTGTACAACCGAGTGGTAAAGTGACAATTAAAGGAAAAGGTGCGTATACAGGAAGTCTTAAAAAGAACTTTGTGATTAATCCGCTTTCCATCGGAAACGGTAACGCATTAGCAAAAGGTTTTACAATGGAAGAATCCAAGCTGTTAAAATATACCGGTAAAACTGTGAAACCTTTACCAAAGTTATATTATAACGGCAAAGTATTAAAAGCTAATAAGGATTATAAAGTTGTAGTTGATAAAGCTGCTACCGGTACGAAAGATGCGACAGTGAACGTAGCATATAAGATTGAAGGTTACGGTAATTATACCGGTTCTGCGCCGGCATCAGTGGTAGTGACAGATGAGAAATACAGTGTGAAACTTTCTGTCAAAGGAACAAAAGTATATACCGGAGAAGCAATTAAGTTAGAGTATAATAAAGAGATTAAGGTATATAACGGCAAAGCACTCTTGGGTGAAAATGATGGCTATACATTAGAGTACCTCAATAATGTGAATGCAGGAACAGCAATTATTAAAGTGATGAGTGCAGGTGATAATCCGATTACACTTACAACTGCAAGCTTTAAGATTGCACCGCAGAAACTTACATCCAAGAACACTGTGATTGAAGGTATTTCCGAAACACCTCTTGCATACACAGGTAAAGAACAAAAACCTGCATTAACGGTTAAGTTAAATGGAAAAGAATTATCAGGCAGTGATTATACGATTTCTTATTCAAATAACATTAAGCCCGGAAAAGCCAAGGTTACGATAAAGGCAAAAGGCAATTATAGCGGAACCTTAACAAAGACTTTCAGGATTGATAAGATTACAGAATTTTCTGAAAATTATCTGCAGCTTGATGACTCCAGAACAGAATATGCAACGGTAACCTATTATCCGGAAGGAAAAGAGGGCTATAGGTATTTGGGTACGGGTTATAAGTTGACCGAAAACAAAGAATATAAACTGAAGTATAGCTTGGTAGATGAAACACAATGGGATGGCAAAGTGAAAAGAAAGTTATACGCTCAGGTTATTCCGAATAAGAGTTACTTTAAAAAAGTTCCCAAAACTCAGCTTAAGGTGGCGGTATATTACTATGCAAATACGATTGATAAAGTGTTGAGTGATATTAAGCCCAGTCTTATTAAACTTCAGGTTTATAAGAATAAGCCTGTCACACCAAAAATTACGCTTTCCTTTATGGGGATTAAGCTGGTAGAAGGAAAAGATTATGAAGTGAACTATATCAACAATGACAGGAGAGGAGTAGCTACTGCTCAAATTACGCTGAAAGGCTGGTTCCCTGGCAGAACAATAGATATTAAGTACTTTATTTTCTAACGAAATCATACAAGATTAAAAAGGACTTAAAGGTAATAGTAAAAAACGCTATGGTGAAAAATTTCATCATGGCGTTTTTTCTTTTGATAATTGTCAGAATCTGTTAGGCTTTGTTTAAACGACATATCGTGTATAAGATTAGACAAAATTATTATCAAATCCGGCAGAAATATTTAATTTTTTATCATTCTGTGGTAAAGTGGAATTGTAGGAGATGAAAGACTATGAAGTTAGAAGAAAATTTTGAAGAAATCGAGCAGACCAAAAAAGGAAATTCCATGATGCTTACGGCGGTACTTACTGTAAGCATTTGTATTGCGCTTGTGATTGGTCTTGTTCTTTTTATGAATTGGGAAACGATTTTTCCGGATAATAAGCCTGTACAAACTGTGACGGACCAGGAAAGTGGTCCTGATATGGATGATTTAATCAGCGGAAACAAACTGGTTTCGGGAGATCTTGATATATGGGAAGATTATATGGAGGAAGAAAAGGAGGAAGACAGTCAGGTCTGGTATGAAGAGAAACCTTCTGAGGATGATCCGAGTGAGGGTGGGACAAAGACCTTGATTGAATATGCAAACGGTACTTCCGAATGGGTGGAAGTAAGTCCGTATCTTCCGCTGAATGACTATGATAATGCCGGGTTTGCGATGCTTGATGGCAGAATAGCTTATTATGAGGACGGCGCAAAGCTTTCTTATACAGGTGTTGATGTTTCAAAATATCAGGGGTATGTGGATTTTAATGCGGTGAAAAGAGATGGGATAGATTATGTTATGCTGAGACTCGGTCAGCGCGGCTATTCAACCGGACAACTCGTGTTGGATGATTACTTTTCTGATAATATGAAGCGTGCTACGGACGCAGGTCTTCCTGTTGGTGTTACTTTCTTTTCACAGGCGGTAAACGTGGAAGAAGCAGAAGAAGAAGCGGAATTTGTTTTGGAACATCTAGAGGGACAGACGGTTCGTTTTCCTGTTGTATTTGATATGCAACATATAGAAAATGACAGCGCACGTATTGATATTCTGACCAAAGAAGAAAAAACGCAGATTGCGAAAGCATTCTTAAGTAAAATAGAGGCGGCCGGCTACATTGGAATGATTCATGCGGACAAACCATGGATGTTTGATGATATCAATTATTCTGCTGTCTCAAACTATGGCATCTGGCTGGAACAGATAAAAGATTTGCCGGACTATCCGTATCGTTTCCAAATGTGGAAATATACCAATGTCGGAGCAGTTGACGGTATTGAAGGCAGCGTAAGTTTGAGTATCAGTTTTGTAGATTATACCATTAAATGAGTAATGCGTTCGCTGATACTTAGATTTGTATAGACTTCAGCATATTCTTTGGGAGAGTATGCTTCGATATAATTCGGTGTGAAGCGGCGTTTGAAGTTCTTTTTGGCCAAAACATCTATTGCTTTGTTGTATGCAACAGCAGCTTCTTCCGCAGTTGTGTATGCGCCGATTTTGACCATGCCGTTTATGTGAATATATGCCTCGTAATGGACGGTCTGTCCATTTTGCTTTTCGCGTACACCACGGTATTTATTCAAAATGATGATGTTAGAGTAGCGGAAATCATTCTCATTTCCGTTTGCAAACAGATAGTCGCGTCCGGGGACCCCATAGCTCATAATATCATAGCGGTTCATGATATTTACCTGCATACCGTAATCGCTGACAAAAAGGTGATTTCCGCGTGCCATGATTTTGTGTGAGGCATAATAGAACAAATCGTCTTTGTCAAAAATCAGAATACGTTCCCGGCTTAAGTAGTACTGGAAATAGTTCGGACGCAGATAGATTGGGGTTTTGAAATAAAGCCCGTTGTCACGGAAATTCAGAAGCACAATCCATTTCTCGAAAGAAAGAGGAAAGGAATTTTTATAATCAGCACAGGTGTATTCTGAGCTGTCTAATAAATCGCGTGCAAACGCATAACAGGACGATGCCTCTTCTTTTGAATGAAAGCTTCCGAGACTGATATGTTTTCCGCGATGTGTGACAGAAACGCGGTAATAAATGGAATTGTCTTTTTTTGTGGCGGTAAAAACGCCTTTGTTTTCTCTACTCATACGTGCATTATAACATTGTTTGCTTTGTTCGGCAAGCTGCATGGAGACAGAGGTTAAAATTATGGAAGTTTGTGCAGGATGTGTGCTTTTTTACATTTGCATAAGAGTTATTGATATGGTATAATATTTATCGAAAATTCGGAAATTAATTGACAAAAGTCATTGGAGGATATTATGGAAATCAGATACAGAAGTACAAGAGGAAACGGACAGACAGTAAGTGCATCCGAAGCGATTATCAAAGGGTTGGCGGATGATGGCGGTTTGTTTGTACCGGAACGCTTTGCATCGCTTGACAAGAGTCTGGAAGAACTTGCACAAATGGAATATAAAGAAATTGCTTATGAGGTAATGAAGTTGTTTCTTACCGATTTTACCGAAACAGAGTTAAAGCAGTGTATTGATAATGCATATGATGAGAAATTTGATACGGATGTAATTGCGCCGCTTACGGAAGTGGACAATGCGTATTATCTGGAATTGTTCCATGGAGCAACGATTGCTTTTAAGGATATGGCCCTTTCAATTTTACCGCATCTTATGTCTGTGGCAGCAAAGAAAAATGGCGTAGATAAAGAAATCGTAATTCTGACAGCAACTTCCGGAGATACCGGAAAGGCTGCGCTTGCAGGTTTTGCGGGAGTAGAAGGGACCAGAATTATTGTATTTTACCCGAAGAACGGTGTGTCTGTAATTCAGGAAAAGCAGATGGTGACCCAAAAGGGAAACAATGTCAAAGTTGTTGGTATTACAGGGAATTTTGATGATGCACAAACCGGAGTGAAAAATATTTTCTCCGACAAAGAACTCGGCGCAAGACTTGCGGAAAAAGGATTCCAGTTTTCTTCGGCAAACTCAATTAACATCGGTCGTCTTGTTCCTCAGATTGTTTACTATGTACATGCGTATGCGACCCTGTTAAGAGAAGAACGCATTAAAGCCGGTGATGAAATCAATGTAACGGTACCTACCGGTAACTTTGGAAATATTTTAGCCGGTTATTTTGCTAAAAAGATTGGTATTCCCATTCGTAAATTAATTTGTGCATCCAATGAGAATAAGGTGTTGTTTGATTTCTTTGAAACAGGCTGTTATGACAGAAACAGAGAATTTATTTTGACAACTTCACCTTCAATGGATATTTTGATTTCCAGCAATTTAGAGCGTTTGATTTATTTCATTGCAAATGAAAATGCTGATTTGAACAGAGAAATGATGTCTTCACTTTCAAAGAACGGTAAGTATGATATTACTGATAGCATGAAAGAGAACTTGTCTGATTTCGTTGGCGGATATGCGAAAGAAAATGAGGTTGCAGAAACCATTGCAGATGTTTATAAGAAGACAGGTTATGTAATGGATACTCATACAGCGGTAGCGGCAACCGTTTACAGAAGATATCGTGAAGAGAATAAGGATACTACTCCGAACGTGATTGTTTCTACGGCCAGCTGCTTCAAGTTTACCAGAAGTGTAATGGAAGCACTTGTTGGAAATATTGAGGATAAATCTGATTTCGAATTAATTGATCAGCTTTCTGAAATTGCCAATGTGGCTGTTCCTCCTGCAATTGAGGAGATTCGTACCGCTGAAGTGTTACATGATACGGTATGTGATAAAGAAGAGATGGTAAAGGAAGTTTTAGCATTTTTGAATTAGTGAATGGTGGGGAACCCTATGGAGAAAACAAAGCATATTCTCATAGTAGATGATGTTACGACCAATTTAAAATGTGCAGCAGAAGTTCTGCAGGATCAATACAAGCTTTCTATGGCTAAATCAGGAGCTCAGGCAATTAATTTTTTGCAAAAAGCAAAACCGGATTTGATATTGCTTGATATCAGGATGCCTGAAATGGACGGGTATCAGACGCTTGAAATAATCAAATCCAATCCGGAGACTGCCAATATCCCGGTTGTGTTTTTGACTGTAGACGACCAGCGTGAAAGTGAAATCAAAGGATTAAAAATGGGCGCGATGGATTTCATTCTGAAACCATTTGAACCGGGTGTAATGTTGAGTCGTATTGATAAAATTCTGCAGATTGAGGATTTGCGTAAAAATCTTTCAATCAGCGCCAGAAAAGATGCGCTTACCGGTCTTTGGAACAGAAAACATATAGAGGATGAAATTGAACGTTATCTTGCAACAGGAACTGAGAAAGGTGTCTTTTTTATCTTTGATGTAGATAATTTTAAATCAGTCAATGATTCGTACGGACATATTATGGGAGATGCAGTTCTGGTACGTTTTGCGGATGTGTTGCAGAATTCTGTCGGTCCGCGTGATGTTGTTGCCCGTATCGGCGGCGATGAGTTTGTTGCATTTTTAAAAGGTGATTACTCCCCTGAAGAAGTGCGTGATTATTGTACCATGGTCATTGAACGAATGGAAAATGAAGTGAGTGAAAGTGTCAACGCTGATGTAGAACTTTCTGTTTCAATCGGAGTTGCAACTGCACCGGAAGACGGAACTGATTATTTGAGTTTATATTCAAAGGCGGATAAGGCGCTTTACCATGTGAAGCAAAACGGTAAAAATAACTATCATTTTTTCCGAATTCAGAAAGATACTTCTTCAATTGAGAGAAGAAGCGTTGAAAATCATACGGTTGATATGGAAAAACTTCAACAGGTGGTTACTGAAAGAAATCGGGTAGAAGGTGCTTACCGTGTAGAATATGATGGGTTTAAACATATTTATCAGTTTGTTTCCAGAAGTATGGGACGAACAGGGCAAGATGTGCAGATGGCATTGTTTACTTTAAACTACATCAAAAACAGAGGCATTTCTCCTGAGATTTTAAATGACGCAATGAGAGAATTGGAACGTGCAATCGTTGTATCCTTAAGACAAGGGGATGTTACGACACAGTACAGCAGTTTCCAGTATGTAGTACTTCTGATGAATGCAAGTCCTGAAAATGGAGAGAGAATTGCACAAAGAATTTGTCATACATGGGAAGAATTGAATGAGATTGATGGAATACAGATTGATTACTCAGTCAAAGATATCCCGGCAAAAAGTGATAATTAATTATGAAATTTAAAACACATCGCAAATAGAGGAAATAAACTGCCTCGAAATGCGATGTGTTTTTGTTTTATTTTCTTATTGATAAATCAATATAGTCTTTGTCTGTACATATCGGTTTGTATGCAGGACGGATGATTTTACCGTTATTAGAAAGTTCTTCCAAGCGGTGAGCACTCCAACCTACAATACGTGCGATTGCAAACATCGGCGTATAAAGTTCATTCGGAAGACCGAGCATGTTATAAACAAATCCGGAATAGAAGTCCACATTGATGCTGACGCCTTTGTACATCTTGCGCTCTGTAGCAATAATCTCGGGAGCAAGACGTTCTACAAGGGAATAAAGTTCAAACTCAGCATCCAAACCTTTCTCCGAAGAAAGTTCCTGTACATACTGTTTGAAAAGTGTAGCACGGGGATCTGACTTGGAATAAATAGCATGACCGACACCGTAGATTAATCCTGCATGGTCGAACGCTTCTTTGTGAAGAAGCTTCTTTAAATATGCAGAAACTTCATCTTCATCTTTCCAGTCTTTGACTTCTTTTTTCATTTCGTCAAACATCTGGACTACTTTGATGTTTGCACCACCGTGGCGAGGACCTTTTAACGAGCCGATTGCAGCAGCTATAGCAGAGTATGTATCGGTTAATGTAGAAGTAACAACATGTGTTGTGAATGTGGAGTTGTTACCACCGCCGTGTTCCATATGAAGAACAAGTGCGATATCAAGCAACTGCGCTTCAAGTGGTGTGTACTTACTGTCGGGTCTTAACATATGTAAAAGGTTCTCTGCTGTAGAGAGTTCCGGTTTCGGACTGTGAATAAATAAGCTGTTTCCGTCATGATAGTGGTTATATGCCTGATATCCGTAAATTGCAAGCGACGGGAACAAGCTGATTAACTGCAGACATTGACGTAAAACATTCGGAAGTGTGGTGTCATCAGCACGGTCATCATAAGAATAAAGTGTTAATACGCTTCTGGCAAGAGTGTTCATCATATCCTTACTGGGAGCTTTCATGATAATGTCACGAACAAAACTTGTGGGAAGTGTACGATAGCCTGCAAGCATTTTTTTGAAGTTTTCAAGTTCTTCCGTATTAGGAAGTTTATCAAAAAGTAGAAGATATGTAATTTCTTCGTAACCGAATCTGTCTACGGATGCAAAACCGTTTACCAAATCTTTTACGTTATATCCGCGGTAAAATAGTTCACCGTGTGTCGGGATTTGCTCGCCATCCACCAATTTGTTTGCTCTTACATCAGAAATGTGTGTAAGTCCGGCAAGAACGCCCTTACCGTTTAAGTCTCGCAACCCCCTCTTGACATCATATCTTGTAAAAAGTTCGGAATCAATGACTCCGGCTTCGCCACACATATTCGCTAAACGAATAATATCGGGTGTGATTTCGCAATACTTATTAAATTCCATATTTCGCCACCTTTCTATTAATGTCTAGTTTATGATAAAACTTAACCAAAAATATAATATCACGATTAAAAGTACAATGACAAGTAAAAAATAATATATGAAGAAAAAATTCATGGTTTGTACATAAATCAATCATATTTTAACTCTTGACATTCTTATTTCTGAGTGGTATGGTTAAATAGAATTAAATACTAGCATGATGTAAAGTGGACTGCGAAGTCCACTTTTCATTTTGTAATAAGGAAAAGGAAGGAGAAATCAAATGGCAAAAAGAGATGTCTATGAGCAGAAATGCGAGGCACTTTTACTTCCCATCGCAGACGCAAATCAGGTAGAAATCTATGATATCGAATTTGTGAAAGAAGGAAGTGATTTTTACTTAAGAGCTTATATTGATAAGCCGGACGGTGTAAATATCAATGACTGCGAAGCTGTCAGTCGTGCGTTGTCGGATGCACTTGATGCAGAAGATTTTATTGAGGAAGCTTATATATTGGAAGTGAGCAGTCCCGGACTTGGAAGAGTGTTGAAAAAGGATAAGCATCTTGAAAGAAGTATCGGGGAGGATGTTGAATTGAAAACATACAAATCGATTGATAAATGCAAAGAATTTGCAGGAACACTGCAGGCATTTGATAAGGATACCATTACCATCGTAAATGATAACGGCGAAATGGTATTTCAGAGAACAGATGTTGCAGTTATCCGATTGGCATTTGATTTTTAGAAGCATAGAGAATAAATCATTAACGTATTGATAGGAGGAAAAGACAAAAAATGAACAAAGAATTAATGGAAGCATTAAATATCCTTGAAAAGGAGAAAGAAATCAGTAAAGAAACACTTTTTGAAGCGATTGAGAATTCTTTGATGCTTGCATGCAAAAACCATTTTGGAAAAGCAGACAACGTAAAGGTAGAAATTAACCGTGAGACCGGTGATTTTAAAGTATATGCGGAAAAAGAAGTTGTTGAAACCGCAGAAGAAATTGAAGATGATATGCTTCAGATTACTTTAGAAGATGCAAAGAAGATTGCAAAGAAGTCAAAAGTTGGCGACGTTGTACATGTTGAAATTAAGTCTAAGGAATTCGGACGAATTGCAACACAGAATGCGAAAAACGTAATTCTGCAGAAAATCCGTGAAGAAGAGAGAAGTGTTGTATTCAACCAGTTCCATGCAAAAGAAAAAGATATTATCACAGGTGTTGTACAAAGATACCTTGGTCGTAACATCTCCATCAATCTTGGTAAGGCAGATGCGATTTTAAATGAGTCTGAACAGGTGAAGGGTGAACATTTCCGTCCGACAGACAGAATTAAGGTATATATTCTTGAAGTGAAATCTACTTCCAAGGGGCCCAGAATTCTTGTAAGCCGTACACATCCTGATTTCGTTAAGAGATTATTTGAATCAGAAGTAACAGAAATAAAAGACGGTACAGTTGAAATCAAGAGCATTGCAAGAGAACCGGGTAGCAGAACAAAGATGGCAGTTTATTCCAATAATCCTAATGTTGATCCGGTTGGCGCATGTGTAGGTTTAAACGGTGCCAGAGTAAATGCAATTGTTGATGAACTCGGCGGTGAAAAGATTGATATTATTAACTGGGATGAGAACCCCGGAAATCTGATTCAGAATGCACTTTCACCGGCGCAGATAGTTGCTGTATTTGCGGATCCTGATGAAAAGACTGCCAAAGTTGTGGTTCCTGATTATCAGTTGTCTCTTGCAATTGGTAAAGAAGGTCAGAATGCACGTCTTGCGGCAAAGCTGACAGGTTACAAGATTGATATTAAGAGTGAAACCCAGGCTAAAGATGCATATGGTTTCCGTTATGAAGATTATGAGTATGACGAAGACGGATATGCTGAGTATGATGAAGAATATGCAGAAGAATATGCGGAAGAAGCAGATTATGAAGATAGCTCCGTAGACGAAGCATAAAGAAAAGAAGGTGGTCCGAATGAACAAAAAAGTCCCAATGCGACAGTGTGTCGGCTGTATGGAAATGAAACAAAAGAATACCATGATGCGTGTCCTTAAAACACCGGAAGAGGAGATTGTTCTGGATGTGACCGGAAAGAAGAACGGAAGGGGCGCATATCTGTGTAAAAGTATGGAGTGCTTAAAAAAAGCCAGAAAAAACAGAGGTTTGGAACGCTCTTTCAAAATGAGTCTTTCATCTGATATCTATGATGGTTTGGAAAAGGAGTTTGCAGAGATTGAGTAGGGATCAAATTTTATCGATGCTCGGCCTGGCGACAAGGTCGCGCAAAACCGTAAGCGGAGAGTTTATGGTTGAAAAGACCGTGAAATCCGGAGGAGCTATGCTTGTTGTAGTGGCGAAGGATGTGTCTGACGGTTCAAAGAAGAATTATAGTGATATGTGCCATTTTTATCATGTGCCTTTGATTTATTACGGTACAAAGGAAACACTCGGACATTGTATCGGTAAAGAAATCAGGGCGGCAGTGGCAGTAACGGACGAAGGATTTGCAAACAAAATCATCGGATTGATGGAAACTTCAACATTAATTACGGAGGTAACTAAATGAATATAAGCGAACTTGCAAAAGAATTAAATACAACCAGCAAAGAAGTAATTGCTGTTCTGCAGGCAAACGGCTATGCCTACAAAAGCCCGCAAAAGATTCTTGACGTACAGGCTGAAAGTGTTGTGAGAAAGAATATTTCAGGAGGAGCAGTGCCGAAGGCGGAAACAAAGAAAGAAGAACCCAAGGCAGAACCTGTAAAAGAAGAAAAGAAAGAAAGCACAAAGACAGAAGCGCCTACTGCAGAAAAGAAGACAGAAGGTGCAACGGAAGCGCAACCCAAAAAGAAAAAAATTATTTTTGTTTCAGGAAATCAGCAAAGACCCGGTGCAACGGGAAACGGAGGACAAAACCGTAATCCTCAGCAACGTCCTGCTCAGCTACAGAAAAATAATAATCAGCAAAAGGGATTTAATCCCCGTCCTGCGGCACAGTTAATCAGACCGACAACCCCGCCTTCTCCTACACCGACAACAACTTTTGTGCCGGGAAAAGGCGTGCAGTCAAATAAACCAAAAACTGAAAAACCCGTTGCAGTAGCTGAGACACAGGCACAGCCTCAGACTAAACCTGTACAGCAGGCGGAAGTACAGCAACCGGTACAGACTACTCCGGTTACGGAACGCCCCGCACAGCAGGAAAGAGGACAGGGGAATTTCAATCGCGGCGAGAAAAACGACCGCAATCAGGGCGGTTTTAACCGTGGTGAGAGAAATGACCGTAATCAGGGTGGCTTTAATCGTGGCGAAAGAAATGACCGTAATCAGGGTGGTTTTAACCGCGGTGAGAGAAACGACCGCAATCAGGGCGGTTTTAACCGTGGCGAGAGAAACGACCGTAACCAGGGCGGCTATAATCGCAATCAGGGCGGTTATAATCAGGGTGGCTTTAATAAAGACAAAGATGCAGACGAAAGACCTTCAAGAGATAATCGCTTCAGTAATAAAAAAGCATCAAACAGAATGTTTGGCGGAGATTCGCCGGTTGTAGAGCCTGAGAAGCACAGAGACGAAGAAAAACGTCGAATCAGTCAGGAAAAAGATAAAAAGAACAATAAGCGCGATTCTATCTATGAAGATGGTGACCGCAAGAATAAAGGCAAAGTAAAACCGGGTGCTTTCATTAAGCCTGAAAAGAAGGTACAGGAAACGGTAGAAGATGACATCAAGGTTATCACCATTCCTGATGAGCTTACCATGAAGGAACTTGCAGATAAGATGAAGTTGCAGCCTTCTGCATTGATTAAAAAGTTATTCCTGAAAGGCGAAATCTATACGGTTAACTCTGAAATTTCTTTTGAAAAAGCAGAAGAAATTGCAATTGAATATGATATTATTTGTGAACGTGAGATCAAGGTCGATGTTATTGAAGAGCTTCTGAAAGAGGAAGAAGAAGCAGAAGAAAACTTAACAGAACGTCCTCCTGTTATTTGTGTAATGGGTCACGTTGACCATGGTAAAACCTCTTTGTTGGATGCCATTCGTAAAACACACGTTATTGAAGGAGAAGCAGGCGGTATTACACAGCACATCGGTGCTTATATGGTACAGGTAGAAATGAAAAATGACGGCGTGTCACAGAATCCGAAGGTATTTAAGAAGATCACATTCCTTGATACACCGGGACATGAGGCATTTACCGCTATGCGTATGCGTGGTGCAAATGCAACAGATATTGCAATTCTTGTTGTTGCTGCAGACGATGGCGTTATGCCCCAGACAAAAGAAGCAATTAACCATGCCAAAGCTGCCGGTGTTCCTATCATTATTGCAGTCAATAAGTGTGACCGTATCGGTTATGATTTTGATGATAAGACAAAGAAAATGTCGGATTATCCGAGCATTGCAAGTCTTATGAATGAACTTGCTGTAGAACATGAACTTACCAGTGAGGAATGGAGTGGTGATACTATTTTTGTTCCTATCTCAGCGAAGAAGGGGCAGGGAATTGAAAACCTTCTTGAAATGGTTTGCCTGACATCAGAAATGCTTGAATTAAAGGCTAATGCAAAGAGAAATGCAAGAGGTCTTGTGATTGAAGCAAAACTTGATAAGGGTCGTGGACCTGTCGCAACGGTTCTTGTACAAAAAGGTACACTCCATGTGGGTGATTATATTTCAGCAGGGGCATCACACGGTAAAGTTCGTGCGATGATCACCAATGACGGCGCACGCGTGAAAGAAGCAACACCTTCAACACCGGTTGAAATTCTTGGTTTGAATGATGTACCGAATGCAGGTGAAATCTTTATTGCACATGAAAGTGATAAGGATGCTAAATTCTATGCTGATACATTTGTGCAGCAGAATAAGATTAAGAAACTTGAAGATACAAAGACAAAGATGAGTCTGGATGATTTGTTTTCACAGATTCAGGCCGGCAATTTGAAAGAATTGAATCTTATTGTTAAGGCAGACGTACAGGGTAGTGTGGAGGCTGTGAAACAGAGTCTTGTGAAACTTTCCAACGAAGAAGTTGCTGTTAAGGTTATTCATGGCGGTGTTGGTGCAATTAACGAATCTGACGTTATTCTCGCAAGTGCTGCAAAGGCGATTATTATCGGTTTCAATGTTCGACTTGATAATATGGCAAAAGATACAGTTGAGAAGGAAGGCGTTGATGTTCGTCTTTACAGTGTCATTTATCAGGCAATCGAAGATGTGGAAGCTGCAATGAAGGGTATGCTTGATCCTGTATTTGAGGAGAAGGTAATCGGTCATGCAGAAGTTCGTCAGATATTCAAGGCTTCTGCAATCGGTAATATTGCCGGTTCCTTTATTCTGGATGGTATGTTCCAGAGAAACTGTCTGGTTCGTATTACACGTGAAGGAGAACAGATTTACGAAGGTAAGCTTGCGTCCTTAAAGCGTTTCAAAGATGATGTAAAGGAAGTAAAAGCAGGTTTCGAATGTGGTCTTGTATTTGACGGATTTGACCAGATGAAGGAATTTGATATTGTTGAGGCATATGTAATGGAAGAGGTGCCCAGATAATGAGAAAAAACAGTATTAAGAATACACGTATCAATGGGGAGGTACAGAGGGTTCTTGCGGAAATTATCCGCAGCGAATTGAAAGATCCCCGTATCAATCCCATGACTACGGTTATGGAAGTGGAAGTGGCTCCTGATTTGAAATCAGCCAAAGCTTTTATCAGTGTTTTGGGAGATGCACAGTCACAGGCGGATACATTGGCCGGATTAAACAGTGCAGTCGGATTTATCAGAAATCAGTTGGCTAAAAAAATCAATCTTCGAAATACACCGGAAATCCGATTTATAATGGACCAGAGTGTAGAATACGGAATTAACATGTCAAAGCTGATTGATGAAGTGAATGCACCGATACATCAGAGAGAAGCAGAAGAACATGATGAAACAGAAGAATGAGGTTTCAAAATATGATTGATATTGTGGCAGAATGCCGTGGTGAAAAAACAATAGGAATATCAGGACATATTAAGCCGGATGGTGATTGTATAGGGGCGACGCTTGCGTTGTCCCTGTACTTGAAAAAGAGATTGCCGGAAGCAGAGGTGACGGTTTTTTCTGAACCTCTTTCGCCGGCTTTTTCCTGTGTTCCGGGAGTAGATTCGTTTTGTACTTCTTGCGACAAACCAGACCCGGAAGTTTTTATTGTTGTGGATACGGTAGAAAATCGTATCGGTAGTGCGGAAAAATATTTTAAAAATGCGAAAAAGACCATTAACATAGACCATCATGTAAGTAATGAAAACGGGTGCGCAATGGTCAACTATGTTGTGCCGGAAGCCAGTTCTGCGAGTGAGCTGATCTTTGATTTGATGGAAGAAGAATATATAGATAAACAAATTGCGACGGCCGTTTATTTAGGCATTGCGCATGACACCGGAATATTTAAATATTCCAACACCTCTCCGAAAACGTTAAGAATTGTTGCGAAGCTTTTGGAATATGATTTTGATTTTACTGATTTGATTGATAAAACATTTTATGAAAAAACTTATTCTCAAAATCTTGCTTTAGGCAGAATTCTTTTGGAAAGCCGGCTTTTTCTGGAAAATCGTGTTATTTTCGGCTTCATGGACATTAAAACCATGAAAGAGATGCAGATTGACAATAACGATTTTGATGGTGTGATTAATCAGCTTCGGATTACCAAGGGCGTAGAGTGTGCAATATTTATGTACCAGATGAATGCATGTACTTATAAGGTGAGTCTGCGTTCCGTACAAAAGGTCGATGTTGCACGCGTTGCGGTGAATTTTGGCGGTGGCGGACATAAAAGAGCTGCCGGATTTTATGCCAAGGGAGAACCTGAGAAAATTTTGAATCAGATTCTTGTGTTGATTGAGGATGACTTATAAATGGATGGAATTATCATAATTAATAAAGAAAAAGATTTTACTTCTTTTGATGTGGTTGCCAAAATGAGAGGTATCTGTAAGCAAAAGAAAATCGGACATACCGGAACACTCGATCCCGATGCAACGGGAGTGCTTCCGGTTTGTTTGGGTTGTGCAACGAAATTGTGTGATATGCTGATGGATACGAACAAAGTATATCGGGCAACTTTAATGCTTGGTATTACAACCGATACGCAAGATACAAGCGGAACGATTCTTGCCGAAAAAGAGGTGTTGTGTTCTGAAGCAAACGTGCGCGAAGCAATTACTTCTTTTATCGGTCCGGGAATGCAGGTTCCGCCGATGTATTCAGCGTTAAAAGTTAACGGAAAGAAATTGTGTGATTTGGCACGAGAGGGAATTGAGGTAGAACGTAAAGCGCGTGAAATTACAATTTCTTCAATTGAGATTGAAGCTGTAAATCTGCCGGAAGTAGTTATGAAGGTAACTTGTTCGAAAGGGACTTATATCAGAACTCTTTGTCATGATATTGGTTTGAAGCTTGGCTGCGGCGGTGCCATGAAGGAACTCGTACGTTTGGAAACTTCGGGATTTACTTATGATTCGGCACATACCTTGCGGGAAGTGGAAGAAATCCGTGATGCAGGGCGTTTGAAAGAAATCCTGATTCCGGTTGATTATGTGTTTCATGCCTTGCCGGCTGCTTTAGTGAAGGAAGCATATATTAAGAATGCAGATAATGGTAATTATCTCTTACATGAATGGATGAAGTTTGAGCGTGAAGATTGCGGGATTGAAAAGATACGTGTATATGATGAACAAAAAAGTTGCTTTTACGGTATTTATGAATACAATGAAGTAAAACAGGCATACAAACCGGTAAAATTGTTCTTTTACCATTTTTAGAGGAGATAGATATGCAGGTTATTCAAGGAAAAGATTTTTGTTTGAAAGAGCCTTGTGCTGTTTCAATCGGTAAATTTGATGGTTTGCATAAAGGTCATAAAATGATTGTGGATGATCTGGTACGTTCCAAGGCATTCGGGTTGAAAAGTGTTGTGTTTTCTTTTTTACCCAGTCCGGAAGTCTTTTTCGGACGTCAGGATGGCAAATTTGTTTTGACAGAAGCGGAAAAACAGGAAATACTTGCTTCGTGGGGCGTGGATTTATATGTGCTATATCCGTTTGATGAAGAAACCGCAACGATGGAAGCGGATACGTTTCTTAAAAAAGTGCTTATAGGACAACTGAACATGAAACGCCTTGTGGCGGGCAGAGACCTTTCTTTTGGATATAAAGGGAAAGGCACTGTTGAGTTTTTGGAAGAAAAAGAAAGAGAGTATTCCTATCATCTGCAGGTGCACCCCAAATTGTGCGTGGAAGAAGAGGAAATCAGTGCTTCGTTTTTGCGGGATGCTATTACATTTGGTGAGATTGAAAGGGCGACTTTTTTGATGGGGCGTGATTACATGGTTAGCGGTGTGGTTTGCGAAGGAAATCATATCGGAAGAACACTCGGATTTCCTACCTGTAACATTGTTCCTTCGCAGGATAAGTTACTTCCGCCGGATGGTGTTTATGTAACATTTACGGAAGTGGACGGAATAAAGTATCCTTCTGTTACAAATATCGGGTGGAAACCTACGGTCTCTGAGCATGAGGCTTATTGCCTTGAGACGCATCTGCTGGATGTTTCCGTTTCGTGTTACGGAAAGCAAATTAAGGTCTATTTTTGTGCCATGCTTCGAAAAGAATGCAAATTTGACAGTTTGGAAAAACTTCAACGTCAGATTGCAAAGGATAAAAAGGCCGCATTTGATTTTCATAAACTTTTCGAGCGTTTTATTTAGATAAAATGTAAAAAAATACTCTGGAATATACTTCTCAAACTGGTTAAAAAGACGAATTTTATTTTTGTGAAAAAATGAGTATGGACTTTCAATTATGTTTCAAATAAAATCAAAATTGATGTAAAAAATATGTAAATATTTATTGGCTGTGATGAACTTGAGATAAAGGAGATTACTATGACAATAGGACAATTAATTGACGACATGATTTTACTTGCCGGCGGGTTGGGACTTTTTCTTCTCGGAATGAAAATGATGAGCGAATCAATCGAAAAAAGTGCCGGTGCTAAGTTACGTAGTGTTTTGGAGTTTTTCACTAAAAATAAGTTTGCCGGTATCATTGTAGGTATTATTTTTACCGGTGTTGTACAGTCATCATCCGCATGTACTGTTATGGTAGTCAGTTTTGTTAACTCCGGTTTGATGAATCTTTATCAGGCGGTCGGAGTTATCTTGGGTGCAAATATTGGTACTACGGTTACTTCACAGCTGGTTTCATTTAATTTATCACAGTACGCACCGTTATTTTTGTTAATGGGTGTCATTATGATTATGTTCTTTAAGAAGGACACGATTACCAAGATTGGTGATATTCTTGTCGGTTTTGGTGTTTTGTTTCTTGGTCTTTCTTTGATGAGCCAGTCCATGGAGGGATTGAAGACCAGTCCGCAGATTGCAGAGTTGTTTGCTTCTCTTACAAATCCGTTCATTGCGGTTCTTGTCGGATTTATCGTAACCAGTATTATCCAGAGTTCATCGGTTACTGTAAGTATTGTATTGTTGCTTGCGCAACAGGGAATGTTGAATCTGCCGATTTGTCTTTTCATCATTCTTGGTTGTAATATGGGTTCCTGTGTGACGGCATTGATTGCTTCCCTTGCAGGTATGAAAGATGCAAAGCGAGCTGCATTGATACATTTCCTTTTTAACCTTGTCGGATCTTTGGTTGTTTTTTTGATTTTGATGATTGCGGGAACACCGATTATTAATTTGATTTTAGAGTTGTCGCATCAGGATCCCGGTCGATTTGTTGCGAACTCACATACAATTATTAAAGTATTCCAGGTTGTTATTCTGTTACCGTTCTCAAGCTTTCTTGTGAAAGCTACTTACCTGATTGTGCCCGGTAAAGATGAGAAAGTGGGATATCATGATAACTTTCAGTTACAATTTATCGGTGATAAAGTGGTATTTAATCCGGCAACAGCGGTGGTGGAAGTTATTAATGAGATTGAACGTATGGCAAGCCTTTCCAGTGATAATCTGAATCGCGCGATGAATGCGCTGGTTACACTTGACGAGGATGACATCAAGGAAGTATATAATGTTGAAGAGAATATTAATTTCTTGAGTCATTCCATAACTGATTATCTTGTTAAAATCAATCAGACACCGCTTCCGATTGAAGACTTAAAGAGTATTGGTGCTTTGTTCCATGTGGTAAATGATATTGAACGTATCGGAGATCATGCGGTAAATGTTGTTGATGCGGCAAAGCTTCGTAAAGAACGTGATGTTAAATTCAGTCAGCAGTCCTTTGAAGAGTTGAATCAGATGATGGAATTGATTAATAAGAATATGCATTATGCAATTGAGGTATTTGCACATCACGGCGAACAGTACCTGAAAGAAGTTGATTCTTTGGAAGAACAAGTAGATAAACTTGAAGAAGAAATTCAGATTGCACATGTGCAGCGTATGACACGTAATGAATGTTCTGCTCAGGCAGGTATGCTTTTCAGTGATATCGTTTCAGGCTTGGAAAGAGTATCGGATCATGCAGTAAATATTGCATATGCAATGACAAAAGAAAAATATAACGAAGGAATTAAAGGAAATTCATAAGAGTTAATCCTTTTGGAGCACCCTCATGTTTGGGACAATTTGATTGTTTCGAAATTTGAGGGTGTTTTTATAAAAAAGCTTGACAATATAGTTTATAAATGATAATATCATAAACGAAAGAACAATAAAAGAAAGGAGTGGCGGGATCAATTTAATAGAAGAAAATTGATTTCGTGAGGAATTTATGAAAAAATTAATTGCAAAAAGAGCAAAAAAAGTGGTTGCATTAATCGGGATTGCCGGTTTGTGTCTTTCTTTGGGAGGCTGCGGTAAGTTGGCAAAGTTAGCGGTAGATTCTTTGCAGAAAGATTCGGAAGTGGCAGAAACGGAGAATGAAGAATTTGATTTCGAAGATGAATCTGAAACAGAAGAGGAGTTTGATGAAGACGATGATTTAGAGAATGATTCTGATACTGCTGCAGAGCCGCAGGAAGAAGAGTCTTCGAGAGCATCAGCAGATTATAATACAGAACTGGGAGATGATATCTATTCTTTTAAGTTTGCACTTGACGGAGAAGTATACCAGGTTCCGATGTGGTTTAAGGATTTTGAAGCCAAGGGATGGGAGTTTGATGGCGATCGTACGGTAGAACTGAAATCCAACCAGTATACATTTTCACAGTATTGGGAAAAGGGTGATTTGAGAATTCATACAAGTATTGCAAACCTCACACCGAATAATGCTGCATTAGAAGATTGTGCTATTTCTGAATTTAATCTTAGTCAGGGATATAATTTTGATGAAGATTGTGTGATTGAGCTTCCGGGAGGAATTGTTGCCGGCAAGTCTACAAGAGAAGATATTATAAATGCTTACGGAGAACCGACTGACGAATTGGAAACCGATTATACATGGAATCTTTCTTACGAATTGGATATTTATAACGGAGTTAAATTGACTGTTGATAAAGAAACAGGATGGCTTAGAGAAGTTGAACTTGAAAATATGGTTGAATTAGAGGGCGGAAATTATGAAATCAATGAAGATACACCTGATGAGGTGAAGAACTATCAGCCCCCTACTTCATTAAGTGACAGTGTTTATGATAAACAGTTTGAATTGGATGGTGTTCTTTACAGTGTGGCATGCCCGCTTCAGTATATGATTGATCATGGCTTTGAAGTTGATGAAGAAACTCTTTCAACTGAAATCGGAAGCGGCGGAAGCGGAGTTATAACTATTAAATACAAAAAGAATTCCATGGTGGTTACAATCAAAAATATTGCTGATTACGGAACAATTGTACGTAATTGCTGGGTACAAAGTGTTGATTTCGATGTTTACGGAGAAGTTGACAGCTTTGAATGCAGCGGTGGCTTGTATCCCGGAATGTCTGAAAATGATTTTCTTGCATTGTTAGAAAATTATGAATATGAAAAGTCGGAAGATTATGATTATTACTATATTAAACAAGCGGATGATGACAACGGAGAAGTAAAGGTTTATGTAAAAGACGGACAGGTATACTCCGTTGAAATTAAGAATCGCTTGAAATAATAGTCAAATTTTAACAAGAACGAAATCCTGAAAACTTGTTGACATAACTATAAAAATGAGTATAATTTATATTGTAACAATTTTGTAACAATTTGCTTTTTAAAGTGTTTAATATAAATTGGAGATGACTTATGTTTTATAGATATATAAAAAGAATTGGAGTGGTTGCAATCACAATAGCGCTTACCGCCGCATTGGTCGGTGTTAAGGACATGCCTGCGGTTGCAACTTCGTCTGTTGATAATACAGAAGAAGGTGTTGTAAGTGAAACGGCTGAACAGGCTGAGGAAGTACATAATGTTGAAATCCCGGATCAGTTTACCGAAGCGGGTGTTGCAGAGGTGCTTGATAATGCTTGTGACGTAAGCAAAATTGCTCCTTCGGATATTGAAAATGTTGATTTCTGGGGTTATACAAATTTAGGTATTGCCAAAGTAGATAACCATTTAAATGTTAGAAAAGAACCAAATGAAAGCGGTAAGCTTGTTGGTAAAATGTCTAATAATACAGCATGTGAGATTCTTAAAATCATGCCGGACGGAAAATGGGCTCAGATTAAGTCGGGAGAAGTCGAAGGCTATGCTTGCCTGGACTATCTTTTAACAGGGGTAGATGCTTTTAAACAGGCAAAGTCAATTGTATCACCGATGGCTGTTTCAAATACAAACGGATTGAACGTCAGACAGGAACCGAATGTGGAATCTGAAATCATTACGCAGGTTGCGACAGGTGAAGCACTTGAAGTTTCAGCTGTGCTTGACGACGGATGGGTAGAAGTATATCTTGACGATGAGGCTGTGTATGTTTCTTCCGAGTTTGTTGAGATAGAAGAGTCTCTTGGAACGGCAATCACAATGACAGAACTTCTTTATGGCGAAGGCGTGTCTGATGTTCGCGTTGACTTGTGCCAGTATGCGAAACAGTTTATCGGAAATCCTTATGTCTGGGGAGGAACGAGTCTTACGAAAGGTGCCGATTGTTCCGGTTTTGTATTAAGTGTATTTAAGAAATATGGTGTGACATTACCGCATTATTCGGGTTCTCAGGCTAAATGCGGAACGGCGGTTTCCATGAGTGAAATTAAAGCCGGCGACCTGGTTTTTTACGGAAAAGGAAAGACCATTAACCATGTTGCGATATATATCGGTAACGGTCAGGTGGTTCACGCAAGTAACAAGCGTGAAGGTATTAAGATTTCTAATGTAAATTATCGTACACCGCTTTGTGCACGTTCTATTTTAGTTGATTAAAAAAGGGGTTTACAGAAAAGAATCTGTATGCTATACTAATTCAGTATGAATTCCGTGACTGAGTTTTAGGACACTCCGACCTATTGCTTTGTTACGGTGTAAAATAAAAAAAAGGAGGTTATCGCTATGATATCAAAAGAAAAGAAACAGGCAATTATTGCTGAGTATGCAAGATGTGAAGGTGATACTGGTTCACCTGAAGTTCAGATTGCAATTCTTACAGAGAGAATTCGTGAACTCACAGCTCATATGAAAGAAAATCCCAAGGATTACCATTCTGGAAGAGGTCTTCTTAAAATGGTAGGTCAGAGACGTGGTTTACTTGACTATTTAAAGAAAACTGACATCGAAAGATACCGTTCTTTGATTGAAAGACTTGGAATCAGAAAGTAATTGTAAAGAGAAGGCGGACAGTTTTGTCCGCCTTTTTATCGTATGGGAGATTCCCATAATGTTTAAAAATCCGTGAGGATAAATAACTCATGACTCCCTCGGGAGATGATTTGATTTGGTAGTTGAGGTAGAAGGTGCTTCCGAGACCACTCCAAAGTATATAACGAAATGTTGTGTGTTTTGTAGTAGTTTCGGCTCTTCTGCCTATCAATATATTACTTAATAAAGGAGAAGAGAAATGTACAAGACTTTTAGTATTGAACTTGCAGGCCGTACTCTTTCCGTAGATATCGGCAGAGTGTCTGCACAGGCAAACGGTGCAGCTTTTATGCACTATGGCAACACAACAGTGCTTTCTACTGCAACAGCAAGTGAGAAGCCCAGAGACGGAATTGATTTTTTTCCTCTTAGTGTAGAGTATGAAGAAAAATTATATTCCGTAGGTAAAATCCCCGGCGGATTTAATAAGAGAGAAGGAAAAGCATCTGAGAATGCAATTCTTACAAGCCGTGTTATTGACCGTCCTATGCGTCCTTTGTTCCCGAAGGATTACAGAAATGACGTTACATTAAACAACCTTGTTATGAGCGTTGACCCGGATTGCCGTCCGGAGCTTGTTGCAATGATTGGTTCCGCAGTAGCAACCTGTATTTCAGACATTCCTTTCTGCGGACCTTGTGCAACCACACAGGTAGGTCTTGTTGATGGTGAATTTATCATTAACCCGAATCAGGAACAGTGGAAGAACGGCGACCTTCAGTTAACTGTTGCATCTACTTCTGAGAAAGTAATTATGATTGAAGCCGGTGCAAATGAAGTGCCGGAAGCCAAAATGATTGAAGCAATTTATATGGCGCATGATGTAAACCAGACTTTGATTGCTTGGATTAATGATATTGTAAAAGAAGTTGGTAAGGCAAAACATGAATATACAAGCTGTGCAATTCCTGAGGAAATGTTTGCTGCAATTAAGGAAATCGTTCCTCCTGCAGAGATGGAAGAAGCCGTATTTACCGATGAAAAACAGGTAAGAGAAGAGAATATCCGTGTTATTACCGCTAAATTGGAAGAAGCTTTTGCTGAGAAGGAAGACTGGCTTCCGGTATTGGGAGAAGCAATCTACCAGTATCAGAAAAAGACTGTAAGAAAGATGATTTTGAAAGACAGCAAGCGTCCTGACGGTCGTGAAATGACACAGATTCGTCGTCTTGCAGCTGAAGTAGATATCATTCCCCGTGTACATGGTTCTGCTATGTTTACACGTGGACAGACACAGATTTGTAACGTATGTACATTGGCACCTTTGTCAGAAGTACAGAAGATTGATGGTCTTGATGACAACGAGAAGGCAAAGAGATATATGCACCACTACAATTTCCCTGCATATTCTGTGGGTGAAACAAAGGTAAGCCGCGGACCGGGACGTCGTGAAATCGGTCACGGTGCATTGGCAGAGAAGGCGCTTGTTGCAGTGCTTCCTTCTGAGGAAGAATTCCCGTATGCAATTCGTACCGTATCTGAAACATTTGAATCTAACGGTTCTACTTCCATGGCATCTACCTGTGCATCCTGTATGTCTCTTATGGCTGCAGGTGTTCCTATCAAGAAGATGGTTGCAGGTATTTCCTGCGGTCTTGTAACAGGTGAAACAGACGATGATTTTGTATTGTTAACAGATATCCAGGGCCTTGAAGATTTCTTCGGTGATATGGACTTTAAGGTTACAGGTACAACAGATGGTATTACTGCAATTCAGATGGATATTAAGATTCACGGTCTTACAAGAGAAATCGTGGAAGGTGCAATTGCAAGATGTAGAGAAGCGAGACTCTTCATCATGGATAACTGCATGAAACCGGCAATCGCAGAGCCTCGTAAAGAAGTTGGCGAGTTTGCTCCTAAGATTGTACAGATTAAGATTGATCCTGAAAAGATTGGTGATGTTGTTGGTCAGAGAGGTAAGACCATTAACGAAATCATTGCAAGAACAGGTGTGAAGATTGATATCACAGATGATGGTGCTGTAAGCGTTTGTGGTACAGATATGAAGGATATGGATGCCGCAATCGATATGATTAAGACTATTACAACAGACTTTGAAGAAGGCCAGTTGTTCAAAGGTAAAGTAGTAAGCATCAAAGAGTTCGGTGCATTCGTAGAGTTTGCTCCGGGCAAAGAAGGTATGGTACACATCTCTAAGATTGCAAAACAGAGAATTGAGCATGTGGAAGATGTACTTACACTCGGAGATGAAGTTAAGGTAATCTGCCTTGGTAAGGATAAGATGGGAAGAATGAGCTTCTCCATCAAGGATTGTCCCCAGTAAAATTTGATAACTATTCATTATGAAAGAGTTGACGATTTAAATGCGTCAACTCTTTTTTTAATGAATATTTTAGAATCCGTCTCATATATTGTAAAAGACAAGCAATGCTGTGTTGTTTGTTTCGGAGGTGATGAGAATGGAAGCGGATATTAGAAAGGATACATACAGATTATTGTTTCCGAAAGAGTTTCAATGGCTGTATGAACTGACTTGGCAAATGAGCAAGGAAATTTATGAAATAAGAATAAGGTGTGCGGCACCGATATGTGTTGAAACCGGAACAGGAAGATACTACGCGGGAACCGGACAAGTTCTTGTAAAGAACATGCAAAATTTAAGGAATGTATCCATGAAAGAGGTGCAATTGTGGATACAGCATTTGTGCAGATATTCCTTATATGCATTCAGGGAAGAACTGATACAAGGGTTCTTTACTGTTTGCGGTGGTCATCGTATTGGTGTAGTCGGACAGGTTGTATGGGGAGAAAACGGTGTAGAAAATCTGAAATATATCAGTGGGATTAATATCCGTATTGCACATGAAATTATTGGCTGTGCAAGAGATTTGCTTCCAAAACTTTTTGATAAAAATCGATTATGCAGTACGTTGATTATTTCGCCTCCGATGTGTGGAAAAACTACTCTTTTACGGGATTTAATAAGATGTATTTCTGACGGAGAATATTGTAACAATCCCCTTAAAGTTGGGGTGATTGATGAAAGAGGCGAAATTGCGGCCTGTTATATGGGGGAAGCGCAACATCATATCGGAATACATACGGATGTTTATACCAATTGCAATAAAACGGATGGATTTTTACGGCTTTTGCGCAGTATGTCCCCGCAAGTAATTGCGATGGATGAATTAGGGGAAGATGCCGAAATCCACATGATTGAAAAAGCTTTTTTTATGGGATGCTCAATCATTGCAAGTGCACATGCGAACGGAATCGAAGCTGTGCTAAACAGACCGCTGCTTTTGTCGTTATTTTGCAGAAATAAGTTTGAGCGAGTGGTTGTTTTGGATGAAAACTGTTGCTTTAAAAAGGAAGTTTTCACACTGCAAGACCTTTCTGGACTGAATAATTCGGAGGGATGCAATGTTAGTTAAATTCGTACCGTTCTTATTGATTCTTACCGGATGTATCGGATATGGACTTGCTTCTGCAAGGAACTATGAAAAAAAGTATTGCGAACTGCTTTATTTTAAGCAGGTCATTTCTAATCTTTCCATAGCGCTGGAAAAAGGGCATTTGACATTTGGAGAATGCTGTCTTGAGGTTTCAAAAGGCTGTAAAGAACCGTATTCTGATTTTTTAGAATCTATTTACGAAGAATTGGAAGATAAAAGACTTTACAGCTTTTCGGAGGCTTGGGAGAACGGAATTGAAATACTGCAGAGAAAGTTGGAATGGAAAGAACTTGCAACTTTAAAGAATGTGGCATGTTTTGGAAATGCAGAATTTGCGGCGCAACCTGTAAAAACATTGGATGAACTGGGAGTTGCATTAGATGCGTTGATTAATGCTGCGGGCAAAGATAAAAAGGAGAAGGGGCGGCTTTCAATTTGTCTTGGTTTCTCTGTGGGGTGTATGTTGTGCATTATATTTCTCTAGTAGAAGGTGAACGTAAATGAATGTAGGTATGATTTTTAGAATAGCGGCAGTTGGTGTTCTGGTAACGATTCTGGGACAAGTGTTGAAACACAGTGGCAGGGAAGAACAGTCTTTTCTGGTCAGTCTGGCAGGACTGATTCTTGTTTTGTCATGGATTGTACCATATATATACGATCTTTTTGAAACGATTAAAGCAATGTTTCAATTATAAAAACGAAAAGAGGTGTCTGAATGGAGGTTATTCAAATTGCAGCACTTTCTTTAATTGCTGTTTTTGTGGCAATTGAATTGAAAACTCAAAAAATGATATACGGAATGCTGACAGGAGCTGCAATTGGTTTGGTTATCCTTTATTTTTCACTTGAGAAAATAGGCATTCTTGCAGAAAATTTGCATTTGTTGGCTCAGAAGGCTAATGCGTCAGGACAATTAGGAATTTTATTGAAAGCATTAGGGGTTAGTTATTTGAGTGAAGTTTCGTCAGGGATATGCCAGGATGCAGGTTTTTCAGCTGTTGCGTCGCAGATTAAAATATTTGCCAAAATTTATATAGTAATCTTAGGTGTTCCGCTTTTACTGGCGTTTATCGATATGTTGGAACATTTCCCGGGATAGGAGTAAGGGTAAATGGAATGGTTGGATTGTGAAAATCTGAGAATGGTATTGAATGATTTTATGCCTTCTGTTGGTGATTTGTTTGTACAGATGTTTTATGAATTGATGGCGGGTGAAGAAATTTCGTTGTTGTATGCATTGCCGGAATTGCTTCGTGAAATAACTATGAAAAACTTGAGGGATTTGTCAGGAAGCTGTCTTATGCTACTACTTATCGGGATACTTTCAGCAATGCTGTCGCATCTTTCTGCTGCATTTAAGGAAAAAGGAATCGGTGAAGTTGCAATCTTTTTTGGTTATTTATCCGGGTGCGGTTTGTTACTCCAATTGTTTTATACGATGGCTGAAACTGCTGTATCGTTAGTGGGAACATTAGTTGGATTTACGGAAGTCATGATTCCGATTTTTTATTTTGCTGTGGCAATGACCAGAAGAGTGGGGACTGCAGCGGGGTTTTATCAATTGAATCTTTTGCTTCTTTATGCAGTTGAGGTGATTATACCGGAGGTAGTGATTCCTCTTGTATCGGCATTTACATATTTAAGTATATTAAGTGGTTTAAGTGGGGACGATATTTTTTCGGGATTTTTAAAACTTTTGAAAAAAGTTTTGTCAATGCTGCAAAAAAGTGCGTTACTGGTTGTGAGCGGAGCCGGTGTGATGAAAAAAATATTGCATGGTGCAACCGACGGGATGAATCTGACTGTTTGGCAGAAAACATTCGGTGCAATGCCTGCTGTAGGCGATTTGTCAGAGGCGGTGACGAGTATCCTGTTGGGTTCTTCCGTATTGATTAAAAACGGTCTTGGATTCACTATTTTTATGCTGGTAATATTTCTGGTAATCACTCCGTTAATAAAAATGTTTATGATTGCTTTGTTGTTACAGCTTATTTCTGCTATGATTGGTATTTTTGGAGATAAAAGATTTTCTGTCTGCGTTGAAAGAATTTCAGCTGCCGGTTTTATGCTTTTAAAAAGTTGCGTATGCTGCATCAGCGTATTTTTGATAGTAATCGCATTGGTGTGCGTGTCTTTTTAAGGAGGAGTTAATATGGAAGAGGTGCTTTTACATATGAAAGAAATGGGGATTTTTCTGGTTGTCGGAAGTTTGTTCCAATATCTTCTTCCTTCGCAGGAATATGCCCGTTATGTCAGACTATTGACGATAACCGTTCTGCTGGTGTATTTTGCACTTCCGGTTCTTCGTTTGTTTGCACCGGATGGTGTCGAACAGTTTCAGACGAATTGTGAAACATATTATACCAGGATTCTTGGAGAAATGAACAGGAAGCGTCAAGCGGATTCGTTTACAAGTGATTTAGAGGGGATTGTTGAACAAAAATGGTATGAATGGGTCGCGGATTATCAGGAAGGTGAGGAAACGGAGGAATGGTTCTATGAAATGGATAGATAAAATGCTTGCACCCGGCAAAAAAAAGAGTGTAAGGGATTGGATGGTAATTGCAGTTATTTGCGGCTTGCTTCTTCTGATTGTTTTCTTTCCGGTTGGAAAAAGGTCTGAAAAGAACGAAAATGTTTTTTTAAATACGGTAACAGAAACGGGAGAGAATGCAAGTTCGTTAACGGATGAAAAAAGATTGAAGGAACTGCTTGAAAAGATTGATAAAATCGGAAGTGTTGAAGTTATGATTACGTATGGAAAAGAATCAGGTTTTTATGAAACCAATCAAGCTGAAATCGCGGGAATTGTTGTGATTTGCAGGAAGGAGTGTGACAGTGAATCTGTTCTTTTGATTCATGAAGTGATTCAGGCATTATTTCCTGTCTCAGCACATAAAATTAAAGTAGTGAAGGGAATCTCTTCTTAATAAGGATAATAAATGGAAGGAGAAAAAAGATGAAAAAATTATTCGGAAGAAATCAGATTATGATTGCGTCTCTGGCGTTGATGATTGCTGTTGCAGGTTATTTCAATTTCGCCGGAAGAAGCAATCCGGAGGATGCAAAAGAAACAGCACAAATGACAGAAGAGGAAAATTCTGATTTGTTTGATATTTCAATGGAGGATATTGAAAGTCTTGATGAGGAATATGCAGAAGGAACGGAAGAGTTTATTTCGATGGAAGAACTGGATTCCGAAGGGTTGAATGCATTTTTAAGTGAAAACGCAGAAACAGACAAAGTGGAAAATGAGCTTAAAGTGAATGCCGGAGCGGAATCTGTTTTGTCTTCGGATGAAGAGATAGATGAAATTCCGGGTGAAGCGGTTTTTACATCAGGAGCGGCAATAAATAATCTGGCCGATGCGAGATTGGTGAAAGAACAGGTGCGTGCCAAAAACAGAGAGATGTTGAAAGAGATGATGGAAAATGCATCACTGAGTGAGAAACAAAAGAACCAGGCGGTAAGCAGTATGATTGCCCTGACTGAAATCAGTGAAAAAGAAATGTCTGCAGAAATTCTTTTAGAAGCAAAAGGATTTGCGAACGCAGTTGTCAGCATTACAGGGGATACTGCAGATGTATGCGTTGCCAGCGACAGTCTTTCCGAGGCACAGTGTGCACAGATTATCGATATTGTACAAAGAAAGACCGGAATCAGTCCGGATAAGGTCGTAATTACGCCTGTCAAAGCGTCTTAAAAAAAAGATGCTTTTTCATAGCTTTTATGATACAATACATAGGTAAAAAGTCGGAAAGGACGGATTGACTTATATGAAAAGAGTGTTTTTGGTTGTATTAGATAGTTTTGGAATCGGAGAATTGCCGGATGCTGACCAATACGGAGATTTGACAACAAACACATTGAGGTCTGTTTCCAAAAGCAGTTTTTTTCATATGCCGAATATGAAAAAGCTTGGTTTGTTTGAAATTGACGGAGTATCCGTATATGAAAAAGGAAATTCTTTTTCAGGAAGAATCTGTCGTATGAAAGAGGCGTCAAAAGGGAAAGATACTACAATCGGACACTGGGAAATTGCCGGTTTGGTTTCGAAAAAGCCGTTGCCGACCTATCCGAATGGTTTTCCTGAGGAAGTCATTTCTGCCTTTGAACAAAAAACCGGAAGAAAAGTTCTTTGCAATAAAACTTATTCCGGTACAAAAGTAATCGCAGATTACGGAGAAGAACATTTAAAGACGGGAGCATTGATTGTATATACTTCTGCAGACAGTGTGTTCCAGATTGCAGCACATGAAGAAGTTGTTCCTGTTGAGACTTTATATGAATATTGCAGGATTGCAAGAGAGATTTTGCAGGGAGAACACGGTGTTGGTCGTGTGATCGCAAGGCCTTTTATCGGAACGCCGGGAGCGTTTGAAAGAACACCGCGCAGACATGATTTTTCACTGTGTCCGCCTGCAGATACCATGCTTGATTTAATCAAAAATGAAGGGATGGATGTCCTTGCAGTGGGTAAAATCAATGATATTTTTGCCGGCAAGGGAATTACTGAATATGTGTATACTTCTTCCAATGAAGACGGTATGGATAAAATGCTTGCATGGATGGAACGCGAATTTACGGGATTGTGTTTTGTGAATCTTGTAGATTTTGACATGCTTTACGGACATCGGAATGATGTGGATGGTTATGCCAAAGCGCTGTCTGTATTTGATGAGCGTCTCCCGGAAATGATTGCAAAGCTTAGAGAGGATGATATGCTTATCATTACTGCAGACCATGGATGTGATCCGGGATATACGGTTTCTACGGATCATTCCAGAGAGCATACTCCGGTTGTGATGTATGGGGCAAATGTGCCAAACGCTAACTTGGGAACAAGAGAGACGTTTGCTGATATCAGTGCAACCGTTTTGAAATGGCTGGAAGTGAAGAATACAATTGGCGGAGAGCCGATGATTTAAGTGAGGAAAAATTGTTACGGAGGAGAAATTTGTGAGTGATTTGAGAACAGAAGTAAATCGCAGACGTACTTTTGCGATTATTTCTCACCCCGATGCGGGTAAAACAACCCTGACGGAGAAGTTTCTTTTATACGGAGGAGCCATTAATCTGGCAGGAAGTGTAAAAGGAAAAGCAACCGCAAGACATGCAGTTTCCGACTGGATGGAAATTGAGAAAGAAAGAGGTATTTCGGTTACTTCATCAGTATTACAGTTTGAATATGACGGATTTTGTATTAATATTCTTGATACGCCCGGCCATCAGGATTTCTCGGAGGATACGTATCGTACTTTAATGGCAGCGGATTCTGCCGTGATGGTAATTGATGCTTCTAAGGGTGTTGAGGCGCAGACAAGAAAACTTTTTAAAGTTTGCAGTATGCGCGGCATTCCTATTTTTACTTTTATCAATAAACTTGACCGTGATGCAAATGATACCTTTGAATTGCTTGATGAGGTTGAAAAGGAACTTGGTATTGCAACTTGTCCGATTAACTGGCCCATTGGCAGCGGAAAAGGATTTAAGGGTGTATATGACAGAGATAATCAGGAAGTAGTTATTTTTTCAGATACTGAAAAAGGAACCAAGGAAGGACATGTAGAACGAATCAGTACGTCTGATGAAGAGCGTCTGCTTGCTGTGATCGGTGAAGAAGCATACGGTAAGCTGATGGATGAAATAGAACTTCTTGACGGTGCAAGTGCTGAATTTGACTTGTCTGAGGTACAGGCAGGAAAGCTTACACCGGTATTTTTTGGTTCCGCTTTGACGAATTTTGGGGTTGAGATTTTTTTACGGAACTTTTTGATGATGACAACAACACCGCTTGCGCGTAAGGCTGATATCGGAGTGATCGACCCTTGTGAAAACGATTTTAGCGCATTTGTATTCAAAATTCAGGCGAATATGAATAAAGCGCACAGGGACAGAATTGCATTTATGAGAATTTGTTCCGGTAAATTTGAAGCGGAGCGTGAAGTGTTTCATATGCAGGGGAATAAAGCGATGCGTTTATCACAGCCCCAGCAGATTATGGCCAGCGAGCGTAAAATATTGGACGAGGCATATGCCGGAGATATTATAGGTGTATTTGATCCGGGTATTTTTTCTATCGGAGATACGATTTGTACATCTAAAAATAAGTTTTTATATGATGGTATTCCGACATTTGCTCCGGAACATTTTGCAAGAGTGCGTCAGGTTGACACTATGAAGCGTAAACAGTTTATGAAAGGGGTTACCCAGATTGCACAAGAGGGTGCTATTCAGATTTTTCAGGAATTTAATACCGGTATGGAAGAAATCATTGTAGGTGTGGTTGGCGTTCTGCAGTTTGAAGTTCTTAAGTATCGTCTTGAAAATGAATATAATGTTGAGATTCGTCTTGAACCGCTTCCGTATGAGCATATCAGATGGATTGAAAGCAAAGATATTGATGTAGCCAAAATTGTCGGTACTTCAGACATGAAGAAGGTTAAAGATATGCGTGGTAATCCGTTATTATTGTTTATCAATTCATGGAGTGTCGGCATGACTCTGGATCGAAATGAAGGACTGGTTCTTTCTGAATTCGGGCGTGAGTAAAGGTTTCTAAAAGGGGTTCGAATGGATAATTTTACAAAAGTTGTTGTTAGGATTGCAATTGGATTAGCATGTATTCTTGTCGGCATTATGATTTTTTTCGCAATCTATTTCAAAATAGGAGACACAATGATAGCGGGAGGAAAGGGAGACGATATGTCTCTCTTTGGAATGGGTAAATTTATTCTTTCTGAAATACAACTTTCAGGAGAAGAAAAGTTTGTTGATAATCCGGAAGGAGAAACGGACGACCTTCATTTTACCGCTTCACTAACTGCCCTTGATTGGAAAAAAAGAAGTGAAGCAGGTCTTACGAATGCTTCTGTGATTTCATCTATGAAGAAATTAGAAAGCCGCTATGCATATTCTGTTATTGAGCCGGAACTTAGGCAACTCTATGCGGAAATGTATTTGGTTTTGGAACATTATGCAACCCAAGTCCCGCTTTGCAGTAATAATATAACAGATATTAAATATATTGCGGAATGTCTGTATGTTGATTGCCCTGAGTTTTTTTATCACACAGGGTATGAATATCTTATTAACAAGCTAAAAGATAATGTGGTTAAGGTTGAATATTCTCCGATATATTCCTTTTCACAAAGTGATGTGGAAGAAATGAAAACAGCGATCAATAATTATGCGATTGATTGTCTTGCAGGGATTGATACTGCATGGGAGGACTTTTATAAGGTTCAGTATATTTATGAGTATCTGATTTTATATACTGATTATGATGAAACCGTGGATTATAACCAGACGATTTGTTCAGTGGCACTATATTCGCGTTCTGTTTGTCTTGGATATGCAAGAATGATGCAATATTTACTTCAGGAGCTTGATATACAAACAGCAATTGTGATTGGGGAAACAAAAGATGGTGTCTCACATGCATGGAATCTGATAAAAATCGGTACTGCGTATTATTATACTGATCCTACATGGGGCGATGCATCTTACCTTCAGTCAGAAAATGAAGAAACATTATCGATGATTAATTATGATTATCTCTGTGTTACCACCGATGAATTATCAAAAACGCATCTCATAGACAGTAGTGTACCGATGCCGCGCTGTGTATTTAAATATGATAATTATTTTGTACGTCATAACTGTTTTGTTTCCTCTATCGGAAATGAGCAGTTTGATAAGGCATTCGGTAATGCATATCATGCCGGCGGTGCTTTCAGTATTAAGTGTTCGGATGAAAATATTTTTGCAGATACGGAAAAGTATTTAATTGAGGATGGCAATATATATCGGTTTATGCCAAGTCCCAGCGAGCCGGTTCGCTACATTAAGAATGAAAATATGTATACATATACATTTTTCCAATAAGAAAGGACTAGGCAAAAAGCGTTAATTTTGTTATAATTTCAGTATATGTTTGTAAACACATGAATTGTGTCAGAACGGAACAGATACAGGTGTTAGGAGGATGTTAGAATGGCAAAAGAAGGAAACAGCAAATTAGGTTCTGTTAGAATTGCAGATGATGTTATTCCTGTAATTGCAGCGCTTGCGGCTGCAGAGGTTGAAGGAGTTATCAGCCAGTCCGAGAATCTCTCTGAAGAATGGATTAGTAAAATGGGTGTTCGCATTGCACCGAAGGGTGTTCGTGTGGATATCATCGGAAAACAGGCGAAGGTTGATATTTCAGTAGGCATTAACAGCGGATATAATGTTCCTCAAACCTGCAGAAAGGTTCAGGAAAAGGTGAAAACTTCCATTGAAACGATGACAGGTTTGGAAGTGGTTGATGTGAATGTAAGGGTTTCATCAGTAGCTTTACCTAAAAACGAATAATGCAAAATATAAATGTCTCCCTTACAATGGGAGGCATTTCACATAATGGAGATAAAAATGGGAAAAAGAGAACAAAGAGAACAGCTTTTTAAACTTGTATTTATGACAGAGTTCAATCATCCGGAAGAGATGCCGGAGCAGATTGCAATGTATTTTGAAGAATCTCAGGATGCAGTAGAAGATGGTGAGGTAAAGTTTGCTTCCGAAAAGGAGCAGATTCGTATTTCCGCACGTTTCGATGCCGTTATGGAAAAACTTCCTGAAATTGATGAAATGATTAATAAAAACGCAGTCGGATGGACAACTGAACGTATGGGAAAAGTTGAAGTTGCGATTATTCGTGTTGCTGTGTACGAAATGGAATTTGATGAAGAGGTACCGCAGTCGGTTGCTATTAATGAAGCGGTAGAGCTTGCAAAGAAATTCGGACAGGATGAATCAGCATCCTTTGTAAATGGTATTCTTGCCAAAATGGCGAAATAAAGTATATAGGTGAAAGAATGGGAAGTATCTATTCTGTTTTACAGATAAATCAATATATTAATAATATGTTTTCTCAGGATTATCTTTTACACGATATTTTAGTACGTGGTGAAGTGAGCAATTGCAAATATCATTCCACAGGGCATGTATATTTTACGTTAAAAGAAGAATCATCAGCCATTGCCTGTGTACTTTTCGCAGGATACCGTAAGGGTGTGAAATTCAGGTTACAGGATGGTCAGAAGGTGATTGTCCGGGGTAGTATCGAGTCTTATGTACGTGACGGCAAATATCAGATTTATGTCAAAGCCGCGGAGCGTGACGGAGAGGGCGATTTATATCGTGCTTTTGAACAATTGAAGAAGAAACTTGAAGCGCAAGGGATGTTTGATGAAGCATTAAAACGTCCGATTCCGAAACATCCCAAACGCATTGGGATTGTTACGGCACCGACAGGTGCAGCTGTGCGTGATATGATATCTGTATCCCGAAGAAGAAATCCATATATACAATTGGTTCTGTATCCTGCAATTGTGCAGGGGGATGCGGCGCCACGTAGTATTACAGATGGTATTTTGGCACTCGAACAATATGGGGTTGACCTGATTATTGTAGGAAGAGGCGGCGGTTCCATTGAAGATTTATGGGCTTTTAATGATGAAATGGTTGCAAATGCTATCTTTCAATGTGAAGTTCCGGTTATTTCTGCTGTCGGACATGAAACTGATTTCACCATTGCTGATTTCGTTGCGGATAAAAGAGCTGCAACACCTTCTGCAGCAGCTGAACTTGCTGTGGAAGAGATTGTATTAACGGAACAAAAAATATCAGATTATAAGCAACGTCTGAACCGCATGATGGAAAGCAGACTCAAACATGCCAGAACGAGAACCTTGATTGCAAGACAAAGAATGCAGATGGTATCACCGGTCATGAAAGTGAAAGAACATCGCATGCATCTTGTGCGTTATAATGAGAAACTTGATATGCAGATGTTGTATTTAATTGAAAATAGACGCGGTAAGATTGCCTTGTTTGCAGAGCGTCTTCATGCCGTTTCGCCCTTAAAGCGTTTAGGAAGCGGTTTGGCATATGTTTCTGCTACTGACGGAAATAGGATTTCCCGTGTAAAGGAAGTGCATGCGGGTGATTTGGTTAAACTTCGTATGCAGGATGGAGAAGTAGTTGCAGAAGTTCAGAAGGTGATAGTTTTTGATGAAATAGGAGAGACTAAGAGCAATGGCATCTAAGAAAGCATTTAATTTGGAAGAAGGTTTTACGGAAATTGAAGCTTTGCTGGATGAGCTTGAGAGTGAAGATATCAGTATAGAAGATGCATTTGATAAATACAGTAAAGGGATAGCACTTTTAAAGCAATGTGAGCAAAGCATTGATAAAGTTGAGAAGAAAGTTTTGAAACTGATGGAAGACGGTAAAACGTCAGAATTTGAAGAAATGGAGAAATAGCAGTTTTTTATTGGATAAAAAACTGGAGAAAAAGATAGATGAATCCTATTGATACAGAATTGAAATTACATGTAGAAGAAGTGGAACAGATTTTGAAAGAAATGTTTCCGTCGATAGAAGAAACTTATTATAAACGAGTTGTGGACGCAATGGCATACAGTTATTTTTCCGGAGGAAAAAGACTTCGTCCTATGATGATGCTTGAAAGTTTCCGTTTATTTGGTGGAAAAAATATTGAAGTAGTAAAGCCTTTTATGGCTGCTCTTGAAATGATACATACGTATTCATTGATTCACGATGATTTGCCGGCAATGGATAATGATGATTACAGAAGAGGTCGGCTTACCAATCACAAACAGTTTGATGAAGCGACTGCAATTCTTGCAGGAGACGGTTTGCTGAATTATGCTTTTCAGCTGGTTTCTTTTTCGATGGTTTCAGAAAAGGATCCTATGATGTTAAAACGCAAAGCGGATTCTTTTTATGCGCTGGCAGATTATGCCGGTGTGTTTGGCATGATTGGCGGACAGATGGCTGATATTGAAGCAGAGAAAAAAGAACTGGTTACAAAAGATGAATTACTTTTTATTCATGAGAATAAAACAGCGGCACTGATTAAAGCGGCGCTTATAATTGGGGCAATACTTGCCGGTGCGGATGAAGATGAGGTTATTAAAATGGTACGTATCGGTGAGAACGTTGGTCTTGCATTCCAGATTCAGGACGATATTCTTGACTGCATCGGAGATGAAGCATTGCTTGGCAAACCGATAGGAAGTGACGCACGAAATCAGAAGACTACATACGTTACACTGGAAGGCTTGGAGAAGGCGAAGAAAGATCAGGAGCAATTATCCAGGGATGCAATAGAACTGTTTGATACTTTGCCCGGTCAGAATGATTTTTTGAAGAACCTGATTTTGAGCCTGGTGGAGCGTAAGTATTAATTTTTTGCGATGGCGGGGAGGAATGCCATGTATCTGGAACGAATTGAAAAAGAGAATGATATAAAAAAAATCCCGCGTGAACATTGGGATGAGCTTGCAGATGAAATCAGAGATTTCCTTATTCAAAAGTTAAGTGTTACAGGCGGTCATCTTGCACCCAATTTAGGAACGGTTGAGTTAACAATGGCATTGCATTTGTTTTTGGATTTGCCGGAGGATAAATTGATTTGGGATGTTGGGCATCAGTCTTATACACATAAAATATTAACAGGAAGGCGTAAAGGATTTGATCATTTACGTCAGTTTGGCGGTATGAGCGGTTTCCCGAAAACGAAGGAGAGTCCCTGTGACACCTTTAATACGGGACATAGTTCGACATCCATTTCTGCAGGACTCGGTATTGCGATGGCGAGGACGATACAGGGAAAGAAAAATACCGTAGTTTCCGTAATCGGAGATGGTTCTTTAACCGGCGGTATGGCATATGAGGCATTAAATAATGCAGGAAAGGCAGATACGGATTTTATTATTGTGCTAAATGATAATAATATGTCTATTTCTGAAAATGTAGGCGGCGTTTCGCAGTATTTAAATCAAATTCGAACAACAGAAGCATATATCGGGTTAAAGGACGGAATTAAAACAAGATTAAGTAATATTCCGCGTGGTAAAAATATGATTCAGGGAATCCAGAAGGCGAAGAGTTCTTTCAAACAGCTTGTGATCCCCGGTATGTATTTTGAGGAAATGGGACTTACGTATTTGGGTCCTGTTGATGGTCATGATGTATCCGACATGCTTCGTATCTTTAAAGAGGCCAAAAGGGTAAAAGGTCCTGTACTTGTGCATGTTTTGACCAAGAAAGGAAAAGGTTACTTGCCGGCAGAACGTCATCCGTCCAGATTCCATGGTACGGAACCGTTTGAGATTGCTACAGGAGTACCTGCAGGCAAAAGAACAAAGCCCAATTATACAGATATTTTTTCAACGGTTATGTGTAAATTAGGAGATCGAAATCCTGATGTTGTTGCAGTGACTGCTGCAATGCCGGACGGAACGGGACTGAAGCGTTTCAGGAATATGTATCCGGACCGTTTTTTTGATGTCGGTATCGCGGAAGGACATGCTGTTACCTTTGCTGCCGGATTAGCAGCGGGAGGTATGCGACCGATTGTAGCGATTTATTCTTCTTTTTTACAACGCGCATATGATCAGATAATACATGATGTCTGTATTCAGAATTTACCGGTTGTTTTTGCAATTGACAGAGCAGGGCTTGTTGGAAGTGACGGAGAAACACATCAGGGTATTTTTGATCTTTCCTATCTTTCATCTATGCCGAATATGACCATTATGTCTCCGAAGAATAAATGGGAACTTTCTGATATGTTGAAGTTTGCCGTGACATACAATGGTCCTATTGCATTGCGCTATCCGAGAGGATTGGCTTTTGAAGGTTTATATGAATATCGCCCGCCTATTGTTTATGGAAAGAGCGAATGTATTTACAGAGAGAAAGATATTGCGCTTCTTGCGGTCGGAAGTATGATACCCACTGCGATTGAGGTCAGAAATAGATTAAAGGCACAAGGTATTTCCTGTACACTGGTTAATGCACGTTTTGTGAAACCGATTGATACGGAGTTGATTGATTTACTTTTACCGGATCATTCTCTTTTGGTAACACTTGAAGAAAATGTTGCCAGTGGCGGATATGGTGAGAAAGTTCGAGCATATACTGATACGCTGCAAACAAAGACAAAAGTCATTAATATTTGTATTCCCGATTGTTATGTAGAACACGGAAGTGTAGATATTTTACGCAAAGAATTAAAAATTGATGCAGAATCAGTTGTGCAAAGAATTTTAGAAAACTGGAAGGAATAAGGAATGAAAGTTCGCTTAGATGTGCTTTTGGTAAAGAAAGGTCTTGCGGAGTCGAGAGAAAAAGCCAAAGCATATATTATGTCAGGTATTGTATATGTAAATGATCAAAAAGAAGATAAAGCAGGCGATTTATTTGAGGAAGAAACCGCCAAAGTTGAGGTGCGCGGAGCTACGTTGAAATATGTCAGCCGCGGTGGCTTAAAGCTTGAAAAGGCGATAGAGAAACATCATCTGAATTTTTCCGGGATGGTATGTATGGATATTGGGGCCTCTACCGGAGGCTTTACGGATTGTATGTTACAAAATGGTGCATCTAAGGTCTATGCGGTTGATGTCGGTCACGGACAACTTGCTTGGAAGCTGCGGAATGATGAACGAGTTGTTTGCATGGAAAAAACCAATTTCAGATACATGGTGCGTGAAGATATTCAGGATGATTTGGATTTTGCCTCGGTAGATGTATCTTTTATATCCCTAAAAAAAATATTACCGCCTGCATATCAATTGTTAAAAGAAAATGGGCAAATGGTATGTTTGATTAAACCGCAGTTTGAAACCGAAAAAGAAAAAGTCGGTAAAAAAGGTGTTGTAAGAGATCCTTTGGTTCATAAAGAAGTATTGATTTCGGTTATTACTTTTATGATTGAGTCCGGTTTTGAGATATTAGATTTGGATTTTTCGCCGATTCGCGGACCGGAAGGTAACATAGAATATTTAGCTTATATTACTAAGTTGCCGAATGGGACAGCTAAAGAGCAAAAGGAAGAATGGATGAGTAAAATTGAAGAAATTGTTCAGTTGTCTCATCAGCAGTTATAGATGTAAATTTGGGGGAAAAGTATGGAACGCTTTTTGTTGGTTGTAAATAGTCAGAAAGATATCGGATTAACAGTTACAAATCGTGTGGATGCTTATTTAAAAAAGCGAGGTTGCTTTTCGCAGATTATTGTTTTGGAATCACGTGATGATGATGTGGCGCTTGAAAAAGTTGGTAATTTTGATTGTGCGGTTGTGCTTGGTGGAGATGGTACAATTCTGCGTGTTGCGAAACGCATCGGTAATTCACACATTCCGATTCTTGGTATCAATATGGGGCATTTGGGTTATCTTGCCGAAGTAGAAAAAGAACATTGTGAAGCTGCGCTTGATGCATTGTGTGATAATCGTTTCGATATGGATGACCGAATGATGCTTTCAGGTGTTGTATTCCGAAATGAAGAATGTATCTGTGAAGCAGAAGCCTTAAATGATATTGTTATTACGCGCGGCGGTTCATTACAGGTTCTTAGTTATGAATTGCGCATAAACGAGATGTTTCTTAAGAACTATAAGGCTGATGGAGTAATACTTGCTACCCCGACCGGTTCTACTGCATATAATTTGTCTGCAGGCGGACCTCTTGCCGAGCCCGGTGCGGATATAATGCTTGTAACCCCTATTTCACCGCATACCATGATGAACAAAAGCTTTGTTTTGAAAGCATCTGATGAAGTTTCGGTTACAATTTTACCGCCGCATGATGCAGATAAAGAACAGATTATCGAGGTAAATTTCGATGGGAGTAATCGTGTGAAATTACAGGCACATGATCGGGTTGTAGTATCAAAATCCCTAAAGACTGTTACGTTGATACGTTTGCATCAAATGAATTTTTTAGAAACGCTTCATCGTAAACTTCGTGAAGAATAAGTGATACGAAATTTTTATAAGGCGTAAACACTGACAGGAGAAAGAGATGAAACAAAACAGACAACAGGCAATCATTGATTTGATTGAAAAATATGATATTGATACACAGGAAGAAATTGTTTCCCATTTGAAAAAGAACGGATATCATGTTACACAGGCAACCGTTTCAAGAGATATCCGCGAATTAAAGCTGTCCAAAATACCGAACGGACAAGGTAAGCAAAAATATGTTTTTTTGCAGAACAGCAGAGAATATTTAGGGGAAAAATATATACGCATTTTTTCAGAAGGCCTTGTTTCGATGGAAACTGCTCAAAATATACTTGTTATTAAAACTGTTTCCGGAATGGCAATGGCTGTTGCTGCTGCATTAGATGCTATGCATTTTCAGGAAATTGTAGGAAGTATAGCAGGTGATGATACAATAATGGCTGCGTTGCGAAGTGCGGAAGATGCAAATGCAGTAAAAGCAAAAATAAATGAAATGATACAGGCATCCTTTTAGAGATAAATTTGTGAATTGTCGGGAGGGGACAAAAATTTATTGAAGGAGGCATTATGTTATTACACTTACATGTTAAAAATTTTGCACTCATTGATGAGGCAGAAGTTGATTTCACAAAAGGGCTAAATATTCTAACAGGTGAAACCGGTGCAGGAAAATCTGTCCTGTTAGGTTCTGTTAATTTGGCGCTTGGCGCTAAAGCAGATAAAGATTTGATTCGGCAGGGGGCTGAGTATGCCTTTGTAGAATTGATTTTTCAACCTGATAATGAATTACAGTATGAAGCTTTGCGAAAAATGGATTTGCCGGTTGAAGACGGTATGGTTATTTTACAACGTAAGATTCAACCGGGCAGAAGCATCAGTAAAGTGTGTGGCGAAACAGTCACTGCCGCACAGTTGAAGGAGTTAGCTCCGCTTTTATTAGATATTTATGGTCAGCATGATTATCAAAGTCTCATGCATGCGCATAAGCATTTATCGGTTTTAGATTCTTTTGCATCCGAAGAGGCAAGAGGCTGTATGAAATCGTATCGTGAATGTTACGATACATATTGTGATTTGAAACGTCAAATGGAAGCACCTGAGATGTCAGAGGCTGAAAGAGAGAGAGAATTATCTTTTGCTGTATTTGAAGCTGAGGAAATTGAACAAGCCTCAATAAAAATAGGTGAATTGGAGGAATTGGAAAAGCGGCTTTCTAAAATGGAAAATCATGAGAAAATTATGAAGGCTGTTTCCGGAGCGATTTACTTTATGCAGGAGTCAGATTCCGCAGCAGTTCTTTCGTTGGAGCGCGCGGTTCGTGAATTAAATCCTGTTGGGCATGCCGATACGCAGATTGCTGAATTCGCATCACGACTTGAGTCTCTTGATATGGATTTGACCTATCTGGTACGTGAAATGTCGGATTTCCTTGGGGAAAGTGAATTTGATGAGCAGGATTTCGAAATTGTACGTGAAAGAGTGAATCTGATTAATCGTTTGATTATGAAATATGGTAAAAATGAAGAAGATGTTCTAAAATACGCAGAACGTTTGCAGGAGCGAATCATTTATTTACAAAATGCGCAGGAAGCGAAATCTAAGTTAGAGAAAGAATTACGTCAGAAAGAAGAGGTTTTGCATTCTTTGGCAAAAGAGCTTCGAAGCTATCGTAAAAAAGATGCACGTATGTTGGAGCAGGAGATTACAGAAGCACTTGTTGATTTGAATTTTCTACAGGTTAAGTTTGAGATTTCTTTTGAAGAAACTTCTGATTTTACAATAAATGGATGTGATAAGGTTGTGTTTTTAATTTCGACTAATATTGGCGAACCGCTAAAACCGATTTCACAAGTTGCAAGTGGTGGTGAATTGTCAAGAATTATGCTTGCAATTAAAACCGTTTCAGCAAGAAGAGATGATATTAATACCTTGATTTTTGATGAAATCGATAGCGGTATTAGTGGAAAGACAGCATGGAAGGTATCGGAAATGTTAGGACGTTTGGCACGTGATCATCAGATTATTTCCATTACGCATCTGCCACAGATTGCGGCAATGTCAGATTCTCATTTTCAAATCATGAAACAGGAAACAGATGAAAGAACCAAAACAGAGATTACAATACTTGATGAAAAAGGTTCCCTTGATGAAATTGCGAGACTGCTTGGTGGTGATGTGATAACACAGGCTACAATTGAAAATGCGAAAGAATTAAGAGAACAAGCTAAAAAAGTAAAAATTGGATAATTATTTTTTCGATAATGACACATAATAAGAAGGACGTAAAAGTCCTTCTTTTTTTTATGTCACATATATATGAAAACGGAGGAAATGGTTATGCGAAAAGTACTAAAGGGTAGTTTTGCACTTTTATTAATATTAGGTTTGATTGGATTTATAATTTATTATATTTGGCAGTGGTATAAAATACCCTCTCAGATATTTTTAGAAGAAAACAAAAATGAAATCCTTTTTTTCCATGCACCCGTAACATGTGAACTTTATAGAGATAAAACTATAAAAGAGGATGGAAATATTCCGGTTCATTCAGAATTATTGAATGCAAAAAAATATGAATTAAACGAAGCAGTTCCTCTGACTGTAAGGCGAGGAGAGTCATATTTAGCTGAACTAAAATTCTTCGGGATTTTTCCTTATAAAACTGTTGAGATTTCAAGCGGAGAAAGACAGTATTTTTATCCGCTCGGAGATCCGATTGGTATATATATTAAAATTGACGGAGTAATGGTAATTGATATTGGTTCTTTTATCAATGATATGAATGAAGAAGTTGCTCCTTGTAAGAATATATTGGAGATTGGTGATTATATTACTGCAATCAATGGTGTGCCGATAACAAAGAAAAGCGAGTTTGTGGAATGCATCGATGATTCGAAAGGGAATGTTATTTCACTCACGGTCAAACGTGACGAAACGGAACTTACTTTTCCGCTTCAGGCTCAAAAAACAAGTAATGGAGAATATAAATTAGGAATTTGGATTCGCGATAGTTTGCAGGGGATCGGAACGATGACAGCAATGACGGAGGATGGTCATTTTATGGCATTGGGACACGGAATCAGTGATTTCGATACCGGAGAGGTCGTGGATCTTGCTTACGGAAGACTATATAAAACATCAATTCTGGCAATTACAAACGGAAAAAAAGGTGAGCCGGGGGAATTGAATGGAGTCATACAATATCAAAAGGAAAACATTGTTGGTGATGTAACGGCCAATACCGAACAGGGAATTAGCGGTGTTCTGAAAAATACTGATTTGTTTGGAGAAAAAAAGGAGCCTCTGCCAATAGCATATAAACAAGATGTGCAAAAGGGAGAAGCGTGGATTTATTCTGATTTGGAACAGGAAGGCAAAAGATATAAGATTAATATTACTGAGCTTAGGTATGATACTGTAGATCATAAAAAAGGGATAGTATTTGATGTTGTTGATGGTGATTTACTGGACTATACCGGAGGTATTGTACAGGGAATGTCGGGCAGTCCCGTGATTCAAAATGGGCGAATTATCGGTGCGGTAACACATGTTTTGGTAAATGATCCCACAAAAGGATATGCAATTTTTATAGAAAACATGCTGGAGCATGATAACTAAATAATAGATTGAAAGCAGACAGATACAAACACATTTGTCTGCTTTATTTATATCTAAATATATTATATTAGGAGGATTTTGTTTATGAAATTTATACCATTAGCAAATTTGAAAAATACCACAGGTATTGTAAATACCTGCAAAGAAGAAAAGGAACTGATAGTTGCTAATAAAAATGGTGTTCCTGCGT
>SVFH01000020.1 GCA_015056945.1 Lachnospiraceae bacterium | reverse complement strand
CTTAACCACCGGCGAAATCAGCAGGGCAATCAAGATAGATGATACATAACCTGTCAGAAGGAAGCCGTAAGCAGTACTAAATCTTGCCAGCACAATTTCCACAGGTTTTACCGGCATGGTGCGAAGCACATCATTAAAATTTGCCTTTTCATCCATATGAAAGGTCATAATGCCGTCAAAGCCCACTCCCAAAGGAAGCAAAATTGCCAAAAAAGTAGCGCCTCCGAGCATTACTTTATGTGCCGCGAGATCATCTTCCGATACCGTTGCAGCATCGCCCATCATCACATCCAGCCTCATATTTCCGTATTCACTGCTAAGGGAAATCAGAATTCCGATTACCAAGGCAGCAACCAGAGTCAATACATAGGTCATGATGCGGGTACGCAGACAGTAGATATCTTTTAAAATTAATGCTTTCATAAGATACCTCCTTCTACGCTTCTTTGCTTTCGTTGTTTGCACGATTTACATAATGTATCATAATTTCTTCCAAAGTACACTGCTCCATGGTAAGTTTCTCGTATTTTCTTGCGCAGGCCTTTTTATCATATACCAAAACATCTACACCGAAGGCAGACTGTCTTACGGATACAATGTCTTCTTTTGCAATTGACTCTGCATCTTTTTTCGTACATCTCAACATTGCGTGATTCTCAAGGATTACATCCTTTTCACCACTTAATACAATACGCCCCTTGTCAATAAATACAACCATATCCGCGATACGCTCAATATCCCCTGTGATATGAGAAGATAAAAGAATCGTATGGTCCTCTTCCATAACAAACTCCTGGAAGATTTCCAGAATTTCATTACGCACGATAGGATCCAAGCCGCTGGTCGGTTCATCCATAATCAGTAACTTCGCTCCGTGGGACATTGCCACTGCGATCTGTAATTTCATACGCATACCACGTGAGAACTTACCACATTTCTTCTTCATGGGAAGACCGAATTTCTTCATATATCCGGTAAATACTTCTTCGCTCCAGTTGGTGTACATTTTGCTCATGATTTTATTAATCTGTACACCGGTTAAGAAGTCGTGGAAACCCATTTCATCAAACACCACACCGATGTCATCTTTCAAAGCTTTCCCTTCTGTACGCATATCTTTGCCGAACACTTTAATCTCACCGGAATTTGCAGCAATAATATCCATAATCAGGCGGATTGTGGTGGTTTTGCCGGCGCCGTTTTGTCCTACGAAACCACAGATGCAGCCATTTGGTATTTCAAAGTTAATCTTATCTAATACAAAATCACCATAATCCTTCGTCACATCTTTCAATGTAATTACATTCTCTACCATATCGTCTCCTCCAACTAAACAGGCTCCTTCACACACTTGTCTGTCTATTCCGGTTTATCCGCCCGTTCTCTTCTCTCTTCATATAAAAGATTCCATCTCTCCGTCAACTCTTCAAAAGAAAGTTTGGCGACTTCCGCCTTTTCAAACATTTCTTCCATCATAGTTTCAATTTCAAACATAACACTTTCTTTCAGCATTTCATGGTTTACGCCTTTTACAAAGCTTCCTTTACCGGTATAGGACTCAATATACCCTTCCCGCTCCAGCTCTTCGTAAGCACGCTTCGTCGTGATAATGCTGATTCTAAGCTCCTTGGCCAGAAGACGCATTGACGGAAGAGCGTCCCCTTCTTTCAATTCACCATTCATAATCTGAGCTTTGATCTGATCCATGATTTGTTCATAAATCGGCCTATCTGACTGATTTGTAATAATAATATCCATTTGTTACCTCGCGATTCTTTCTTCCACAAGCATTTCTGCAGTTTAATGCCCGTGGCAAACAATATATTGTATATATACTATATACACATTATTCACAATATGTCAATAGGTTTTTAGTATTTAATTGACCTTAGTAAGATATTTGACGTGAAAGTATCCCTTTTTTTCTTTTTTACTTCTTTGGGGACATTTCTGACCGGGGCCGGTGTTCCCTTTTCTTCTTTTCTACTTCTTTGGGGATATTTCCCGCCGGGGCCGGTATACCCTTTTCTTAATTTTTCCACTTTTAGGGACATTTCCCGCCGGGGCCGGTATACCCTTTTCTTCTTTTCTACTTCTTTGGGGACATTTCTGACCGGCGACGGTGTACCCTTTTCTTCTTTTTTACTTCTTTGGGGACATTTCCCGCCGGCGACGGTGTCCCCTTTTCTTCTTTTTTACTTCTTTGGGGATATTTCTGACCGGCGACGGTGTACCCTTTTCTTCTTTTTTACTTCTTTGGGGATATTTCCCCAAGAAAAGAAACATGACGGACCGTCCCCAAATATTCTTTTCACTATCTCAAATATCGTTCAATCACTGTTTGAATCTTTCGTGTTGTAAGAATTGTTTGCTTTGTTTCAAAAGTAACGACCAGATTTTCTCCTATAACATATCCATTTTCTTCATATGCAGCAATTTTTTGAATAGCTTTCTGTGCATACTCCGGATCATCCATTCTTCCAAAATGCTCCCAGCATATTTCTTTTTGCTTCTTCTTTGACAGAATCATGAAGTCCGGATAGATTGTTCCGAACCCTTTTATGTAAACCGGATATTCGTAACGGTATGCCACATCGGCGCGATACAATTCATTTGCAATCAATAATTCTGACTTAGATCTCACACGTTCTCCCTTGTCTGTGTAAATCTCCGGGATTCTTTCGTCGAAACCTTTTCCTTCATATTGCAACGACAGCCAATCAGCTCTCAATCGTTCCCAGTCCGGTGCGATCGGAACAATCATTTTTTGGCGTTCCGAATGCAGTTCCTTGTACCAGTCCTCCGGCATAACCTTAGGACAAGTATTCAGATAACGTTCGATTGCTTTCAATTCCTGCTCTATGCAATTCAAAATCTTGGTATCATATGCTTTTTGCGCAAGTGCAGAAATGAAATCTTTCTCTTTTAAAGAAAGATATCTCTCGCCGGCTCCGGTCTTGCTTATGCGCGAATCATTTTTCACATCAGAGGAATTTCCCATGAAGTGAAAATAGCGCACTTTGCCACGATTCATTCTGATTTTCAAGCTGCCCTCCGGCGAATCCTTCAGCGAAGTTTCTTTTTCTTCTTTTAGCTTTATCAACAGCTTTTTCCTCTCCTCAAATTTATTTCTTATTTCATTCATGTTTATTTCCACCTTTCTTTTTTCAATTTTCTTATTTCTCTTAATCAATCCCAATTTTCTCATTTCTCTCATTTAGGGACACCTTCCCCAGAACAAAGTATCCCCAATCTTTCTGTTTCTCTCATTTAGGGACACTTTCCCCCAGACAAAGTACTCCCAATTTTTCTGTTTTCATAAAATGTTTGATAAATTGAAGATTTTCTAAGATTCTTCAGATATTCCATTATAGAAATGTTTTCAGAATAGTATCAGATATCACTTATTATGCTGAATTTTCCTGCCCTTTGCAAGTAGATATCAGAATTAGCCTTGCATTTTTAAAAAAACGCCGGCACAACCCAAAGTGTGATTCTGCCGACGGTTCTCCTTTTTCACATATTTTAGAAATAAACTCTGATATCGCTCACATTACGCATAAACGATACAGTCTCAGTTTTTCCATAAATCTTTTAGCTGTTCCTGCACTTCTTCTTTTGTCAATTGAAGTGCAAATCCAAGTTCAGAGTAAAGCTTTCCCTCTGCCATTTTGAAATATCTTTCATCCAAGACTGTTGCCTTTTTTCCCTGAACAATACGCGACTCTTTGCGAAGCCGGATAAGCTTAATCAACGAAATCCACGTTTCCGGCTTACAGCTTCTGATAGCGTCTTTATAACATTGCTCCCGTAGTCTCTCATTCTCCACTTCTAATACATCTATTTCTGTAACACGCCCGATTAATGACCTGGCTTCTGCCTCGTCCATCACCTTGCGAAGCGAGGAATCTGTTGTATCAAGAGGAAGGTAAATTTTACCGGCAGGATCATCAATCGGAATCAAGAGATAATACATTCTGTCTTTCTCAATACCGGACATTTGCGGATGCAAAATATCTGCCACTTTACACACACCGTCAAAAGCTTTCACGATATATTCACCTACCTGATACATTATGAGCCCGCCTTTCTTCATAGAACTCGGTTTATTCCGAGTCCAATGCCCGGATAACCTCCGTATTAATTCTATTTTATCACTTAGCGGATTTTAAATGCAAAGGACAAGTTTGACAAAAAAGTATCGACTGTTCTATGACATTTTGAACAACAGACATCCTTGCGCCATCAACAATTCTTTCTCTATTTCACTAACAGTTTCCCAAACGCACTCAATCCGCCAAACAACGCATTCTCACCAAGTTCCTCTTCGATAGAAAGCAATCGATTGTATTTTGCCACACGTTCTGACCTGCTCGGCGCACCGGTTTTGATTTGTCCTGCATTCAATGCTACTGCAATATCAGCAATGGTAACATCCTCGGAATCACCGGAACGGTGCGATGCAATGGTGCGATACCCCGCCTGTCTTGCCAGACGAATTGTGTCCAATGTTTCGGACAGTGTTCCGATTTGATTCGGTTTAATTAAAATTGCATTTGCCACATGGTTCCTGATTCCCTGCTCCAGGCGCTTGCAATTTGTCACAAACAAATCATCTCCGACAAGCTGAACCTTATCGCCGATTTCAGCTGTCAAAAGCTTCCATCCTTCCCAGTCTTCCTCATCAAGAGGGTCTTCCAAAGAAATGATAGGATAAGCTGCAACCAGCTTTTTCCATGCTTGAATAAGTTCTGCGGAAGTGTACCTTTTACCGGACTTTGGCAAAATATATTCGCCGCGCTCCTTCCCTTTCCATTCACTGGCTGCAATATCAAGTCCTAACATGAAATCTTTTCCGGCGCGAAATCCGGCTTCCGCAATTGCCTCCAGAATCAGTCTGATTGCCATCTCATCCCCTGACAAAGAGCCGTTTTCAACATTTTGCCCGACAGAAGGATTCATGGCTGCTGCCCCACTCTGTCCACCGGCAAGGTTTGGCGCAAAACCTCCTTCATCACCTACGGCTGTTGCGAGGCCTCTTTTTTTCAGAAGATTTGCGAGTGCATGATACACTTCCACAGACATGCGCAATGCTTCTTTAAAAGAAGGTGCTCCAACGGGAATTATCATAAATTCCTGAATATCCAGATTATTGGCCGCATGTGCCCCTCCGTTTAAAATATTCATCATGGGAACAGGCATGGTAACCGCACTCACTCCGCCGAGATATCGGTATAGCGGCTGTCCCATAGATGCTGCTGCCGCATGGGAAACAGCGATGGATGTTGCCAGAATTGCATTCGCCCCAAGCTTTGATTTATCCGGTGTTTCATCCGCACGTAACATCGCATTGTCAATTGCATATAAATCCGATGCATCCATGCCGCAGATGACATTTGCAATTGTCGTGTTCACATGATTCACCGCTTTGGTCACGCCTTTTCCATTGTATCTTGATGTATCCCCGTCACGTAATTCCAGTGCCTCATATACACCTGTAGAAGCACCGCTTGGTGCCACGCCGCGACCTACACTTCCGTCACTTAACATCACTTCTGCCTCTACTGTCGGATTTCCTCTCGAATCCAGAACTTCACGTCCCTTAACCTGAATAATTTTCGTATTCTTCATCTTTTCCATCATCCCTTCTCTTTTTTCTCAACATTCTCCTTCTGCTCTTTCAAAAGCAAAGAACACAAAAAAGAAAGAACACCTTTCTTTCCGATTAGTGTCCTTCCTTTTTCCATAAATTATTCTTTTATTCGGATAAATTATTAAAAATATCTACTCCATCTGCTACTCTATGTACTGTAATAAATCAATATTTATCAGCCACACGATGACTGAATCAGCATTATCAAACTTAGCAAGACACAAAACACGAAGCTGAAAAGGGCAGAAACCAAAGACATTTGCAATCTTCCGAATTCTCTTTGGTTTTGTCCAAAAGAAAACCGCTCATAACTTCTTTCATCCAAGTCATTCGTTTTATCAAAATCCGTTCCCATATCAATATCATAATTTGGATCATACGCAGATCTCTGACGTAACGCATCACCTGTAGAAACCACCCTGTTATCCTGCATATGCACATACCTTTTCGCCTGCGCTTCCGACTTATCCGTAAAACGCACTTCTGACATAACAACCTTATCCTTTTTCACCACATCCGCAGGCGTAACCAATTCAAAAGAAGCATCACAATTCGGACACTTTAATGATTCCATTTCCGCAAATTCATCTTCTGTCACACAATGCCCACAATATTTACACACCAAGCCCTCTTCCGGAAAGCTGTGATAAAGCTTCAGTTCGCTGTAATACTTGCCGGTCTCATCATAATATCCTGCGCGATAGCGGACCCCTTCCCCGTTCTCCACCGGTTCCGGATAATACATGTAATCATGCCGTTTGCCGTGATAGAATGTTGCATTCCCAGCCTGTGAAATCGGCACCGGAAATTTCGGTTCTTCGCGGTAGTTCTCATTATTCTCATAAAAATCAATCATTTTCCTCATATCCTTTTATCCTGTCCGGGCCCCTTTTTTTCTTACCCAATATTCCCTTTTATGTCTTCTCATGTATTTATAGCGTTGCAAAACAAATAAAACATTATGCACGCTAAATCCAACCCATGATTATAGCAAAAATACATAAAAACAAATAATACACTAATACCAACAAAGAAACCATTAGAACTATAATATTATTCGCTTTGCGGGTAGGTTCTTCTTCCTCTTGCACCTCCTCTTGCGCATCAGTACCATACAGACTAAGGTCTTTCATCCATCTGTCATAGCTTTCTTTTCCCAAATAGTTTTCTATTTCATACTCTTTATCTAAATCCGAGTTATACTTCGGGTCATAAGCAGCTCTCTTCATTCCCTGTTTCTCTTTCGCTACTGTAACATCAGGTATGTACCTACGCGCATCCGCCTCGCTTTTACCCGAAAAATTAACTTCTGACATAACAACCTTATCTTTTTTTACCGCATCAGAAGGTGTCAACAATTCAAAAGAAGCATCACAATTCGGACATTTCAGAGCTTCCATTTCCGTAAATTCATCTTCTGTCACACAATGCCCGCAGTATTTACACACCAAGCCCTCTTCCGGAAAGCTGTGATAAAGCTTCAGTTCGCTGTAATACTTGCCGGTCTCATCATAATAACCTGCACGATAGCGGACCCCTTCCTCATTTGTTACAGGTTCCGGATAATACATGTAATCATGCCTTTTGCAATGGTAAAACATGACACCATCCGTCACTTTCTGTTTCACGGGAAATTGAGGTGACTGCCGATATTTACTATCTCCAACAAAAAAATCAATTGTCTTACTCACTTTTTCACCTATCATTTCTTAAACATATCATAATCCGCATCATCACTTACTGACCATACATCTGCGTCAGGATCTGTTTTCCATCTCTTCCCTTCTGCATCAACTGTAACGTCCATGCCCTTTATTGTTGCAACTTTGTCCGAGGGAGAGAAAATTTCCAAAACATCCTCAAAAACCATCACTGCCTGTTCTAATATTTCTTTATTGCTACTTTTTCTATCAATCTCCGATTTTGAAACATATTCTGCCCGATAGTTTTCCGGACAATACGTCTGCTGCACAACAGGCGCAGGTTTATACTCACGTGTCTTAATATACTGCAATGGTTCATCAAACTCTAATTGCTTCAGGCGGCTCTTTCTTCTCTCTCTATTCCCTTGATTAGAAGCAATAATCAAATTCGTATTTGGCTCCCACTCTTGCGGTTTCTCCGGGTTGTACTCACGTGTTACAATCCCGTTTACCTCCGTAGTTTTCAACACTTTCGCTTCCCTCACAACTCTCGGCGCCTGTGTAGTCTTCACGTCTTCATTCGGTTTCCATTCCTTTACCGGGGCAGGATTGTATTCACGCGTCTTAATATACTGCAAAGGTTCATCAAACTCTAATTGCTTCAGCCGGCTTTCTCTTCTCTCGCTGTTCTCTTGATTCGACTCAATAATCAATTCCGTATTCGGCACCCATTCCTTTGGTTCCTTAGAGTTGCCCTCTCCATTCGGTTTCCATTCCTTTACCGGGGCTGGATTGTATTCACGCGTTGTAATTCCGTTTACCTTCGTAACCTTCGGACCGCCACTCGGTTTCCATTCCTTTACCGGCGCAGGATTGTATTCGCGCGTTTGGATATACTCCAGCGAATCATCCAGTGATAATTTTGAAAGTTCCCCTTCTTCAACACTCGTTTCAAATGTTTCCTTCAAATAATCCCCATAAGACATTTCCTGTCCACGAAATTTCTTGCGCGGCATATGATAGGATTCATTCTTTTGCGGCGGCACATATTCTGTTTTTGGTACATCGCTTGATTTAATCGCCTTTGCCGACGCAAAAGCATCTGCGTAAACAAGAAAATCATATTCCTCATCCAGCTGCTTCATATAATTGATTTCCGCACCGCACTGTGAACACCAGAAATCATCCATATTCTGCCCGTTGACATCAAATATGGTATTATGTCCGCAATATTTACAAACCACACCGCTACTCTGCGGGTAATATAAAATTTTGATATTCTCATGATACTCACACGCTTCATCATAATAACCGCGTTTACGCTGTACGCCATTGGTATCAACAAAATCCTGCGGATAATAAACATAGTCATGACGCAGACAATGGTATAAAATGGTATCGGAAATACCCTGCGGATTCTCCGGGAAATTCTCAGGAGAACGCATCTCTCTTACATTTGCGCGCGCAAAATCATTGGCCCCACCAAGCACTTTACCATGTCCCAAATGCTTATTTGCATAGACACGATTACCTGACTTTGTCATCTGAAGCCAGCCTTTTTTCTTATCAAAATCAAATTTGCACGGTAATGACGAACTCTTGTCTTCCGTCATTTGAGTTTCCTGATTTCTATTTTCTTTGATATCGCTTATCATACTTCCCTTTTCCCCCTTATATTCCAAATAATGTATAGGTCAGTTGTGATAAAATGATGAAGAACCATAATAATATCAATTGCAATCTTACTCATATGTACCCCTCATTTCTAATACTCCATTTGCACCACATTCTAATCGTATACTATCTCTGTGTTCTTCTCAACGAAAAAGACCAGACAAAAACAATATCGGCAAAAGTATGAGCAGTAAAAAACCAATAATTCCGACCGAAATAAATGCAGACTCCGCACTAACATGTTCCCTTCTTCTCATTGAATACTCAGCTGATTCACTTCCATTCTCAACAATAGAATCCCACACTGAATCAATGAAACTATCATCCTCCCTTAAATCAAGTTTGGGATCGAATTCCGTACCGCCATCTGCATCAAATCCCGGATCATATGCCGAACGTTGAACGGAAGAACTCTTTACCTGTGCATCTTGTACCAATGGTCTTGTCGATGCTGCTTTGGTTACCTTACTGATGTCTTCACTATTGACAAGATAGTCACGGTCTAACGAAACAGCCTCCACATAATCAAGTGGAGCCCCACAGCTCGGACACACGATATTTTTCAGCGATTCTTCATTCAAATTAACAACGGCATTGTGACCACAATATTTACAGACAATACCTTTATCATTCGGTTTGTGATGAATATGTAATTCCTTATAGTAATTGCCTTGTTCATCATAATAACCGCTCTTTCTGTGAACCCCTTGCGTATCAATGAAATCCGCCGGATAGAAAATATAATCATGATGCAGGCAATGATAAAAAACTGTCTCTGACATACCATACGGATTCTGTGGAAAATTTGTATTTTCCCTGATTGGCTGCATATTCAGATTCGCAAAATCACTTACACCTGCAACCACCTTACCTCCGGCGTTGTTTTTATTCACATAAATCATTTTGCCGTTATGTGTTTGTTGTAATTTCCCATTGGAAAGATTAAATTTCAATTCCTGTTTTATATTATCCGACATTCTATCTTTTCCCCCCTAAATAAAATAAGTTCATTATAAGAGTATCTTATAATATATTAGCTTAAAAGTATAGTAAAATAAATGCAAATTAGATATGTTCAAAATGTGAATATCACTATTTTTCAAAATGCTGGTAATCTTTGATGGTATTCCAGTCACCACCCCAGGTAAAACCGTATTTTTTGAAAATCTGATAACAAACATCATCGTGTGTAATCACATGTGGCAATCCCGTCGTCCGGTCAATATAATCATTCGCATTCTCGTGACTCCAGACCGGACTTCCGCTTTTGTAGCTCACATATGGATTCTGCTGCGGATTGATATCAATCGCACGCCCATATGCATGTTTTGAAAGTTTTGAAGAACCTGTTGCCGGGCGATAAAGAAATGCAGAGGTGTTATTCTCATCAATTGACGCAGAATCTGTTGAAGTCGGATCGCCTGTCCAATAATTGTCCGCCAGATACATGGTTTGGATTTCATATTCTGCATCCAAAAGCTCCATGAAAATATTTATAAAATCTTCCTGTAAAGCAGTTGCCACAATTAACTCTCCCACCTGAAGCTTATGCTCAAAATTATAATGCAAAACCTTTATATAACGAATATCCGCAAGCGTCACTTCCGTCCCCTCCTGAAACGATTTGCCGTTAATCACGCCATATACATCATCCGAAATCTCATACGCCAAGAAATAATTGCTCTTTTGTGAAAGATCAACCTCTTCTTCTGCCAAAACTGTTCCTGCAGGAATCGTCTCCCATCCGGCAACCACTTCTTCAATACGCGCCTGTTTCAATTCTTCTTCCGAAACAGTAGAGGGTTCCTCCGTCACTTCTTCGGAACTTGAAGCTTCTTCACTTTTTTCTTCCGAACTCTCTGCATCAGAATTTATATTCTTTTCCGAACTGCTTACCGGTTCCTCCGAAAGAACCACCTGCTCAGAAATCTGTTCCGAAGTATCTCCCGGTTCCTTTTCTATTCCGATACCCAATAAAATAACCGCAGTACAAACACATACAACTGCTACCACCGGCACTCCCAATAAAAAACATCTTTTCACATTCAGTTTTCTTTTTTTATTCTTCATTTATTTTCCTTTCTTTTATGCCTCTTCGCTTCAAAAACAGCGCATTTTTTGATTTATAAAAATTTCTCCTATAAATAAAGAATGTGCATAGCACATTCTCCGCGCCGAGCGCGGTTGCGGTAGCAACATCTTCCTTGCGCGCGAGTGTGCCTCCTTAGCGGAGCTTTTTATTGCATAGGAATTTCCTATGCAAGAAACAAAAAATCCCCTGAATTTCAGAGGATTTCGAAGAGCGATAGACGGGGCTCGAACCCGCGGTCTCGACCTTGGCAAGGTCGCGCGTTACCAACTACGCCACTATCGCATATTCTATTGTTCGTTCGCTCTTGTGTGCCGCGAACAATATGTATAATACTATAACTAAAACCAAATGTCAACAAGTTTTTTGAATTTTTTTAAAAATTTTTTCAATTTATTTTCTTCGCGCGCGAGCGGTGTTGCAACGCAACTACTTTCTTTGCCACGAGCTGCGCATCCTTATTTTACATGTATGTAAGCAAACTCGAATATCTTTTAAATAAAGAATGTGCTTGCACATTCTTCGCGCGCGAGCGGTGTTGCAACGCAACTACATTCCTTGCCGCGAGCTGCGCATCCTTCTTCTTACATGTATGTAAGCAAACTCGAATATCTTTTAAATAAAGAATGTGCTTGCACATTCTTCGCGCGCGAGCGGTGTTGCAACGCAACTACATTCCTTGCCGCGAGCTGCGCATCCTTCTTCTTACATTTTATACAAGCAAACTTGTATAAAATGTAAGAAACCCTGCATCGCAACTCGACTACAGGGCTCCTTACAACTGATTTTCCTCAACTATTAAATCCAATGGACCGTACCTCCTACTCTCTTCTGTATTCCTTACACTCATCTCAACGTATTCAAATACTGTAATGGACATCTTAATATGTTCTTCATTACTATTATGGTGTTTTCGAAATACTCCGTTCTTAAAATTTGATTTCACTTATGTTTTAGGTGGACCGTACCTCCTTTACTTAAGATTATCTATCTGAATTTTTATTATGTGTTTATTATAACCACCCTTTTCCATTTTGTCAACACTATTTTGAAATATTTTTTATTTTTTCTGATAATTTATTTATTTCTGTATAATTATCTAAATTCTTTTATGCGTCAGAGCAGAAGAAAAAACTTCTCTTTCCGGTATATTAATGTTATAATCAACTTCGTAATATTGTAAAAGATTATCATCTGAACAACGGAGGTTTTCATATGACAAGACAACAGGAAGGATTTGCACGTACTGCACAATCCATCATCAAAGAACTTGAAAAGAGAAATATGGAAGGTTTTTTCTGCGAAACAAGCAAAGACGCTGTAGAGAAAGTGCTCTCCCTTCTTCCCGATGATGCTACCATCAGCTGGGGCGGCAGTGAGACAATCAAAGAATGCGGCTTAATGGATGCAATTCATAACGGTAAATACAACCTGTTAGACCGTGCCAATGTACAGGGTGAAGAAGAATATCGCGAATTTTTCTCTCAGGTTGTCAAAGCAGATGCTTTCTTAATGAGTACAAACGCAATTACCGAAAATGGTGAGCTTGTGAATATTGATGGCGCCTCAAACCGTCTTGCCTGTCTTCTTCACGGACCTAAGAATGTATTTGTCATTGTCGGCATGAATAAGCTTACAAGTGATGTTCCTGCAGCAATCGGACGCATCAGAAACGTTGCCTGTCCCGCTAACACAATCCGCTTAAATCGCAATACACCTTGTGCGTTGACCGGTAAATGCGGAAACTGTTTCTCACAGGACAGTATCTGCAGCCAGATTGTTGTAACAAGACGTTCTTCTCAGCCTAAGAGAATTAAAGTCATTCTTGTTGCCGAGCACCTCGGCTACTAATCTCATTCATTTGATGCCGGCAGTTCATTCTGCCGGCTTTTGATTGCGTTATCAGCAATTATTTCTTATGGGTTTACATAACTTCATCACAGCTCGCACGTTTTTGAATTTACATAACTTTTCTTTAAATATAACAAATTCCGCCCAAATGCTCATTTTAGCATATGGGCGGAATTTTTATGTCAACTTTGTTTCGAACTGACTATTCTGCCAATCCGAAGATATCATGGATCGCATTTGCTGCGCGTTCCGCTTCATTTACGTCAATTAAAACAGTTACACGGATTTCAGAAGTAGAAATCATCTTAATGTTGATGTGCTCGTTATAGAGACACTCAAACATCTTTGCTGCAACACCGGGGTTAGACATCATACCTGCACCAACTACAGATACTTTACATACATTCTTTTCGATTTCAACATTCTGGTAGTTAAGTCTTGCCTTGTTATCTTCGATTACCTTCAATGCCTCATCACCACAGTTTCCATCGACAGTGAAGGAAATATCCTTGGTATTGTCACGTCCTACAGACTGCAGAATCATATCTACATTGATATTTGCTTTTGCAAGAGCGTCGAAAAGACGGAATGCAGTACCGGGCTTATCTGCAAGACCGATAACTGAAATTCTCTCTGCACTTTTATCTACTGCTACTCCACTTACTAACATTCTTTCCACTTTAACATCCTCCTTAACAATTGTTCCTTCTTCATTGGTAAGACTGGAACGTACTACTAATGCAACACCATACTTCTTCGCCATCTCAACAGAGCGGTTATGCAATACGCCTGCACCTAAAGTTGCAAGATCAAGCATCTCATCATAGGTGATTTCATTTAACTTCTTCGCTGTTTTCACAATTCTCGGGTCTGCGGTATATACACCATCTACGTCAGTGTAAATTTCGCATTTATCGGCACGAAGTGCTGCTGCAAGAGCAACTGCTGTGGTATCGGAACCGCCACGGCCGAGTGTTGTATAATCATCATACTTATTGATTCCCTGGAAACCGGTTACAATAACGATTTTACGGGATTCCAATTCATGTTTGATACGTTCGGTATCGATTCTTTTTAATCTTGCATTTCCATAATTTGAAGTTGTATGCATTGCAACCTGGAACGCATTTAAGGAAATGGAAGGCACACCAAGTGCTGCCATCGCCATGGACATAAGAGAAACGGATGTCTGCTCACCGGTTGTAAGGAGCATATCAAGCTCTCTTTTAGACGGATTAGGATTGATATCCATTGCCATTTCAATCAATTCATCAGTCAACTTTCCCATTGCAGAAAGAACAACTACGACATCGTTTCCTTTCTGATACTCTTCAATACAGCGTCTTGCCACATTGTAGATTCTTTCTTTGTTGGCAACCGAAGTTCCGCCAAATTTCTTAACTACTAACATTTTCTTCCTCCTACCTATACTTCAAAAAGCTTCTCGATAATATTATGTCCCTGTGCCACATAATGTCCTGTGGTTGCAGCACAGCTCTCACAATAAAGTACGCCGTCGCCGGCCTGCTTTGTACTGTCATATAAAAGATACGGCACGCTGTCGGATGTATGTGTCCGCAAACGAACCGGTGTCGGATGATCGGGAAGCAGTAAAAGTCTGAAATCAACACCCTTTTTCTTCAATTCTTCCGTTAACGGTCCGACAATGAACTTGTCGATATTCTCAATCGCTGCGATTTTACGCTCAAAACTTCCCTGATGACCCATTTCATCCGGTGCTTCCACGTGAATATAAACAAAATCCTTATTTTCTTCCGTAAGTACTTTTACGGCAGCTTCCATTTTACCGGTATAATTGGTATGAAGGCCTCCGTTTGCGCCTTTCACCTCAATTACCTGCATTCCAGCGCCGATTGCAATTCCTTTCAACAAATCTACCGCAGAAATCATTGCACCGGTCTTTCCTGTTTTCTCCGTAAAAGAATCCAGTGCAGGTTTGGTACCTGCTCCCCAGAACCAACAACAGTTCGCAGGATTTAAGCCAGCTTCCTTACGCGCAATGTTAATCGGATGATTCTTTAAGATATCGTAGCTTCTCTTCATCATCTCACGTAACGCATCATCTTTCGGAAGATTGATACCGACCTTCTGTCCAAGCACATCGTGAGGCGGAACAAGCGGCACAACCTGCCCTTTCTTCCAGATCATACAATGTCTGTAACTGGTTCCCACATAGAAATGATATGCATCCGATTCCAATTCCTTGCATACTGCTTCCAATAAAACAGCTGCATCTTCCGTAGAAATCTCACTTGAACTGTGATCTATAATTGTCTTCTCTTCAAATACGTCTTCCTCATCGGAAACCGTTATGATATTACATCTGATTGCAACATCATCCGCTGCCATATCTACGCCGATGCTTAATGCTTCAAGCGGTGAACGGCCGGAATAATAAATCTTTGGATCATAACCAAGTACGGAAAGATTGGCAGTATCGCTTCCCGGCGACATTCCGTCAGGAATTGTGTGTACAAGACCGACTTCACTCTGTAATGCAAGTGCATCGATATTCGGTGTCGAAGCATATGCAAGCGGAGTTTTGCCATCCAAAGCCTGAATCGGCTCATCTGCCATTCCGTCTCCTAACATAACGATATATTTCATAGGATCACCTACCTTTTTTATTCATACATACGGATTGTACTTACAACGCCCTTAACCTCTGCAATTCTCTTTACAAATTCAGCTTCGCTGATTTCGTCCGTAACGAATGCAAATTCATCAGCACATTCCGGCACACGAATAATTTCCGTCTCGCCGAATGCAGCCATCAGATTGCTGTCTGCTTCGTTTCCTTTGACACGTACAAAGAACTTCCAGCACATTTCATCTTTAGAAGCAAGCTTCACGTTCTCGTCTTCCCAGAAGCAGAAAATAAACTTGCCCTGGTGCTTCGCACAGTCAATCACATCGGATACCACGGCACTTGCTGTCGGAAGCTTACCTGCTCCGCGTCCGTAATACATTGTGGTTCCAAGCATATTACCGTGAACGCAAACGCCGTTAAATACATCTTTTACGCAGTAAAGCGGATGCTCTGCACGAATCATAAAAGGCGCTACCATTGCGAAACAGGAACCATCAATGTCCTTACTCATTCCGAGAAGTTTAATACTCTTCTTCATTGCTTTTGCATAAAGGAAATCCTGTTTGGAAATCTTTGTGATTCCTTCTGTATAAATATCTTCATAATGAACTGTTTTACCGTATACCAGGGAAGAAAGGATTGCAATCTTACGGCAGGCATCGTATCCTTCCACGTCAGCTGCAGGATTCTTCTCAGCGTAGCCTTTTGCCTGTGCTTCCGCGAGTACATCTGCATACTCCATGCCTTCCTCATCCATCTTTGTAAGCATGTAATTGGTGGTTCCGTTCAAAATACCCGTAATACCGTCAATTCTCTCCGGTGTAAGGGATGCATTCAACGGACGGATGATGGGAATACCACCGCCAACACTTGCTTCAAAAAGATAGTTACAGTCATTTGCTTTCGCGAGTGCAATCAGCTCAGGACCATGATTTGCCACAAGTTCCTTATTGGATGTACACACGCTCTTTCCTGCAAGAAGTGCTTTCTTACTGTATTCATATGCAGGATTAACACCTCCCATGGTTTCGCAGATGATTTTAACTTCCGGATCATTTAAAATTACATCAAAATCATGTACCACGCACTGCTCCATCGGGTCTCCCGGGAAATCACGTAAATCAAGGATATATTTTACCTCGATTCCGACACCTGCTTTCTTACATACTTCCTTCTGATTCTTATTTATTACTTCTACAACACCGCTTCCTACGGTACCGTAACCTAAAACTGCAATCTTCATCTTTCTTCCTCCTGATTTCATACTTTATTCTCTTGCAAGCACTTTCACGGCGCGCACACCTGCGTGCGTCTCAATCTGTCCCATCATATCAGCCAAATCCTTCGTTGATGATAAAATCTGCAAACTGATACTCAAGGTTGCCATATTATTAATCGGAATTGACTGATGAATGGTCAGAATATTTGCACCAAACTCAGCAATAATCCGAAGCACATCAGACAAAATACCCGGTTCATCCTCCATTTCGCAGGTAAAAGTAATTGTCTTTCCCTCTGCATTGTCATGAAACGGAAAAATGTCATCCTTATACTTATAAAAGGAACTTCTGCTGATTCCCGTCAACTCTACAGCTTCCTGTATTGTAGCCACCTTTCCCGTCTGAAGCAGATTCTTTGTTTCCACTACTTTCAGAAGCACTTCGGGAACCGCTTTGGTCCTTACAACATAATATCCTACGTTCTCTTTCATACACGCCTCCTTACAGGATTGTGTTTGTCTCACGCATACATTTGTTTCCCAGTGAAAGATATTGTAACACGGTTATTCTCCTTTTTCAAGATGTAAAACAGCAAAAAGACATACAAAAAAAACAAAAAAGGCACAGATAAACTGTGCACTTTTCCTTTCCGGCGTCCGAATTGGCTTATTGTGAGATTGTATGTTCCTGCAACAGGGTCTGCAATATATTTTGCTTACAAATCCGTAATCTGTAAGGTAACTCGGAAAATATTCTTCCCGGCATCACGTAAGTATTCGACTGTACCTCCGTGACGTTTCACAATCAGTTGTGTAATGGCAAGTCCCAATCCGGTTCCGCCGTCTGTTTTTCTCGCAGCATCACCACGTGCAAAAGCCTCAAATAATCTTGCTGCAAATTTCTCTTCTATTTCCTTACCGTCATCAGAAACATCCATTATAACCTTATCCCTGTCTTGTATCAGTCTGACACCGATGTATTTTCCGCTATAGTTATATTTCATGGCATTATCAAGCAAATTAGCGATTACCCTGTTCATCAGACCTTTATCTGCCATAATATTAACAGGTTCATCCGGAATATCGATTTCAAATTCAAAATCCGCATCGGTAATCTCATCATAGTATTCAACGCAAATTCTACGCAGATACTCGCATAAGTCCGTTTGCTCTGCGTTGATCTCATACTCCGGATTATCCATCTTAAGCATTACAAACATATCTTCCGATAAATTTTTCACACGTTCTGCCTTCGCATCTATTGTACGATAATAATTCTGCTTCTTCTCTTCCGGAACCAGACCTTCCTCCAATGCATTGGCATAACTTTTGATTGTTGCGATAGGCGTTTTGATATCATGCGATAATTCCAAAAGCATCTGACTTTTTTGCCTCTCCATACGCGCCTTCTCATTTTTTTCGCGTTCCAACTCACCTGCCATCTCATTGAAAGAATCTGCAATTTTACGAAATTCTGCTTCCGCTTTCATATTTATCCTGGTTTTATCATCACCCTCACGTAATTGCGCCATACCGTCTATAATATGGTCCAACGGCTTCTTGATTTTTCTTCTCAGGTATAAACTAAAAAGGAGAATTTCCGATAAAAGCACCGGAATTATAAAAACAGTAATATCAAATGTACCATATTCTCCGATATCATTCATAATAATCGTCGGCTGTAGTTTCATTACCTGCCTCGGAAAAAACACAAGATAAATACTGCCGCGTTTTTCGTCTTGCTTATACAAGGCAATATACTCCGTTTGTCCGGTCGCCTCCGTAAGGCAAAGTAATTCAGTCGCAGTATATTCGCTTGCTTCGGTTTGCTTACTGCCGAACACCTTTTTGACACGAAAAGAAGAATCCAATTCCTCAACCCAGCCGCCTAACGCCTCTACGGAAGTTAAATCTTTCACCTCTCCGTTTTCATCAATAATCATCTCCGGCGTTATCGCCGGGATATTTCCCTGACCTATCACAGCCGCTTCAAGCGCAAAGAACAGGATAACAGTTACAACTGCCAGGATTGCATAAAGAATAAAACACCCTATTATTTTGTAAAAAATGCTTTTACCTTTTTTCACTGTTTTACTCCTTCTCAATTTTATACCCCAGTCCTTTGACCGTTTTCAGGATCCGGGGAGACTTTGGATTCTCTTCTATCTTTGCGCGCAGATTACTGATATGAACCATAATGGTATTATCATCCGCAATATAATCACCTTCCCATGCATAATCGAAAATCTGCTGTTTTGTCAATATTCTTCCCCGATTCTCCATCAGCAGTTCCAGAATCCGCAACTCGGTTTTCGTAAGCTCAATACTTTGCCCCGCCTTGCTGACACTTCCTTCTTCCTTGTTTAACACAATATCAAAACACTTCAATTCAGGGCTTTTTACACCGGATGTTTCCTGATAATCGTAATTGCGGCGCAACTGTGCCTTAATTCTTGCAACCACCACCATAGGATTGTACGGCTTTGTGATGTAATCATCTGCACCGATTTCAAGTCCCAATATTTTATCGTAATCCGCATCCCTTGCAGTTAACATAATAACAGGAACATTGCTCTCTGCCCGAATCCTTTTTAACACCGCAAACCCATCCATTCCGGGCATCATAATATCAAGCATTACAAGATGAGGCTTTTCTTTCTGAAAAAGTGCAAGTGCGGAAACACCATTGTCCGCCCGAATAAGTTCAATATCTTCCCTTTCAGTGTACAGCTCCAGTGCTTCCAACAGCTCGATTTCATCATCCGCGGCAAGTACTTTGTATTTCATCTCAAATCTCCAATTCTTCGTATATCAATTCCATTACCGGTTCAGAAAAATCGTAATTTGCCTTCCACCCGGGATTTAAAACATCCATAATCATGTATTGCGCCATACCCGTTCTGTAATATTTCGAAGAACCATTACTAAACTCGCTGATTCCCCCAATATAATCATTCTGAAATTTCTCAGGATTCATTTCTCCGTGCATAAGAGCTTCCACATAATAAGCACCGCCCTCTACACGTTCATAATATTCTTCGGTATGAATTATTTTTTCATCCAAAAGCGCATTACGTTCTTCTTCCAGTTCTTTATATTCTACAACATATGCTCTGATTCTGTCTATATCTTCACTCTTTACCGCTGCTTCCAGGAGCTCCGCCTGTCTTTTAAACAAGTCAACAGCACCTTTATTTGTATCGGCATGCAACGTAATTGTGTTTTCCTCTATTTCCTCCGGACAGATGTTTTTAATCGCTTCCATGTAATTGGTAAGCTGATAGCAGTGAAAAGCTTCGTGCCACAGCGTTACGGAATGTTCGACGCTACCATATTCTGTTGCGTCGGCACTTGCCAAGCCGATAAAAGAAGACATCTGCTCCACGCTCGGTGTGATCACCTCAAAATGATCATCTACCGGATATGCCGTTGCCACCAGGAAATTCATGGTGACCGCTCTTTTATTTACATCATATCCTTCTTTGCTACGAGTGAAAACATATTCATTCTCACCGTCATAAACAGCAATCGGATAATCCGCAATCCGAAAATCTGCCCAACCGATGGTGTCAGCTATCGACTGCATTTCCATTGCTCTTTCATAAACCTCAATATTCTTTTGTGAAACGCCATATGTACCTGTAAAAATCACTCCGGCCAAAAGTACAATTCCTACTAAAATAACAACAACCTTTTTCATCCTTAGGCTTCCTTTCTTTTCAAAACCAAAATCAACACCGTAAAAATATAGGCAAACAACAATCCCACCAGAATTGTATGAATGTCAAAATCCCTGCCGCATAAGACATTGCCGGCCTGACTTTGAATGCTGTGCAAATCAGGTAAAATCTTAAGAACATATTTCACAAGCATTCCGCCAAAACCACCGATTACATCTTTCAGCAGATATAAGAGCCCGTGAAAAATACCAACCAACGTAGCCACCACGGAAATACTTGCTGCAAAAGTTTTCGGAATTACAATACTAAGCATACCGGTAAGCGTACTCACAATTACCACATTGATTGCAATAATCAGATACACAGGAATCAGTCTCCATAACTCTGCCACCCTGCCATTGGTTAACATAAATATAAAGAGAACCACAAATAAAATTGCTTCGGAAACAAGTCCCGCAAGGATATTCGCCAACGTTAACTCGCCATGATAGCGTGCCTGTGAAACATTACGAATCCATACCAGATGACTGGTTCTGCGTTCATACTCATTCGGAATAGTCGAAAAGCTTGTGATAAAAGCCAAAATGCAGGCAAGTGCATTCAATACCACCAAGAGAATCGGTGCAAGCATTGTATAATCCGTGATTGGCACACCATCGATACTAAGCGTCCCTGTTCCGGTCCCAAAAATGAGCAAAACTAAAATTCCGATTGCCGATACGATATATAACTCTTTTCTTCTTATCTTTTCCTTAAACGCTGTCATTGCGATTGTCATTCTTTTTCTCCTCCTACCATTTCTAAGAAAAGCTCTTCCAGACTTTTCTCATTCTCTTCTCCTCTGTTCCAGGTTCCCATTTGAACTCCGTTTTTAATAATGATTCCTTTGTCGCAAATTCTTTCGATATCCGCAAGGATATGTGAATTAATCAGAATGGTCATCCCTTTGTCACGAAGTCTGCCGATTAACTGCATCATCTCAAGTCTTCCAAGCGCATCCAAACCGGCTGTCGGTTCATCCAGGATCAAAAGCTTGGGATCTCCAAGCAACGACTGCGCCAACGCAAGACGCTGTAACATTCCTTTGGAAAAATGCTTTACCTTTGTTTTGTTATTCTCTAATCCGACCGTCTCTAACAACAAAGGAATTTCCTTTCGTCGCTCTTCCTTAGGCATTCTTTGTATTCCCGCATAGTATTCCAATGACTCATACGCTGTAAGAAACGGAGGAAAATACGGTGTTTCAGGTGAATATCCGATATTTATTCCCTCTGCAAGCTCAATCTCTCCGGCATCTTTTTTCACCAACCCGAGAATCATCTTGATTGTGGTAGTTTTTCCTGCACCGTTACTGCCGAGAAAAGCAAAGATTTCTCCTTCTTTTATTTCAAAACTCAAATCATTTACAACACATTTTTCTTTATAAGATTTTTTTAAATTTTTACAAACAATCATCTTTGTATCCTCCTTACAAAGATGATTCTACTTTCCCCGACTAAATTTCACCTTAGGCCAACCTTAAGAAAACCTTAAGATTCATTCATCCTCACTTCCTGTGTCATAGGAACACTCTATGACATAAATAAAGAATGTGCATAGCACATTCTTCGCGCGTGAGCGGTGTTGCTTGGCAACAAAATTCCTTGCCGCGAACTGCTCATCCTTAGCGGAGCGATTTTTTTGTTGCATAGGAATTTCCTATGCAACAAAAAAACAGGCATATCTTTCTATAAAAGAAAAATATGCCTGATATCTCTTTTATCATATACAATACTACACTTACCTGCCGTACTCCAGCAAATATCCGAAAATATGCAAACCAAGCTTCAAAACATCATGGCGCAAAAGGTTGTTTCGCACCGTCACATAATCTCCGCTGATAATCTGTTCCACAAGCAAACGTGTTTCCTTACGGTCCAGAAGAACCGGGTCTTTCTGTTCCAGAGATTCATATCGTTTCGCCATCTGCGCATCAATCTCACCATCATTTGCAACCACGACATCAATCTTATGCGTTCCAAGATATCCATTAAGCATCCTGACATGATCGGACACTTTGAAATTCTCCGTCTCTCCGGGCTGTGTCACCATGTTGCACACATACATCACTTTCGCCTTACTTCTGTCAATCGCCTCTCTGATTTCATCACAAATCAGATTCGGAATGATGCTTGTAAAAAGACTCCCCATGCTAAGCAGAATCAAATCTGCTTCCAGCAAAGCGTTAATTGCAGCCTGCGTCGGAACCGGTCTTTCTTTGTAGAACACCCTTTTGACAGAGCCCTTCGTCTGCGTGATATGATGCTCGCCTTCCACAATGGTACCGTCTGCCATTTCGCCCATGAGAACGACATTATCTTCCGTCAAAGGCACTACTTTTCCCTTGAGGTTAAATATCTTACTAAGTGCTTCAATTCCGTCAGATAAATTACCGGTAATTTCAGACGAAGCTGTTAACAACAGATTGCCGACGGTATGTCCGTCCAAATCGCTCGTAGTATGGAACCGGTAATTAAACAAATCCATTACCAACGGCTCTGTCTCCGACAATGCAATAAGCACACGACGGATGTCCCCGACCGCCGGAATATTAAATTCCTCGCGCAATACCCCCGTACTGCTGCCATCGTCACAAACCGAAACAATTGCGGTTAAATCAACCGGAAAATCTTTTAATCCGCGAAGCAAGGTGGAAGAACCTGTTCCACCGCCCAAAACAACAACTTTTTTTCTCATAAAATATTATTCTCTCTACTCTTCCGATTCTTTCTCAAAACAATCCTTCATCATTGCAAGATATTCCGTAATCACCTTACGATATCCTTCCTCGTCAAAAACCGGCTCCTCATACGCTTCAAAAAGCAAACCGTCTAACGTATAACCAACCGTCATATCAAGCTGGGTGCGCTTCACGCTGGCCCGAAACTTACTTTCATCTACGGCACCATAAATCTTTTTCATTACATTGCGATAATTCTCCACCGCATCCATCACCGCAAGAAGCGCATCTTCATCTCGTTCCTTCTCAAGCGATGCCAAAAATAGAGGAATATACGGATAAGATTTTCGAACCATAAGTTTCGTCTTTTCAACTTGAAGACGAGTCGCAAAATAATCCTGCGGCTCTCTGTTTGTCATCGCCTGTAATTCCATATTCATATATCGGATTGCATATTCCGTAATAAATGAATACAGCCCTAATTTACTGTCAAAATAATGGAACCATAACCCTTTACTGATGCCTGCTTCCTTTACCATTTCGTCCGTACTTGCTCTTCTATATCCGTTCAGTGCAAACACTTTCATTGCCCCATTAATCATTCTGTCCTGTTTTTCTTTTTTTAAGTCAAAAAATTTCTCGTTCATAATAATTCCCCTGTTCGCATTGACTTTAGTAGTCGATATAATCATATTATCATAGCAAAAAATGCAATTCAATCCTTAAAATCTACCTTTTCCAAGTTTTTTTCGCATAATCTCTTTTCATTTTCCTAAAATAGTATTAGAATAAGAACAATGAAGCAATTCGAAAGGAGTATGCACATGAAGAAATCCACAGGTTGGTTATTATTTGGTTTAGGCGCAGCGGTTACTGCTGCAGGAGCATATTACGTTTATAAAAATCAGGATAAATTCATTAAAACAGAAGAAGTTGTAAATCCTGATGGTACAACACGTACCAAACGTACCTATTTTTCACTTGACGTTGATAACGCGAAAGCTCGTGTAAATGAAACACTTGCTAAGACAAAAGAAGTTGCTCAGGAGACCTGGAAAAAGGTAGAAGGCAAACTCGAAGAGGCAAAAGAATCCAAAGAAAACACCTATACTACACTTGATGATACATTTGATACCACTGCTGAGGAGGCTGCCATTACTGCAGAAATGAATGCGGATGCAGCAACGGAAGCAGATATCATTGATGAAGTAGTTGCTTTAGAAGCTGAAGAAATCGTTTCTGAAGAGATTTCTGATTTTTCTGCTGAAGAATAAAAAAAAAGAATGTGCATTTCGCACATTCTTTTTTTATTCATTCTTGATTTCCAAAATACGACGTTTCAACTCTTCTTTCAACTCACGAGTCTTCTCTTTTACCCGGAAACCGGCTGCTTTATTAACCAGAATTTCTCCAACCAGTCTTGCTGAAGTTTCATAATCGTCAAAACGATATGCAAGTGCCGCCAGCAAATAATCAAATGTCACCTCATCCATTCCGCAAATAGGGAAGGGTTCTTTCTGACGCGCCATATAAAGACCATCATAAGCCTTGCGGAGAAAAACCTTTTCCTGCTCGGCCAATTCTTTCAGATCTTCGGAAAGTTCTTCCTCTTCAGGCATATGCTCAGCCTTGCCTCTGAACAACCACGCAATTTTTAAACACACATATGCTTTCTCACTATCCCTTGCGCCTTTAATGACACTGGAAAGAAGCGCAAGCTTACCGCGTTCAATTGCCGTATCGTAAGAATACACCTTATTACGCTTATCAGACCTGGTGTACTGACTGCTGATTGCTTCTTTAATCTTATTAATCTGCACTGAAGTCAATGGTGCAAAGTAACGTGCCAGCACAGCATATCCACAATGAGGACAAGCCACAACATCATATTTAATACTGTCAATATCCTGATGAATCGGACGTAAATCCATATCCGTATTTAACAGTTTGGCACGATTGCTTTTCATGGTTTTACTCTTAAAGCTTTTGTCACAAACGGGACAGGTATATGACTTATCATATAAATGCTGAATCTCTGCTTCAAGCTCGTTTTTCAAGCGTTGTAAACGTTCTGCCTCCGGATCCACTACAGGTGCATCCGATTCATAAATACTAATATTCTCAAGTCCCTTTAACCCCAAATTTTCCAAGCCTGCAAATAAATCCATACTGTATACCCCCCGCTAAATGTTATTTCGGTAATGTAAAGGAGCTCTTAAGTGAGACAATACGATTAAACACCGGTGCTCCGGGTTTAGAATCTTTATAATCTACACAGAAGAATCCGTTTCTTACAAATTGGAAACTCTCATAAGCCTTTGCATCCCCCAACGCAGGCTCCATGTAACAATCTGTTAAAATTGTTCTGGAATCCGGATTTACATTAATACTTCCGTCTTCTTTGTTGTATACGCCTTTTTCTTCATCTACAATATTCTCAAACAAACGGACTTCCGCCTGAATTGCAGTAGAAGCATTCACCCAATGAATGGTTCCTTTTACTTTTCTTGCATTGAAACCGGAGCCGGACTTCGTTTCAGGGTCATAAGTACAATGTACTTCGATCACCTTGCCGTTCTCGTCCTTCACACATCCTGTGCAGGTAACAAAATACGCATTCATAAGACGTACTTCATTTCCCGGGAAAAGTCTGAAATATTTTTTCGGCGGCTCCTCCATGAAATCTTCACGTTCAATATACAGTTCACGCCCGAAAGGAATCTCTCTTGTTCCAAGTTCTTCATTCTCAAGATTGTTTGCCGCCTCAAGCATCTCAATCTTGCCCTCTTCATAGTTATCAATGATGAGCTTCACAGGATCAAGAATTGCCATCATACGGGGACGTTTCAATTTCAGGTCTTCACGGATACAATATTCAAGCATTGCCATATCAGCAACAGATTGTGCTTTGGAAACACCACAAAGCTCTACGAAACGCTTAATAGACTCAGGTGTATATCCTCTTCTTCGAAGTGCCGCAACGGATACAAGTCTGGGATCATCCCATCCGTCTACAATACCGTCCTCTACCAATTTCTTAATATATCTTTTACCGGTAACAACGTTCTTTAAATATAATTTCGCAAATTCAATCTGTTTCGGCGGATGCGGGTATTCAAGTTCTTTCACAACCCAGTCGTATAACGGTCTGTGATCTTCAAATTCCAACGTACAAATGGAATGCGTAATGCCTTCAATCGCATCTTCAATAGGATGTGCAAAATCATACATCGGATAGATGCACCATGTATCACCGGTTCTGTGATGCGTCATGTGCGCCACACGGTAAATAACCGGATCTCTCATGTTCATATTCGGAGATGCCATATCAATACGTGCACGAAGTACTTTCTCACCATCCTGATACAAGCCGTTTTTCATATTTTCAAACAATGTAAGATTTTCTTCAATACTTCTTGTAGCATAGGGATCCTCTTTACCCGGTTCGGTTAATGTCCCGCGATACTCGCGAATCTCTTCTGCCGTAAGATCTGAAACATATGCTTTGCCCTTCTTAATTAACTTAACGGCACATTCATACATTTCACCAAAATAATCAGATGCAAAGAAAAGTCTGTCATCCCATTTCGCACCAAGCCATTTGATATCTTCCAACTGGGAATTTACAAACTCAACTTTTTCTTTTGTCGGATTCGTATCATCGAATCTCATATTAAATAAACCATTGTATTTCTCCGCAAGGCCATAATTCAAAAGAATACTCTTGGCATGCCCGATATGCAGATATCCGTTCGGTTCCGGAGGAAATCTTGTATGTACGGTTTCATGTACTCCTTCTTCCAAATCTTTCTCAATAATCTGCTCAATAAAATTGCGGGAAACAACTTCTTTTTCTTCCCCTTCAACGTTCAGATTTTTCTCGTTCTCCATCTTCTCGTTCTCCTTGTTCCAAAACTACATTCTTCGCAGTGAAATACACTTGCAATTAAATGGATTATAGCACATTATTGAAAAACAATAAAGTAATTTTACATAATCTTATAATATAATAATATTTTCTATTCTCTTACAGGTTTCAAAATGTTTTCTTGATATTTTTAGTAGAATAAAGTATAATTTTGGTGTGATATGCTTTTGTTTTCAATCACTTTGTTTTTTGACAGCAAATTGTGTACGCAAATCAAATGAAAAAGGAGAGGAAACTATGAGGTTAATTACCCGTTCTGATTTTGACGGTCTTGCTTGCGGTGCTTTATTAAAAGAAGCCGGCATTATTGATTCATGGAAATTTGCACATCCCAAAGATTTACAGGATGGCCTTGTGGAAGTCACGGAGAATGATTGTCTTGCCAACGTTCCTTACGTAGAAGGTTGTGGTTTGTGGTTTGATCACCATTCAAGTGAACACGAAAGAAAATCTTTAGAGGGCAAATACAAAGGGGAAAGCCGAATCACTCCCTCCTGTGCCCGTATCATTTATGATTATTATGGCGGAAAAGAACGCTTTTCACACTTCGATGACATGATGGAAGCAGTTGATAAAGTTGATTCCGGAAATTTGACATTGGATGATATTCAGAATCCAAAAGGTTGGGTTTTAATCGGTTTTCTGATGGATCCAAGAACCGGCCTCGGCCGCTGGCGTAATTTCACTATTTCCAATTATCAGTTAATGGAGAAATTGATTGAAGCCTGCCGTACCATGACAACCGAGGAAATTCTTGCATTGCCCGATGTTAAGGAACGAATCGAAGTATATTTTGAACAGAATGAGAAATTCAAAGAAATGGTTGCCGCACACACCCGTATTGACGGCAAGCTGATTATTTCTGATTTGCGCGGTGTCGATCCTATCTATTCAGGAAATCGTTTCATGATTTACAGTATGTATCCGGAACAGAACATCTCCATTTGGATTGTAAACGGCAAAGGCGGTCTTGGTTGCTCCTGTGCAGTTGGTTACAGCATCTTAAACCGCACCTGCAATATTGATGTCGGTAGTCTGATGTTAAAATACGGTGGCGGCGGTCACAAAGCCGTGGGAACATGCCAATTTGACGATGAAAGCATGGACGTTAAAATTCAGTCCCTTTTAAATGACCTAACTTCAGGAAATTAGTCCTTGATATTTTTCTATCATATTACGAAAACCCGCTTTTTAAGGCGGGTTTTCCTTTTACTCATTCGGACGCAGCGGCATCAAAAATCCCAAAGTTCCTTTCAAACACATTACGGCTGCAATATACAAGAGTGCCACAACCGGATTTCCGATAATCCAAAATCTCCATCCAAAAATTTGAATGATTAACAGAATCACTCCGACTGCTCCTGCAAGACTTCCGATCAAGGCAATCGGATGAAACGGATTTCTCATCACATATCCGAGTGTATTAAAAAAATAGAACAGGATACCGATGATTCCAAGCGCTATGGCCGCAGTTCTCGTTCCTGTCACAAACAAAAAGGAACCGCCAAACAAGCCAAGCCATAAAAACATTAACGCAAGTACAATTTCAAATAAATAAACCCATCTGTCACGCATACTCACACCTCCTGTGATATAGTATGCGCATTTTTTTCATTTTCACACTTCATAATTTTTTTGCATAGTTTTTTTACAGCCACATATAATAAATTGAAAAAAAGAAGGGAGTCATTCCCATGGGCGGTTTTGCCGGATTTTATCAAAAAGAATCCCTTTTATCCCACTCAGATTATCATTATAATCATTTAAATAAAATGATTCAAACACAAAAGCACAGAGAAACTTCTGATACAAAGAGTAATCTGATTCTTACCAACTCTTATGCACTTGCCTGCACTCAGAAAGTTCAAACCATACGCATGTACGATAAGACCTATCATCTCCTTCTTTGCGGAGAACTATACAACACGGAAGAATTGACAGATTTGCTGGAGTCATATTCTTTGACACCGGAAAGTGATGAGCTCACAGAGCTTATTTTATTAACATTCTTTGCGCTCGGCGAAGAAGCCTTCAAATACTTTAAAGGATGCTTTTCATTTGCTCTCATCGTTGAGGAAGAGAATGTACTTTACCTTGTACGTGATGCCCTCGGTTGTCGTCCTGCTTATTACAGTACGCTAAACGATTTATTCCTTTTTGCAACAGAACCCAAAGCGCTTTTGGCTCATCCGGCAGTTGATTCGGTTGTTGATAATTCCGGCATCCGGGAACTGCTGTTCCTTGGTCCTGCGCACACTCCCGGAATCACACTTTTTCGCGACATAAAAGAAGTAAAACCGGGGCACTTCGTAAAAGTGAGTGCTAATGGTTTTATCGAAAACATGTATTGGGAATTAAAAGCACTTCCTCATACCGATTCTTATCAGGAAACTATCGAAAAAACATCTCACCTTGTAAAAAAAGCGATTTTACAACAGGCAAAACCGTTTTCGGAAATCGGCTGTCTTCTTTCCGGCGGAATTGATTCAAGTATTGTAACCGCTGTTTGTGCAAAAGAGCTTGAGAAACATAACCTGCAATTGAAAACATATTCTTTTGACTATGAAGAAAATGATACCTATTTTCAATCCAACAGTTTTCAGCCTTCTCTTGACAGACCTTATGTAGAAAAAATGGTTCATGATTTCCACACAAAGCACACCTATCTGACGTGCTCACAAAAAAATCTTTTTGATACACTTAATGACTCTGTCAAAGCCCACGATGCGCCTCCTATGGGTGACATTGACGCTTCCCTGCTCTATTTTTGCCGGAAAATTTCGCCAGAATGTAAAATAGTCTTAACGGGAGAATGTGCTGACGAGGTCTTTGGCGGTTATCCCTGGTTCCACCGGGAAGATTTGTTATCCTTAAACACTTTTCCCTGGAGTTCCAATCTTTCAACACGTACGGAATTTTTGAGCGAAAAACTGTTGCATAACAACGATGCCGAAAATTATGTAAACCAAGCTTTTTTAAATACCACTAGCAAAATTGCATATTTACCAAAAGAAAACGAAACAGAACGCACGAAACGTCGTAATGGTGCGTTAAGCCTTAGCTGGTTCGGCGCAACATTATTAAACCGCATGGAGCGTTGCGGGGCATCCGGCGGATTGATTGGTCGTGTTCCGTTTGCTGACCGGGATTTGGTTGAATATATCTACAACGTTCCCTGGGACATGAAAATTCGTGACGGAGTGATCAAATCACTTTTACGGGAAGCCTTTCGAAATGATTTGCCTGAGGAAATCCTCTACCGTAAAAAGTCTCCTTATCCGAAAACCTATCATCCGGCCTATGAAGAACTTCTTCGTACAAAACTTCTTTCACGCTTAGAAGATCCTTCCTGTCCGCTTCATATGCTTGTAGATGCCCAAAAACTCAAGTCATATATCAATGCGCCAAAAAGTTATACGACTCCCTGGTATGGTCAATTAATGGCCGGTCCTCAGATGCTTGCTTATCTTCTTCAGATTGATTTCTGGATGATACAGTATAACGTAAAATTAGGCATTATGTAAACTAAAAGTCCGTAAAAGAGATGCAAATAAACTTGCATTCCCTTTTACGGACTTATTTCATTAATTAACTATTCTTCGTTATCCGGATAAATTCTTTTTGCAACAACTACAAATCGGCCTTCATCCTTATGATAAGAACAAGCAGAAAGCGTAAGGAATTCATCTCCGTATTCTGCTAAAACACCGGTAGGATACAATGACTGTTTTTTTACATTGTCATACCATGTTGTAAACTCTTCCTCTGAAGCGGCTTCAAAAAATTGATAGTATTTAAATACATCCGCATCCTTTGCAAATACTTCTGAATAGAACACACACATCAATTCATACTCTCTCTTTTCATAAAGAGAATCAAACCGTATAATAGAATGTTCTTTTCCATATTCTTCATCTTTATACAAATGCAATTTTCCAAACATATCTCCCGTCTTCATCGTATGTCCATGGATAATCAGATTTGTAGATGGTTTCAAGCCCATTTTATATTCATTATCTGCAATACCAACTCCCGCTTCGCAACCATCATCAAGAATCAATGTTCCGTTACTGTTCTTCTTTCCATAAAAATCATGAGACAAATAATAATCCTCATCATCCTTTTTCTGCATAACGGGATAATCAATCTTTGTCCCGTCAATTGTAAGCCATCCTATGATATCAGGATTTTCATCATATAGATTCTCGTACTCCGGTAAAAGTTCAACTTTTTCAACCTTCGGCGCAAGCTCACCCTGTTTCTGTGCTTCTATCTCCCACTGATAATACGGCTCGTCATCCTCTTCTTCTGCAACAACTTTCATCTCCTGCAATTTGTCGGACTGAATTTTAAGTGAAATAATCTCATACGCTCTAATTCCAACCATAACTAACATAGACAGAATACTGAGTCCAAAGATAACCGTACTAACGATAAACACAATTTTCCAAACCATCTTCTTTTTTGCATCATTTTGATTCTGAATAATCATTTCCTTTTTCCCCTTACTTCTTTCACATAAAAAGTTCTACACAGAAGAAGACAGATAACAGCATCCTGCTATCTGTCTTTTTTTATATTATCTGCATCGTGCAATCACAAATCAGACACCGCGCATAAATCCATGCGGACATCAGATTATAATCTGATATCAAAATTATCTTCTTTCTTCATACCTCTGAATCCCAAGAACATTCCGGCTGCTGAAACAACTGCAAGAACAACGAATATCAGTACAGGGAAACTGTCACCGGTCTTCGGAACATCATCAAGTTCTTTTTCTTTCTCGGGTTCCGGTGTGGTATTGGTTTTCTTTTTACTCTTTTTCTTTGTTTTTTCTGTACTTTCTTCAGACTCTTCTTCTGTAGTATCTTCACTGGGTTCTTCTGTAATATCTTCACTGGGTTCTTCGGAAGGTTCTTCCGTAGGTTCCTCAGTAGGCTCTTCTGATGCTTCTTCACTTGGATCCTGATTATCTGAACTATCTTCTTTACCGTCTTCCGGATCTGCCGGATCAACTACTAAAAGATTGTTACAAATCGGGAATGATTCACTGAATGCTTCATTTGCTCCAAATACACGATAGGAAACTGTACCGTCAGCATCAATCTTACATTCATATACCGCATCCGACAAAGAATATTCAACCGGAGATTTTGTCTCTTTCAAGTAGTAAATTACACTACCGCTTGCAGGCGCTTTCACCTTTTCGAATGATACAACCGCTCTGTTCATCAATTCATCCCATACAGGTGTTGCCGTATCAATCGGATTATTCAATACATTGTTCTGATAATTCTGATAAAGTGTAAATTCTGTTGCAGCAAGAATCTCTTCAGTCGTTAAATCTTTGCCTTCATATGTTTTAATCAACTTAATATCAGATACAATCTTTGTGTTTCTGATAGAGTATCCATCTGTTGCATTTCCGACAAGATTATCTGCACCATAAGGAGCAGCAATTGTAACAAGACCTTCTTTAATTGTTACATCATATACAAAATTATTCTCATAATATCCGGCAGGTGCTTTGGTTTCTTTCATATAATACTTGCCGTCTTCCACATCTTCAAAAATACCAATACCATCTTCATTGGTAGATACTGTATCAATCAATTTTGTACATGCATAATCCTCAAACAACTCAAAAATTGCACCTTTCAAAAGTACAGTTCCGTCATCATTTGTCTTGGTAAATGTAATATCTGTCTTAAGCTCCTCTGTAGGTGCTTCCGTAGGTGCCTCTGTAGGTGCCTCTGTAGGCGCTTCCGTAGGTGCCTCTGTAGGCGCTTCCGTAGGTGCTTCTGTAGGCGCCTCTGTAGGTGCCTCTGTAGGCGCTTCCGTAGGTGCTTCCGTAGGTGCCTCTGTAGGCGCTTCCGTAGGTGCCTCTGTAGGCGCTTCCGTAGGCGCTTCCGTAGGTGCTTCCGTAGGTGCCTCTGTAGGCGCTTCTGTAGGTGCCTCTGTAGGCGCTTCCGTAGGTGCTTCCGTAGGTGCCTCTGTAGGCGCTTCCGTAGGCTCCTCTGTAGGTTCTTCTACAACTGAGACATTGTTACATTTCGGAAATTCACTTGAAAAGGAATCGTTTGTTCCAAATACTCTATAAGTTACATTTCCTGTATTATCAATACGACATTCATATACATTATCATTTACTTCATATCCTTCAGGCGCTTTGGTTTCCTTAAGGAAATAATAATGATATTCATTGTCTTCAATAGGTGCAACAACATTCTTAAATGAAACTACTGCTCTTTCATTCGCATTATCCCACACAGGAGATGCAACACCAAAACTTTCTTTTAAATCAGCATCACGATAGAGAGTAAATTCTGTTTCATCCAATAATGCAATATCTGATACCGCTTCGCCGTCAAAAGTCTTAATCAATTGGAAAGTTGATGTAATTCTCTTATTGCTGATTGAATAACCTTCTTTTTCATTTCCTTTTAACAGCTCACTACCGGATTCAACGCTTACTACACCATCTTCAATTGTCACTTTATAAACAATTGAAGTCTTTTGGTATCCCTTAGGAGCAGTTTCTTCTCTTAAATAGTATTCGCCGTCTGACAATTCATCAAAAAGAACAACACCTGATGCGTTAGATGTAACTGTTTTAACCACACTACCGCAATTAGCATCTCCATACAAAGCAAATACTGCGCCGGAAATTCCCTTTCCGGTTTCATCTACTTTAATAAAATCAAAATCTGTTTTTGCAGGTGCCTCTGTAGGCGCTTCTGTAGGTGCCTCTGTAGGTTCTTCTGTAGGCTCCTCTGTAGGCGCTTCCGTAGGTTCTTCGCTAGGCACTTCTGTAGGTTCCTCACCCGGCAACTCATTTACAGGCATAGCTCCCGTATAAATCCAAATATGAGTTTCTGCTGAATGACTGAAATCACGGCATAAGTAGTTACCTTCCGCATTGGAATTCATATGCAATCCTGCGCAAGGCGCCAAAATACTTCCCAACCATTCTTTTGTCATCTTCACGCTTCCGGTATATACATTCTGATTGGAATGAAAGTTCCACAAAATATTGGAGCACTTCTTGAGTATATTATTCTCGTTAAATTCCATTTCACGATCAATCGTAACATTCGTGGGAACACCGTTATTATCATACTCAACAGCAGGTCCGTTGTACCATCCGTACGGTCTGATCGTAAGTTCTCTATCTGCATTTCCCTGCATATCAACATTAATTATAAGAGTCTTACTTGCATCACCAAAATTAAACAGCGGATATTCTCCCTTATTACCTGCCACACCAAGACTGCTCTGGAATTTGGTTTTCATTTCATTCGTCAATTCATCGATTCCGCTCAAATCAGCAGTACGAATATAGAACTGATTCATATTTGCGATATCTTCATAGTTCAAATTAATTACATAATTACCATCCGCATCTGCAGAATCAACCAGAATACCGCCATTATTCATATCTTTTACTACAAAAAATTTAGAAGGAGTTGCAGAAGCAATCATAACTGATTTATTTGCTAATTCACTTGCTTCTTTAGCGATATCAATATACGGATTATTTACCGTATCCTTCTCAACCGCAATATAAGATATTTTATTATTGAAAGTACTATATACATTGTTTGCTTCGTCTTTTACGGAATATGTATTATCCTGATTCTGAACAACTTTGTATTCATTTCCTAAAACAATATAGTTTCGCTCCTTGGTAATATTCATATTTCCCGCTAATTTCTGAGCATAATCAATATTGCTGGTATAGTAATGTGCTCTCAGACCCGAATCAATTCCATTTCCATTATAACATGCAGCCGCAAAATTACCATGTACATGCGTAGTCTGTGTGTATGTACCTGATGCAAAGATATGAAAATATCCCGGAACACCAAGTGTAGTAGAATAATTCAAATCAAAATCTGTCGGCTGAAACGGAGTCGAAATCTGCTTCTCCTCCTGGCCCGTCGATTTGAATACTTCCTTAAAATCACTATCTGCAGCTTTTGTCACAAAACCGTTCGAAAAAACTGTAGAAAATGCAACTGCAGTTGCAGCCAATACTGACAATGTCTTATTGAGCACTCTTGTTTTTTTCATTTTGATTCTCTCCCCTTTGATCATTTAAAAACAAAAAACCAAAGATAATTCTATAGATAAAATTTACGATTGTCAATACAAATGAAGTATTGTTTTTTTCTTTTTCAAGTGACATTTTCAGACTTTTGTTTTTTATGTCACACTTATGTGTTTTGGTTAAAATTATTTATAAAAAAATACATTTTTTGATATTTTCCCCTTCACCTATTTGCACTCAAAATACCAAGTTCCTGATAAACATTCTTTCCTGCAGGAAAAATAAAGAATGTGCATAGCACATTCTCCGCGCGTGAGCGGTGTTGCTCGGCAACAAAATTCCTTACCGCGAACTGCGCATCCTTAGCGGAGCGATTTTTTTATTGCATAGGAATTTCCTATGCAATAAAAACCCCCTTACACAGCCATATGAACTGTATAAGGGGGTAATCACTTATTCTAAAAAACTATAACGAAATATCATAATATTCTTCCTTGTTCATTGCTCTTCGGGTAATCATCATAACAATACCTGAAACAACAACTAACAATGCAAGCCAACCAACTGAAAAATGGTCTCCGGTTTTAGGAACATCATCCAATTCTGCTTTAGGAGGTTCTTCTGAAGAATATGTATTATTCTTCTTATTATTGTTCTTTTTCTTCTCAGTGCTTTCTTCGGATTCTTCTTCAGAATCTTCTTCAGATTCATCTTCATCTGAATCATCTTCAGAACCGCCTTCGGAACCGCTTTCAGATTCGTCTTCATCTGAATTATCTTCGGAACCGCCTTCGGAGCCGCTTTCAGATTCGTCTTCATCCGAATCATCTTCAGAACCGCCTTCATTTCCATCTCCCGGATTACCGGAACCGCCGCCCGGATTATCACTGGGATCTTCTTCCGAACTGCTGTCAGATTCATCTTCGTCCTTGCTACTGGAAGATTCCTCTTCGTCCTTACTGCTTGAAGATTCTTCTTCATCCTTACTGCTTGAGGATTCCTCTTCGTCCTTACTGCTTGAAGATTCTTCTTCATCCTTACTGCTTGAGGATTCATCTTCGTCCTTACTGCTTGAGGATTCATCTTCGTCCTTACTGCTTGAAGATTCATCTTCGTCCTTGCTACTTGAAGATTCATCTTCGTCCTTGCTACTTGAGGATTCATCTTCGTCCTTACTGCTTGAAGATTCATCTTCGTCCTTGCTGCTTGAGGATTCATCTTCGTCCTTACTGCTTGAAGATTCATCTTCGTCCTTGCTGCTTGAGGATTCATCTTCGTCCTTACTGCTTGAAGATTCATCTTCGTCTTTACTGCTTGAGGATTCATCTTCGTCCTTACTGCTTGAAGATTCCTCTTCGTCTTTACTGCTTGAAGATTCATCTTCGTCTTTACTGCTTGAGGATTCCTCTTCGTCCTTGCTGCTTGAAGATTCATCTTCGTTACGGCTTGAAGATTCCTCTTCGTTACTGCTTGATGTTTCCTCTGAAGCATCTTCACTGGGATTTTCAGGATTTACAGGGTCCGTAACCAGTAGGTTATTACAAATCGGGAATGTTGTACTGTATGCATCATTTGATCCATATACTTTGTATGTAACATTTCCTTCTGTATCAATCTTACATTCATAAACTGTATTGGAACGAGTATATTCCGTCGGTGATTTCGTTTCTTTTAAATAGTAGATCTTATCGCCATCCGTAGGCACTTTAACATCTTCAAAGGAAACCACTGCAATTCCGCGAACCTGATCCCACGTCGGACTTGCCGATGAAACTTTACCGCTAAGTTCCGTTCCATTATATCCTTTATAAAGCGTAAATTCAGTGTCTCTTAACAATTCTTCATTAGAAAGATTCTTAGCTTCATACTGTTTAATCAATCTGATTTCAGAAGTTAATGCAAAATTCTTAATAACATAACCATCTGTTGCATTACCGGAAATGGAATTTCCACCATTTGATGCTACTGTAACCACAGCCTGACCTTGCTCTACACTCACACAATAAACATCCTGACTGAGTTTAAAGCCTGCCGGTGCAACTGTTTCCTTCATAAAATATGTACCATCCGGAATATCATAAAGAACAGCAACACCATTCTGTCCGGTAACAGTTTTAGCAACATAATCGGTACAATTAGCATCTTTATATAATGTAAACTCCGCACCAACTAATAATTCTTTGCCATCATCATTTGTCTTAATCAGCTTAATATCAGCTGAATACTCTTCCTTTTCGCTGCTTTCATCTTCGCTACTTTCTGATGAGCTACTCTCAGATGAACCGCTTTCATTTTCGCTGCTTTCATCTTCGCTATTTTCTGATGAGCTGCTCTCAGATGAACTGCTTTCGTTTTCGCTACTTTCATCTTCACTGTTTTCTGATGAGCTGCTCTCAGATGAACTGCTTTCGTTTTCGCTGCTTTCATCTTCACTGTTTTCTGATGAGCTGCTCTCGGATGAACTGCTTTCGTTTTCGCTGCTTTCATCTTCGCTGTTTTCTGATGAGCTGCTCTCGGATGAACTGCTTTCGTTTTCGCTGCTTTCATCTTCGCTGTTTTCTGATGAGCTGCTCTCGGATGAACTGCTTTCGTTTTCGCTACTTTCATCTTCGCTGTTTTCTGATGAGCTGCTCTCGGATGAACTGCTTTCGTTTTCGCTGCTTTCGTCTTCGCTGTTTTCTGATGAGCTGCTACTTTCAGAAGGAGTATCACTCGGTTCTTCTGATGTATCTTCTGTCGGTTCTTCTGTGGGTTTCTCTGTGTTTTCTTCTTCCAATTCATTTACGCACACGAGGAATTCTGTCGAAAATGCCGCATTTGAACCGTATTCACGATATGTAACCTCGCCACTCATATCTACACGACATTCAAAAACTTTATCTGAAGCAACATATCCATCAGGAGCCTTTGTTTCTACAAGATAATAAACATCCGCACCTTCAAAAGGCACAGCAACATTCTCAAATCTAACAATTGCCTTCTCTCCAAAGAAATCCCAGCTCGGTGAAACCGTTCCAATACTATTCGAGAAATTCTTGCCATCATAAGAACCATATAATGTAAACTTTGTGTCATCAAGCAAAGAATATGCATCTACGTTCTGTCCTTCATAAGTCTTGATTAATTCAATAACACACTTCTGTCTGTCATTTGAAATACTGTATCCTTCTGTGACACTTCCTTTCAAATACGGACCTGGCGAAGTAATTTCAGCCACGCCATTCTCTACAATAATATCATAAACAAGAGGAGATTTTTTATATCCCTGCGGAGCACCTTCCTCACGCATATAGTAAGTTCCGTTTGCAATTTCACCAAAAGAAACCACACCATTTGCATCAGAAACCACAGGTTCCATTACTCTTACACTACAGTTAATATCACCATACAAGACAAATGTTGCACCGGGAAGTGTCGCTGTTCCTGTCTCATTTGTCTTTTTAAACTGAACAACTGCCTTTGTAGGTGTTTCTTCTGTTCCGGGTTTTTCGGTAGTTTCTTCTGAAGTATCTTCACTCGAACCGGGAGTCTCACTTGAACTTGACTCCTCGCTCGAACTCGTTTCTTCGCTTGAACTCGTTTCTTCGCTTGAACTCATTTCTTCACTTGAACTTGTTTCTTCACTTGAACTTGATTCCTCTTCACTGTTTACTGCAGTCGGAAATGCACCTGTGTAGTACCATGCATGAGTTTCTGCAGAATGTGTAAAATCTCTACAAATGAAAGAACCGTCTGCATTCTGCATCATATGTAACCCGGCTGCCGGTGCAAGAATCATACCAAACCATCTTTTTGCAAAAGTTGCAGTACCTGTATATGCTGTTTTGTTCGTATGCAGATTCCAAAGAATATTACAGGAAGTAAGCAGTACATTGGTTTCACTGGGTTGCATGGCATCTATCTTAACATCACCATTTAAAGATGGGCCATCATATCTTCCGTAAATCTGGGAATTGATTTTTTTATCCGTGTTATTCTCCATATTAAGATTAATAACAAGTGTCTTAGTTACATCTCCGTAATTAAACACTTCATACTTGTTACTATTCGTGAAATCTGTTTTCATTTCCTGTGTTAATGTATCTGCCTGACTTAAATCAGCTAATTTGAAATGAATCGCATTCCAGTCCTTAATCTGGGAATATGATAAATCAACCACATATATCGAATCACCGGTACTGTTATCGATAAGCACACCACCGTTGTTCATATCATCTACAATAAAGTATTTTGCTTTTTTTGCCGAAGTCGCATCCTTTGACTTCTGAACCATGTTCTGCTGCTCTTTTTCGAAATTAATAAAAGGTGCATTCACGGAATCTTTGTCAATTGCAAAATAATACGGTTTGTTATTAATTGTCGCAAATTCCTCTGTTCCGTCAGTCAATATGTATGTCGCCTCATTTGCAGAATTATCCAGAGTATACTTACTACCCATAATGAAATAATCCCTATCTTGCGTAAAATTGACATCACTCAAAATATTCTGCGCATAATCAACATTATTTACCGCATAATCAACACGAATACCGGAATCTTTGTTCCCGGAATTATAATACTTAGATGCAAAGTTTCCATGTATATGCCCTGTCTGCTTATATTCTCCACTTGTAAAAATGTGAAAATATCCCGGTGTTCCCACACTGGACGTAAAGTTGTAACCAAAATCATTCGGATTAAACGTAGCAGAAATTTGCTTGTCCGCCAAATGATCCGGTTTTACCACCTGCTTAAAATCAGCATCCGCCGCATATGACACCGTGGCAGTTGACAGCACCGTAGTCGCAACAACTACAGCCGACGTAACAATCGACAATGCTCTTTTGAAAATTGCCTTTACCTTCATTTTTCTTCTCCTCTTTTTTAGTGAACATAATATGTTACTGGTATACATAACATCCATACCTATGTTAATTTTATGTCATTTTTAAAGTTATGTCAATCAAAATTACCTCTAAATTCTTTTAGATAAAAAGCCATTTGAGGTGTTTTTATTTTCATCTGCTTTATAACATATTCTTGTTATTTTATCGCATAATTTATGTAAACTTTTCTATATTTATCCGTTCTGCCCAAACATTTCATAACATTCCTTTTCTATCCTTGTTTATCCTCCAAGTTTATCGCGATGTTTTAAAACATAAGAACGCAGAATATAATCATAAATTGCACCAATCACGCCTATGCCTCCGCCAAGAAACAAATTAAGAAGCAGACAAAGTAAAATTGCTCCCCAAGAGTCTTCATAAGACTTAACAATTCTTGCTCCCTGATACGGATTATCACAGTTTCTGACATAATTCGCATGCTTAAAATTACGAATACATGCATATATATTCCAGCAACCGCACCCTAAAGTTGCGAATCCAATACCAAAAATCATCAAGGGCAGTCCGATTATAATTTGGATTACAGAAATCACAACCCATATTACTGCACTGGCAACCACCATATTGGCTATTGTCTGCGTCGTTTGATTCGGTAGTGTTACCATTTGAACGTGTTCCGCTCTGTTCTGTTCTGCTCCTGTATACACTTCTTCATTCATGACCATCACCTCCTATTCTATATATCGGCAATTATTATTGATAGCTATAGCATAATATGTTTCCATTTCGTCAAAAGTTATTTATTACAAATCACATTGTCCGCTCCGCATATGCCCCTTCCATCTTGTAAACCATCTCCTACCATGATAAAATATCTAACAAAACAATACAAAAGAAAGGAAGTAAACACATGGAACCTTTATACAACCCTCAAATCAGTCAGGATTTATCAAATGCCAGCAGCCTCCTCCGGTCTCTTTTCGGAATTGGCTCTCTCGGATTATCCGGAATCGCTTTATTTATCACAATTGCCGGTGCGGTAGTATCTTTTCTGTTTACTGTCGGATACTATTTGCTGCAATCCATTCCTCTTTTTATCATGGCAAGAAAAGCCGGATGCAAAAATGCATGGATGGCATTCTTCCCGTATACCAACGACTTTCTAACCATGACGCTTCCCGCAAGAGAATTTAATATCTTTAACATTATCAAAACCAAACGTCGAGATGTTATTGCTCTGATTTACATTGCTCTGGTCGTCGCCGGAACACTTATTCTTTCGATCTTAACTCCAATTGTTTCCTTTATTCCTGTCATCGGACCGATTTTTTCTTCCTTCGGCGGCGTTATCTTACTTGCCGTCCTCTCTATTTTCAAATGGAGAATGTATTATGACTTACTCATGACCTTTGGACAGGAAAGCAATGCACTTTGGGTTTCTATTATCGCACTTTTCGTTCCGTGGTTATTCATGATTTTCACATTATTTGCTTGTAAAAATCCCCCGGAATACGGCAAAGGAAATTACTATATGTGCCATTAAGCGTACAAAAAGGACATCACATTTCGTGATGTCCTTTCGTTAAAGCTATAGAACAAGTATAGTGGCTTACTTCTCTTCAAACATCAAAAATGCTTCTTTACGAGGTTTGATTTCATACTGAAGTGCTTTACCTGTTTTAGGATGAACAAATCTTAATTTATAAGCACATAGCGCCACATCTTTGATATTCAATTCTGCCGACAAACATTTTGCCCTGTCCGTACTATATTTCCCATCTCCGAGTAACGACATTCCTGCATGCGACATCTGCGCACGAATCTGATGAAAACGTCCGGTTTCCAAGGCAATTTCCAACAGCTTAATCTTTTCATTTTCACACTTCAAACAACTCGCTTTCGTTGTATAATGTAAAATCGCTTTGTTCACTTTGATCTTTGCATTCTGCTTAGCTGACTCGGATACAACCTCTGCCCTTCCGGTCGTCGGATTTTTAATCAGATAATCCGCTAATGTAATCGGTTCTTCCACTTTACCATCAAGCCCCGTCTCGTCACACACTACCGCAAGATACTTTTTTTCAAACCCTTTGCCGGAAATCTGGGCGCTCAAATCTGCTGCTGCTGCCTTTGTCTTGCCAAGTACCATAATCCCTTCTACCGGCTGATCAAGACGATGAACCAGCCCCACATAAGAAGTTTTTAAATAATTACGGGCTTCACTTACCACATCCGGTTGCGACACATTTGCAGACTGCGAAGCAAGACCGGCCGGCTTATATATCACCAGGACTTCATTGTCCTCATATAATATTTCTATTTTCATTTCTCATCTTCTCCGAAACATTCTGTTCTATGAATGAAAATTCATATGTGAAACTACAGCGGAAAACACTTTCTTGCAATCCTCCTCACTCATTCCGGCGCAATGTTTTTTTAAACGTTTCCAACGAATTCCACTGTCAGGTCCAAGAAAAGTCATACACTCATGCTCATCCAAAATATGAACCGGCAGTTTAGAGTAATGCTCAAATGTATTTTCGTTTTTTCCCAATACATTCTTTCGTAAAATTGCTGCCAGCAAAAATAAGGCTATGCCAATTCCTGCAGGCACCCCAAAAGCCAATGCTATTCCTAACTCTAATAGATTCATTCTCTGTTCTGCCTTCCTTTCGCATAATTTACAATATCTCTCGTCTGCGTCAAAACAAGACTCTTGTGAATTGCCTTCAAGCCCAAGCTTCCAAAAAAGAATGTAGCAAGAGCAGCCAGTATCAATATCGCATATACAAACGGACTTGGGATATAATACGCAATTGCACAACACACAAGGCAACATATCAATGCTAAAATTACCGCAACCATAGTCACTTTGGTCTTACTGATTGGAACGGTTCCAACCATCTTTCCGTTCTGCCCGTTTAACAGAATTGTATGCGGTACATTTTTATGTCTGTATGTATAAAACCATACCGGTAACAGGACATATTCTGCAGAATTAACTGTGTATTCCGGCTGTGAAAAAGCAAGAGTTGCTCTCGCATTAGTCACTTTACTTCTCACCTGTTGGTCAAACAAAGGCTTTACCACCTTCACGGCCGAAATGCTCATCTCATTTTGATTCCTGTCATACATATCGGCATAGTGTCCTGATAAATATGCCGGTTCAAACGGCTTCTTGCAACGCAAATCAAATGGTCCTACAAGCTGTGCCAATTCATCATCTACATTTTCAGAAGCATCAACTGCAACATTCTCCAAATCACATTCTGCTTCAATCTCCTGAAAGGTAACAATAGTCTGTTCATCCCGGTTTGACTCACAGCGCCAGGACTGATAGTCATAGTAATGCATATTGAATACCCAATGCGGGACATATACTCCTCTTATCTGCTCCGGTTTGGCATATCCCAGAGACGACGGACGAAACCATGTCTTCTTAATCTTCTCACAAATTGCATTCGCTGCCTGTTCTTCCGTAATACGGAACGGAATGATATAGTCCGGCCTTAGTTCCTCCTGCATACGCTCAAACACAATGGTTGGTTGTCCGCAATAAGAACAGAACGTCGACACTTCAACATCATTAATAATGACATCCGCACCACAGGAAGTACAGGTACATACCTTACAGGACATCATCTTGGCATTTTTCATATATTCCAAAATCGCCTTACGCTCTTCTAAAGTCTGAAAACCTTCTTCCGTTTCATCAACCGATTCATTCAATAAAAGAGCCGCCTCATCTGAATCACGTACAGACGCCTCCTCAACGATACCGTTTTCTAACTCGTATATCGTATACGTCCCGCCACAGTGCCTACACTCCATCTTATCGTTTATCGGATTATACTCTAATGCGCTGTCGCATTGCCTGCATTTATATACCATAACATTTTCCCTTTTCTTTATAGTCGTTTATATATTAAAAATTCTTAAAATACTACAAAGATTCTTCCTTCTCCTATTTTGGACTTTTGCATGCAAATAATAACATGTTTTCCTTACAAAAGAAATCATATTTTTCGCAAAATAAATCTGCTAATTTGCACGTTATACAAAATACGGTACTCCTCTTGCATTTACATCACTCCAGTTATTATTCCGAATATGTTTTCCGGATTTTACTTATAAAAAGTTCTTCCTCTGCCTGTTTCCTCTTCGTGCTCAAAACCAACAGCGTTTCAATACTTGTTCAAAAGAACTACCGTCTCACAGTTCGCGGTCGCAGGAAACATGTCCACACAACATATTCTCTCTGCACGATAGCCGGCTTCCAGGAATACTTCCAAATCCCTTGCAAGACTGGTCGGTTTACAAGATACATAGACCATCCTGTTTACACCGTAAGAAATAATCTTTGTCAATGCCTTCGGATGAATTCCGTCACGCGGCGGATCCAGAATAATATAATCCGGAAGTACTTCAATATCATCAAGTACTTTCAATACATCACCTGCGATAAATTCGCAGTTATCAAGTCCGTTTAATTTAGCATTTTCCTTAGCTGCCTCTACAGCCTCTTCCACTATTTCAACACCGACAACCTTCCCGGAAACCGGAGCCAAAAGTTGCGCAATGGTACCGGTACCGCTATATAAATCATACACCACAGGATTCGGAATCTCCGGTGTTCCCAAATATGTTCTTACCGTCTCATATAAACACTCGGCCCCTAAACTGTTTGTCTGAAAGAAGGAAAATTGTGTAATCTTAAATTCCAAGCCAAGTAAAGACTCGGTAATATAATCTTTTCCGTATAAAAGTGTAGTCCCTTCATTCTTTACCACATCTGCAACCGAATCATTTAATGTATGTACAATTCCGGCAATTTTGCCTTTTAAGGGGAGAGATAAAAGCCCTTCCTTGTAAGAACTCAAATCCACCTCCTTTTGCGATGTCGTAATCAGTGCCACCAGTATTTCACCCGTTTTAACCGCTTTGCGCACACATAAATGACGCAAATATCCCTTATGCGTCAAACGATGAAAAAAGGGCAGACCGGAATCCATAAAATACTTTTGCGTAAACGAAAGGATTGCTCTGTAATCCTCGTCTGAAATGCGGCACTCTCCGACAGAGACAATATCATAAAAACTGCCTCGTTTGTGCATGCCAAGACTCAACGGACCATCCTTGTACTCATCTCCAAAGGTAAACTCCATCTTATTGCGATACCCTTCCACACAAGGACTCGCTTTGATTCCTTCAAAAATATTCTCCCATACAACAGTTTCATCATGTGCTTCAAGAACCGGTCGCAACAGTCTTTCGATTTGTCCTGTCTTAATTACCAATTGTTCCTCGTACGGATAGGTCTGATAGAGGCAGCCTCCGCATGTCCCAAAATGAGGACATGGACTTTCTTTCTCTACCGGTGCAGGATGCACTACCTCAAGAAGCCGGCCCTCCAAATGGCTATTTTTCTTCTTATTGATAACACACTTCACCACCTGCCCGGGAAGTGCATTTTTTACCGTAACATTTATTCTGTTTCCTTCTTCTGTCTGCACTTCCACAATTCCCTTATTCGGGAAATCGGTGCGCAAAACAATTCCTTCTAAAATATCACCTTTTCTCATATCTTACCTCTTAAAAAGCGGGATGCATAGCGCATCCCGCTTTCAATCAAAATTATTCAGTTATTCTGCTGCCACTTCTGCCGGAGCAACTTCAATCACATCTTCGTCATCAAAGAAATCATCATCAAAATCATCATCGAAATCATCATCGAAATCTTCTAAGTAATCCGGTGTGAGATAACGATATACCAGATATGCAATACCTGCCACAGCAGCGATTGCTCCAATAATTGCAAGAATCCAAAGAACCGTATTTTTTCTCTTTTCTTCTTCCTTCTTGCAAATAATCTCGTTTGCTCTTACTACTTCTTCTAAAGCGTTCATTGAAAGCCCCTCCTTCATACGTTCATTTTTCTTCTTAGCCTTATACTTTTTAAATAAATTTACTGCTAATTTAAACAATCCGGAATTCACTACTTTAATAATATTAAAAACAATACCAAACATCGCAATTCCTCCTTTAACTATTATTATGACTAAATTGTCTATATTTATCCAATCAATTCATTGTATTACTAAAAGTATCACACATCCGGCAATCTTTGTCAAACATTTTTACAAATAAAATAATGTTTTTTTTCGATGTTGTCTACTAATTTTATTCAATTTTCGTCAACTTGGCAAAGGCAGCCATCAGCACTCTTCGGCCAAAAGAATCAAAATCAACCGTAACTTCCTTACTCGTTCCGTTTGTATCTATGGATATTACAATTCCTTCTCCAAACTTCACGTGACGGACTCTGTCTCCTGCTTTATAATTCAGCTCCGCTTTCCCCAAATCGCATCCTTTCGTTAAGGACGCAAATGAAACCTTAGATGCATAGGGTTTATTTACCGGTTTCACCGCACTGGCTTTCGGTCTTGCCATGCCGTACGGGGAAGTCTTCATCACTTCGCGAGCACCCGCAAAATCCGGTGCATCGTCAAACGTAAGCCTTTTAGGGAGATTTCCTTCCAACATCTGCTCGGGAATTTCTCTCACAAAGGTGCTGACCGGATTGTATTGCGTTTCTCCACAGAGCATTCTTGCTTTGGCGCAAGTCAAAGTTAAATCTTCTTTTGCTCTTGTGATTCCTACATATGCAAGACGTCGCTCCTCTTCCATCTCGGAATCATCCTCTGCATGAAGCGTAGAATAACCCGGGAACACACCATCTTCCATACCGGTCAGGTAAACATGTGCAAACTCCAAACCTTTGGAACTGTGTATCGTCATCAGAAGAACTCTTTCTGCGGAAGAATCCACAGAATCAATATCTGCCACCAAGGAAACCTCTGTTAAAAATTCCTGTAACGAAGGACCCTCTTCCGCATCCGGATTCTCCTGAAAATACTTTTCCTCAAAAGCAGCTGCCTTAGTAATCAATTCATCGATGTTCTCAAGGCGTTCCTTATCTTCTGTCTCTTTTGCATCATACTCAGCCAGATAACCTGTTTCATTCAGCACATCGTCAATCAGTTCCGGAAGGTCTTCATAATAACCTTCCTGTTGTTTCGTACGAAGCACACGAATCATATCTGTAAAGGTTTTCATTTTATCTGCTGTTTTACCCAGTCCCGGAATCTCATTTGCTTTCACCATTGCTTCAAAAAGGGAAATTCCATTTTCATCCGCAAAAGTCTGTGCCTTCTCAAGTGAAACAGCGCCAATGCCACGTTTGGGAACATTAATGACTCTGCGAAGCATCAAATCATCATTTCCGCTGTCAATTGTTTTCAAATATGCCAGCACATCCTTGATTTCTTTGCGGGCATAAAAGTTTGTTCCGCCGACAAGACGATAGGCAATATTATCACGTACAAACTGTTCTTCTAACGCGCGGGATTGTGCATTTGTTCGGTATAACACGGCACAATCCTTATAGGTAGTTTCCCGTTCTCTTACCTTGCGTGCTATATCATAAGCAACAAATTCCGCCTCTTCCGTTGCTGTAGCAAACTGTCTGAAATGCAGCTTTCGCCCGCCCGGTTTGTCTGTCCAAAGAGCTTTGCTCTTACGGCCTTTGTTATTCGCAATAACAGCATTAGCAGCATCCAGAATATTTTTTGTCGAGCGGTAATTCTGCTCCAGTTTCACCACCAGTGCATCCGGATAATTCTTCTCAAAATCAAGAATATTACGTATATTCGCTCCGCGGAATTTATAAATAGACTGGTCATCATCACCTACCACGCAGAGATTTCTGTATTTCATTGCCAAAAGGCGAATCAGTTCAAACTGCACCGTATTCGTATCCTGATACTCATCCACACAAATATAGCGGAAGCGTTCCTGGTAATTTTCAAGAATATCAGGACATTGCTTGAATAACTGCACAGTCTTTACCAGCAAATCATCAAAATCCAACGCATTATTCTTTTTTAACGTCTTCTGATATTCGCGATAAACTTCCGCAATCTGACGTGTACGTGGTCCCGGCTCATTCTCTCTCTCATATGCATCCGGGTCCATCATTTCATTCTTGCATGAAGAAATCGCACCAAGAATCGTTTTTTCTTTTAAATACTTGGTGTCAATATTCATACGCTTGCAAAGCTGCTTTATCGTTGTTTTCTGGTCATCCGTATCATAAATGGTGAAATTCGTCTCATATCCCAACCTATCAATATGCCGGCGCAAAATACGCACACAAGTGGAATGAAACGTTGCAATCCAAATACTTTCGGAACCGAATCCTACAATATCATCCACACGCTCACGCATCTCACCTGCCGCCTTATTTGTAAAAGCAATCGCCAGAATATTCCAGGGATTAATCCCCTGCTCAATCATGTATGCAATTCTGTGCGTTACCACACGGGTTTTTCCCGAACCAGCTCCTGCAAGAATCAAAAGCGGGCCGTCAATCTGCTTCACGGCCCGCAGCTGTTCGGGATTCATTAATTTCTCAAGTTGCATCATTAATAAACTCCCTTTTTGGTACTACTAAAACTCTGTACACGGATTAAATTGCATATCCGGCCTCAAAAGCTGCTTTATTCATTTCAACAGTCTTAGGCGGCACGGTATTCTCGATAACGCGAATCCAGTCTTCCTTTGCAAAATCCATATGCTTTGCAGCCACACCGATGATTACGGTGTTGAACACTTTCGCATTTCCGAGCTTTACAGCAACATCCTGTGCATCTACAGCAATTACTTTATATTTCTTACTCAAATCTTCAATGATATTCTCCGGATAGTCTGCCATACCGGTTAATACGGTAATCGGATCGATTCTTCTGTCATTTACAATCAGAACACCGTCCTTTTTGAGAAAATGTGCATAACGAAGTGCTTCCAAACGCTCAAAAGCAATCAAAATGTCAGCCTGGCCTTCTTCCACAATCGGTTCACAAACTTCGTCTCCGAAACGAACGAAAGTAACAACACTTCCTCCGCGCTGAGCCATACCGTGTACTTCAGAAAGCTTCACTTCATATCCTGCCATTGTAGTAATTCCGCCTAAAATACGGCTGGTAAGCAATGTTCCCTGTCCGCCTACGCCGACAATCATTATATTCTTTGTTTCCATGTCTGTGCTCTCCTCGTATAATATTTTTTAGATACATAAATGTACCTTGATAACTTAATTTATTTTGTTCAATAGGCTTAGTTAAGCCCATGATATAATTGTCC
>SVFH01000019.1 GCA_015056945.1 Lachnospiraceae bacterium | reverse complement strand
TTTAGACTGTGTTGTCTGTGTCAAGCCTAACATTCTGTTGGAATTCATTGCTCTTAAATTGTGCTGTACTATCATAGTTTTTCCTCCTTGAATTTACGGTAGCATCCTTGCTACTCGTCTTAACTGGTTGTAAAATAATGCCTCGATCGTACGCTCGACTTATTATTTCACATTGGTTAATAAGTAACTTTGTTTTTACTTGTTATATATATCGGTGTTTTCTTCTTAAACTTTATAGCAAAAAATATTTTTTTGATATTTTTTTTAAATCTATTTATTTTTTGACAAATCAATGATAGAAGCGCTATACTTTATACAATATATTCGTCTAATAAATCATTCTATCATAGAATAAGCAAAATTATATTCAGTAGGAGAAACAGATAAAATGAATATCCTTTTATATGATATCGGTTCCTATACACAATCAGACTTCATTTACTTTCTTCGAAAGTCTGGGCACAACTGTAAAAATCTATTATATAAATGCACCAATCTTTATCATGATGATTTTTTCGAATACAAATTTAACAAAGAATTATCAGCACTTCTTTACGATTGTGTAATTAGCACGAATTTCAGTCCTATCGTAGCCAAATTGTGTTATAAACATAAGCTAAAATATATTTCATGGATTTATGATTCACCTATAAACACGGAGCAAATTAAATATTTTCAATTCCCGACAAACCACATTTTTCATTTTGATCGAATTCAGGTAGAACAAATAAAAAGTTTAGGTAATATCAATATTTATCACTTACCGTTGGCTGTCAATACAGAACGTCTTAATAAAATATTAATCACGCAAAAAGATATTTCCGCTTACACCTGCGACATATCTTTTATTGGTCAATTTTACAACACTCCACTGGCGCAAATCATGTCTGTACAAACAGATTACGATAAAGGATATATTAATGCGATTCTTGATTCGCAACTAAAAATATATGGATACAATTTCATTGAAGAGTTGATTACCGATGAACTTATTAACAGATTCAATCAGCGCCTTCATTCCATATCCAATGTTTCCGAAGAACTCTCCAAACAGGGCCTTATCTATAACATCGCTAAGCAGATTACTCACACTGAGCGTTTAGCCCTTCTTACTCTTTTGGGACAATTATTTCAGGTTCACTATTATGCCACAGAAACCCCTCCTGTGCTTTCACATTTAAAACATCAGGGTTCCGCGAAATATTTTACTGAAATGCCCAAAATATTCAGGCTTAGCAAACTAAATTTAAACCCCACGCTCAAAAGCATCCAATCCGGGATTCCGTTAAGAGCACTCGACATTCTTGGTTCTAAGGGTGTCCTGCTTAGTAACTTCCAACCGGAACTCGCAGAATACTTTACAGACGGAGTCGATGTAATCATGTATGACAGCATAGAATCTGCATTGGACAAAGCCGACTTCTATCTCAAAAATGACGCTATCCGTCAACAGATAGCATTAAACGGATACAATAACGTCGCAACAAACTTTGCTTATCCAGAAAAAATCAATTATATATTTAAAACCGCCGGTTTATCCTAAGCCGACGGTTTTACTATATTTATGCATTACCATAAACTGCATTCAGTTCATTCATTACTGTTCCTATTATTTCCCTTATAATTGCAACATTCTCAGAGCATTTTCTAATCTTCCCCCTCTCATTGCATTCAAAGCTTTGGAAAAAATGTAAATTGGGAATATGCGAATATTTCGAATCACAATTTATCTTTCCTTCATCCAAAAAAATGTATAAATTTAAAGCCATCTCATTCATTCCGTACTTATCCATTTTTCTCTCATCTAAAACAAGATGTATTTGCTTTGCCGAAACCATATTATATGCATGTGTTCCCAGAAAAGTACTTGCTTGAAATCCCGCCATATCTATTGTAAAGATAAAGTCATTATTCAAAGTCGTTAACTTTCGCGCCAAAGTATTCACTTCCTTTTCTTCAAAATAGAGCTCTGTTGTTTTTACCTCATATTCTGACATCACATCTTTTATCATAGAAACCAAATGCTCATATTGATTTCTATCCTCATAAGCACATACCAGAAAATTTGTTTTCATTACGTTTCTCCTTCGCTGCTTCACTTTTGTCTCCTACGATTACTATAACAATATAGTAATCGTTTGACAATAAAATTGCAGATAGTTATACTTATTATAGTTATCCACATATCATTTTAGTGAGGTTATTTATGAAAGTTCTACTATACGATATCTGTTCTTATACCCAAAAAGATTTAATATTTTATCTTGAGCAACTCGGATTTCATTGTCAAAATATCCTTTATCGTTATAATGATCTTTATGACGATGAATTCTTCGAGCGAAAATTCACAGAACAACTGAATAGAGACAATTATGATTTTGTAATGAGCACGAATTTCAGTCCCATTGTTGCGAAAATCTGTTTTGCGCAAAACAAGAAATATCTTTCCTGGGTTTATGATTCTCCCATTGACATTTCGCAAATATCATACTATCAATATCCTACCAGCTTTATTTTTTTATTTGACAGCATAGATGCAGAGCGTGTTGCGCAAGCCGGCGGTGTCAATATTTTTCACATGCCGCTTGCTGTTAACCCCTCTAGACTTTCTAAAACACAAATTACAATCGCGGATCAAAAGAAATATTCCTGTGATATCTCCTTTATCGGACACTTTTATACAAATTCCTTTTCGCAAATCATGTCTCATCAAACTGATTATGAAAAAGGATATATAAATGCAATTTTAGATGCTCAAATAAAAATATACGGATACAATTTTGTTAACGAAATCATTTCAGATGAGTTACTCGAACGTATAAATGCACCACTTATCCATTTAGGCAGAAAAGAAAAAATCACAAAAGAACAATTTGTGCATACGCTGAATAAACAAATTACCTGTACAGAAAGAACTGCATTATTAAGCTTGTTAGGAAATTATCATGATGTTCATTATTATTCAAGCGAACAACCGCCATTACTATCACATCTTTCCTATCGCGGTGAAGCTCATTATTATTCTACGATGCCCAAAGTGTTTAGATTGAGCAAATTAAACTTAAATCCAACACTAAAATGTATTCAATCCGGTATTCCGTTACGTGCATTGGATATTCTCGCTTCCGGCGGTACTCTTTTTAGCAACTATCAATTAGAACTGGCAGAATATTTTACTGACGGCGAAGACGTAATTATGTACGAAAGTCTGGAAGACGCAATCCAAAAAGCAGATTTTTATCTCAAACATGACGATATCAGAAATCAGATTACAAAAAATGGTTTTCAAAAAGTGTCAAAATATTTTTCATATCCCGAAAAAATAACTGCAATGTTAAAAATTGCCGGCATCATTTGATGCCGGCTTTCAAATCCCTCAATTTTTCACATCATCCCAAAACCTTTTGCAAACCATTCTAATCACTTCACGATTATTCGGACTGTCAACCGGTCTTCCTTTCTCATCCTTCTCCAATATAGGATATGTAAGCAGATTCGGTATATGTTCGAATTCATTTATATACTTTTTTTCATTTTCCGGCAAAAATAAATATAAATTTAATGCCATGGATTCCATTTTATACACTTTCAAAACAGATGTATCAGCAATAAAGTGAATTTGTTTGGCCCTCAATACATTGTAAACGGAGTCATCCAATAACGTTCTAATTTGGCTTCCCGCCAAATCTATTACACATACATATTCGGCAGCCTCTAATACTTCTATATACTCTGTAGGTGAACCGGATTGAATATATAATCTGCTCCACTCATAACTTTCTTTATGCAATATCTCTTCAAATAATTCCATCAATCTGACGTATCCGTCGGCCTGACTTCCGTCGCAAACCAAAACAAACTTATCCATTTATACCCTCCAAGATTTCTACAATCTGTCCAAATCCTTTTATATAATTAAAGCACTCTTTTACTTTCTTATATCCAGCCCGCGCAATCTGTTTCCGCTCATCTTCATGTTCCAAATAATAATCTATTTTTTCATACATGTCTTCAAAGCTATGGTACATAACCAATTCTTCCCCATCTATAAAATACTCTGCAATTTCCGGTTGATAATTGGTAAGCAAAAAACCTCCACAAGCCAGAACATCTAAAACACGAAGTGACATTCCGGACGTAATCGAACGCAACGTAATATGAAGATTAATTTTGCTATAGTTAAAAATCAATGGCATTTCTTTTAAATAGTCTGCATGTCCACAATTTCTTATAGCTGGATCATACGAGGTATCACTACCGGTATACAAATGAAAATCATAATTTTGGGCAAGGTAACTACACACTTCCATTCTTTCTAACTGTGCAAGTTTTTGTCCCAATATATTGGCGAACATTACTTCAAAGGTTCCTTCAACAAAATCATCACTTTCACCAATTTGAACGTATTCTTTCAATTTAGAGTTGATACTGCCGTTTATTGCATCATATAGTAAATCGACGCCCCACATTTTTCTTTGGATATCCATAAGGGCATCCAGATAGCCATTTACATCATCAGGCAAATAAGAAATTTTATCAAACAAATTATGTTTTTCGTCATTATACAGATTCCCCACAAAAGAAACATCAGCATAATAACGTTCTTTTTGTTTTTCCTGATCTCTCGCAATACATTGCTCAAATGAATCCAAATCCGCGCATAAGGGCAAATAATAGACATGTTCTAATCCACGTTCCAAAACCATACGATATTGCACATAATCAAATACGAATATTCTGTTTCCTTCGTATTCTGCTGACTTTGACCATAATGAAACATGTGGACAATCAAGCACCCAGCTTATATAAACAATCTTATGCTTCTGGCATGCCATAGCAATTGCAGGAGAAAAGTCAAATGAAAAAACACACAATGTATCCTCTTCATTCATATAATATTCAATTATTTCGCATATTTTTTTCACAGACTGCTTAGATAACTCAATCGGAGATTCCAAGCACTCGTAGCCAAATTGCTCCCATGCATTTTGGACACCCCATACACATTTGCATTCAAAAAGAACTCTCTTCATCACTCTCTCCCAAAATTAAAAAAGGGACTGACTTACGTCAGCCCCTCTCTTTCAACTACTGATTACTGTAATAAGGACAGAACACCCTGATTGGACTGATTAGCCTGTGCAAGCATTGCCTGACCAGCCTGTGCAAGAATGTTATTGTTAGAATACTTAACCATTTCAGCTGCCATATCTGTATCACGAATCTGAGCTTCTGCTGCGGTTGTGTTCTCAACAACGTTATCAAGGTTGTTAACGGTGTGTTCAAGACGATTCTGCTGAGCACCAAGAGCTGCACGCTGTTCATTAAGAGTCTTGATAGCCTCCTTAATTGTATCAATCGCTGCAGTTGCATCTGTTCCTTCAACAGAAATATCATTAACACTAAGTCCTTCTGCATTCATCTTATTGATTGCTACGTCAATCTGATTAATACTTGCGCTTTCAGCACCAACCTGAAGTTTGAATGTGCAGTCTGCATTCAATAATGTCTGATTGTTGAATGTAGTTGTAGCTGCAACTCTGTCGATTTCACTTACCAGCGCATCTACTTCCTTCTGGATATAGTTCTGGTCTTCTGACATGTTAGTTCCGTTAGCTGCTTTAACTGCAAGTTCATTCATTCTCTGAAGCATATCATGTACTTCATGTAATGCACCTTCAGCTGTCTGTACCATTGAAATACCATCCTGTGCGTTCAAAGATGCCTGTGTAAGACCTCTAATCTGACGTCTCATCTTTTCACTGATTGCCAATCCTGCTGCATCATCTGCTGCACGGTTAATTTTATAACCGGATGATAACTTCTCAGTTGATTTAGACTGTGTTGTCTGTGTCAAGCCTAACATTCTGTTGGAATTCATTGCTCTTAAATTGTGCTGTACTATCATAGTTTTTCCTCCTTGAATTTACGGTAGCTTCCTTGCTACTCGTTTTAACTGGTTGTAAGATTGTTTATCAATCGTACGCTTGACTTTCAATCTTACGTTTGTTAACAAGTAACTTTGTTTTACTTGTAATATATATCGGTGACTTTTGTATAAACTTAATAGCAAAAACAAACTTTTTTTCATTTTTTTGTATTTTTTGCTAACTTTTTCGGTCCATGAGTTGCGGATCAACCACATTTAGCTTATTCATCTTCTGATAATACTCCATGGCAACCTTGGAACCCACCTTTGATTGTTTGATTTGTTTATGTTCCTCTGTGAAACGTTTTTCAATCAATGCCTTATTTCGCAATTCTAAAGTTTCAACCTGTACACCAAGTTCTGTCACGTTGCGAATCAGCTCCTGCATTGTAATAATATCCGTTTTATACTTATCTTTATTACCGGAAAGTTCTTCACGTACTCTGTCATAGATGTTTTGAAACCCGTCATCCAGCTTAGTTAAATTATCAATCAAAATACCTTTTGCATCTATGCTCCTGTCAAAAGCATCCCAATCAACATTTTCTGCCGACACAATTTCACGTTGTTTCTCACTGGCAAGTAAAATACTCTCCAGAATTTCTTTTTTCTTCAGTAAACTTTCCTGTAACACTTTCAAATAATTTGTCGTCACATTTTCACCCCGTATTCTTTTTTATTCAACACCTTTGCTCTTCTTCATCACCTCTGCCCACGTTTCTCGCATAGAGCGAAGATGACTTAATACCTCTTCCATAATCACAGGGTCTTTTTTCATATTCGCCTGAAGAAGCCTCTGTTGCAAATAATTATATACATTATCAAAATCCTTCGCTACCGGATACTTGAAATCCAATGTAGCCTGAAACTCTCCGATAATCTTCTGAACCTTAATAATATTAAGATGAGCTTTCTGCACATCTTTTTCATTCATTGCCGCAATTGCAATATTTCCGAATTTAATTGCTCCGTCATAAAGCATTAGCGTAAGCTCTGCCGGGGATGCTGTAAGAATCTTACTATTCTGATATTGTGCATAAGGATTTACTGCCATGTAAGAAACCTCCGTTTACTTTCATTCTTTCAAAAAACCAAACTCCCTACTCCTTGATAAGTAGGGAGCTTGTCATAAATTCATTTACATTCCAAACAATCCGGAAATTGCACTCTGCTGCGAGTTCAGATTAGAAAGAGCCTTCTCCATTGCGGTAAACTTCTTATAATAACGGTCTTCTAATGCAGTAAGCTTCGCTTCCAATTCTGCAATCTTCTTCGTGTAGTCAGAATACTCCGTCTTCATTTGCTTGTCGTTATACACCTTATAAATACTACTGTATTCCGTACTGCCCATCTTTTCGGTTAACGTATCGTATACTTGTGCTGAAAGTTTTGTAAAGAATTTTGTAACCAGCTCAGGGTCGGCTGCAATTGTAGCTTTCAGCTTGTCTGCTTTTCCTGCTGAAATGCTATCGTCTTCATTTCCGTCAATATGGTAAGCATATCTTTCATCCTTTTCAGCTTCCAATAATGCTTGTGTATCAATACCGAAATCAGAGAGGTAATACATCTTTCCATCAAGTTCAACACCTCCTGACATTGCAGTTCTCATTGCAGATAAGACAGAAGATAATGTTTCATCTTTACTCAATAAGCCATCCTTAATCTTCTGCTCCCAGTCTTCCGCCTGTTTCTCTGTCAAGGTTTCACGCATTTCATCCGTCAACGGTTCATATCCTTTAGCCGAATCAGCATTATATGCTTTGGTCATGGCATTAATGGTTTCATTATAAGTATTAATGAAATCTTTTATCATATCGTAAATGCCACTGGTATCATTCTCTGTTGCAATAGTAAATTCTTCGTCAGTCATAGAATTTACAGTATATGTAGAACCATTAATATTAAATGTATTACTTGAAGACTTAAATGTTGCTCCATTTAATACAAGCTCTGCATCTGCACCTTTAATTCTGGTTGCACCGGAAGAAATTGTTAATCCCAGCTTATTAAGTGCATCATCTCCGGCTGTAAATAGAAAATCGTTTTCAACACCTGTTTCTTTCGCACTAATGAAAACTCTTCCGTTTCCGGCGTCAAAACTTGCATTTACACCTGCATCACGGAATTTAGCCATAAGATCATTCATCGTCATACCGTCTTCAATTGCGATTTCTGTTGTCTCTCCCTTCACCTTCAACTCAATTGATGTCCCTGCTGAAATTCCAATTTCGGAGAGTTTAGTATCGCCGGTCACTTTGCTACCATCTGTTGTCTTAATCTCCGCACCGGTTAAGTAACCTGCTTTCGCAAGTGCATTCACTTTTGCAGTCTGCACACCGATTGCAGCATTAGAACCTGCAATCGCGGTTACAGCAGCATTCGATGATTTCATAATCTTTTTACTGAAAGAAGAACTGAAACGCATATTGGAAAGCTTACTGGTATATAAACCATAAATCTTGCTGTTCATATCTTTCCATGCATCCTGTTTCCACTCTAACTTCTTCTGTGCCTGTTTCGCTTTATCTACTTTGCCTTTCTGCCCGGAAACCAATGCTGAAACAAGGCTTTCTGTATCCATACCGGAACTAAGTCCTGATAGTCTCATCAATTCTGACATTGTTTTCCCTCCTTATCTCTTCTCATCCACAAGAATACCTGCCAATTCCCATGCCTTCGCAATCATGTCTAATGTTTTCTCAGGCGGTAACTCTCTGATAACCTTCTTCGTATCCTTATCCACAATCTTTATTGTGATACGGTTTGTCTCTTCATGTACACCAAACTGTGCAGTCGTATGCGCCGCTTTACGATTGATTTCTTCAATCGCCTTCTTAAGCTGTTCAGGAGTTGGCTGATTTGATTCCTGATAGTCTTTTGGTTTTTCTCCCGCTTTTGCTACTGCAACCGTTGTTGCATCCACTTTAGGAGTTGTTTCGATAGTTTGACCTTCCGTGGTCTGAACCGCATTCTGTACTACCGGCTGCGGTTTCATTGCCGGTTGCGCCTGCAATGTACTAACAGCGCTTAAACTTTCAATTGCCATACAAAATCACCTCCGTGTGATAACTGTTTGTTGTTTATAGATGCACAAACGGGTCTTCCCGCTTTCTTACATATTTTATCGGAAAAGCAGAACATTTTATTTAGCCTTTTTCACTATTTTTATTTTAAATTTTATTCTCAAAATAATCGAACTTCTACATTATCTATCATTGACTATCCTCCTCACATAATCTAAAATATAGAAAAGACTATTGGAGAGAACATTGCTATGGCATTATTATCTTGTGAACAATATAAAGAAATAAATCAAATTATCAACCATTTAGAGAATCAAATTGATATGGCATTATCACAGAAAGACTACGCGTTGGCTTCAAAAATAATCTCATCCGAAGAAGTTGTATCCTATTCTTCCCACAGTAGTACCTTATATACACTGCGTATACTGAACGTTATTTATTTAGAAGAACTTCACCAAGAAATAAATAATCATATCTTCTTAGATCGAAACATCTCCCAATTAATACAAACCTACATACAATTATGTTTCTATTTAAGACGTCTTGAATTTGATTTTCCAATTGAATTACAAAAAGAGTTAATCTCATTTATAACAAATGAAAAATTGAGCTTTGTTTGTATCATTGGCACCATCAAACAATCGATATATATATATAGCAAAGATTTAGTCCTAAACCAATTTCGTTCCTTGATGCAAACAATATAAAGGAGTATTTATGATAAATCCTCAGAAAATATGTATTATTATGTGTGTAAACAACCCCCTCTATTTAGAAGAGTGTTTTCTTTACTTAAATCGTTTAGTCATTCCCGATGGATTTGAAGTGGACATCCTTACTATATCGGACGCCAAATCAATGACTTCAGGATACAACGAAGGTTTGAATGCTTCAGATGCTAAATATAAGATTTATATGCATCAAGATGTCTTTATAACAGATATTTACTTTTTACAAGAGTTAATTGACATTTTTTCTTTAGACGCAAGCATAGGAATGGTCGGAATTGTAGGTGCTTACCAAATGGCCTCATCCGGCATTATGTGGCAAGCCCCTAGGGAATACAGTCTTTACTCGCACAAGAACCTGAACATCTCTTTATGTTCCCAATATACAAAACCGACATTTGAAAATCTCTCCAAAGTTGAAGTCGTTGATGGTTTGTTAATTGCAACCCAATACGACCTCCCTTGGCGCGAAGATCTTTTTACCGGATGGGATTTCTACGATGCTTCGCAAAGCATGGAATTCAAAAGAGCCGGTTATTCAATTGTTGTACCTGTATTCAATAAACCTTTATGCGTACACGATGATGGATTAATACTCAATCTTTCAAATTACGATGATTATCGTAAAATTTTCCTTGCAGAATACAAAAAAGATTTATCAATAACTTCCGATACAAAATAGCAAAAAGTAAGAGTAGCCATTAACCTACTCCTACTTTTTGTATATCGTCAATAGTTTTTCTATCTCTTTTTTATCAACACATGCCCTAATTGCAATCAAATATACCGCGATACATGATATTGTTTTGTTTATATTCTCTATCATTACTTGAATTAATTCATCTTTACATATTTCGTTTTCTATCCTTCTAAGACTAAACTTGATTATATTATATTTATTAACAAGTTCCTCCCATCTCTCTCCATTAATAAACTGACATTCTTTTGCAACCCCTAACCTCTTCTCCTCTTTATAAATCTCACAAAAGTTAAATAGGTACTGAATATTTGTGTTTCTAAACTTGATTTCCGAAAAACCATCCAATACGGAGCAAACTTCATCCACATCTCCGCTTTCCATATACATTTTTAATGTATCAAATAATTTTTCTTCTAATTGCATTTTCTCAATATTTAAAAAAGGAGAAAATCTCTCACCAAAAAAATCACCATACTCCTTTAAAAACACTTCTCGATTCGCATCATAACAAATCATTTTTGAATGTCCGCAATCATGAATGCACCATGGTGTATTTTGCCTCGGGATAGCAACCTTATATCCTTTTCTTCTAAATTCCATAGACTGAGAAATATCATAAAAATCCCACTTCAGGTCTAAATCTTCACGCCACTCCAAATCGTACTGCGTCATCATAAGCATACCATCGACCGCCTCGACCTCAGTATATTCTCTACTTGGACTAAAGTTATATACCACTTCGAATGTAGCTGCAAAATTACTCGCATATGTTTTTCCGACATTCCACGCATCCGCAATCAATGCATTTTGTGGTAAGTCTACACCGCCAATTACACCTAACATTCCAACTTCAGGATTATTTTGAAAAACGGACAAAATATCACTAATAAATTCTTTATTAACAATAAAAACATCTTGATGCATATAAATCTTATATTTAGCATCTGAAGCTTTCATCCCTTCATTATACCCAGAAATCATTGTTTTGGCATCCGATATAGCAAGAACGTCCACTTCAAAACCATTAGGCACAATTAACTCGTTCAAATACAATAAACATTCTTCATAAAACATATCATTATTCTTACATATTATAAAAGATATTTTATTTTCGTTAAGCTCTTTCATTAAATTCTCACACCTTCTTGACTGTCGAACTATAAAATAAAAACACACCATAGCATTACTGCCATGTAATACTATGGTGTTCTTCACTAAAAAATCTTCTTCAATGCCTCTGCATCCGTCATATTCATTGCAGCCTCGTTAGCCTCCTGAATCTGCACATACACTTCCTTACGATATACCGGCACCTCTTTAGGCGCAGAAATACCGAGTTTCACCTGATCCCCTTTTACTTCAAGGACGGTGATTTCTACGTTGTTATTAATCACAATTGCCTCATTCTTTTTTCTCGATAATGCAAGCATTTTTACTCACCTTCCTTTTTTAAATTCTGTAGAATTTCATAAACGGGGAATTTCACTTCATAACCTTCTCCGATAATCTGTGCTGCTTTGCGATTTGCAGCATTGATAATAAAAGGAGCCTTCAAATTCACTGTCATCTTGGTTAAGTCAGAAGGCACTGTGATGGTAACCAGCACAAGTAATTCTTCCGTATCAATCTCACCAAGCGGTGCCAATAAATCATCCTCCACAACAGGATTGTAATCCGGTTTCACACGTAACGGATCAATCACAGGCATTGCAAACTGAGGTTCCTGCACAGACTGCATCCAACGAATGCCGCCGTTCTCTCCCTGATCAGGATCATGAATCAATGCAAAATCTTTCAACTCAGGAAATCCTACGATTCCTCCGGGGAAATGAATCAACTTGTTGTCTTCAATTGTAACTTTGCCAAATACTCTTGTATTAATTACCATACCCAAATTCCGCCTTTCTTTTCATCCTGTTTTCATTATTCAACTGTTCTTTTATTGTAGCACACTTTTTCGTTTTTCCAAATAGAAATTACAAATTTATGATGAAAGCAGTGAAACCTCTCAATACAGCTGTATTTCCTCTTTATATATGTTTAAATGTAATTCATCAATGTCGTCTGTAACAATTTGCCGGTTGCCGCAAGCGCCGCATCATAAGTCAGCTTGGAACTGCTAAGCTGTACTGCCAAATCTTCCAAATCCGCATCTTCATTCTTTGTAACGAGTGTACGGAAGGAAAGCATCTGACCGTCCAGTCTGTTTCCGATTAATTCCAGTCTGAGCGAACGGTTACCGATTGCAGTGTAGGCTGCATTCACTTCATCAAAGTATCCCTGCATGGTAGTAATTCCGCGTTCAAAACGTCTCTGCAGCAAATCCTTCATATAGGTCTGTGACTTTTCAGCCGCCGCAAGTGCATTCTCAACTTCATCAGCATCATAATTTTCATTTCCGACAAGTGCAGAAATTTTATCTACCGCAAGGTCCACTTCCTCCATCTGCTCAAGCAATCGAAGTAATTCATCCACCTCGCGTCCGATACCATGTTTATACACTTCATCTGCAGTCGTATTTACCTGTAAATCCTGATTGAACCCGACATCGTATGCAATTACCTGTTTCTCACTACGTCCTGCACGAGTCAAATATTTCGGATTATATTCCAGCCCTTCGGATTCACATGCGAAATAGTGTTCCGGTCTCAAATCTCCTTCAATCCACTGTGTTTTATCATAAGACACAACAATTTCTGCATTCACGGGCAGCGCTTTTATTTTATCATAAACATTATTTCCTAATAGCAATTCGCCTGTTTCCGGCACAAATACAATTGCATCAGCATCATAATTTGCATACTCCGGATCAGAAACCACGCGATACGCATCTACAGTATCATTCTTTGAGATTGTCTGCACATTACCAAAGGAAGCATACATCGGTGTACCGTCTTCCTCGTAAGCAATTGTCTGCTGTAATGTCGGTGGATTTGCAGGATCAAGATTATCATACGCCAGACGGATTCGGTTCACCTGATAGGTCTTCACTTCCTGCTGTGTTGTCATTGTCGGGTCATTGAAATTTGTCTCATTCATAATTCCGACATCGCCGTAATCCAGATATGTAATTGTATCCGTATCCACATTGGTCAGTTGTTCATGAATCCGATATGTCTGCTCCACACTTCTGTCAAAAGAAAGCTTCATATCAGTACGATACCCGGTGAAAATAGTTCTTCCCGCATAATCAGCGTCACCCGTTCCGTACACTTCTTCACGAAGCTGTTTTAAGCTTTGTAAAAGAATCTCCCTGTCAGAAGTTTTAAAGCTGCTCTTTGACCCCTTCTGGAACTGTTCAATCATATCACCTACCAAATCAACGGTTGTGGAAACCGCACTTTCCGTTAATTCTATCCAATGTTCCGCATCGGGAATATTTCTCTCATTATACTGACTCACCTGATTCAGATTACTACGCAGACGTAACGCTCTGATTGCGATAACGGGATCATCGGAAGGCTTGATGATTTTTTTACGGGTAGTCATCTGTGTATTTAGTTTATCCTGCAGAATTTTATTATTATTAATATTAAACAATGTGTTGTTCTGCATAATCTTGTTGGTTATTCTCATCTTTTCAGCCTCCTCTTACCTATGTACTATATATCGGCTATTAAGTACTCTGACTATACACCTGTTTCAAGAATAAGTCGGTCATAAATCTCCGTAAGTACCTGAATCATCTTGGAAGATAAATTGTACGCATTCTGGAACTTAACCAGATTTACCGTTTCTTCATCATGATCCACACCGGAAATTGAAATTCTTTGATTCTCAATACTGTTAGACATTGTTTCGGCATTCGAATGGAAAGTTTTGGCACGCTCTGTATTTAATGAAACGTCTGCCAACATCCATTCAAGAAATTCATCAGCACTGCCGCCACGGAAACTCATGATTTCCGCATCACTTGTCATATCATAAAGTCTTTCGAGGATGTCGTACTTATCCTGACCTTCCTGTGCGTCCGTCTTGGTCGCAAGGAGCATCGGATCATCCAAAAGTGCATTGGTGATACCAAAGTTTCCTGCCGTCAACTGTCTGTAACAGTCATCCTCAGAAGTAATCATTTCCATATTTAACAATTCCTTGCGGAATTTTAACTGCTTAGCATTTGCAAGATTACCGGTAAAAAGAATCTGTCCCGGGTTTCCGTATTCATCACTGCTGCCGGGTTGTGTGAGAATCTCGTTGGCTGCCGATGCAAAAAGTCTGACCCATTCATTCATCTGCTGCATATAGTACGGAATTCCCTTATATTCCACCGACTGGTTCACAGCCGCCTCGCGGTACATCTTGCTGTAAGGAACCTGTTCACCGTTATTTTCTTCCTGACTCATCTTGAAGGTATAAGTTTTACTTTCTTTGTCGAAAGTCCATCCCTCATATTTATAAAGTGTATCTCCCAGGTTAATGACGCCTTCATCTGCAAGCGTGGATTTTTTCATGTCCAAAAGATAATCCGCATCCACCTTAACCGTTACGTAATCATATCCTTGGGAATCTCTTCTGATTTCAACTATTTTACCGTTAAAATGTTCTCCGTTGTTACCATCACGCAATTGAATCAATCCGGCAAGTTCGCCACGCATTGTTTTATTATACATACCAAAGGTTGCACCATTTGACCACTCAATATCGTAAAGACCGAGTGTATCCGACTGATATGCTTTCTCATCCGTCTCACGTGCTACACAGTGAAGAGGATTGTATTCGTTCATATCCACCAGGACCTGTCCGCCGCCGATTCTTACGATACAACGGTGAGCGCCGGTGAAACGCTCCGGATTATTCGTATCATAAATCGGTGTTTCATTCACTTCCACGTCAATAACCTTAGAAAGCTTATCAATAATAACAGTACGCTGATCACGAAGTTCATTCGCCATCACACCGGTCAGTTCAATTACATTAATCTGCTTATTCAAAGAACTGATTTCCTGTGCATAAGAGTTAATCTCATCCACCTTGATTTTAATCTCGGAATTCACATCTTCCTGCATTTTCGTCAGGTTTCCCGCCATCTCGTTAAAGTACGTTGTGAGGTTTCTCGCATAACCGATAAACTGACTTTTCACCGTTGTATCTCCGGCATTTTTCATCAATTCTTCAAGAGAACCGCGCATCTCATCAAAAATGGTCTTGAAACCTTTTACCGTAGTATCATCAAGGAAATAATCTTCCATCTGGTTCATATAATATTGTTTCTTATCATATTCCCCTTCCGTTCCCTTATTAATCCAGAATTTCACATCGTAAAACTCATCCCTGACACGTTCAATGGATCTTACATCAACACCGGAGCCGGAGCATCCGAACGTAGTATATGTACGCAATGCATTGCCCGCAACCTGGTTTACCACCTGACGGCTGTATCCATGCGTATCTGCATTCGCAATATTATTTGCTGTTGTATTTAAGGCTGCATTCGAAGCAAGCAAGCCTGTGTATGAAATATTTAATCCGTAAAATTGTGAGGCCATTTTGCTCCTCCTTTCTCCCGGTCAGACCGGTTTATCCAAGTGCGTTTAAAAGATGTTCCAACATCTCACTGATTACATTTATGTAACGGCTGGATGCATTATATGCATTCTGAAAACGAATCATATTAGAAAGCTCTTCATCTGTTGAAACGCCGATAATCTGTTGTCTCGCATTCTCAGTAGAATCAACCGTAATCTGTTCGTTATCACGAATACTCTTATATACCGCCCCATTGTTGGCAACATGTGCCACAAGAGAAGAATAATAATCGGAAAGTCCCATCGGATTGGTATTTTCCGGATTCAGAACAAGTGTCTTTTCCTCGAAAGCCCTTTTGATAATTTCTGCTGTTTCATAATCTACACTTCCGTCCGGTTTCTTAAATGACAATTTCGCCGGAGTCTGCATCAGTTCCATATTGATTATCAGGTTGGCAGTTGTAAAAAGCGTTTCGCTTTCATTAATATCTTCTTCTTCCCTCACCTCTGCAGTTTCACGTTGAAAAATCTGCATCGGGTTTCCTCTTCCGTCTGACATATATGCGCCGCCACTGTTTGCCCATGCTTCTTCAAGTGCACCGTTTATTACAGTTACAACACCATGTACAAGTCTGTCAAACTCAGCCTGAACAGTCATAATAACCGAATCAGAAATATTGGAATAACTTTCATTCGCAGAAATAACTTCTTCTCCCTGCTCATCATATTTTGCCATCAAATCCGTATAATTAGCCCGATGGTCACCTCTTGTAACCATTAATGCTTTTAATTCTCCTAAATCGGTGTCCATGGAAGTTGCAATCTCCTGTGACAAATCAAACACTGCCGCATCTTCCACGTCTTCATAATATTCTCTTCCGTCAGAGTCGACTCCTAACTTCGCATCATCTTTCCAAAACACATTATAAAAGGTTGCTGCATCGTCTAGCTGATAACCGATTTCATTTACCTTTTCCGGTGTGACAAACATATGTCCTTCAATCTTCACCAGTGTATTTCCGAAAGCATCTGTCATATAATCTATGTTTGCCAGGGAACTCAATTCATCCACCAGCTTGTTTCTTTCATCTTTTAAGTCGTTCGCCTTTTCGATGCCACCGGTTTCAATCTTAATAATCTGCTCATTCAAATCTTTAATCTTGGCACCGTAATCATTAATCTGATCCACCATATTCTTAATATCACGATTCAAATTATCCTGATAATCACACAACCCCTGGTAAACGGCTTTGGCATCCGTCATGAACGTGTATGCCCTTTGCATCAACAATCCCTGCGTCACCGAACTGTCCGGGTCTTTCGCAATTTCCTGAATTGCCACCCAAAGTCCGTCTAATGACAGCTGAAAAGACGCACCATCCATCTCTCCTAATAGTGTTTCCACTTCCTCGATTGCTGAATAATACGTTTCATAAAAAGCCAGGCGACCGCTTTCCTCGCGATACGTCTGGTCCAAAAATACATCTCTCACCTGTCTGATTTGGGAATAATTGACACCGAGCCCCAACTGCTTATTTGCAATCGCAGTTGCGTCGATAGATATGGTATTATATCCTCGGTCACCCAGCATGGTTTGCTGCCTTACATATCCTACGGTATCCGCATTTGTAAGGTTATGACCTGTTGTATTTAATGCATTCTGACTTGTCTGTAATCCGGTTGTTCCTACGTATAAGCTTCCCATTAACGGCATAATACACAGCCCCCATTCAACAAATATGTCTATTGTTTAGCATCGAAAGTGCCCGGCGCACTACCCATAGTCGTACCTACATTATACGCACCTTTATTGTAGTTTGCCGTTTCCGGTGCCTGTCTCATTGCCTGAAGCAGATTCATATCAAAAGCAACCATCTCGAGAGAATTCTCGAGAAGTTCTTTGTTCTGCTCGTTTACCTTCTTCATACGAAATGCTACATCACGAAGTTTATCGCCGATTTCAGTTAACTGTCTCTGCTCCTCCGGTCTGTTTGAAAGCATCTGTGCAAGATTGGCAATTCTTAATCCTTCAACATCCTTGTTGATAACGTTGGCAATATCCTTCATTACTTCTTCACGTTCTTTGTCGTAATGATTCAGTATGCCTACTACGTTTTGTTCTTCATCCGTGATTCTTGCTAAATCCTCAAGATTACCTTTCACTATGGCAGTTGTTTTGGTTGTGGACAGAACAAGCAACTGCTCGTATACTTCATACTGCTTATTCAATACCTCAATTAAATTCTCCATCAAACTTGCCACGTTTCATTCCTCCGGGATTCTCATAATTTCCTATGATACAAAAAAGTGTTTGCCTTGTGAAAGGCAAACACCTCGCTTAATTTACCAATACATGAAATTAAGCGAGTGTCTGACTGTATTTCTCCAATAATTTATCTGCAAATGACTCTGCGCTTACTTCATAAGTACCATTCTGAATTTCGGTTCTTAATGCAGCAATCCTTTCTTCTCTGATGTCAGAGGTTCCTGCAAGTGCCTGTTTCGCTGTCTGGATATCCTTTCCCAACATCGAAATCTGAAGCTTATCGGAAAAATTAGCGGCCTTTGTCTCGTTTGTTTTATTCGGTTTGTTAGCCTTGTAAAGCTGTTGCACCTGAATATAAGATTCAATACGCATTTGCGACTCCTCCCTCCTTGGATGAATTGTCTTCTGCTAAAAATATCGGTATATCTTTCGAAAACTTTATAGGAAAATCAAAATTTTTTTCAATTTTTTGATTTTTCCATTTTCGAAACCTCCCGATGTGCACGCGCACGCCCCAATACAAAGGGAAAAAACATACGTATAATCAGAATCACCATAATCTCAAGAAGCATCGTTATCACAAATACGCAAACCACATAAAGAGGCCGGCTCATACCGGCGAAAAGCTCCGTGACCCGAATTGCCAGATACATCACATAAAAGTTCAAATGTGTACACATTATTATTAAGGAATTCTGTCCGAAAAAGGTCAGAACCGGAATGTTCGGCAACATCATACAAATCAAAATCAATCCGAGAGAACCTGTTGTCCCAAGCAATAGATAAATCAGCAAAAATCCCACATTCAGATTATTCAAATCCATAATTGTGCATTTAAATGAAGCAATCACATTCACTGCCGTGAAACAAATGCCTGCAACAAACAACCAAACTTTTATCTTTTTACTTTTATCAAGTAATCCTTTCACAGCACATCCCAAAAGAGTTCCGTATGAATAAAAAGCCGCACCGATTACTGCTTTCACCACAATTCTGATTTCTGATGCCCAAAATGCAGGCAACGAGGGAGCGAACACTTTTTGATAAAGAACATATACTATCAAAGCAAGCGCCGTCCACAAAGCAGCCGACACACCGTGCCCTGCCGCTTCATTCCTTATCTGTTTTTTCACAAATTGACTTTGAAGGTCAACAGCGATTTGTGTCAGAAAAAAAACAGGAAGAAACCACATCACGGAGTAACCCTGCAGGCTAACGGTTTCCGCCAGATGCCCAAGAAAAATATCCCACGTAAAACTCCCCCGGGCAACCTGAATCAAATCCAACACAAGTGAACCGGCCGAAAACCAGACATAAGGTACAAGAACAGAGGTCGCTTTATGACGAACTACTTCTCCTATACTTTGTTGCTTTGATATCTTTTCGGCAGCAATCCAGCCTGACAACAGAAAAAAAGCCGGCAAATGAAACGTTGACAGCCACACCGCCGGCACACCGCTGACAAAGTTGCCATGCCCGATTACAATTAACAGAATTGCAATTCCCCGCACCATGTCCAAAGCGGTATTTCTTTTTCCTGATTCTGATTGTTCCCGTGTGGAATAGAGCATTTTCAACTCATGCTTCATCACTACACTCTCTCCTGTTTCAGATACTTATCCTCAAATATACTCGCACGAACCGGCTTGCTGTAATAATACCCCTGTATATATTCGCACCCCAGTTTCTGAAGCATCAGCACCTGTTCATGTTCTTCGACTCCTTCAGCGATACAATTAATCCCAAGAGCTTTTGCCATGGAAATAATATGTTCAAGGATTATCAGATTTTTATCACATTCTTGTTCTTTTAACGAAATCAAATCAACAAAGCTCTTATCGATTTTGAGTGTGTCTAACGGCATCTCCCCAAGCAAACCGAAAGAAGAATATCCGGTTCCGAAATCATCCATGGAAATTAAGAATCCTTTATTCCTTAACTCATTCATAACCGATACCAGATACTTCTGATTATCATATGCAACAGACTCTGTCAATTCAAACTCTATCAGGGAATGATCCACACCATAAGAATCTACGATTCCCGTCAACTGCGCCACAAGATAAGGGCGTTCCATATGCTTGCGTGAAAGATTCACTGAAATCGGGAACAACGGATACCCTTTCTCTTTCCATTCTCTCAATTTCGCGCACACCCTGTGTAAAACAACATCATCCACTTTAATAATAGAATCATCTGATTCCAAATGAGAAATAAACCGGTACGGCGTCAGAATTTCTTTGTGTTTATAATGCCAGCGCACCAAAGCCTCTGCACCGCAAATGCTTTCCGTCACCAGATTCACCTTGGGTTGCAGACAAATAAAAAACTCATTGGCACGAATTGCCGTATCCAAATACGCCTTCAGCTGTTTGCCCCATAAAATATCTTCATGCATTTCATTGGTATAAAACTGAATCTCCGTCACATTTAACGTTGTTCCGGTCGCCTGCGCAAGTTTAGCACAGTCAGCCACGACATCTCCCGTATTCATAGCATTGCGCATACAAACAACGCCGCATCTGTAATAAATCGGATATTCCGGATCTTCTTCCAACCAAGAAATCGCATCAAAAAACTGCTCTAATTTCATGCGCGTTTCTTCTTCCGGCATATCATGAATCATCAAAGCAAAATTATCATTGTCGCACCTGGCTCCAAAATAAATCCAATCCGAATTAGCTTCGATATTTTTCGTGACACGCTGCAGAACCGCATTCCCGACCTGGTGATTGTATAATTCATTTATCATCTTGAAATCTTTGATATCAAAATGTACAAATCCATAATCCACAATACCGTATCTGTGATAGGAAGACAAACACTCCCACATCCAGGTCCAGTTATAAAATCCTGTAATCGGTTCATGAAAAGCCATCCGATACAGTTCTTCCCTTGAATAAGCTGACACATCCGTGCAAAGATAATTTCCTCTCTTTTCTATCAGCTCAACTTCAGACATAATACGCAGTTTCCCGTTGCTGTAAAAAGCCGCAATCAGACCATCCTGCTCAAGTCTGTAATCTCCGTCCCTTGAATCCTTCATCCGTGACACACGATTAATGATTTCTTCCAGAACTTCTTCACTCAACTGATATTCATACGCAACATCCTTGCTAACGATATTACACTCAGGCAAAATCACGTATGGTAAATCCTGCGGATATTTCACTCTCTCATCATCTTTACGATACTCAATTCCGACAACATATTTTTCCCCTGTAAGAAGTTGCAACTCGGGAGACAAATAAAAGACCCCGACATCATCATATGTTCCGAAATCATTGCAATAATTCTCCAATATCGGAGGACACAATCCGTCCGTAATACATTGTTTCGTATGCTCACTCACTTCCGGAAGATAGAATAAATATCTCTCCGGCCTGTGTAAAATCAATGCTGCTGTAACCCGAATCATAAGCTTCCTCGCTTTCTCCCCATAAGTCCCACACTCACAGAGTATTTTCCATCCGCAATTGCAGATAAAAGAACCTTACTAAGACCGACTCCACAAATAACAATACGCCTGTGTTCTTGCTGCAAAATATTCTTTCTGCAAAAGTTCACGCACTTCTTCTTTGGTAAACCAATTTGCTTCTATCTCTTCCATGGTAGAACTGCTCGGCGCAAACTCACCTGCCGCAACCCCTACCACACAAATATTCTTTTCATTGGAAAAACCGACTGCACTGAAGCTTTCATGCATCACATCTTTGATTTCCACCAAATCCAGCCCGGTCTCTTCCTTCAATTCTCTTCTTGCACTCTGTTCAAAATTCTCTCCGGGGTCAATCAATCCCGCAGGAAAATTATAGATAAAATCCCCGCACGGCATTCTGAATTCCCGATTCAGAAGTACCTTTTCTCCTGTCTCATCGTGCATAATAATCACTACCGAATCTGCCGAATGCGCAGAAAGTTCTTCCCTTGTCTGCAAGTTCTTCTTTCTGCTTATCATTTCATATACTTTCAATCTGTTATCAACCGATTCGTATGTCACGTTATAACGGGTAATATGTTTGCCTTCTTCCCGTTTCTCTATTCCTATAAACTTCATGTCTGCCCTCTTTTTATTCGTTTATCCCACCAGCCATTTGTGTTTTGCAACACTGTAAAGCGGAATCAACGGAATCAGAATCGGTGTCTTTTTCACATATGCCTGATATTCAGGATCCGCTCCGTAATTACGATTCTGACGCAGTTCCAATCTTCTGGCTCCGCCAAACATAATGTATACAATACAAGCATAACCGAATGCTGCTGCAATCCATTGCCATGCACTTGCATAAATATTCACGCCTGAAACAAACACACCCGTCCAGAAAAATTATAGTAGGTTTATTATACTCCTTTTCAAGAGGAAAGACAAGCAAAGGCCACACTCCTGCAGTTCCTTGCTTTCTTTTTTTGTTTTTTTTAAAAAAATTGTTGACATTTAAAAACGAAAGGAGTATATTGCAATTAAATTTGAATATCACAAGAACGACTATGACGAAGACGGTCGGATTGTGAAGCCTATAGAGAGTTGCCGGTTGGTGCAAGGCAATGGTGGAACATTCCAATGACTTATCACTTCTGAGTCGAAGGACCGAAAGCGAAAGCAAGTAGACTCCTTCCGTATTGCTGCGTAAAGGCAAAAGACTTGTTAGAGTCTGGAGAGTGACGGAATTTATTCCGTAATTTGAGTGGTACCGCGGGTTGTTTCAACTCGTCTCAAAAGAATCTTTTGAGACGGGTTTTTTTGTTTTATTCAAGTTCGTAAATAATTAGATGTTTTCGAAAATGAAAGGAGACAAAACAATGGATTACAGTTTGAAAGAAGTTGCAGGCAGAATCAAAGGCCTTCGAGAAGCGAAAGGATTCACTCCCGAAGAGCTTGCCAAATTAACAGGAGTATCAGTGGAAGATTATAATCTTCTCGAACAGGGTGAAACCGATTTCAGTTTTACTTTTATTTACAAATGTGCGAAAGCATGCGGCGTTGAAGTCGTTGACCTTCTCGAAGGAACCAGCACAACACTTACTTCTTTTGCCATCACAAGAAAAGGCGAAGGACTTAAAATCATCAAAAAGCAGGGTGTTGTTTACAACAACCTCGCACCGAAATTCAAAGACAAATTAGCCGAGCCGTTTCTGGTTAAATTTCCGTTTCTTCCGGAAGAACAGAACGCACCGCTTAAATTAAATTCCCATAAAGGTCAGGAGTTTGACGTCATTGTCAAAGGTTCCTTGAAAGTACAGGTCGGAAATCATGTCGACATTCTCCATGAAGGTGACTCCATTTTCTATAACAGTATCATTCCGCATGGTATGATTGCCGTTTCCGAAGGTGGTTGTGAATTCCATGCAGTCGTTCTGAATCCGCAGGACGGTCGTGTTAGTGAAGAATATCCGGAAGCTCCCTACCTTGCTGAAAAGGTTTCCGTTAAAGAAAGTGTTTCCACAACGGTTGCTGATGAGTTCATCGAATCCTCTTATGATGAAAACGGTGTTTTCAACGGCATTACCTTTAAAAACGAAGATAAATTTAACTTTGCATTTGACTGTGTTGATGCCATCGCAAAGAAGAACCCTGATAAGCTTGCCATGATGTGGGTAGGCAACGATAAAACAGACAGAAGATTTACCTTCAGTGACATGAAAAAATATTCTGCCAAAACCGCAAACTATTTCGAGTCTCTCGGAATCAAACGCGGCGATACCGTTATGCTTGTGTTAAAGAGACATTATCAGTTCTGGTTCTGTATGCTTGCACTTCATAAAATCGGTGCAATTGCAATTCCTGCAACCAACCAGCTTGTAGAACATGATTTCTCATACAGATACAAAGCAGCTAAGGTAAAAGCAATTGTCTGCACCGCAGACGGTGACGTATCCGCAGAAGCAGAAAAAGCTGCAGCAGAATTCCCCGATATGATTAAGATTCTTGTTGGTGGTGAGAAAGAGGGATGGAATAACTTCAATGTTGAGATGGAACGTTTCAGTACCCACTTTAAACGTACGGGCCTTACACCTTGCGGTAATGATCCGATGTTAATGCTTTTCACCTCAGGTACAACAGGTTATCCCCGTATCGCAACTCACTCCTACAAATATGCGTTGGGTCATTATCCCACCGCAAAGCATTGGCACAATGTAAATCCCGACGGATTGCACTTTACTATTTCCGATACAGGCTGGGGTAAAGCGCTCTGGGGTAAACTTTACGGTCAGTGGCTCTGTGAAGCAGCTGTATTCACTTACGATTTTGACAGATTCCACTCAGAAGATATTCTTCCGATGTTTAAGAAATATAACATCACAACCTTCTGTGCACCGCCGACCATGTATCGATTCTTTATCAAAGAAGATTTGTCCAAGTATGACCTCTCTTCCATCGAATACGCTACTACTGCCGGCGAAGCATTGAATCCGGAAGTTTTCAATCAGTTTAAGAAAGCAACCGGTCTCACGATCATGGAAGGCTTCGGTCAGACAGAAACAACACTTTCCATCGCGAACTTTGTCGGTACTACTCCCAAAATCGGTTCCATGGGAAGACCCAGTCCTCTGTACGATGTTGTTATTTTAGATCCGGAAGGAAAAGAATGTAAAACAGGTGATGTCGGAGAAATCTGCATCCGCACCAAAGAAGGTAATCCTTGCGGTCTCTTCATCGGATATTACTTAGATGAAGAAAAAACAAACGATGTCTGGTATGACGGTTACTATCACACCGGCGATCAGGCAACCATGGATGAAGATGGTTATCTTTGGTATGTCGGACGTATCGACGACGTTATCAAATCCTCCGGTTACCGTATCGGACCTTTCGAAATCGAAAGTGTCATCATGGAACTTCCTTATGTTCTTGAATGTGCAATCACACCGGTTCCCGACGAAGTACGTGGTCAGATTGTAAAAGCAACCATTGTCCTTACCAAAGGAAATAACGGAAGCGATGAATTAAAGAAAGAAATTCAGGAATATGTTAAAACACATACTGCACCTTACAAATACCCCAGAATCGTTGAATTCGTGGATGAACTTCCCAAGACAATCAGCGGTAAGGTAAGACGTGTGGAAATCCGTAAAAACGACTTGGAAAAAATGAATAAATAATCCATTCAAAGAATGTTTTTACGTCATATGATACAACAAAGCGCCGGTCACAATCGACCGGCGCTTTTATTCTGCCACTCATTACTCTGCACGTAATTCAAATTCATCCAATAACCAGAGGTTGAAATGTAACCGCTCCGATGCATCGTAATCAGCAGGAATCAACATTTCGTAATCTCTTAAAACCTCCTGATATGCCACTTTTGCCGTACCTCCTTTTATCTGTAAGGTACAATCATCATGCAGTCGGAAGTTGAAATAATTTCCTCCATCAAACACAAAGGTTCTCTCCTGTTTGCCGTCATCAATGACAACCTCTTTGGCATCCACATCGAGAAATGTCAAATTCACGAAAGCATCCTCATCTGTCAGACAGATATGCAATGTATCTCCTTCCTGTTCGGAAAGTATTTTCACATCCGTTTCCAAGGGCTTTGCATCACTTGCATAGCACAACATTTCATCTCTATAAGTCAATTCAGGTGCATATTTTTTCAATGCAGAATAAGCATCTAAATCATACACCAGATATTCGCATTTTCCATCCGCCTCTACGGCATACACAAGCGCATCATCATAAGGTAACATTTTAATAGCTTGTTTTCCTTGAAGATTCATGTGCGGATCCGGCGCTATTAAGCTGATAATGACAAAAAGCACAACGCTGATTCCCACTGAAATTCCGCCGTATACAGGCTTCATCCATGCTCCTACTGCAAATAACGCAAGTGCAAAAAGCAGCGCAAATACGTAGCACATTCCAAGTCCCAATGCAGAAGTTGCAAGCGCAATAATCGGAATCACAACCGGAACATACAACGCAGTTGCAAGCAATTCAAAATGATATTCCTCTTGCGCTTTTTCTTTGCATACGGTAATCACCAGTTCATTAATCATGAAAAGAATTCCGCTAAACACAAATAAATAGCTTGCATCGGCAAGTACAAATGAAAGCACAATGCCAATTGTCGCATGTATGTATGAAAAAGCTCTTACAATGTCTCGATTCTCTATCTTCAATAATTTGCGCGCCAACGCGGAAGTGAGTGCCGTCACGCCAAGTGCAAGGAATCCGATTCCGACAATCATTACAGTGTTGGAATAGGATATTTTGCCGATAGTGTGAATATCAATTGTTCCAAAAAGTGCTGCCAAGAGCTGGAACAGATAATAGAAACCGTATGCCAGTCCCGCTGTCACGCCAAGTCCTGCAACAATTGTCACAATACCTTTTATTGTCTTTAGTATATTATTCTCCTTGCGATACGCAACTGACAAAACAACATTGGCAACCACCATAAGAATCAGTAAAACACCGAGAATGATTACCACTACATGATTGTAATAAACCGTCCCTATATTTAAGTAAGAGAAAAAGATTGCCGATTCATCCGCTTCGTAAAGCGTATCCAAATCATACGTTGCAAGTGTCTCAAGCAAATCCTCCACAATTTGTGCCTGCTGCGTTACGTAATTGGCTCCCACATGCGCCAAATCATCATTCTGCGTGTGGTAATTCTCACCGCCTCCGATGTTAGCAATGTTCACACCCTGATAAAACTCTTTATAATTACTGAAATCAGTACCATTCGGCATCATATCATAAATCATGGTTGCCACGGAACAGGTAACAAGGCTCTTATTCACCTTTGCAAACATTTTAATTGTATTGAAATTATTGGCTGACGTTTCAAACATAATCTGTGTGCCGGCAGTACCTCTTGCTTCAAGATTAATTGCAAATTTAATCCTGTCTTTCAAAGCTCCGAAACCATCAAACTCCTTCATAAATGCTTCCGAACCGTACAACCCGAATTCTTCACCGTTTACAAAACAGAATACAAGGTCATTTGTAATTTCTGTTCCGTTCGCCATATTTTCCAGATAAAATCTGATCGTCTCTAACATGACGGAACACGCCGTTGTATCATCACTCGCACCGGGTCCCATCGGCACGGAATCAAAATGTGCCATCACCATAACGGCATCTCCCGTTACCTGCGGTGAATTTGCGGGAATGTGCACAATCAGATTGGAAAGATACCAATTCTGATAAATACCCGTATCGACCACATAATCCTGTATCAGATATGCCGGTTGTGCAGTTGTATCTCCCTCGGTAACACCATATGATTCCAGCTGCGAAATCATATAGTCCATAACCGCGCGATTTTCCTCTTTATCATAAAGAGAATGCGGACCGTTTTTGACCATTTCCGTAACATGATTCATAATACGCTCATAATTCAGGTTCGTCCTTTTCCTGGTCTCGATTGTGTCTGCTATTGATAAGCCAAACATTAAGCACACCATCAAAACTAATAACAATGAAATTATCTGTTTACCATTTCGTCTCTTTGTTTCTTTCTTCTCACTCATAATCCTTTTGCATTTCTCCTAAATTTTTTTATGTAAATTTCAGTAATCTTTATTATACAAAAAAGGAATTCCTCTGACAAGGGAAATTCCTTTTTTTCTGCTTATTTATTTGGCTTTGGACTGCTTCTTCACATTTGATATATCTTCAATCACCCAGTCATATTTTTTCACATGAATCATGGTATCACAGTACTCACAACGCCCTCCTGTAAGCAGCGAAACACTTGCACCACAATTCGGACAACGATATGCCAGCACTTCTCCGCCGGGATTTGTAAAAACATCATTTTTTCTTCCGAGACGAAGTAAAAGATGCTGATTTGAAGATCTGACCATATCCTGCTCATAAACCAAAAGTCTGATTTTTACTTCAACATCCATATGATGTTCTTCTTCGTCCTTCTGATAGTCAACCAATACACATTCCGTCAGTCTGCAATCAATCACAGAATCACATTGTGCAATCAGTTTGCTCATATCCTTCTCTATAAAAGGAGCAACCTCACTCATGTGTTCAGCATAATGCAAACTTACAATTTTATTGGTCAGACCGGCAATAAACACTTCTTCCGAAAAAAGAGGATCATCACGCGAAATCGCAAGGGACGGATCCACGGATTTCTTCGGAGCCATTTTGGCAAAAGCCAGAATGGCTCCCAATATAATAAAAAGGAAAAACAGACCAATGCAAAGCATACCGGTCAGCGGAATCAGCAAACCAATGACAATATCTGCAATTTCTCCTATGAAGATGCTCAAAAAACCGGCCGCGTACATAATAATGAACGCAAGTACAAGTACAACCGGGATCAATATTAAAACAGGTGAAGCATAAAGAAATCCTTTCCACGTATCTTTACCGTCTCGACTTTGCATAAACTTTCTGGGATAAAATACAGACGAGACTTTCGTGCTGAAATCTTTCACATCGAATTTGCTGTTACAATAATCGCACCCATCCAGCAATTCTTCTTTCGTTGATACCCTTCCGCAGCCCGGACAAACATATTCGCCATTTTCATTCTGCGCCATTGTAATATAGTAAGACTCTGTATTTCCGCGACGTGCAGGCTCTTTATATAGAATTTTCTCTCCGCAATAATATGTTTTATCCGTTCTTTCATAATCACGCAGGCAGCATACAACATTTTCCCCTTGTTTGTCATAAGCCCAGTCAGGATAACGCTGCTCTTTGGTTGCGAATTCCGGAGTTGGTAACAACAAATCAAACTTTGCGCGAATGCCTTTTTTCTGCATCCTTTTTTTATTCAGATAATGCATATACCACAAACTCTGAGAGGTCAGTTCAAAGGTATTTTCATCAGACTGCTCACTTTGATACCATGCAGCTTCCTCCTGCCTATATCTGTTCACAAGTTCCGCCATCTCAGCATTGCGGCTTTGCATCTTATAGTGTATTGAAATATTCTCGCCGGCACGGGCAAAAACATCTTTTATTTGTTCTTTCTCTTCCTGTGTATATTGGAACATTTTCTTTCTCTACTCCTTTTATTTTACGGATTCATCGAATGGTCGCATTGTAATAACACACTACACGACGGGACGAATTGTTTACGAAAATACCGAACGACCTCGTACCTGTTCCCGAAGGCGAATAAAGCAACACAGTATACTCACCGATATCATCTTTGATTACTTTCTCAAAATGAATGGCTTCCGGCACTTCATCCAATATATAATCCGGATTATCTGCATTAATATCACAAACCCGCATACCGTACCAATGACCGTAACCGTAACTTAAGTTACCTTCATCCTGCATATCCACCTTATATCGTTCAATTACATCCTTCTGATATGCATCAAATTCGCTCTGTGGCAACACAAAAGAACACACACCTGATTTCCGCAATTTAATATCATCTTTGTAAAAGTTAAACTCTGTGGCAGAAGGCGGAACCGGTATTCCGAAATAACTGCTATATTCTGCTTCAAAGCCCGAAATATCCGTTCCGGATTCTTCATTTGACATCAATGCAGTTAACGCCAAGAAGAAACCTGCAGGCAAAACAATAACAATGATTGCAATAATCGCAATGGCAATCCATATTTTTATGTTCTTTTTCATCTCCTTATTCCCCTTCTTCCAAACACGTCTGTCCCAAATCCGGACAGGCGCCAAAACATTTCTTATTCCACAACAACCACACCATCTTCTTTGATGGTAATTGTCATATCGTCTTTCACATAATCAAGAAACTCTGCTCCAAGACTGTCAATGACAGGCATGGACACATCATCAAGCCACACATCCGCAAGAACAGCACCTGCTGCCGCAAGAGAATCAATCGGTTCCGAGAACAGCATGCATGCCGGCTGGCGTTTCATGGAGCAGGCACAGTAAAGAACAAGCCCTCCCGTGGTGGATCCGATTGTACAGGGCAGGCAAAGCGCCTTGCCGGCCATCTGCTTCCCGTAAAGGTCCTGATTATTCTGGTCCCCGCAGGTGGCTTTCTTATCGCCGAACTGCAATGCTTTCTGGAAAGATGCCAGTGTATTTAATCCGCCGTGAGACACAAGTGCAGGGGCACTGATTGTTCCCGGCGCTACGATTCTTCCTTTAAACTCTTTCATTTGCTGCCTCCCTCTGTAATCTGCTTCAGAATTTCCTCATCCGTGTAATATCTTGCACTTGTGTAAGTTCTCAATTTATTACTGGAGGTAATGACGGGCATTTTCTCGCTTAACGGATTGTTCATGTACATAAGCGGGCAGATATAAGATGTAATCACACCTGTTGCTTTCAGTGTCGCCGCATACTCTGTTTCCTCGAACTTTTTCAATACAGCGGGGGCTGCAGTGAACACAGTCGGAATACAGACTTTGGTTTTGCCTGCTGCCTTTAAGCTTTCATCTACTTTCTTTGTCCAGTCAATCAGCTGGTTTAAGCTCATATGCGGACAGCCCATGAAGCAAAGCTTCGGAGTTGCGTCTTTCTTTTTCCAGATAACAGGATAACTGTCATAGACACGCTGCAATTCCGCATCATCAATCACATACACTTTCGCATCTGCTTCCACGAGATTTGCGCCCATCTCCACCGCTTCGGGGGTCAGATTCTCCACATGATATAATCCCACTGCACCGTTTGATGCTGTTGCCGCACCGAAATCCTTCAAATAGGTCTTAGCCGCATCATCAAGTTCACTGCCGAGCCATTTATCAAGACCTGTAATAAAAGGAACCTCTGCCATAACCTTCATTCCAATTGCGGAACCAAGAAGCTGCGCCTCCGGTTTCTTTGTCGTCTCAATCTTAACAATCCAGGTAGCCTTTCTACCCTCATTTGTTAAAAGTCCGAAATTCGGGACATATCCAACCACCGATCCCATCAGGTCAATAATGCCGGAATTACGGTTACATCTCGCACCGAGAACAGAGTTCGCATAGACTACTGCCGAAGATTCCGACCAGGAAAGGATATCCCCCTTCGCCGGTGTATTCCCCACCTCATCCATATAACAGGTACAACTGAACGCATCCTTCTCCATCAAACCGAGTTTGTTTAACTGTTTCTCGTAATCATCCTGCTTGGAATACATGAAATTTTTAAAAATAAAATCCTGCAAAAAATTGCTCGGTACATTCTTATCAAGCGGTCTCGGGTCTGCGGAAAACTTCTGTGTCGATATATTTCCGGAGTCGATTAACTTGTCCATTAAATCGTACACCGGCGTCAAAGCCTTTAATCCGAAGGATGTTACAAGGTGATTGTATTCGCCGGTTACGGGAACCATGGAGTCTGCACCAAAGAGCTCACCGTAACGCACCAGCGTCTTCATTACTCTGGCTAAGACATCACCTTTGGCTCCATCCAGAATTTCCTGTTGTTCTTTCGTTAAATTCAAAGTCTTTTCCTCCTATCAGATTTTCATTGCCACTTCATATGCACGCCATACTACGGTACGTAAATTGCCAACCTGAAGGCAATCGCCTACAAGGTGTACATTGGAAGAGGATTTGGTTAACGGATTCGCAATATATCCTGCCGAGCTGATTACACTGTCACAGGAAATCTCAACTTCTTTGCCTTCTGCATCCGCACATACAATTGTTCCTTCACGTACTTCTTTTAAAGAAGTTTCCAGATAAACCGGAACATTATGAAGCGCAAACCATTCACGTAAATAGGAGCTGTTTGCCAGACAAACACCGGTCTGAGCGATAAGATCGTTCTTCATTTCTACGATAACAGGTTTTTTACCCTGCAATGCAAGTTCATATGCAATCTCACAGCCGGTGAGACCGCCACCGATAACTGCCACGGTTTCTCCAACCGGTGTGCCGTTTAAGTAATCGCACGCTTCCACCATTCTTTCATGGCCGGGAACGGATTGTAACACACGGGGCTTAGATCCGGTCGCAATAATCACGGGATTGCCCGCAAACTGTGTAATGTCTTCTATCGTCTCATTGAAATGAATTTCAATCTCTAAATCCTTCATCTGCTTTTCGTACCACGCAAGCAGGTCTCGTAATTTACCCTTATAACTTTCCGCACTTGCAGGAATAAAAGTACCGCCAAGACGCGCTGATTTCTCATGAATAACCGGCTTATGACCGCGCAATTTCAGAACTCTTGCTGCTTCCATACCGCCGATACCGCCACCGATAATATGTACCGTCTTAGGCTGTTTGGCAGGGATGATTTGATGCTTGTTCCACTGCATGGTTTCCGCATTCACCGCACAACGTGATAAATGCAGGGAATCCCATAGCTCCTGATCATTGGGAACACCTTTATAATGCGCCATATTGAAACATGCGTTATGACAAAGAATACAAGGACGGATATCTGCCTCACGTCCTTCCTTAAGCTTCGTTACCCACTCCTGATCAGCAAGGAACGGACGTGCAAAACCTGCACCGTCAATCAAACCGTCGCGTACCGCATCCGCTGCCACACGCGGTTCCATACGTCCTGCACAAACCACGGGAATATCCACTGCCTTACGAAGCTCTGCCACATCTTCAAGATTGCAGTTCTCAGGCATGTAAATAGGGGGATGTGCCCAGTACCACGCATCGTAGGTTCCGTTGTCGCAGTTTAACATATCGTATCCTGCTTCTTTTAAAAACTGTGCCGCAAGCTTGGACTCTTCCATATCGCGTCCGACTTCCGTATAGTTTTCTCCGGGCAGAGCACCTTCGCGGAAGCCCTTTGTCTTAGATTCCACACTGTAACGTAAAGAAACCGGGAAATCCGCTCCGCATACCCTTTTAATCTCTTTTACAATCTCAGCCGCGAAACGATAGCGGTTCTCAAGGCTTCCTCCGTACTCGTCGGTTCGCTGATTCACATATTTTAAGGTAAACTGGTCGAGCAGATAACCTTCATGTACCGCATGGATTTCCACGCCATCCACACCGGCTTCTTTCAGAAGCTTTGCAGTTTTGCCAAATGCTTCAATAAACTCTTTGATTTCTTCCACGGTCATTTCACGGGAAGGAACCTTATCAGACCAGCGATTCGGTGATGCACTCGGCGCCGCGGTGATTTTATCAAAGTTCATCACGGGCTTTGACACCGTACGAAGGAACTTATTGGTATAAAGCGTCTCCATTACATGGCTGATTGTAAAAGAACGTCCGAATCCCGCTGTCAGCTGCACAAAAAGCTTCGCCCCCGTCTTGTGGAATTCCGGCATCCATGCAGCCAAATCTTTATACATCTTCTCTTTCTTGTAAAGCCACTGACCTAACATCGGGTTGTACACCGGCTGACATCCGGGCAAAACAAGACCGCAATTATTCTTTGCAACCTCAAGAATAAACTGTGCACCTGCCTTGTCGAAATGGTTAATCTCCATCCATCCTAACAGATTCGTGCCACCCATAGATGTCATGACAATACGGTTTTTAATTTCACAATTGCCGATATTCCATGGTGTAAATAAAGGTTCTAATCTTTGGTCCATTATTGTAATACCTCCCTGGTTTTTTGCTTCCCTTTTACATTGAAGAAATTATATCAAATTTTTTAGGAAATTACAATCATTCTATCCCGCTGTCGTATATTGGGGCATCTCCGTCAGCCCATCCTCCGTACTGTAGAACATACCGTCCGGCCCGATTTCAATATAAATCGCTCCGTTTCCATCAATCAGCAGGTTATAGTAATTATAATTCGCAACCCCCGGAACAAACGCATTATAAAAGGTTGCCGTCGTTCCGTCTGCAAGTGTACAGTTTTCCTCAATCACGGAACCGTTCTCTGTGGTAAAAACAAACATCTCTTCAAACTGTTCTTCCCCTAACAGATTACCGATTGTCTCTAACTCTTCTTCCGTAAAAATATCCTGCATTACATTTACATTCTCATAAACCGGCTCGCCCTGTACATATTCACCATGCCAGAAGCAGTTTGCTCCCGCTTCAAAATCCGCGCCGGTACCGGTCGCCCACACCCTCAGGTTTCCGTCCTCCAGAAGAAAAATAAGGTATGAGTAAGTTTCCAGACTCTCGTTATAATATTCCAGAACAGCACCATTCTCACTTACAAAATATGCACGCTCCTCATACAAATTCCCCATATGCGCATACCAATAAGTTTCACCGCTCACATCGAAGCCTTCTGCATCCTGATTTGAAATGGTCAGATATGCCTCATACGGGCGAATCACCTTGGTACGACTCCACTCACCCGTGAAATCCACGGCATTTTCCTGTGGCGAGCGTTCCTCATAATACTCTTTGCCCTGCTCGGGTTCCACTATCATCTCCCACATGGCATCTGTATTGTCATATTCCGATTCTTCCTGCAAAGATCCGCCTGGCTCGTAACCACTTGATGTGTCCCCGCTTTTATCTTCCGTCTCCTGCATGGAAACCGGCTCCTGTGTTACCGGTCCGCTTGTCACATTTTCTTCTTCCCCACAACCTGTCAAAGTCGTAATTATCACTGCAAGTATGATATATGCGGTCCATTTTTTCATCATATCTCACTTACCCTCCGCTCAAAATCCGTTCTCAACATCCCGAAGAATCAAGGTAAAAACATCATTCCCGTTTCTTGCATCCATTTTACACGCAATCTCCTCAGCCATTTTACGGAAATGTCCATAAATCTCCCGCGGTGAATATTCATCATCCTCTCTATACAGAACAAACTCTTTCTTCAGTCTCATTTTATAAGTTTCTTTTGATAAAAGTTCTTTAAACAATGCCATCGCGGCAATTGCAAATTCAAAGCGGAAGACGGGATTTCTCACCTGCTGCGTATACGTACAGTTCCTGCGAAACCATTCCAATGCCATTCCTTTATCGGTGAAGCAGTACGAAAGGAAAAGTTTCCCGATATGCTCGATACATAACTTTTTGCTGTCAATGGAATAGTACAGATTCCTCTGTAAGTTATGAATGTCCATTTCCGCAAAGGCTTCCCCTTTTAGTCTGCACATGTTATCATATCTGATAAATTCCGCATATGTAATATCGGGAACCTCAGCGCAGGTTAACCTGCGTGAAAACAAGTCCCTGGCACGTTCCATGGCCTTATCCGGCTGGTTGGTTCTCAGAAGATATACCACTTCCATGTGACGCTCACAGGCTTTACAATCACTCAACCCATCATGCGGACATTTCAAAAAATTCCGGTAACACGTTTCTGCTTTCTCCATATCAAACTGACTGTAAAAATATGCACCGTACTGATAATACGGTCTTAACGAATACCCGTTTTTGATGCATCTGATTCTGAAATCTTCCCGGAAGCGTTCGAACTGTTCAATGCTTATCTGATGGAATTCATGTGCATTTTCCAACACCCATTTATAAGCCCAAAGAATATGGGACGTATTCGGATCGCTTCCGTGAACTGCCACATACGCATCATGTTTCTGCAAAAGCACCGGATATATCGTATATATTTCAAGAATATCGTCGTAAAAAGCCGCCTCATTTATGTACTTATATCTGAAAAAATACTGATCGTCATAACTGTCTAACTGATCTGCCAATTCCCAACCGCGCCTGCAAATCTCCATTTTTTCTTTCCCGTGCGCAGCTTCATGAAACTGATCATATATTTCCATCATTTCATTCGTCATCACAGAGTCCCCCTTCCAACAATGCGAGTAATTTATTGTTCATAATACCCAGCTCATTATTTCGCAATGTAAAACCGCCAATCAATAAAGTCTGCACATAAATAATTACAATGATGTCTTTCAAAGATGCTTCGTCTGATTTTTTTACCAGCTTGCGAATCAGCGGATTTCGCATATTGAAATAGATTGTCGAAGCTTTTTTATCCTCAAATTCCTGCATGAAATTCCCAAGCATACCGACAAAAACATCATTCCCCGTATCCATCGCCTGTGCGATATCACGGCAAAGCAACGCATTCTGGTCAAGATAGTAAAATGCCGGTAAATTCGCAGGAATGAACTGTTTCATTTCCACTGCACAGTCATACTCTGCCAAGGCCTTTTCGGCAGCACGTAAAAACGGCACTGCAAGCTCTGCTTCCTCTAAATTCACTTCGTGCAACAGCTCTTCCACGTCATAAGAGTCCACACTTTGCACATCAAGCCCAAAACAGTCACCCATTCTTTTTAACAAGTCCTGTGAATATACATAGCCGCAGTTAATCAGCAGCTGCCCCTGCGAAACAAAGATCTGTGACAGCTGTCTGTATTCCCTCATTCCGCAGAAACGTAACGGTTCATTACTCAAACGAAGCTCCAGCCCGGTCATTTCTCCCTTGGTTGTCACAAAGGTCAGCTCATCTATGAACAGATGAAATAACTCATCATCCGCAATCGCCATGCTTCTTACCGCCAATTCGTGGATATCCATAAACTGACGAAATCCTTCTTTATTCCGTTTCGCCATAGCCTTCAGATATGACGCAATACATTCTCCCAGCTCTGCTTTGACCTCCCGCAAATCATCATCCAAATAGAACCCTTCTCTGGATGCCGTCGGGCGCAGATCTTTGGCATTGATAATACATCTGACAAAAATTGCCCAATCAGGAAGAATGCCTTCTCCGTTCTCCGTAAGAAGCATATTTTTCAAATAAACCATGTGCTTCTGCTTCACACTCGCCTGCACGGAATAGGGTAAAAAGTATGCAACACCCTCTACGCTCCCCGTTGTGCTTCGTAAGGGGACACAATCCAAAAACTGTTCCTTGAACATCATCTGTCCAAAGAGCATAAGGGCACTTTTATCATTCTGTGCCTCATTCCACGGTAAGGTGACCGGATTCAGTCTTTTTTTATTCTGTCCGTCATTCATCAAAATCGGATACGGCAAAATAAGACCGTAATGCAGAATCAGTTCTTCCACCGTTTCACATGACAGAAAACGCTCCGCACCTTCTTTGGCCGTAAGCGAAATCTCGGTTCCGCAGGGAATCTCTTCCTCTAACGCATTTAATTCATAAGTACCGTCAGGTTTACCAATCCACTCATACCCCTTCGCATCATGTATGGACCTTGTTCTGATACGGATTTCATCACTTACCATAAAACAGGAAAGCAAACCGATTCCGAATCTGCCGATATAATCAGACAGAATCTTTCCGCTCTCCAAATCCCTCTTGGAAGATTCGCCGATAACAGCCAGAAATCTGTGTATTTCATCACGCGTTAACCCGATTCCGTTATCGCGAAAAGACAATTTCCTCATGTTCTTAATGTCCACAAGAATCCTACCCTGTTCACTTCCGACAAAACCGGGCTCCGCTTTTTCTCTTGCCACAATGGCATCAACACCGTTCTGCAACAACTCCCTGATATATACATCAGGACTACTGTATAAATGATCTGACAGAATTTCAATCATTCCGCCCAGATTCACCTGAAATCTGTAATTCTCCATTTTATCTCCCTTAAACCTCACTCCGGTTCCGCTGCCCTGTGCATGGCGCTGTCCATACCTTTTGTGCAACGTTTCCCTTAATATACCAGCACTTTATCCTCTGCCGGAAAGCTTGCCGTATATCCCATACACCAAAGCTTATAGAACGGCAAATACGGATTCTCTGCAGCGGGTCTGTCCGCCAAAGACCACATCAGATAGTAGGAGATTTTGTAATCCTCTTCCAGATTGTACACAGCCTCCCACAGAAGGTTTTTGAGTTCCTTGCATCCTTCTTTGTATTCCAGTTCGCAAATATACCAATCGCAAATCACTTCATTGAATTCGTTCTCCGGAGTCTCCTCTTCCTCATCCCACGATTCCTGCAATTCTTCGATGACGCTGTCACGCTCCTCGTCAGGGACAAGAATTATCTCTGCATCCTCATCCAAAATCGGCTCCTCTTCAAATTCGTTTCTGTAAAGGTCGTTCATGGCCCGTATATATTCCTTGGCAAGTTCTTTGAGAAGTTCTTCCTTTCCCTCCGGCTCCTCATCGCTGTCGGAAGCAGCTATCGTCTTCATTGCCACGATTTTCTCATACATATCGATTCCCGGTTCCCCATACAGTGCAAAAACAGGTCGCAATCTTTCAAGTTCATCTCCAATAAGCCCGAATAGAAATTCCGGAACTGCTTCATACTCCGAATCATGTTCCTCCCATATTCCCTTCAAAACAGCATCCTTTTCAATAATCTCAATCCAGCTTTGCGGCAAATCCTTGTGATATGACATTTTTATACCTCCTGATATGTTATTTATTCAGAATGATGAAACGTCTGTCATGATTCTAAATCAAGCTCCGTTTTCATTCCTCCGATACACAAATTACATTATATCATCCCCTACTTTATCTCACAAGAAAAAGAAGCCGGTCGGGCAGCGGAAATTACATTTTCATAGAAGAAGTATCCCTTAATGAGCAAGAAGTGGAATTAGGGGATACTCCCGCCAGGGGATATATCCCTCATATAAGATTACAGCAAAAAAGGGGATACCATTAATGCTCCCCTTGTGTACCTCATTTGCATATTCATAAAAATTAGGGATACAAGCAACGCCCAATCGTGTACCTAATTTGTATATTTGTAAAAATTAGGGATACAAGCAATGCCCATTCGTGTACCTAATTTGTATATTTGTAAAAATTAGGAATACAAGCAAAGTCAAGTCCATATTTGTGTGTAAATTCCCTTAAGCTATATTTAATCCAATTGTCAAGCTGCCAATACTTGTTGTTGTTCCTGGGCTATTTTTGCAAGTTCATCGTGTTTGGACTCTAGTTCTCGCAACACCGGATGATAGAATAATGGCTTTACCTGAGATTCATATTTCTCACTTATTTCCATTAGAACAGCTCCCATCAGGCGAATGATAGAAGCTTCATTCGGAAATACTCCAATCACATTTGAACGACGCTTTAACTCTTTGTTTAAGCGTTCAAGAGGATTAGATGTGCGCATGATTCTTCTTAAGGATTCCGGAATGGCCATGACCGTTACACTATCATTAAAACCATGGTCGAGACATTCTGTTGCTGCAGGAGCAATATCATTATAATCTTCCAGAATTGCATCACGTTTTTTAATTGCAGTTTTTAAATCCGGACTGTTAAACATAGCTTGTAGCTCAGAACGCAAACCTTCCTGATATTTCTTTGGGGTTTTGTCCAGTATATTTTTTGTGAAATGATACTGACATCTTTGCCACGGAACTTCCGGAAACACATGGCTCAACCCATAGATGATTCCTTCATGTGCATCTGAAGTCACTAATTGAATGTCTTTTAAGCCCCTGTTTTTAAGGCTTTGCATAAACAAATACCATGTGTCTTTAGATTCCTTTTCATAGGTATTAAAACCGATGATTTCGCGGCGCCCGGTATGATTGATTGCCATTGCGATGAATAGCGCTTTTGATATCGTACGATGATTCTCTCGCGTTTTAAAGTAGGTAGCATCCACATACAGAAAAGGATAATCCTGTGTCAAAGGACGATTACGAAACTTATTAACGTCATGATCTAAATCTTTACAAAGTTCTGACACTGTTGATTTTGAAAATGATGTTCCACACAATGTTTCTACCACCTTTGAAACCTTGCGGGTCGAAACGCCATTGACTACCATTTCTGTCATCGTAGATACAAGCGCAGCTTCGCTACGTGAGTAGTTTTCAAAAATCATAGATTTAAAAGGTTGATTACGATGACGAGGAACAGTAAGAAGAATGGTTCCGATGCGGGTATTAAGGGTACGCTCCCGGGAGCCATTACGACTATCCGTTCTTTCTTCTGAACGTTCGTAGGGCGTGGCTTTAAGCTGTTCTGAAGATTCTGCTTTTAGAACACTGTTAAGACTTTCTTGTAGTAATGTTTTAAAAGCTTCATTAGAATTTTCTCCTAGTAATTGTAGAATTTCATCCTGATTTAAGGTAATATTAAGCTGAGCCATTTACAAATCCTCCTTGGTATTTTAGTTTTTGTGGTGATTATTATTATACCTTAAGGGATGAGCGAATGGCTCATTTTTTATTTAATTGTAATTTACACCATTATACGGACGTGACCTACAAGCAATACCCAATCGTGTACCTAATTTGTATATTCGTAAAAAATAGGGATACAAGCAATACCCAATCGTGTACCTAATTTGTATATTTGTAAAAATTAGGGATACAAGCAATGCCCATTCGTGTACCTAATTTGTATATTTGTAAAAATTAGGAATACAAGCAATACTCAATCGTGTACCTAATTTGTATATTTGTAAAAATTAGGGATACAAGCAATGCCCATTCGTGTACCTAATTTGTATATTTGTAAATATTAGGGATACAAGCCCCAGTCATAAGTATACCTGAATTTAAGTTTCAGAACAAAGAGTCCGCAAGCGGACTCTCGCGCGTGAGCGGTGTTGCTCGGCAACAAAATTCCTTGCCGCGAACTGCGCACCCTTAGCGGAGCGCTTTTTTATTGCATAGGAATTTCCTATGCAATAAAAAAGCGGTATACTTATGGCTAACAAAAGTATACCGCAACGTTTAAAATGTTAATTTAGGGATATGTCAGAGCTGAAACACTACCTTAGGCATAACTACATTAACCGGCATTTCACCAATGACCGCACTTTTACCACCAATGAAGAACTTTTGGGCAAACCATTACAATGCCGTTACATAGATCCGGCACGGATTCGCCTCATTCCCAAGCGCAGGCAACACATCAAATTCCTTGAAACCAAGCGCAAGAAAAAATTTGTTCGTTTGATCGTAATCTTCATTTTTTTCCATCCGAACAGTCTTTACCTGAATAAAAGAATAGCCTTTACGACGGGCAATCTCTTTGGCAAATTCAAACAATTCCCGACCGATACCGTTTCGATGATACTGTTTCAACACTCCCATAACAGCAATTTCAACGGTGTCTTTGCCGGTCTGCTTCAGATATAAGAATCCCAGCGGTTTCTCCTCTTCCTTCGCGCATATGAAAAACTTGCCGGCGCTATCCTGTATATATCGTTCACGCCCTTCCGGGATTGCAAACCACTCCTGAAGGTCCTCAAGGATGGCTCTTGCAATGTTCTCTTTTTCTGAATCGTCTATGATTTCCGATATATCCCTCGTCTTTAATTCCAGTCGTTTCTTCAGCACATCCATCGCCTTTTCAATTCTGTAAATTGCATCCGAAACCTGTTTCTTTAATTCCTTAATTTGTGAATAAACGGCATAATCAATCGCTGCACCGTCAAAGAAAATGTCTGCAAAGGAAATAAAACCGTCTATTTCTGCTCTTAGTTCCGCCGAAAACTGAATATCCTTAAGTTCCTTTTCGAAACATCTGATTTTAATTTTAGCCAATTCTATATTACCTTGCAGATCTTTCATTTTTGACATTTTCACCACGGAAGTAACCGACCCTCCGCTTAAAACATCAAACTTTGCCCATTTACCGACATTCTCCAACTTCTCTTGCGCTGTTCGAAGATTCTCTAATGCAGCTTCTCCGAACTCCATTGCCTTTTCTATTTCTTGTCTCATTTCTTTGCTGTTCATAGTTTCCCCTTTCATTATAAACACAGGCTTTCATTCGCTAAAACATTTCAGCCAAAATAAAGAATGTGCATAGCACATTCTTTATTTTAGCATACGTATGGCAGCAAAAAAATCATACTTTTCATAAAATACAGAGTTATAATTTGCAAAATGTAAGGCTAAAATATAATGGTAAATATACCGGATTTTTCAATAGTTCGTTTCCGCCGTCAAGTATATCCTACTCTGTTTATTTTAGCAATTCCTCTGATAATCTGAGAATCTCCGGTACAATTCTTTCACGCTCACGCTTCGTCACGAACTGATATACCGGATACGCAAGACATACCCCAACCAGCCCGATACTACCAATTATAATACCGGGGATAAACGATGTGACAAGACCAATTGCTGCACCAATGTCGGTCATGACAAGACTCATACCGATTCCAAGAATCAGAGCACTAAGAATCCCTGTCACCAAAGAAGCAACACTCCCCTTTCTGTGCACGCCCGCATCCAGATTACGCAGTTGCTGCATTTTATCTGCTTCCTTCGGAAGATATTTCTTTCTGATATCGTTGATTTCATTCTGCTCTTTGGCAGAGTAGGTATATTGAAATCCTTTTTCGTCCATTCCGTTACTCCTATTTTTCATTTTGCTTAATCTTCTTAATTTGTTTATTGGCAACAACAACCATGTAAATTGCCATACCAAGAATCAATATCGTCACTCCGGCTCCTGTCGAACCAGTCATAATTAGTCTAAACTTCTCATCATCACCCGAAGAAAACGTAGCCAGCATCGCTTTTTCCAAAGTCAGCATAGATACAAATGCTGTTGCCAATCCCAGCATTTTACCTGCAGTATAAACGGGACTTTTATATTTGCGATACTTATTGAAACTAATCACCGCCATCGTGAATGCATAAAAAGTATACGTAGCCAATGTAATCACTGTGATTTCATGATGAACAAAAGCTCGTCCCTGCCACACAATATAGTAAATAAAAAAAGCAAGCAATATATGTAGCAAAAACAAGGTTCCGCCGCAAAAACGATACAACTTCCACTCTTTTAACAGATTTACACATATCTCCTGTCTTCTTGTGTAATGCGCAAGTCTGAACCGTATCAACGCAAGGAGCAAATGATATCCTGCGAAGGAATAAAACCACACCGTGTGATGAAAATATCCCAGACAGAATTGTAATATTGCATATGCAACATTCAACCCGAAATTAGCATACAGCGAAACTTCCATGCGATACGTCGCATCGCTTTGATAACGTTCTTTTATTCTTTTCACCCATTTACTCACTCTGCTGCCTCCGTACTTTCACGGTAAAAGTACTGCCCTCGCCCGGATTGCTTTGCACACTGATTTCTCCTTGCGTAATGTCAATCACGCGTTTCACCAGGGCAAGTCCTAATCCATTTCCCTGCGTCGCTCTCGACGTATCTCCCTGATAGAATTTCTCAAAGATATGCGCACCTACCTCCGGCGACATCCCGCAACCGGTATCTTTGACCTGTACTGTCGCATAATCCTCGTTCTCCGTCAGACTTACGGCAACCGTTCCGCCTTCCGGCGTGAATTTAAATGCATTCGAAAGGAGATTATTCCACACCAAATACAGCAATTCTTCATCTGCCGTAATCATAACATCTTCCGCAATCTCTGTTTCTATTTCAATTCCTTTCTGCTCCCACACCGTTTCATATTGCAGCAGACATTCGCATAGTTGTTCGCTTACATTGTATTCCGTAGCCTTGGGATAAATCTGCTGGTTCTCCAAACGGTTTAACTTTAAGATGTTCGTCATCATGTCGGAAATACGTCTGCTGCCATCCGTTATTCCTTTGGCGTATTCAATTCGCTGCGCGGCTGGCAAGTCGGGATTCTGTAACAGGGTCCCGAAGTTCTGCATCACGGCAAGCGGCGTTTTCATCTCATGCGATACATTGGCGATGAAATCCGTTCGCAGGGTTTCCACTCCCGATAACTCTTCTGCCATTTTATTGAAACAATCAATGATTTCGTTAAACTTCGTATCCGTTCCGAAACGACTGATGGGTTTAATTCGTACACTGAAATCACCCCGTATCATTTTCTCGGTCGCATCGGTAATTCTTCGCACGGGACGTTCTACCGTTATTTTTCTTCGGATTACATCAATCAGGGTAAAAACAAAGCTTAGAAGAACAACATTCCAAAAGGTAAGCTTGGCTGCCATCGCAATATTCTCTTCCGTCAGTGTAAGCTGCAACGTGTCTGTAAGCACATTGATAAACAACAGCATGCAACACGTAGTTACAAAAGCCACCAGAATGAAGAACACAACGTAATTATTTAACGCAAACAATACTTTTTCAAACGATTTTTTCTTCTTCACGAAATCACCACCTTATACCCAAGCCCATGTACCGTCACAATTTCAAAGTCTTCGCACATCTCAAGTTTCGCACGAAGCTTGGTCATATATACATCCACCGTTCTGGTTCCCGAAGCGGTATCCGCGTCCCAGAATTCGTCCATTAGCTGACTGCGTGTAAATGTCTTCTTAGGGTAAGAAAGCATTTTATATAGAATATTAAATTCCCTTGTGGTAAGTGAGATTTCCTCTTCGCCAAGATAAGCCGTACGCTCATCCATATCCATTTTAAAATTACCCACCGTAAGCGTTCTTGACGTGGCAATCTTTGCACGACGTAAGAGTGCGCCGATACGTAAGAACAACTCATCCAAATCAATGGGTTTAACCATATAATCGTCTACGCCCACGCGAAATCCCCTCTGCTTTGACGCAAAGTCGTCTCGCGCCGTCATAAAAAGAATAGGGATTTCTTCGTTCAGCGAACGTACTGTTTTGGCAAACTCAAAACCGTCTATTCCCGGCATCATAACGTCCGATATGATTAAATCAAATACCGTATCATACATTACGTCATATGCTTCTTCAGCGCCAAGACAACCCGTTGCCTCGTAACCGCTGCTGTTTAGAAAGGAACAAACGGTTTTATTTAAGTCTTTGTCATCTTCTACCACTAAAATTTTAAACATCGGAATTCCTCCTTTTTGTTTACCTCTCCAGTGTATATGATAACATCCAAATGTTAAAGTTTTGTTTACGTTTTTGACTATTATTGGTTAAATAGACTTTTGAATGCATTTTACTGCATTAATTTTTCACTGAGTTTAAGAATCTCTTCGCCGTATTTTTTCTTACGTGAAGAAAGAATCCCTTTGTAAATCGGATAATTTACAATTGCCATAATCATACCGATTACACCGATTATAATGCCGGGCACCAAAGGATTCTGAATACCGATACTGTTGCCGATTTCAGTCATGACAAGGCTCATTCCGCTACCCATAACGATTGCGCTGATGCTGCCGAACACGTATGCAAATACGTTAGCAGGACGCTTCACTTTGGCATCCAGTGCTTTCAATTCATCTAACTGTGTGTGTTCTTTCTCTGTATATTCGCTTCTGATTTTTTGTACCATAAATTCCTGATCGTTTCTGTTCATTGTAATTACCTCTTATCTTTCTTTGTGAATGTTTATCGTTTCTGTTTGAAATTGATGATTCTGTCTCTGTTAAAACCTGTTTCCGTTTCTTACTTCGCATTCGCCTGCAAGCGTTTCTTCGCATCTTCCACGCTCTCTCCCTCTTTGGTAAAAAGCTTCTCAACACACTTATCGCTCACCTTGTTAAATCCTTCCACAGCGCCGGTCTCAATCCTCTTATAACCTTCTACCACACCGGTCTCGATTTTCTTATAACCCTCTACTACAGCTTCTGCAATTTTTCCGTTTGTTTCTACTAATATAGACATCTTTGTTTCTCCTTTTCTTATAAAAATGTTGTTTGTTGTGTTTCAGTTTGTAATTGTATTTTATCGGTGATTTGTTTTCGGGTTGTTTGCGAAGTGTTAAAGTTATGTTAAAAAAAGAGCCGATTATTCATCAGCTCTTCTTCCTTCCCGTTTGCTACCGTTTCTCAATCAATTGTTTTCTTTGCCATAGTTTTCTTCTCCATCTTCTATTTTTTTCTTTCCGAAACGTTTATTCAAACGTAACCGTGAAACTATAATCCATACCAGATAACCAATTACGGCTACTATCGAATATATCGCTTAAAATAAAAGTACGAATATGAAAAACGGCTTCCATCCATCCTTTAAACTATTTATAAAGTCTTTTATTGCTTTTATTATCTTCATACTTAATCCCACCAGAAATTCCAAATTCTTGAATTCTTAAGGCTTGCCGCCAAAGCACTGTAGGTTTCACAACCCTGCTCCACAATATCGAAACAGTAGGCACCCATTTCATTTGCAAGCTTCTCAAGGTCTTCTACCGGCTTTTCTACCGCATAATCAATGGTGTCAAAGGATAACGCGGCAGGATATGCACCATATTGCTCGTACCAGTACTTTGATACAGCCATGTGCTCTGCAACCTTCGGGCAAGCATTCCAGCCGCCGTAAGGTAGATACGCCCAGATACGCCACGGCTCGGTTACGGGAACTATCACAAGGTAACCATTTCTGGTGAATGCATCTGATGCCTCATAATCTTCACCGTCCAAATCTACGTCGTCGTCCCATTCGCCGGAAATATGATTTTTCTCAAGATAAGCCTTGCCATCTTCCACAGGCTCTGCCAACATCTTTTTATGATATTTCTCCACAATTTTCTGAATCTTAGAGATAGAACCTTCGCCACCACATTTCAAAAGAGCTTCCAGTTGCTCAAAATATATATCGTCCGTGGCAACGATCACAGGAATGAAGCCTTCTTTCTTACCCTGTTCACGGTATTTGAAATAAGTGTCAACCGAACCGTCAAACTCTTTGCATTCACAGCCGGTGAGAACCTGCAACTTGTCCATATCATCAAGCTCGTTAAAATCATCATGCTCAAACGTCTTTTTACCACTCCAAACAAGTGCACTCTTATCCTTCTTTTTCGCACTCTTCTTTGCTGCAGAAGCTTTTGCTTTTTTCTCAACAACCTTTGTGTCGGCCAATTCGTAACATTTCCATACCGGTAAGAAACCGCCATCAAACATTAAACATACGTACAGCTTTCCATCGAACAAAACAGCATCCTCTTGACGATACGGCACATTTTCCGGTGCTTTTTTTCTGCTGATTATCACTTTCTTTTGAGTGTCTACGACAATAATCTCATCCGTACCGATGGCATATAAAATCTCACCATCTAATATATATTTGTACTGTACAGAACGCGTTTTAAATCCCTCTACGGTTACCACTTTGGCTTTTTCGTTATCCGAAATGCGATATGTACTTGCTTTACCGTTTGACGGATTTATTTCAAACATCACCGTGCAATATTCGCCATCATCATAATAAGGGAATGCCCCACGCATCAGACCGTCTTCACACTTTGCTCCGGCAAACAAGAAAGGATGATTATCCTTGCGATACCATAACACCTCACCACTTCCCACATGATAGCAAACGGTATAACACTGTTCGCCTTTTTGAATTTTTACGATAATTCCGTCGCCGTCAAAGTCCATATTTAACGTATCAACAACATAGCTAAACGAATCCCTAATGCCATCATCAGCCACCTGCTCTAAATACCATAATTCTTCGCCGTCTTTCGAGAAGAAACGCAACTTCGGATAGAAGGTTTCCACAAATAATAAAACGCCCGTTTTCGCAAAATAGTGGTACTCTGAAAAAGAACATCTGAATTTAAACTTGAAGGAAGTTTCCTCACCATGGTCAGTTAAAGCTACGCACTGTACGTCTTCTCTCCTATCAATCATTGTAGAACAGAAAATATCAGACGAAAAATAATCGTTGTGATTTCTGTATTTACATTCTGTATGTACAAATTCTTCTCCGTTATAAACGTAAAAATTATCATCATCTTCACAGGTCAGAACATCGTTTTCACAGCAATAGCATTTTTTTGAATCAGCAGGAAGCGTTTTATTTCCAATCACGATTTTGTTAGGATAGAGCTTTACAAGTTCTCCTCTGTAAGACCAGATATTTATGATTTCTTCCTCTACCTTAACAGAATTCATAATCATTTTATCATTCTTACTGCATTGGAATTCCGATTCTGTGCAGCTTTCAGGCTCATCAACCACTTCCTTGCTGCTGTCCTCTTCAAAGCCATAATTTACTTCCTCTAAAGCGATACCCGGCGGCAAAACTACTTCACCCAATAAAGGACAATTAGCCAAAGCCATATCTCCCAGTTGTGTCAAACTTTGCGGAAGCTCAATATGTTCTAACGCCAAGCAGCTCTTAAATGCGCCTTCTCCCAAGGATAACAATCCGGAAGGTAAATCCACTGTAGTCAGTTTTTCACATTCATAGAAAGCATAGTCACCGATTGATTTAACCGTATTGGGAATCTCTATACTCTCCAAGGATTTGCACTCGTAAAAAGTACCGCCATATATTTCTGTAAGTTCGGTTGGCAACTTCACTCTGCTTAGTTTTTCACAACCATAAAAAGCGGCCGCGCCGAGACTTTCTACAGAATCCGGAATTTCAATATTCCTAATCCACTTACAATAATTAAAAACAGAATCCCCCATTACTTTAAGTCCGTCAGGCAGATTAATCTGCTCCAAATAGGTACTTCCCATAAATGCAGAGTCTTCTATTTCCGTTATACCCGAAGGCAGCTCAACCTTTTGTGCATTACTGCAATTAAAAGCATTCTCCCCCACTGCTGTAACCTTATACTTCTTGCCATCTATTGTTACCTCTTCCGGTACCTTCGTTTCCGTAACCCATCCTTCATATTTGACAACCTTACAGGTAGTCTCAGAAGTAATTTCAAAACTAAGTTTACCGATTGCACTCTCCCATTTTGTAAAGCGCAACTCCTTATTCAGCACATCATAGGAATGATGCGAAAGCATACTACCAAACGTCTCCGCACAGTGGAATGCTATTGTTCCGTTATCGAAAGTCACCGTCACAGGAACGATATTTTCAAGAAATTTGTCAAAATCAAACATCGGGAATATTGCTTTAAAATCGTTGGCAGTAAGTGCCTCTTCATCGCTGTCGTCCATCGGAATTCTGATATTCTTCTCAAATTCCTTCACCTTATCTTTTACAGCCTCATAAATATCAACTGTTTCGTCATAAGGATCCTGATCCGCCAAATACAAATCTTCCATCTCGCGCAAATCCAATGCACGCTTTTCCATATTCCTGAATAAACGCAATAAAAACATCCCATTTATGATATGGATGTTCTTGGCAATTCTTTCTGCAAAATCATTGAAATACTGAGTCAGAAAAGCACCAAGCTCTTCATCTGAACAATCCTCACCGATAGTATCCTCTACAAGTTCCCACACTTCATCCCCCATCTGAATCTGTGCATCTTTGTAAGTACCGATGTATCCAAAATCAAAGCTACCTTTTATAACGTATTCGCCGTCTTCAACGCTGATTGTAAATTTTTCTGTTGTATTCATGGTTGTCCCCTTTCAAATTATATTCTTATCATCCAAACAGTAAGCTTCTTTGATAGGCATTCTGCCTGCTATTTGTACTCATTCTCATAAATTCGCAGCTCGTTCTGTGCAACATCATCAAAATAAATTAATACATATACCTTTTCATCTGTTACTACAGGTTTGTCTACATGATATCCTTTTGCTTCCAATGCAAAGTCTTCAATGACCTCTTTTGTATCCAAGTCAACCACACCGAGGGAGCGACCTACTTTTTTATTCTGGTTCACATAGAACAACTTATTACCATGAATAGTGGTATTACGTACATGTACGTCTCCCCAATAATCGCCCTCTTTTATCACTTTCACATCAACCTCGCCCGTAAATGGGTTCAGTTCCGTCAATCGAAGTTCCACTCTATGGTCTGCACAATGATATTTATGTAATGCATACAACATCTTGTTCGGCCCCATTACATATGTGTAATCGCAATAATCTTTACCATTGACCTCCCATATCTTCTCGCCGGTAATCAAGCGATATCCTTCAACAGACATAGGTTGACCGTCCTCTTCACACGGAATCACTACAACATCATCTACGACAGTGACACCTATACCTCGACGGCTTATTTCATATCCTTCCTTCACCGTGTACTCCCAAAGGCGTTCACCGGTTTTGGTGTAGAAAAGAAGACTTCTGGTTAAGCCTCCTATATATAACACTAATATTTCGTTTTTAGTATCAAAACCCAATATATAGTATCTCTTTTTTGATTCAAATTCGAAAAGATGCTCTGTTCCGTTATCCATAAAGGCTACTTTTACAATGCCATCCACAGGATCATCAATTGAGCAAAACTGTTTCGAACTTAAGTAGTCTTTATTCTCATATCTGAAATTTTCCTCTACAAACGATTCACCGTCAAAGCGGGAAAGAGTATACTTCAAATCATCATCCTTATCAGTTATGGTTTTGAACAATACACCATTCTTATATTCAACACACTCATTCTCATTTACAGGTAAAGTCTTATCACCTATCACAACTTTATCTTCATATACGTAAACTTCTTCGTCATTGTACAAATAAAATGCTTTAATGCCTTCTTTTGTTTCTAATAATTTCATTTATTGTTCTCCTCGCTATTCTCTAACAATTTACAGCCCTGAAATGCCCCTTCTCCCACAGATACCAATCCGGCCGTCAGCTTCGCAATTTCCGGTGTCATATCATAGCCCGAGGTGGTAAAATTCGGCACAAGCATACCGCTTTGATAGTTTCGGTATCAAATGCAGACTTAAAACGATACTTTTTATCTTCGATTATGTAACGCAATTGGGTTTACCTCGTTATCTTACACTTCTTTAAACCACATCAGATAGCAACTAAACATTCCGGTAAATTCCGCACTGCAATCCGCACCGTATTCCTCTTCGCCGTTCATAAGCACATCCTCGTCCTGAATCAATTCATCATACAACGATGCATTATCCATACGTGCTATCACATGCACGATTTCCAGTTCACGCAGCTCATCATCTTCGTGGGAATAACAGTACGCCTTCTCGCCCGGGAAGCATCTCATCTCATGCATGTAATAATCCAACTGACAGTCTTCTCCTTCGTCATAGGAGGATACTACCCAGTTCTCTTCCAGAAACTCTCTGGTCATTTCTCCCTCCGGTGCGCTTGCTCCAAACAGACTCGGCATTTCCGGTTCGATGACCTGATATGTCTTTTGGATATCGAAATCACAAGAAACATGGTTGTAATACTTCTGAAGCAGCGCTAAAATCGTCTCTTTCTCTTTCTCATCGAAATTGAGCATTCGGCAGGATAACATCCGGCCAAGATATCCGTTATAAAGCTTCAACATTTTCTTATAGCCATAGGTTTCTTTGTTACTGCACCAGAATGTCACATAATCATTCTTTTCCCAGTCTTCCTCAATCTCCCAGCCGGCGAAAGCACTGAGCACTTCCTCATTTAACGGTTTTACATCCACTTGATCGTACTTATTACATTTTTCACTGTCGTTTTCGTATTGACACAGATAGAAAAATGCAATTGCATCCTGGTCACTGTCGATGGATTCTTCGATCTTCCATCCAAACCATTCTTCTTCCTTCTTCTCCGGATACTTGCCGCCGTGGAACAGGGCATAAACCACCTCTTCCACTTCCCATGGCCAATCATAGGTATCGCAGAATTCTTTATACTTACTGCTCTTCCAACCGTTTCCTGTCAGTGCATTCAGTTCATCACACATCTCCTGCGTGATATCGCCACTCATCGCTGCACCTTCCTTTGCCAAAGTTTCTACTCTGGAAAGTACCTCTTTGTCGTTTGCTACTGTTTCCCAATTTATTGTTTTCTTTGCCATTGTTTTTTTCTCCTGTTGTAAATGTTTTCATTCTTCAAAAATTATGCTCATCCGAGAAGGGTTGAACAATCGAAACTGCCTCGCCCTATTCCTCTTCACAGGTTACGCTGAGATCAGCA
>SVFH01000018.1 GCA_015056945.1 Lachnospiraceae bacterium | reverse complement strand
ATTCGTTTGTCCGTTCAAAATCAACATCTAGCTAATTTCTTCCGTTTTACTTTGTTTAGGTTTCTTTCTCTGAATAATTCTCTTGTTTGCAACTTGTTGTGTATTACTACACTCACAGTGGAACTCATAAATGCTGGCGCGTTTATTTCGTCACGGGCAGTCGCCCTAACAATCTGTAATCTGTGTCGCAAAATCATGCAAGCATGATTTGTGTGCCCCGTCTTACATCTTGCCACTGCTCGTTGCTTATCTGAACTTTCAGGGTTGCATTGCTGTTTATTTGTCAAGGTTGTGTGTTGTTGTTCTCTCGAACCGCAACGTGATTATACTATCACATGTTTTAGCTCTTGTCAACAACTTTTTTTATTTTTTTCGCCGCTGTTGCGCGGTGGAATTTCATTATATTATCAGTTAGTCCTCTTGTCAACACTTTTTTTACAAATTCTAATGTAAAAAGATCAAACAACCACTTGTGCCTGCACTAAAGTGGTTATTTGACTTGTTGACTTGCCACAATATGAGCATAAAAGCGAAGTGAATATTTCGCGATATGCGAATATTGTGTAGGATTGCGAGAGTGCAAAGCGCGAAGCAATCCGTTTGAATTTGGTTTGAATGATTTTCTTCATGCGCAATAATATAAAAGATTGTGTGACGCTCAATTTACTTTATATAGAAGAAACTCGTTTTATCACAGTAATTTATTGACACTTTTTCGTTTCTTTTGTAAAATCTTTGTTATAAACATTTCTGGAGAGTCTTGTGAAAGCAAGCGCCGAAGGTGTAAGACGTTTTTTACGTCGATCTCTCAGGCAAAAGGACAGAGATCTTATTCTAAACAGGATGTGTAAACTTCCTTATGACTAATGACTTTGACTTTTGTAAAAGTTCACTATGAAAGAAAGGAAGATATTATGCAACCAAATTTTACTGTTCTAGCTATGGACATTTCTACTATCGAAGTCATCATTATTTATGTTTTTGTTTATTTTTTTGACATATTGAAATCCGTAAATGATGTCGTCAATGAATTCGTCTGGGTTAAAGTCGGATTACTTCTTTTAATCGGAACCGGCATTCTGATGACGGTTCTTACCAATTTTTTCCAGATTACACATTTACGCCATTGGGTCAAAAAGACCATGGGCGGCATTTTCAAAAAAGATGCCCATAATAAAAAGGAAGCCGGAAGTGTTTCACAGTTCCAGGCAATGTGTACAGCTCTTGCTGCGACAATTGGTACGGGAAATATTGCCGGCGTTTCTGCGGCAATTGTTCTGGGGGGACCCGGTGCCGTATTCTGGATGTGGATTGCTGCTTTTTTTGGTATGATGACCAACTTCTCGGAGAACGTTCTCGGCATTTATTATAGGAAAAGAAACAAAGATGGTGAATGGAGCGGTGGCGCCATGTATTACCTGAAAGAAGGGCTTGCCAAGAAACCGGGATATGAGTGGATTGGTAAAACTCTTGCGGTTCTCTTTTCCTTATTTGCGATTTTTGCTTCTTTTGGAATCGGCAACATGGGGCAAGTAAATAAAATTACGCTGAATCTGAATTCCGCATTCTTTTCACAGTATGAAGAGCTTAAAATTTTAGGTTTTATTCCTCTTACTTCTTTTTTCATCGGCCTTGGACTTCTCATTATTTCCGCGTTAATTATTCTTGGCGGACTGAAACGAATTGCAGCAGTTGCGGAGAAGGTTGTTCCTTTCATGGCACTTGCTTATGTGCTCGGTGCAATCATTATCATCCTGGTTAACTTTACGGAAATCATTCCGGCGCTTCTTTCCATTTTCCGTTTTGCCTTTGGTATAAAAGCTGTTGGTGGCGCAGCCGCAGGTATCATGATTAAAACCGTCATTACGCAGGGCTGTAAGCGTGGTGTGTTCTCAAACGAAGCCGGGCTTGGTTCATCTGTTATGGTGCATTGTAATTCCAATGTAAAAGAGCCTGTTAAGCAAGGACTTTGGGGAATCTTTGAAGTCTTTGCCGACACCATGGTTGTCTGTACCATAACTGCTCTTGTGGTACTTACTTCAGGATATATCAATTTAGATACCGGTCTTGCGGCAGAAGGTGTTGACGACGCAACCCTGGTTGCTAAAGCCTTTTCCAATATTTTTGGACCGGCCGGCGAAATGTTTGTGGCAATTTCCTTACTTTTATTTGCATTTACCACTGTTTTAGGCTGGTCCCATTATGGCAGCAAGGCGGTTGAATTTCTTTTTGGTAAATTCGGAATCGTAGCTTCCAAAATCTATCGTGTCATTTTTGTTCTGATGATTATGTCCGGCGCTTTGATGACATCTTCATTGGCCTGGGATATTTCCGATACTTTTAACGGCATGATGATGATTCCTAACTTAATTGGTGTACTCACCCTCTCTCCCACCGTTGTGACGATAACGCGCAATTATGTGCAGCGAAAGATTAAAGGCAAAGACATCGCACCTGTACTTTCTAATTATGAAGATATTCAGGAAGAAATGGCAAAGGCTGTTGCCGAAGGAAAAGAATAATATTTACAAAAAAAACCCGTCCCTTTTGTAAAATCAATTACAATCGGGGCGGGCTGTTTTTTTATCTGAGAAATGTTTCTACACAGAAGTTTAAATCCGACTATTCTAAATTACAGTCTCTTTAAAAGTTCTTCTCTCTGTGCTTCAAAACCGGGTTTTCCGAGAAGTGCGAACATGTTCTTTTTATAACTTTCTACACCGGGCTGGTTAAACGGATTCACACCAAGGATATAGCCGCTCACGCCGCAGGCAAATTCAAAGAAATAGAACAATTCTCCAAGGTAGAATTCATTCACTTCCGGAATGTGAATCAAGAAGTTCGGAACCTGGCCGTCTGTATGCGCAAGGATCGTTCCGTTCATGGCACTCTTATTTACAAAATCAACACTCTTTCCTGTCAAATAGTTCAAACCATCCAAATCAACAGGTTCTTCTTCAATGAATAATTCTTCTCTCGAGGTTTCGATATCGATAACGGTTTCAAAAATATTTCTGGAACCATCCTGAATAAACTGTCCCATGGAATGTAAATCTGTTGTTAAATCAACGCTTGCAGGGAAGATACCCTTCTGGTCTTTACCTTCACTCTCTCCGTAAAGCTGCTTCCACCATTCTGATACAAAGTGAACGCTCGGTTCATAGTTTGCAAGAATTTCAATCTGTTTGCCTTTGCGTAATAAAATATTACGTACTGCAGCATACTGTAATGCGTCATTCTCTTCGAATGCAGCATTTAAAGCACGTTCACGACCGCTTCTTGCGCCTTCCATCAATTTATCAATATCAGCACCACTTACGGCAATCGGTAACAAACCAACTGCAGTCAAAACAGAAAATCTTCCGCCAACGTCATCGGGTACAACAAAGGTTTCATATCCTTCTTCTGTTGCAAGACCTTTTAATGAACCGCGTGCCTTATCTGTTGTTGCATAAATTCTCTTTGCAGCGCCTTCCTTGCCATATTTTTCTTCCGCCATTTTCTTTAACACACGGAATGCAATTGCAGGCTCAGTTGTTGTTCCTGACTTAGAAATCATATTAATAGAGAAATCTCTGTCGCCGATTACTTCAATCAAATGTTTCAGATAAGTTGAGCTGATTGAATTTCCGACAAAATAAATCTCAGGTGTTTTACGGATACTCTTATCCACAATATTATAAAAGCTGTGTCTTAGGAATTCAATTGCAGCTCTTGCTCCAAGATAGGAACCGCCGATACCGACTACAAGTAAAACTTCTGAATCACTTTGAATTTTTGCTGCTGCTTTTTTAATTCTGTCAAACTCTTCCTTGTCATAATCTACCGGAAGGTCAATCCAGCCAAGAAAATCATTTCCTGCACCTGTCTTTGAAACAAGAACTTCTTTTGCATCTTCTGCAAGTTTCTTCATCAACTCCACTTCATTTTCACTGATAAAAGGAGCTGCTTTTGAATAATCAAATGCTACTTTTTTACTCATAATTATCCCATCACAAGATATCTTCGTAAAAATATCTGTTTTCCTTTCTGTAAGCTTGTTTTCATCTTAACAAATGCATCTCTTGTTTTCAAGACAGAAATTCCTTTAAAAGCTTTTCCTTTTCCTTGTTTCTTGACTTTTTTGTAACATTTCCCACTCTAATTTCTTCCTGCTCCTCAAACACGTTTCTTTTCTCGACAAAATCAATGGTTTCGAGTTCATCAAGATAGTCAGTCAGCAAATCTTTTAAAAGTGTCCTTGATGCATCATAATCTGTTAGAGATGCTACAAATAAATAGGCATATACCCCTGCAAATGCTACGATATAAAAGGGGAAGGATTCCAAAAGAAACATTCCCTCCCTTATTTTTCCGTATGCACCCAGGCCAAAAACCAGGATGGCACCCAGCATGGCATAAAGTGAAATCAATGGTAAAATACGAAGAGAGATTCCTGCTACTCTGATTTCTTTTAAACACATCTCTACGCAAATTCTTTTTTTACTGCGCCCTCGTATTTCTGCCGCCCTCTTTTTCAAGCTTGTCCTGAGTTTGCAAAGAATCGGGTTTTTCGTCCGCTCTATATGTTCTGCTTCAACCGCCAGAACTTTATATAGTATGCTGACTGCAACTCTGCATATAATACTAAATATAAGCAAAAATAATCCTATTTTGATACAAATATCCAACTCTCCTGTATTCATCGTTTAAACCTCCTTTTTTTGGATATGTTTAGTATATATAGAGATGCCTCTTTTTCACAATACTTCAGGTTCCTTCGTTTATCGCATCTATCGACATCTTTTCAGGTAAAAGTATGGTAATTGATATTTGATTTGTGATATAATTCATTTAATTGTAGAAAAATGAAATTGGAGGTTATTTTATGCGATATATGACAAAGGGCGTATGCTCAAGCTATATTGATATTGAAATGGACGGAGAAACCATTAAGCAGGTTTCCTTTACCGGAGGATGTCACGGCAATCTTCAGGGTATTGCTCGTCTTGTAGAAGGAATGAAGGCAGAAGACGCGATTGCTCGTCTCAAAGGAATTCGCTGCGGATACAAGGCAACTTCCTGCCCCGATCAGCTCGCTGTTGCGCTTGAAAGTATTCTCGAAGGTTAACGGGTTATTCTTTTTTTACACAGCATATCAGAAATGTATTTTGCAAGGAGATTGAACTGCTATGAAGCGAATTGTTTTAACAGGCGGCGGTACTGCCGGTCATGTAACCCCAAATATTGCATTACTTCCCAAGTTAAAAGAACTTGGTTATGACATTCACTATATCGGTTCTCACGAAGGAATCGAACGCAAGTTAATTACGGATTTTGACATTCCTTATTATCCTGTCTCTACCGGAAAATTACGTCGTTATCTGGATCCGAAAAATTTCTCTGATCCCTTCCGCGTGGTAAAAGGATACTCAGAGGCCAAAAAGCTTCTGAAGGAAATCAAGCCTGATGTCATCTTTTCTAAAGGCGGATTCGTTTCTGTTCCGGTTGTACGTGCTGCCGGCTCACTGAAAATCCCCTGCATCATTCACGAATCGGATATGACACCCGGACTGGCAAATAAATTATGTATCTCGGTCGCTACCAAAATTTGTTGTAATTTCCCGGAAACGCTTGCTAATCTTCCGGAAAACAAAGCTGTTTTAACCGGTTCCCCCATTCGCGAGGAATTGTTAAAAGGTGATAAAGCCGCAGCACTAAATCTTTGCAACTTTACGACTGCTCTTCCGGTTATTATGGTAATCGGCGGCAGTAGCGGAAGTGTTGCCATCAACAAAGCCGTTCGTGCTGCGTTGCCTAAATTGTTGGAAGATTTCCAGGTTGTACATCTTTGCGGAACTGACAGAATCGATAACCTTTTATTAAATCAGAAAGGGTATGCCCAGTTTGAATATCTCAAAGGAGAATTAAAAGATATTCTTGCAATGGCAGATATTGTTATTTCGCGTGCAGGTGCAAATGCTATTTGCGAGCTACTCGCATTAAAGAAACCCAATCTTTTAATTCCGCTTCCTGCTAAAAGCAGCCGCGGCGACCAGCTTCTTAATGCTGCATCTTTCGAATCTCAAGGATATTCCATTGTGCTTAATGAAGATGACTTAGACGAAAATTCCTTGGTGGAAAAAGTGTATGAATTATACTGTAACCGCAAACAGTATATTGAATGTATGGCGCAAAGCTCACAGTTAAATGCCGTAGATAAAATCGTAAGTCTTATTGATGATGCGGTTATCAACCGTCCGTAGAAAGGATTTGCTGATGAATACCAAACATCAAAGTCCTGATTCACAAAGGATGCGTACACGTAATCTGGTCTTATGCGGAATGCTCACTGTACTGATTGTGATTTGTTCCTATATTACAATACCTTTTGTTGTTCCGATTACTCTGCAAACCTTTGCAATTGCTTTCCTGCTTCTTTTAATCGGAGGGAAAAGGGGGCTGATTTGCATTGCACTGTATCTCCTATTAGGAGCATGCGGCATTCCGGTATTTCACGGAATGACCGGTGGACCAGGTATTCTTTTTGGAAACACAGGCGGTTATTTGTTTGGCTTCCTTGCCATGGGAATGATCTATCTACTTTTCACATTTGGCCAAAAAGTACCCCTATGGCGTAAGAGTATCGGACTAATAATTGGTCTTCTCTCCTGCTATCTTATCGGAACTTTGTGGTTTGCTTTCTTTTATATTGAAGGACCAATTCACTCTGCTATCGCGGAAGTTTTACTTACCTGCGTTGTTCCTTTTATTTTACCGGATTTGATTAAAATCAGCTTTGCAATCTTTCTTGCCAGAATTGTCGGAAAGACTTTGCCGAAAAATTAAATAGAATATAAAAAAGCTACAACGTTTTGAGTTGACCCCGAAAAAGTTAGACCTTAAAATCTAACTTTTCGGAGGACGGTTCAGACGTTGTAGCTTTTTCATGTTTTATTGTCAGAGATATATTTAAGAGGGCCGGCATAATGCCGACCCCCTTTCATTCTCTTAAATCTGTTCGATTTAGAATAAGCTGTTAATGAAGCTTGCTACCTTATCAGCGAATGTCATTTCAGCTTTCTTGATTTCAAATGTCTTTGTAATCTTTCCAGTGTATCCACCCATACCGGTAATTGTAACTTTAGCTTTCTTACCAACTTTCTTGTTGTTGGTATATGTTACTGTGTAATCTACGCCTTCAACAAGTGTAACGTCGCGTTTAACGTCCTTAATAACTACTTCAGGTTTGATGTTCTCACCATTGTAGATATAGGATTTTTCGATTCCTGTGATTTCGAAGCTAGCTGACTTGTTCACAAGCTTAGTGCCTGTTACATTGAACTTAACAACCTTTGATCCGTAGAATCCGGAATCTTCTTTTGCAGTAACAACGATTTCGTTCTTACCAACTGCAACGCTTGTAGGATATTCAACATCCACTTTCACAGCATCTGCTGCAAGTAAGTCTGTCTTACCATACTTAACTGTAACCTTAGGCATTGTTCCTGCTGCATAGTCAAAGTAGCTTACCTTAGAAGCTGTAACCTTAACCTTACTCATCTGGATTGTACCTTCAGCTAATACATCGTAAGGAACTTCAATACTTCCGGAGAAGTTGCTGTTCTCTACTGCTGCTACAGTAATATTGTAATTTCCTGCTAATACTTTTCCGTCTGCATCCTTAGCTAATTCAGGGAATGTAACGGTGTAGTCTTTATCAGCCTTCAACGTTGTCTTGCCCATCTTAACTTTAACTACAGGATTCTTAACTGCACCCTTCTTAATTGTTACATTGAAAGGTCCGTTTACAGTAATATCATTTGCTGCCAAAGATTTCTTTGCGATTTCGAATGTAGCTTCTGCACTTCCCTTGAAGTTTCCTTTGAAGGTTAATACAACTTTTGCTGTACCAGCCTTAATATTATCAGAATACTTAGCTGTGAAATCTTTCTTTGTTAATGCAACACCATTTACTGTAATTTCAGCTGCAGGAGTAAGTTTCTTTCCGGTATATGTCTGTTTCGGAATATTTACTTTTACAACTGCGCCTTCAGCAGATGCATCGATAGCAGCAATCTTAAAGGTCTTCTTTAAGGTACCTGTAAATGCGTTAATACCCTTAACGGTTACAGTTGCTGTACCAACATTAATATTCTTTGCGTAAGCTACTTCGTAGTCTTCGCCTTCAACCAATGCAACGGGTGCTTCTGCTCTCTTATCATTTACAACAAGTTCTGACTGCTCAATTGCTTCGCCGGTATAAACTGCATCTGCAATTCCGCTTACTTCGAACTTATCTGCTGTAAGTTTTACGCCGGTTAATTCAAATTTAGCTGTCTTTGTGCCATAGAAGCCTGAGCCATCTTTAGCAACGATTGTTACAACATTCTTCTTACCAACTGCAATTTCTTCAGGCCATTCAATATCAACCTTACTATCTGCAATCAGATCTGCTTTCTTGTAAGTAACTTTTACTGCAGGACGTTTACCGTTTACGAAATCTTCGTAAGATACCTTTTCAGTTACTTTTACAGATGCTTTGCTTACAGCAACATCTGTGTTTGCAACGATTGTATAATCGATTGTTGTTGTACCGGTATAATTTGATTTTTCTACTGCAGTTGCAACAACTTCGTATGTTCCGGGAATAACCTTCTTATCAGCATCAAACTGAACTGCGGACCAATCTAACTTGTAGTCAGTACCTTCCTTCAATGTGAGCTTACCATACTTCATTGTTACCTTCGGATTTGTAACTGTTCCGTCTTTCTTTGCTACAGCTGTTAAATTATTTACTACAACATCTTCATCATTAATATCTTTTGCAACGATTGCAAATTCGATATCTTTCTTGATTCCTGTGTAGTTGCCTTTACCTGTTACTGTAGCTTTAGCTGTACCAACATTCTTGTTATCAGTACATTTTACGGTATAATCTCTACCTACTACTAATTTGTTTGCATGATGATATACGTTAATTGCAGGAACAATTGCTTTACCTGTATAAACCTGATCATCAATTGCACCGATGTCGAAACCGGACTCGTCTAATTCTACAGTACCGAATACACTGGGTGATGACCATCCGTTACCGGTTGTATCATACCAGCTTGCAGTACCAACACGTGTACCGCCCTTACCATCGTTAATCTGGAATTCCAGACCAATCTTTGTACCCTTTGCAGGTACGATATCTGTCCAAGCAAATGCTGCTTCAACAATATATCCGTCTTCTGTGAGTTTTGTTGCAGATTTAACATTTTCTGCTACGCACTTAGGACCATTGAATGACTGCTCATTCTTATAGTTGATTCTGTACTGCTTATCATCAGCTTCATAGCTGTCTGCTTTTGCATTATTCTCATCGATAAATACTTCGAGAGAGTCTTTCTCATGTACCTGAGAACTTGTATCATCTAATACAGCATCTTTAACTTCTGCATATACATAGAGATATTCAGAATCCCAAAGAGCTTTCACATTAGCTGTTGCTTCTGCGCCAAGAACGATGGTCAAAGGAATTGCATCTACGCTATCCCATGTCTCATCATATTCTGCATCTACTTCTACGGAACCACGCTGAAGAACTGCGTAAGGTTTCATAATAGCTTCTGCATAGTACTTACTGGATGTAGCCTGTGTATTCTTCTTATCGTTGAATACAGATACTTTGCCATTGTCTTCTACTGCAACATCAATACTGAATTTCTTAGCAGATGCGCATTCCATAGGAATCTTAACAATTGCTTCGTAACCTGTTTCGGTAACTACAACAGTTTCTGCATTACGAGCAAGTTTAACTTTCGCAAAATCACCGTCTGCCTTGCTTCCGGCTTCATCAACATAAATTGTAAATCCGTCTTTTTCTTTATCATCGGTTGTATCATTTACAACAACCTTGATAACAAGTCCGTCATTTGTCCATACAGGAACAAATGTAGCTACACCTGCAACATCATAAGAGATAGCATTATCAAAGTTATCTTCTTCTAACTGCTGCATAACTGTAACGTTCTGAATCATGGGTTCTAATGTATCTACATATTCATCAAAAAATGCATAGAATGCAGGTTTTGCCTTAGCTACGTAATCTTCAACGAAGAATAACAACGGAGCATGTGCACCACCTGTAGAACCACCGCCTACAGTACCCTGGCTCTGTAACCATGATCTGTCATCTGTGATACCCCACATTGTAATACCACCGATAGAACCGGGTTTTTCTTTTTCAACTTCTCTGTAAACATCAAAGATTTCTTTGAATCTCCATGCCTGTTTTGCATGTTCTGACTTAAGAGTAGCTGCTGTACCATCGTAAGAGCTGCTTCTCTTAACGTCAAATTCTGTCATTTCTACAACGCCACCTTCGCCTAAAGCTTCAAGGTATTTGTTGATTGCTGTCTTAATCTGTCCTACTGTAGGATCAGCAAAATTGTGGTGAGCCTGCATACCCACACCATCAATTCTGGTAGGATATTCAGCATCGTTTTCATGACTTGTAATTTCAGCTACCAATGCAGCGATACCGCTTGCTTTGGGTTCGTTACTGTCATTGTAATCATTGTAATACAATTTGATATGCTTAGGAGCATATTTGTTAGCGTAACGGAATGCATTAACAATGTATTCATTGCTTTCATCACCGTATACTCTAGCCCAGTTAGAATTATCAGAAGCTTTACGAGGCTTACCTGTGCTGTCGCTCATTGCTTCATTAACGATATCCCAACCGTAGAACATATCTGCTGCAGTTGTACCATCTTCAAATGTAACACTGTTGTAGTGATTGAATACACCTGCAATATACTTTTCAAGACGTACGTTCATTACTTCAGGAGTAACGAAAGGTTTGTTTACGTCATAGTCTTCATGGAAGAACCATTCCGGTGTCTGTGAATGCCATACAAGAACGTGACCTCTGATCTTAAAGTTGATGTTATCGTTCTTATCAAGATCATTCCATCCCTTAATCTGTGCCATCATTCTGTCAGCAACAGCAAAGTTATAAACAAGTTCGCCATTATCATCAAGCTTCGGTGAAGAACCGAGTGTGATATCCGGCTTCATTTCATTTTCGAAAGTAACTGCATTGAAGTGTTTCTTTGCAAGTTCCTGGAAATGTTCAAAAGTAATTGTTCCGCTACCAAGACATGTACCAGCAACTGCATCGTCACCAAATGCATCTGTAATAGCATCTTTCCAATTCGGAATATCTGTTTCAATTGTTGTTTCAGGCTTGAATACTTCTGTCATGGAGAATCCGGTTACGTAGAAGTCACCCTTTACGCATGTACCTTTATTGATATCACCATATTCTGTACCCTGTTCAATTACACGGATAACAACCTGCTTAATGGTTCCGTCATGTGTAACATTGAATGTACCTGAGTATTTTGTCCATTCACCAACGGTTAATTCTTTTCTTAAATCACCGCTAAGCTGTGTAGAGTAGCTTGCGCCAAGATATACAGCACCGTCCTGCTCTGTTACGATATAGGGAGCAAATTCAACAACTCTCTGATCTGCAGGAGCATCCTTGTAGTCATCTGAAAGCTTAGCCCAGAATTCTACTTTGTATTCCGGCTTTCTGTTCAAATCACCACCGGCTTTGATTGCCTCGGTAATATCCTGTGCAAAGAATTCATGTCTTGCATCCTGTGTGCCATCTTCAGATACCCATTCAGCATCTCTGTCGATAACTGCATATGTCTTTACATCATCAAAGATTGCTTCTTCTGCTGTAGCAGCTTCAATCTTTGCATTTGTTACACCCATAGACCATACAGAAAGATCATCTTCTGCAAAGTAAGGGTTCTTAATAATGTTATCTCCGTATGTAATAAGAGATTTGGTATATGTAAATTCAACACCTGTAATCTTTACTGTATACGGATATTCAACTTCTGCATCACCTTTGGATGTGATTGCCAAATGTGTAAGTGCTGAACTTGTTTCTGCTGCCGGAGAAAGTGTTACACTTCCCCAGGAAACATCTGTCTGAGTACTCCAATGATCTGCTGCCCACTGTTCAGCAGTAAATGATTTAGCTACTAAAGCAGCTTCTTCACCTGATTCTAAGATAAATTTAATCTTAGAAATTTTAGATCCTTTAACATCTTCAGGAATGTTAAAGAAAGAAGACTGCCATCCGTCTGTCATTTCGATAGAAGCAGAACCATCTTCATTAACAGTTACTGCATTACCTTCAGAAACAGCAGATAAACCATTATTGAAATTGAATACTTCTGTTACTTCAGCTACAGGTTCATCTTCCGGTTCCTCTGCAGGAGCCTGTGCAACGGGTTTTTCTTCGTCACCATATGTAATCTTAATACCTTTGATTGTTACATCATTCTGTGCATCGGGACTGCAAAGTCCGATTGACTTAAACTGATACTCAGGTTCATATACAGGGCTATAATTTACCATAGCATCTGCTGCGCCGCCCCATTGATCCTGTACATATCCTCCAGCATTCTCTAATAAGAATAACTTAAGAAATACACCTGTACTTCCTTCTTCAAAGATAACTTCTACCTTTGCTACTTTGGAAGTATCAAAATCAGCGGGAAGATTATATCTAATCTCACCATATCCGCCATCATTATTGTATTTAATTGCTGCTGCGCCGGTTTCTTCATCTACTTCAACTTCATAGCCATAACCAAACGGTTCGCCTAATTCCTTGAATGTGAGAAGTCTTTCGGTTACCGCATCTTCTGATGCTTCTTCTGATGCTTCTTCTGAAGCTTCTTCAGATGCTTCACTTGATGCTTCTTCAGATGCTTCACTTGAAGCTTCTTCAGATGCTTCGCTTGATGCTTCTTCAGATGCTTCGCTTGAAGCTTCTTCGCCTTCTTCCGCAATCGTAATTTCCTCAGCCTCAGCCGCCTTAACAACGCCTACATACTGTACGTTGGAAACTACTAACAATGCAGCAAGAAAGCACGCTAAAAATCTCGTTAGTTTTCTCATCGCTAACCTCCTATATTATTTTTTGCTACCCGGTTTGTCCATAAAATGAACACACCGAGCATAAACCTTTGGAAGTTGTCTGGTGACGAACAACCTCTCCAAAAGCATCCTCGTTCTAACATTATAAAGCAATTTGTCCAACAAAGCAAGCGTAATACAATTCCTTTTTATAGAAAACATACGAGTCCTTTTGTACAACATTTTCAAATTACGAGTAGATTTATTAGTTTTTACCAAATCTTGTTTCATTTTTTGTATTTTTTTGACAAAAAAAGATTCCATGATTTTATTTATATTTGTCATATAAAAGTAAAATCATGGAATTCATGCCTATTTTTTCTATATATTTGTAAAAAAAGAAATAAATTTAATATTTATAATTCTGCAGAATCTAATATAACAGTAAACGGACCATCATTTAAAAGTGAAACCTTCATATCCGCTCCAAAGATGCCGCATGAAACCGGGAACTCACTTTCGCGACATTTGGCAATAATGTATTCATATAAGGTATTTGCACTATCCGGTCCTGCTGCGTGTGTAAAAGAGGGACGGTTTCCTTTGCGGCAGTCTGCATAAAGTGTAAACTGAGATACCAAAAGAAGGGAGCCTTTCACATCGGCAAGGGATAGATTCATTTTACCGTTCTCATCAGAAAAAATGCGCATACCAAGCAGCTTTTTCACCAGCTTGTCTGCTTCCCTTTCGGTATCCCCTTCGCAGATACCGATTAGCACAAGAAAGCCGGTACCGATTTCACCAACGGTCTTTCCTTCTACTTCTACTTTGGCTTCTGTTACACGTTGTATTATAAATCTCATTGTTTTATCTCCGGTTCGTTTTTATCAGTTTTCAAGACAACCATAACAAGTAATATCAATTACTCCCTCACTAACCTGAATGCCACTGTCTAACATACTTAACGCGGGACTGTATTTACATACCTCCCCGTTTGCTTTTTGCATGGTAATAATCAGATTCGGCATAATCTCGCTTACATTGCCCCGCATAAGAATCGGCTTTTCACCGGTTCCTTCATAAAGAAGTTCACCTTCTTTGAGTATATAATCACTCTCATCCATAACTGCCTCGCTGACGGTTATCATAATATCGTCTGCAGAAGGAACTATCAAATACCATTCGCCGCCTTCCGCAAGAATCTGCTCATCCGCTGAAATCTCACTTAAGAACGGATATTCTTCCGTATATCCGAGCATGTCAATGTTTTGCATAAGTTCAGCATATTCCATAGGCCAATAACCCAAAAATGCAACACCGCAAAAAGCATCTTCGCCTATTTTTCACGGACAGCATCCAATGCATCAGAGTCATTTGTTTCCACACCTGCATACTCTGCAAACGAAGTAAGTTCTAAATAAATCGCTTCTTTTATGATTTCTTCTTCTTTGGCAAATAAATCATCCACAAGCATATCCGTTTCTTCAGATTCATTTACATCCCAGGATCCGGTCGTATTATAATAAACTGCTATATCCTCTACGTCATCGTTTCTCTCATGTGTAAAATAGCATTCTGCACACTGCAGGGAATCTGCATTCTCCGGAAAATCATATAATGCAGTGCCGTGATACATGGCGCCGCCGCTTCCCGAATTAAAAAACTGTCCTTCTTTGGTCAAATAGTAGGAATTTCTCGCATAACCATCCACCAGGCAAACTACTTCTCCATCCGCATAAGTATAAACACTGTAGATGTTTCTTCCGTAAGCCTTTTCATTCTCTTTGAAATCAATATACGCAATTACCAGCTCCGGCACTTCATCTTCATTAACAGAACCTATCATATATCCAACCTTACCAAGCGCCTCATTGCCCTGCATTCCGGATGCAATCTCATATAATCCGGACATACCTTCCTTTTCAAACAATTCGTACTTCTCCGGATTCATGAAAGCATTGCAAATCTCCTGCAATTTGTCAGCATACAAGATTTCTCCGTCATATGATAGTTCTTCCAAAGACTCCTCATTTAAACTCTCCTGTTCCAATGAAAACTCTTCGAGTGGTTTTGTTGTTGTTTCTTCTGAAGTAATTGGTACTTCCGGCTTGGTACAAGCAGTTAATCCAAGTAAAAATGACAGAATTAAGCCTGCAGTTATTATTCCTTTTTTCTTTTTCATTTACTATTTCCTCTTCTATTCATTATTTTCCGGATGAAAACAAAGAGTCCGCAAGCGGACTCTCGCGCTGAGCGCGGTTGCGATAGCAACATCTTCCTTGCGCGCGAGTGTACATCCTTAGCGGAGCGTTTTTTTATTGCATAGGAATTTCCTATGCAAAAATAAAGAATGTGCCGTTAACACATTCTTTATTTGTAAACGTTGGTGAGGTGACTCGAACACCCGATCTTTCGCTTAGGAGGCGACTGCACTATCCACTGTGCTACACCAACAAAATCCTATATGATTATATCCCGATACGCGCATAAACGCAATCATAAAATCACATATCGGGATAATTTACATAGCCCTGCATCCAGATACTTCCCTTAAATCTGCGTCCGATTTGCGGCTCGCCGTAAAGATCCTTCGCATTAATGCATACATCAAAAAGCAAATCATTACTGTTCACCGTCAGAATATAACATTCTTCTCCGGTAATTCTGTTTGCAACCTTGCGGCAGTCTTTGATTTCTCCTAAAACAGAATACTGGTCACACTCTACCCCATAAGGCATAAAATAAGTATCCACCAGGGAATAAATATCTTCGCGATGAATGCGGTAGGAAATTTCCGAATAAGTATCCATATCTTCCATGGTGAGTGATTCGATTGCTTCTTCATTTCCTCTTCTGGCTTCTTCAATCAGACGATTTCGTTTACGCATGGCTTTTTTTGCCTTGATTTCATCCTCGTGATGTTTTTCAATCGGCATCATAATGCTTCCCTGACAGGAAAGCGCCGTAAGGGTAAGTGTTGTAGGTAAATCTTTCAAACGCTTTTCACTCTTAAGCTTTAAATATGTAATCATATTCTGAAGATAAAAGATAAGCGATACGCCAACTTTCATATCATCGCAAACGCCGGCGTAAGATTCCTTTTCTGCATGTCGTTCAATTGAAATATCCTTCGTAGAACTGATTATAGCAGAGGTCAGAAACGGAAAATAATATTCATAATGTAAAACATCATTTTCATCAAAAACACCGCGTACGCAAATACCGATTCCTTCGGCAAGATAAAAGCAGTATTCCGCAAGTAATTCTTTATCATCAAGTGAAGTATAATTTTTCTGTTGTGCTTCTTTCATGGCTAAAATAATCAGTTCATGAATTTCTTTTCTGCTTTTCTTTTCGCTGAATCCCACAGCACGCAAATATTTATGCATTTCTTTCACCTCTCTTTCCTTTTATTAAAAAAGACGAAACAGTTCATTTTCTTTTGCTTCGGATAAATGGGGATGAGCATATGCCCATCCCCTTCTTTTCTTTTTCCTGTGTAATTATTTAATTTCGGATTTACCACCCATGTAAGGTCTTAACACTTCCGGAATACGAATGGTTCCTTCTGCTGTTAAATTGTTCTCAAGGAACGCAATCAACATACGGGGCGGTGCAACTACGGTATTGTTTAATGTATGTGCAAAATATTTGCCGTCTTTGCCGTCTACTCTGATTTTTAATCTTCTGGCCTGTGCATCTCCTAAGTTAGAGCAGCTTCCGACCTCAAAGTATTTCTTCTGTCTCGGAGACCATGCTTCCACGTCGAAGGATTTCACCTTCAAATCAGCTAAATCACCTGAACAGCATTCAAGCGTACGAACGGGAATATCCAATGAACGGAATAAATCAACTGTATTCTTCCAAAGTTTCTCAAACCATTCTGCGCTTTCTTCCGGTTTGCAGACAACAACCATTTCCTGTTTTTCAAACTGGTGGATACGGTATACACCACGTTCTTCAATACCATGTGCTCCTTTTTCTTTACGGAAACAAGGGGAATAACTCGTTAATGTGTAAGGGAGCTCAGCTTCCGGAACAATTTTATCAATGAATTTACCAATCATGGAATGCTCACTGGTTCCGATTAAATACAAATCCTCGCCTTCAATCTTATACATCATGGCTTCCATTTCTGCAAAACTCATAACACCTGTTACTACATTACTTCTGATCATAAAAGGCGGAATGCAATAAGTAAATCCGCGATCAATCATAAAATCACGTGCATAAGTAATTACCGCAGAATGTAAACGAGCAATATCACCCATCAGATAGTAAAATCCGTTTCCGGCAACATCTCTGGCACTGTCTAAATCGATTCCTTTGAATTTCTCCATAATCTCTGTATGATAAGGAATTTCAAAATCAGGAACAATCGGTTCGCCGTATTTGGTAACTTCCACATTCTCAGAATCATCCTTACCGATAGGAACACTCGGATCAATGATATTAGGAATTACCATCATAATCTCTGTAATCTTCTCTTCGAGTTCTTTCTGCTTCGCATCAAGCTCATCGATGCGTGCACCATCTGCAGCAACCTGTTTCTTAACTCCCTCTGCTTCTTCTTTCTTACCCTGTGCCATCAATGCACCAATCTGCTTGGAAATCTTGTTACGGTTTGCTTTCAATTCATCAACTTCACCCTGTGTTTTTCTTCTTAAGGTATCAAGTTCAATTACTTTATCAACCAATTCCAATTTGGAATCCTGGAATTTATTCTTAATGTTCTGTTTTACAATTTCCGGATTTTCTCTTAAAAACTTAATATCAATCATGATAATCTCCCTTCGCTCATTCGCGCGTTTTTATCTTTCACATGCTATATAGTATACATCGAAATGACTTATTTGAAAAGATATTTCTATCTTCCGTTTACCATAGCATGTTCCAGTGTTTTTTGTTCTTCGGTACTCAAAGCAATTTCACTGACTCCGTTTTTAATACGTTTCGAATAGGAGTAACATCCGTCTGTGTTATGAACAGAGTTAATGATAAAACCTGTATTTGTTTCATCTAAAAGAGCAACACAATAGCTTAACTTACCACCCATCTCCTTAAAAGCATCATACTTTGCAAGTGCCATCTTCTGAAAGGATCCTTTCTGACGACGGTAGAGGTCTTTGATTGCTTTACTGTTAGAATCTGCCTGTTCCTTGAACACATCATGCTCTGCACATAATGTCATGATTTGTTCTTCCAGACTTGCTGCCTTTTTTCCCTGCATGAATTTATCATATTTTTGTTGTAATTTACGATTCTGAACTATCAATATGATTACAAGTGTAATTAATATTATGTTACAGACAAATAATCCAATTATAAAATATGCAATATCAATACCAAGTCCGATAGACTCAAAAAGTGGACTGCCCATATTTCAATCTCTCCAAATCTTCTATTTTGCTATTTTATTCATCATATCAATCAGACGGTCAAGCTCTTCATGTGAAAAGAATTCAATCTCAATTTTGCCGGCACCGTTTTCTTTACCGGTAATTACAACCTTTGTACTCAGCTTTTCTTTTAATATTTCTTCCATCTGCTGATAGATTGCATCAAGCTGTTTGTTCTTTTCTTCTTTTTTCACTTTCGTCTTACCAAGGTTTTTGACAAGCTTCTCAATATCTCTAACAGAAAGTTTCTCATCAAATACTTTCTGAGCAAGAATATACTGCTGCTCAGGATCTTCGATTGCAAGTAAAGCTCTTGCATGACCTGTTGAAATCATTTCATCAATTACCATTTGCTGTACATTATCGCAAAGTTTTAAAAGTCGGATGGAATTCGTAACTGCAGTACGGCTCTTAGAAACACGTTCTGCAACTTCATCCTGTTTTAAATTGAATTCTGTCAAGAGTCTTTTATATGCCTGTGCTTCTTCAATCGGATTTAAATTCTCACGCTGGATATTTTCGATTAAGGCAATCTCTACAATTTCCTGTTCTGTAAAATTCTTAATGATAACAGGTACTTCTTTCAGTCCGGCAATGTTTGATGCTCTCCATCTTCTTTCACCGGCTACAATTTCATAATAGTCTTTTCTATCCTGTACGAGAATCGGTTGTAATAAACCAACCTGCTTAATGGATTCTGCCAAGTCATGTAACGCATCTTCATCAAAATGTTTTCTCGGCTGATCTCTGTTTGGTTCTACTTTAGAGATTTTAACTTTAACTACATCACCTTCCAATTTTGCCGGAGGTGTATTCTCTTTAACTGAACCGGGAATTAAAGCATCCAATCCTTTTCCGATTCTTGCTTTCTTTTCTGCCGGTTTCTTCTGTTTATCATCAGATACTTTTTCAATCTTTTTCAATGCCATGGTTGTGTATACCCCTTTTCTAATAGGAAGTGACTCCTACTGTAATCTGTATTATCTGTTTGCTGCAATCAATTCACCTGCTAATTCCAAATAACTCTGTGCACCGGCTGATCTGGGATCATAAATCGTAATGGGTTGTCCGAACGAAGGTGCTTCTGCAAGACGAATATTTCTTGGAATCACTGTATTGAAAATTCTCTCTTCGAGATTTTCTTTTACGTTCTCTACTACTTCAGCTGATAAATTTGTTCTGGAGTCATACATTGTAAATACAACTCCCTCCATTTCAAGGTCAGCATTTAATCTTGTCTTTACCAGATTTACTGTATGAATTAACTGGCTCAAACCTTCCAACGCATAATACTCACACTGAATAGGAACAAGAACACTATCCGCACAAGTCATTGCATTTACTGTCAACATACTTAATGAGGGAGGACAATCAATAATGATAAAATCATATTTATCCTTTACCCAGTCTAACTCATTCTTTAAAATATATTCTTTTTTTTCTACGTCGATTAATTCGATTTCTGCTGCTGCGAGATTAACATTCGTCGGTAAAACAGATAAGTTTGGAATTACTTCAGAAATTGTACATTGCTCAACACTACATTCGTTCAGCATCAATTCATATACAGTATAATCTAAATCATTCTTCTCAATTCCGAATCCACTTGTTGCATTACCCTGAGGATCAATATCTACCATCAATACCTTCTTACCTTTCTCAGCTAAAGCGGCCGATAAATTAATTGATGTTGTTGTCTTTCCAACTCCACCTTTTTGGTTTGCTATTGCTATAATCTTTCCCATTTTCTTCTCCATTCTTCCTAAGAATTTCTTTTACTCTTTCTCTTTTTTCACATCTTTTCAGATTATACCACTTTATGATTGGTTTATCTATATAAAAAATAAAAAAAAGAATATGCATTTTCATATTCGTTTCACGTGAAAACTATATCTTGTATGTATCAATTTTGATGTTTATGAATACGCCTTCTGTAATCGTATGTTTCACATTTCTCGTTTTAAAATGTTTCACGGATTTTCTTACAATATATTGGGTTCAATGTTTCACGTGAAACATTATATCTTGTGTTTCATAAAAAACTTCAAAAAATGTTTCACGTGAAACATTATAACAATATCAAAAATATAAAAATACTATATGTAGATATAAAGATATTTTAGAAAAATAAAACCGTGAAAACCCAATGTCTTTTGTTAAGAAACATAGCGGCAGGTTTTCACGGAGAAATTATTTACTGAACTGTATTGAAAGAGAAGAACTATTTAAATCGGAATCATATTCTAATTTATAATCAGTATCATTCAGTTGAATCATACGAATCAAATATTTAGAATATTCCTTTGTCTGAAACAGTTTCATAAATTTATTTGTTTTACTTCTGAACACTAACTGAATCGTAGTATCACAATCTATAATATGTATTGATAAATCAATATCAGAATATTCGTTAAAGAATAACAGAATTGTATCTCTGATAATCAAATATAAAAACATACGGATAAAATAATCATCAATTAAAATATCCTTATTCATTTTTAAAAGAAGTTCATTATCAGAATAAATATTACGGAACGTATCAACCAACTGAGAAATTTCTTTATAAGAAGAATCATCAAAAGGATAAGGTTTCAAAGAAATTTCAATGTTTTCAATAGAAGATAATAACTTCCGAATTGAATCATTCATTTTATCCAATTCAATCTTTGCCCGCATTGGATCAGATTGAATATAAGATGAAATCAAATTTGTTGTATGTGAAACATAGGATAAAGAATCTACAACTTCACTATTAAAATAAGAAATCGTCATTTTATTACCGGAACATATAGCAGAATACAACGCATGATTTTTCTGATTGGATGAATCAGATGTATCATTCTGTAAATCATGTAAAAGATTCTTATTTTGTTCCATTGTATTAACAAGTACTTGTAAGGAATCATATTCTTTTACAATGGAATCATATTCCTTACGTAAAACCTTCAACTCATCATTTTTCTGTTCAACATGTTTTGCATCGATAACAAGACCTTTTCCATCATCTTGCATATAAGCATTCTTACTTACAATTCCTCTGGGAGAAAAAACAAAAGAATCTTTCTTCACTTCTGAATCTAAATAAGAAACATAATTTTCCAACTCTTCCAATTGAATAAAGAGAGATTCCTTACGCTCTTTACAACGCTCAAGTTTCTCACGATAATCAATATATATTTCTTTGATGGATTGATATAAAGTTTGAATTTGTTCAGCACTATATTCTTTCGTCTTCAATCAAACAAACCTCCATTTTATTACATAAGTAGTATTATAATGGTTCTTTACCGGGAAGGCCTGCTTTTCTGGGATACTTCTTTGCAGTAGGCGCAACCTTATTTAATATCAAAAGAGTACGATAAATATCAGAAGAAGGAAGAGTAAAAGAAATCTGTTTGGATTCTTTCACACTCAATAAATGTAAAGCATTCTTCGCAAGAAGAAGTTCCTCGTGAAGTTTCTCAGATTTATAAGAAATAAAAGAACCATTCACTTTGACAAAAGGAATACAATACTCAGTAAGTGTTGATAAATTAGCAACTGCTCTGGAAACAGCATAATCAAACTGTTCACGATATTCAGGTTTTCTCGCCAAATCTTCTGCTCTGGAATGAACACAGGTTACATTCTTTAACTGTAATTTGGCTACAACTTCATTTAGAAAATTAATTCTTTTATTCAAAGAATCCATCAAAACAAACTGTGCATTCGGGAATAAAATAGCCAAAGGGATTCCCGGAAAGCCTGCCCCTGTTCCGACATCAATTAAACTAAATTTATAAGAAGAAAAATCAACCGACTCATTTTCCTTTTCCTGTAAAAAACGGACAAATGCAAGACTATCAAGAAAATGCTTTTTCATTACTTCATCGAAATCAGTAATGGCAGTCAGATTCATGAAAGAATTCCATTCTACAAGTAATTCATAAAAAAGAAGAAACTGCTCATCCTGCTTCGCACTAAGTTCAATATTCCATTCTTTCAGATCATTATGAAAAGTCAATAATCTATCCGTACTCATAATATCCTCACTATCTACCTTTTTGCTGTTCCAAATAAATTAACAGAACTGATACATCAGCAGGTGAAACGCCGCTGATTCTGGAAGCCTGTCCGACTGACATCGGACGAAATGCTTTTAACTTCTGTCTGGCCTCTAGGCGTAAAGAAGAAATATCATCATAATCAATATCTTCAGGTATACGTCTGCGTTCTGTTTTCTTAAACTGCTCTACCTGACGCATCTGACGTTCAATATATCCTTCATACTTAATCTGAATACAAGCCTGTTCCACAACATCCAAAGGAAGAGAAGGACGTTCGGTATCAATCTCTGCAAGAATTTCATAAGAAAGTTCAGGTCTGCAAAGGAGTTCTGCCATAGAAGCTGCAGTACGTAAAAGAGCAGTTCCGTATTTAGATAAAAATGCCTGCATTTCTTTATTCGCACCAACCTTGGTTTCTTTCAGTCTCTTTACTTCCAAATCAATCAATTCCTGTTTACGGCAAACTTTTTCATACGTTTCATCGGAAACAAGACCATAGGCATGACCAAATTTAGACAAACGTAAATCTGCATTATCCTGACGTAACAAAAGTCTGTATTCCGCACGTGACGTCATCATTCTATAAGGTTCTCTGTTATCTTTCGTAACAAGATCATCAATCAGGACACCAATATATGCATCACTTCTGTCAAGAATCAAAGGATCATTACCTTTTAATTTATGACAGGCATTGATACCGGCAATCAAACCCTGTGCAGCAGCTTCTTCATAACCGCTGCTTCCGTTAAACTGTCCGGCTGCAAAAAGATTTTCAACTGCTTTTAACTCAAGAGAAAGAGTCAGCTCACCGGATTCAAGACAATCATATTCAATTGCATAAGCATTACGTACAATCGTACAGTTTTCCAAACCGGGAACTGTTCTGTACATCGCAAGCTGAACATCTTCAGGCAAAGAAGAAGACATACCGCCAACATACATTTCATTCGTGTACAAACCTTCCGGTTCAATGAAAACCTGATGTCTTTCTTTATCTGCAAACTTTACAACCTTATCCTCAATCGAAGGACAATATCTTGGACCTGTTCCTTCTATAATACCGGCATAAATCGGAGAACGGTCTAAATTATTTCTGATAATCTCATGCGTCTTTTGATTCGTATAAGTTAAATAACAGCTAACCTGTTCTTTTTGAATATCATCAGGATTGGTAGAAAAAGAAAAAGGAGTAATTTTCTCATCACCAACCTGCTCTTCCATTTTAGTGAAATCAATACTGCGCTTATCCATTCTCGCCGGAGTACCTGTTTTAAATCGACGAAGTTTCACGCCAAGTCCTGCTAAAGAGTCTGTCAAATGATTAGCAGCCTGCAAACCGTTCGGACCTGTATATGTAATAGATTCACCGCAAAGACAACGCGCCTTCAAATATGTTCCGGTACAAAGAATCGCTGCCTTACATTCATAAATAGTACCTGTAAAAATTTTCACACCGGTGACTCTTGGTTTACCGTTTGCAGTTGTTTCTGTAATAATTTCACAAACCTCACCCTGCTTAATTGTAAGGTGCTCCTGGTTTTCAAGAATCGTACGCATACTTCTGGTATAATCTGCTTTATCCGCCTGCGCGCGAAGTGAGTGCACAGCAGGACCTTTGGATAAATTAAGCATCTTAGACTGGATAAAAGTTTTATCAATATTTTTACCCATCTCGCCACCAAGGGCATCAAGCTCCCTGACCAAATGTCCCTTGGAAGTTCCGCCTATATTCGGATTGCAGGGCATAAGTGCGATACTTTCCACATTTACGGTAAAAAGAACCGTTTCAAAACCAAGTCTTGCGCATGCCAAAGCGGCCTCGCATCCGGCGTGACCTGCTCCGATAATACAAATATCTGTTTGAATTCTAGCTTCAGGCATATTATTAAATCTCTTTTCTTCCTATATTAAACCATCAAATTGCGGATAGTCGCACTACCGCGTTCTAATGAAACAATTCCTGTACGACAAATTTCAAGAATTCCGAAATCACGCATGATATTAATGAAATCATCAATACGTCGGCTGTCTCCCGTAACCTGCATCATAACCGCTTCTCTGGTATAGTCAACTGTTTTCGCATCAAAAGCATCCGCCGCAGAACGTATTTCTTCCCTGCTTTCCGGTGTATTTTCCACTTTGATTAACAGTAGTTCACAACTAACAGAATCTTCCTTATGTAATTCTTTAATAGAAATAACATCCGGCAATTTATAGAACTGGTTAAAAAGCTGCTGCTTTGTCTCTTCCTCACCATCAAATAAAACAGTAATACGGGAACAATCCGGTGATTCCGTTTCACTAACCGTAAGACAGGAAATATTGAAACGTCTTCTTCTGAACATACTGGTAACACGATTCAAAACACCAAATTGGTTTCTTACCAAAATTGCAATTGTATAACGCTCCATTTTAGTTACCTGCCTTTACAATAATATCATCCATGGAACCGCCTGGCGGCAACATGGGAAATACACATTCATCTTTATCAATTCTGCAATCGATGATAAAAGGACCCTCATATACAAATGCTTTTTGCAAAGCGGTTTCCAATTCCTCCAATGTAGTAACACACATTCCTGCTCCACCGAATGCCTCAGCAAGCTTCACGAAATCTGTCTGTCTGTTTAAAACCGTAGCAGAATAATGTTTATCATAAAAAAGTGTCTGCCACTGACGTACCATACCAAGCACACCGTTATTCATAATCATGATAACCATCGGCACCTTATAGGTTACGGCAGTCGCAAGTTCATTCATACTCATTGCAAAACTTCCGTCTCCGGTAACTAATACACTGCGTTCTCCGGTTGCAATCTGTGCGCCGATTGCAGCACCCATGCCAAATCCCATAGTACCAAGACCGCCGCTTGAAATAAACCGTCTTGCCGAAGCAAATTCTAAATTCTGTGCAGACCACATCTGATGTTGTCCTACATCTGTCGCAACCGGTGTATTATTATTTTTATACCGATTCAATGTATGAATGATATTGCGGGGTGTCATACCTTCGCGGCAATCCAAAGTTTCTTTTTCCTTTTCTTTAAAAGCTGCAACTCTTTCCTGCCACTCAGGATGTTCCTTCTTTTGAATCAAAGGAATAAGTTTCTGAAGTGTCATCTTGATATCACCGCGCAATTTATGTGTATCATTCGTTGTCTTTGAAAGTTCAGCACCTTCTATATCAATATGAATAATTTTGGAACGCGTTGCAAATTTAGCACGGTTTCCTGTAACACGGTCATTGAAACGAACGCCCAAAGCAATGATACAATCTGCACTGTGCATAGACATGGTTGATGCATAATGTCCATGCATTCCCTGCATTCCGAGAAATCTCGGATGGTCGCTTGGTACACCGGAAATTCCCATCATGGAACAACCAATCGGGGCATCAATCAATTCCGCAAGTTCAAACATTTCCTCCTGCGCACCCGAAGAAATCAATCCGCCTCCATAATAAATAAAAGGTCTTTTACACTGATTAATACATTCTGCCGCAGGTTCAATTCTAATATCTTTTGCCGGAATTCTTCCACCCGGAATCACAGGAGGTTTCGGCTCATATTCAAACTCTTCCATCTGTACATCACGCGGCACATCAATTAATACAGGACCCGGTCTTCCGGAAGCTGCAATTTCAAAAGCCTCCCGTATTGTATCCGCAAGCATATCAATGGAATCAACAAAATAATTGTGCTTTGTAATAGGAAGCGTAATACCTGTAATATCAATCTCCTGAAAACTGTCGGAACCGATTTGCTCACGCACAACATTTCCGGTAACAATAATCATCGGAACAGAATCAATATATGCAGTTGCAATACCTGTTACCAGATTGGTTGCACCGGGACCGGAGGTTGCAATCACAACACCTGTCTTACCGGTAGATCTTGCATAACCGTCTGCCGCATGTACAGCTCCTTGTTCATGCGCAGTTAAAATATGTCTGATTTCATTTTGGTACTGATACAGGGAATCATAAACATCAATAATCTGTCCGCCCGGATAACCAAAAACAGTATCACAGCCTTGTTCAATAATTGTTTTTACAATAATATCGGAACCACGCAATAACACTTCCCATTCTCCTTTTCAAATAAAAAACAATAGTTAAAATCATTTTACCAGTTTTTATAAGGAAAGAGCAATATCTTTCCATGAAAGAACTTTGATTTTGTAAAAAAAATAACTATTTTCCCATACAAAATTTAGAAAAGATTTCATTTACCAAATCTTCACCCACTTCTTCTCCAATCATTTCACCAAGAGAAGCATAAGCTGCCATCAAATCTATAGAATAAAAATCTTCCGGCATATCATCTTCCAAACTTCTTTTTACCATTTCCATATGTGACAAAGTCTGAACAAGTAAATCCTTTTGTCGCATATTTGAAATCATTATTTCTTCATCAAAAGAAATCTCTCCTGCAAAGAACTTTTCTTTGATTAAACCACTGAAACGCTCCAAACCTTCTTTTTTACCTGCAGCAATTGTAATACACTGTGGCAAAATTCCATCTTTGAAATATTGTTCTACCATTTCTTTTGTTACAACAGGTGTTAAATCTGATTTATTCAAAAGAACAATGGTTTTAAACGGATCCAATAAAGGGATAATTTCTAAATCACTCTCATCCAAAGGTATGGAACTATCAACCATATATATCATTAAATCCGCTTCTTCCAAGGATTTCTTCGCTTTATTCACACCAATTTGTTCCACGGGATCATCGGTATTTCTGATTCCTGCAGTATCGATAAGATTCAAAGTAATGCCATCTAATGATACCGACTCTTCCAAAGTATCACGGGTTGTACCGGCTATATCTGTTACGATTGCTCTTTCTTCATCCAATAAAAGATTTAAAAAAGAAGATTTTCCGACATTTGGTTTTCCTACGATAACCGTATTGATTCCTTCTTTTAGAATCCTTCCGTTTTCTGCCGAATTAATTAATCTCTTTACTACTGAAATTATCTCTGTTGTTTTATTTTCAAGCCGCTCATGAAAACCATCCAGACTGATATGTTCCGGATCATCAAGTGCAGATTCGATAAAAGCGATTTCATATAAAATATCTTCTCTGAGTTTTTTTATCTTTTGATACATATCACCTTTCAAATGAGAAAGGGAATTCTTTCTAGCTGCTTCATTTTTGGACTGAATCAAATCCATAATTGCTTCGGCTTTGGTTAAATCAATTCTCCCATTCATAAAAGCACGTTTGGTAAATTCACCCGGTTCTGCCATTCGCGCACCATTTTTTAAAGCAGTCTGCAAAATTTTATTCATCACGTAAACACCGCCATGACAGTCAATCTCTACGGTATTTTCCCTGGTAAAAGAATGAGGTGCTTTCATCACAACCGCCATTACTTCATCAATCATTTCATCGCCGTCATAAATAAAACCATAATGAACCGTATGGCTTTTCACTTCTGCTATTTTTTTACCGCTTTTACTTCTGAATATTCTATCTGCTGTTTCAATTGCTTCATCTCCGCTAATTCTGATGATACCGATTCCTGACGGAGAAAGTGCAGTTGCTATTGCTGCAATCGTATCTGTTTTCATAAGGATTCTCCTTGTCTTCCTTAATTCCTATGATTGAAAAAAAGGGCCACTAATAATTCAGTAGCCCTATTGATGTTATGTATTTAGTATTTTTTTAATGTAACAACAACTTTTCTGAAAGGTTCTTCTCCTTCACTGTGTGTTGTAACATATCTGTCATTCTGTAATGCAGAATGAATAATTCTTCTTTCATAAGGATTCATAGGCTCTAAAGAAACACTTCTCTTTGTTCTTTTTACCTTGAATGCAATATTCTTTGCAAGATTTTCAAGTGTTAACTTTCTTCTTTCGCGATAGTTCTCTGTATCAACCTTAACACGGATATATTCATCAGAACCCTTATTTACAACCATGGAAACAAGATACTGTAATGAATCAAGGGTCTGTCCTCTTTTACCGATTAAAATACCCATATCTTCGCCGTTTAAGTTAATATCAAGTGTTTTTTCGCTTTCTTCATATTTCACTTCAACAACAGCTGTAATATCCATAGCGCCAAGTACATCATTTAAGAAAACTTTTGCCTTATCTTCTATACTTAATTCTACTTCTTTCACACGTGCTTTGATAACAGCTTTCTTTGCATTAATTCCAAGAAATCCTGAAGAACCTTCTTCGATTACTTCATAATCAAGACTGTCACTGGCTACCGTAAAATGCTGGCATGCTGCAGTAATTGCATCATTTACGGTTTTAGCACTAAATTCAATATATTCCATTTTTACCCTCCATCTGAAAAAAACATTTATTTATTGTTCTTTTCGTTGTACTGTTTTACCATACCTGCTTTGGCAGCAATACTACCCGGCTTGGCATTTGTTGTTTTGCTATAATATTCTGCTGATTTCTTTTTATCATTTGCAATTTCATCTGCAGATTTAGATACATTATTTACTTTATTTGTATAAGGATTATTAATTCTCTGGGTATTTACATTAGCTCTTTCATTGATTCCCTGAATCAAATCGCCACGTTTTTTCATTTTTTCTTTATATTTCTCAGTGTTCTTTGAAATAATTGCATCAATATCCATATGATCAATATATTTATTAATCACAATCTGCTGAATCGCACGAATTACAGCACCGGCAATCCAGTAAAGACCCATACCTACAGGAAATGTGAAACAAAAAACAATTGACATAATAGGCATCACATTATTCATGGTCTTCATGGATGCCATCATGGGATTCTCTTCCTGTCCTTTGTCATTATTCGTTGCAGCAGCAGGAGAAAGCTTAAATCCGATCCACTGTGTTAATCCGGCCAATAAAGGAATCATCAATGCCAAAACAATGATTAAGATGCTTCTTTCATCTGATACCCATTCCATTCTGATAATATCCCACGGAGAATATGCAATATTAAGAGAAAGGAAATTATTATAAACTTCAAGATTTTCAAGAGTACTTTCAATTGTTGTACTTAATGCAGGGAATTTATCAGTAATTAAATCCCAGTCTGCTTTACTTGCTCTGTTTAAAACATCAATAAAAGTATTCTGTACATAAGTAGGATCACCTGATGTAAAAAGTTCATTCTTAAAATTCTTCTTAAACATAGCTGCAGAAGATAATGTCTGAATAAATTCAGAACTTCCTGCCTGCTCACTTAACATTGTTACAAACGGAAAGAATGCTTCTTTTATCTTCGGTACATATGCAGGAATTGCATAAATTACGCGATATAAGGCAAAAAGAATCGGCATCTGTATCAATAACTGTAAGCAGCTACCCATCGGATTTACACCATACTTTGCATAAACCGCCTGTGTTTCCATATTCATGGCCTGCATTGCATCAGGATCCTGTCTTCCTTTATATTTTGCCTGAATTGCCTGAATTTCAGGATTCATAATTGCAGAAAATTTAGAGAATTTCTGCTGTTTATAAGTTAAAGGAAGTAAAAGTAAATAAATAACAAATGTAAAAATAATGATAACCAAACCTAAGTTAGGTATACCTATTTTGTCAAGTACCCAGAAAATTCCTGCCATAATCAATCCCAGAACTTTTGCAATAGGTCCTAAGATACCGGAAACCTCCGTTAACATTAAATAATACAATTTAAAACCTCCATTTTTAACTTTTTCTAAGGAACAGGATCATATCCGCCTTTAGAAAAAGGATTACATCTTATAATTCTCCATGCCGCCAGCAAAGATCCCTTCAAAGCCCCGTATTTCTGAATTGCTTCCAGACCATATTGGGAACAGGAAGGAAAATAGGGACACTTTGTTGTCTTCATCGGAGAAATATAAATTTGATAAAATTTTATAACAGCAATTAATATCTTTTTCATCTTTAATTACCATATTACTTCATGTGTTTCTTCTTATTTAATAGCTCCATGAAGTTTCATAAGATGCAGTAATGCACTTTCCGTCTCCCGGAATGTGGCAGACGCGGCATTGTTTCTTCCTATGACTACAATGTCTAAACCACTATTAAACATTTCTTCGTGTAGTCTGTAACTTTCTTTCACAAGTCGTTTTACACGATGTCTTACTACGCTGTTACCGACTTTTTTACTGACTGAAATTCCGATTCTGTTTCCTTCGAGCTGATTTTTCGACACATACATTACAAACAATTTGTTGGCATAAGATTTACCACTCTTAAAAACAGACTGAAATTCATGATTTTTTCTTAATGAATCCGTAAAAATCATTTCATCACCTTTTTTTAATAAATGAAAAAGGCCACAAAACTGCGGCCTATGCTGATAACTGCTTTCTTCCTTTTGCTCTTCTGGCAGCTAATACTTTTCTTCCGCCCGGAGTACTCATTCTTGCTCTGAATCCGTGAACTTTAGATCTCTGTCTCTTTTTCGGCTGAAATGTCATTTTCATATTCTAACACCTCCTTTACTTATGTCGAAAACATCATTTGCAATTATATAGGAAGAAACCCGTTCCGTCAAGGAATTTTTCTAATTTTTATTCGCATAAAAAAATACTTTTAAAAGCTATAAATTTATAAAAAAAATTTTTTTCAACATATAGATATTCTTATACTTCTTTCATACTAAATATTGATAAACAAAAAAAAGATGGTTACAAATAAAAAATTAACATAAACTAATCCACAACATGTGTATTAAATGTGGATAAATTATCGTTTTATCCCCATTTTTCGACAAAATAATCTCAAAACTTACCATTTTTCGACCTTTTTAGTGTTTATTTTTTCTACAGAGTTATACACATAAGTGTAGATAACTTTGTGTAAAAATTTATTTTTCTCTTTTTTAAGTTAACATAAAAGATTTTTTTTTATCATTTGATTATTTTCCTTATTTAAGGTAAAATTATATTGAACTTTTTTGCGCCTTTAATAAAAATACATATATAAATAAGAACTTATTATTTCGGAAGGAAGTGCTGTCATGCATGCAATTCAGGAGAATTGGGAATTAATCAAAGAAACAATCAAAAGAGAATACGAATTATCCAATGTTGTATATGCAACCTGGATTAAGAATTTGAAATTTCATAGTGTGGAAGATCATGTTGTTACTATTTCAATTGCTTCCGACCAGTCTCATATTCTTGAATATATTATAAGAAAATATAAAGATTTCTTTCAGGTTACAATTTGTGAAATGATGAATGATTTTTATGAAATTAACTTCATTCTTGAAAATGTAGCAAATGAAAATTCAGAAGAACCTGCCGAAAATACTTCTTCTGAAAAAATTGATTTATACAGACAGGCTAATCTTGCTACCAAATATACTTTTGATAACTTTGTCGTAGGCAGTAACAATAACTTTGCACAATCTGCTTGTCTGGCAGTAGCCGAATCACCGGGTGAAGTTTTTAATCCTCTTTTTATTTACGGAGGTTCCGGTCTTGGTAAAACACATTTGATGCATTCCATCGGCCACTATATTCTGGATCATAATCCTAATATGAAGGTTTTATACGTAAACAGTGAAACTTTTACAAATGAAGTAATTGAATCTATCCGTAGCGGTAATTCTTCTTCCATGAATAAACTGCGTGATAAATACAGAACAGTTGACGTTCTTTTAATTGACGATATTCAGTTCATTATCGGTAAAGAAAGTACGCAGGAAGAATTCTTCCATACTTTCAATACGCTATATAATAATGGTAAGGCTATTATTATTTCATCGGATAAGCATCCCAAACAGATGGAAACTCTTGACGAACGTTTCTCTTCAAGATTCCAGATGGGACTTCCCGCTGATATTCAGCCTCCCAATTATGAAACCCGTGTCGCTATTCTTCTTAAAATTGCGGAACCTTATAACAAAACAGGCTCCATCAGCAATGAAATTATTGAATACATAGCTACAAACATTAAATCAAATATCCGTGAACTGGAAGGTGCTTTCAATAAATTAATTGCTTTCGCAAAAATTAATAATAAACCTATTACAATGGAACTTGCGGAAGAAGCATTAAAAGATATGATTTATCCGGACAAGCCAAAGCTCATTACTCCTACTATTATTATACAGGTTGTTGCTGAGCATTACGGCGTCAATGCCCAGGATATCACTTCAAAGAAGCGTAATGCTGAATTTGTGCTTCCAAGACAGGTTGTTATGTATCTTTGCAGGGAATTAACCGATATTTCTTTGACAAACATTGGTAAAATACTTGACCGTAAGGACCATACTACCGTTTTACACGGTGTTAACAAAATAGAAGAACAGCTTGCTACAAACAGCGAACTTGCACAACACATTGAAATTATTAAGAAAAAAATTATCCCCAACTGATTGTTTATAAAAAGGGTTATTTCATGTGTATAATTTTACCGGTTCATTTTTTTAAAAAATTTACGAAAATTAAGATGTTGATAACTTTTGAATTATTTTTCACTTATCCGGCTTATTTTCACAAGTTATCCATTCCATTTTTCCTTGAAATTTAGTATAATAGAAGGGGTTATGCACATTATACACACCTATTATTACTAATAATACTAATTAATAATTAATTATTTAATATATATGCGGCAGAACCGGATGGTTTAAACAGGAAAGGAGTTTATACACAAAATGAAACTTAGTATTTCTAAATCCAATCTTTTAAAAGGTGTTCAGATTGTATCTAAAGCAGTTTCCAATAAAACAACAATGTCTATTTTAGAATGTATCTTAATTGATGCAAGAGGTGATTCTATCCGTCTTGTAGCAAACGATATGGATTTAGGTATTGAAACATTTGTGGAAGGAACCATTATTGAAAAAGGTGTTATTGCTATTGAATGTAAAGTATTTTCCGAAATTGTTCGTAAACTTCCTGACAGCATGATTCATATCAACAGCGATGACAGTTTGAAATTTGTTATTACATGTGAGAATTCAGTATTCAACATTATGGGAAGAAATTGGGAAGAATTTACAGATCTTCCTTCTGTAGACAGAATGGACGGTATTGAGATTTCTCAGTTTGCCTTAAAAGAAGTAATCAGACAGACCATTTTCTCAATTATGGAAAATGATACAAATAAAATAATGGGCGGAGAATTCTTTGAAATTAATGATAATTGTCTGCGTGTTGTTTCTTTGGACGGACATCGTATTTCCATCCGAAAAATTTATATGAAAAACAGTTACGGATACAAGAAATGTATTGTTCCCGGCAAAAGTCTGAATGATTTAATCAAGATTATAGGCGGAGAAGCAGATAAAGACGTTATTATTTACATCACTGATAAGTTTATTGTATTTGAATTCGATAATACCGTATTTGTTTCCCGATTGATAGAGGGCGAATATTTTAAGATTGATCAGATGTTATCTACTGATTATGAAACCAAATTTACAATTAACAAGAAAGAATTTTTAGATTGTATAGACAGAGCTACCCTTCTTGTAAAAGAAGGTGATAAAAAGCCTGTTATTATCAGTGTAAATGATGGTTTTCTTGAGTTAAAAATTAATTCGGTTGTAGGAAGCATGAATGAGAGTATTGATATCCGTAAAGAAGGTAAGGATATTATGATCGGATTTAATCCTAAATTCTTAATTGATGCACTTCGTGTCATTGATGAAGAAGAAGTTGATCTTTACATGGTTAATCCTAAATCTCCCTGCTTTATCCGTGATGAAGAACAGAACTATATTTATTTAATTTTACCGGTTAATTTTACAGCAGCAAGTTAAGGAGTTTTCATGGAAACTTTTGTATTAAAAGATGATTTTATTAAATTAGGACAGCTTATGAAAGCTGCGAATATGGTATCAAACGGAAGTGATGCCAAATTTTGTATTCAGGACGGTCTTGTTAAGGTAAATGGCGAAGTGACTTTACAACGCGGCAAAAAAATCGTTGCCGGTGATGTTGTGGAATACAGAAATATGAGTGTTAAAGTAGAATAAAAGAAATGAATCTACGCTGTTGATTGAAACAGTACGGAGTAATGAGATGTTTATCAAATCACTGGAATTAGAGAATTACAGAAATTATAAGAGTTTAAATCTTTCGTTTGACAGAGGAACAACAATTCTCTACGGAAATAATGCCCAGGGAAAAACCAATATCCTGGAAGCCATTTATTTGTCCGCCACAACGAAATCACATAAGGGAAGTAAAGATAGTGAAATTGTAAATTTTGATGAAGAAGAAGGACATATACGTACTCTTCTTGAAAAGGATGGTATGGATTATCGTATAGATATGCATTTACGTAAATCCAAATCAAAAGGAATTGCAATTAACTGTGAAAGAATTAAAAAAGCATCAGATTTGATTGGCCTTTTGAATGTTGTTTTCTTTTCTCCCGAGGATTTAAATATTATTAAAGACGGACCGGCTTACAGAAGAAGATTTGTAGATATGGAATTATGTCAGCTGGACCAGTTTTATATTTATAATTTAAATAATTATAATAAAATAATCAATCAGCGAAATAAGCTGTTAAAAGATTTATATTTTAATCCCTCTTTAAGGGAAACATTGATGATTTGGGATACACAGCTTGAATCTTACGGAAGCAAGATTATAGAGCGAAGAATTCATTTTACGGCACAGTTAAATGAAATTATGAAAGATATCCATTATAAATTGTCAGGCGGTCTTGAAAATATTGAGATTATTTATGAGCCGAATGTTTCTGCAGAAGAAATAGGAACAGAATTAAAGAAAGCGCAGGATAGGGATATTAAATCCAAATCTACTTCAGTAGGACCTCACAGAGATGATTTTGCTTTCATGGTAAATGGAATTGATATCAGAAAATTCGGTTCCCAGGGTCAGCAGCGTACTGCTGCATTATCTTTAAAATTAGCGGAAATTGAACTGGTGAAAAGAATTACCAAAGATATTCCCGTGCTTTTATTGGATGATGTATTGTCAGAGTTAGACAGTAACAGACAGAATTATTTGTTAAACAGCATAGGTGATATTCAGACGATTATTACCTGTACGGGATTGGATGAGTTTGTAAATAATCGTTTTATGATTGATAAAGTGTATAAAATAGTAGCCGGAAGTGTGGAAGAAAATGAAAATAACGACCGGGAAAAGAATGAAGAAAGGCAAGGATAAGTATGAGTCAGGAATACGGAGCAGATCAAATTCAAATTTTGGAAGGTTTGGAAGCTGTACGTAAAAGACCGGGTATGTATATTGGTACTACATCTTTAAGAGGATTACATCACCTGGTTTATGAAATCGTAGATAATTCCATTGATGAAGCGCTTGCAGGTTTTTGTAATACCATTAAGGTAACCATTAATAAGGATAATTCCGTTACTGTAGTGGATAACGGAAGAGGTATTCCTGTCGGAATCAATCAGAAAGCAGGTATTCCTGCTGTTGAAGTAGTATTTACGATTCTTCATGCCGGCGGTAAATTCGGTGGCGGAGGATACAAAGTATCCGGCGGTCTTCACGGTGTAGGTGCGTCTGTTGTAAATGCTCTTTCTAACTGGCTTGAAGTAGAGATTTACAGAGAAGGTAAAATATATATCCAGCGTTATGAACGCGGTGTTGTTATGTATCCTTTGAAAGAAATCGGAACTTGTCCTGAAGATAAAACAGGTACAAAAGTATCTTTTTTACCGGATCCGACTATTTTTGAAGAAACTGTTTTTGACTTTGATACATTGAAACAGAGATTCCGTGAAATGGCCTTTTTAACAAAAGGACTAAAAATTGTTTTACGCGATGAACGTTTAGAAGAAATCAAAGAAAAAGCATTTCATTATGAAGGCGGAATTAAAGAATTTGTTCAGTATCTGAATAAAGGAAAAACCCCCATTTATGAGAATATTCTTTATTTCGAGGGAACAAGAAATAATGTGTATGTTGAAGTAGCATTACAGCATAATGATTCTTTTAACGAGAGTACATACAGCTTTGTTAATAATATTAATACACCGGAAGGAGGAACACACTTATCCGGTTTCAGAAATGCATTAACAAAGACTTTTAACGATTATGCAAGAAGTGCGAAATTATTGAAAGATACAGAGGCAAATTTAAGCGGTGAAGATATCAGAGAAGGTTTAACTTCGATTGTATCCATCAAAATTGAAGACCCTCAGTTTGAAGGACAAACCAAGCAAAAACTTGGTAATACAGAAGCAAGAGTTGCCGTTGATCAGATTGTAAGTGAACAGTTAACTTACTTTTTAGAGCAGAATCCCTCTGTGGCAAAGGTTATTTGTGAGAAGTCCATTCTTGCACAGCGTGCAAGAGAGGCAGCTCGTAAAGCCCGTGATTTAACCAGACGTAAAACAGCTTTGGAAGGTATGGCTCTTCCCGGTAAGCTCGCAGATTGTTCCGATAAAAATCCTGAAAATTGTGAAATTTACATCGTAGAGGGTGATTCCGCGGGTGGTAGTGCAAAAACTGCGCGAAGCAGAGCTACACAGGCTATTCTTCCGCTTCGAGGAAAAATCTTAAATGTTGAAAAAGCCAGACTTGATAAAATATATGCCAATGCAGAAATCAAGGCAATGATTACTGCTTTCGGTACAGGAATTCATGATGATTTTGATATCAGTAAATTAAGATATCATAAAATTATTATTATGACTGATGCCGATGTTGACGGTGCACATATCAGTACGCTTTTGTTAACATTTTTATATCGTTTTATGCCGGAGCTTATTAAGCAGGGTTATGTGTATCTTGCACAACCTCCTCTTTATAAACTCGAGCGTAATAAGAAAGTCTGGTATGCTTATTCCGATGAAGAACTTGATAATATATTAAAAGAAGTCGGAAGAGATAACAGTAATAAAATTCAGCGTTATAAAGGTCTTGGTGAAATGGATGCAGAACAGCTTTGGGAAACAACCATGGATCCGGAAAAGAGAATTCTTCTTCGTGTAACGATGGATGAGCAGACTGAATCAGAAACAGATTTGACCTTTACTGTTTTGATGGGTGATAAAGTAGAACCCCGTAGAGAGTTTATTGAAGAAAACGCGAAGTTTGTTAAGAATTTGGATATTTAATGAAAGGAACATCTCTCAATGGATGATACAATTTTTGATAAAATTCAAGAAGTTGATTTAAAGAAAACAATGGAAACTTCTTATATAGACTATGCGATGAGCGTTATAGCTGCCCGCGCATTGCCGGATGTAAGAGATGGTTTGAAACCTGTACAGAGAAGAGTTCTTTATTCCATGATAGAATTGAACAACGGTCCGGATAAGCCTCATCGTAAGAGCGCCCGTATCGTTGGTGATACCATGGGTAAATACCATCCGCACGGTGACAGTTCTATTTATGGTGCGTTGGTTAATATGGCACAGGACTGGTCAACAAGATATCCGTTGGTTGACGGACACGGAAATTTCGGTTCTGTCGATGGTGACGGTGCAGCTGCGATGCGATATACAGAAGCCAGATTATCAAAGCTTTCCATGCAGCTTCTTGTAGATTATGAAAAAGATACGGTTGATTTCATCCCGAACTTCGATGAAACGGAGAAAGAGCCTGTTGTTTTACCAAGCCGTTATCCGAATCTTCTTGTGAATGGTACGACCGGTATTGCGGTAGGTATGGCAACAAACATTCCGCCTCATAACCTTCGCGAAACAATCAATGCCGTTGTTAAGATTATTGATAATCAGGTAGAAGAAGACCGCGAAACCGAGATTGAGGAAGTAATGGATATTATCAAAGGACCTGACTTCCCGACTGGAGCTATGATTCTTGGTACAAGAGGTATTGAGGAAGCTTACAGAACAGGACGTGGTAAAATTCGTGTACGTGCGGTAACCAATATAGAAACATTACAAAACGGTAAAAACCGTATTGTTGTAACAGAACTTCCGTATATGGTAAACAAAGCACGTCTGATTGAAAAAATTGCTGAGCTTGTAAAAGATAAAAAAGTCGAAGGTATTACGGATTTGCGTGATGAGACAAACCGCGAAGGAATGCGTATTGTAATCGAATTACGTAAAGATATTAATCCGAATGTAATGTTGAATCAGCTTTATAAGCATACACAGTTACAGGATACATTCGGTGTAATTATGCTTTCACTTGTGAATAATGAGCCAAAAGTTCTTAATATCCTTGATATGTTAAAGTATTACCTTTTACATCAGAAGGATGTAGTAACCAGAAGAACGAAATATGATTTACGTAAGGCAGAAGAACGTGATCATATTTTACAGGGCTTATTGATTGCGCTTGATAATATTGATGAAGTAATTAAGATTATCCGCGCCAGTGAAAATACACAAGCTGCTAAGATGTCCTTGATGGAGCGTTTCGGTCTGACAGAAATCCAGGCACAGGCAATCGTAGATATGCGTCTGCGTGCATTAACCGGCTTGGAAAGAGAAAAGATTGAGAACGAACATAAGGAATTACTGGAAAGAATTGCTTATTTAAAGGCAATCCTTGCTGATGAGAAATTACTTTTGGGAGTAATCAAAGAAGAAATTCTATTGATTGCGCAGAAGTATGGTGATGACAGAAGAACCAAGATTGGTTTTGATGAATATGATATTTCCATGGAAGACCTTGTACCGAATGAAAATACGGTAATTGCCATGACTTCTTTGGGATATATTAAGAGAATGACAGTGGATAACTTTAAGTCGCAGCACAGAGGCGGCCGTGGAATTAAAGGTATGCAGACGATTGAAGATGATTATATCGAAGATCTTTTGATGACCACAACGCATCACTATATCATGTTCTTTACCAATATGGGTCGTGTATATCGTTTGAAAGCATATGAAATTCCGGAAGCAGGACGTACTGCAAGAGGTGTGGCAATCATTAATCTTCTTCAGTTGAATCCGGGCGAAAAGATTTCAGCGATTATTCCGATTAAGGAATATGAGGAAACAAAGAACCTCTTTATGGTAACGCGTAAGGGTACTGTTAAGAAGACACATATTACAGAATACAGCAATATCCGTAAAAATGGTCTTCAGGCAATTACGCTTCGCGATGATGATGAATTGATTGAAGTAAAATCAACAGATAAAGATACATTGATTTATCTGGTAACCAAACATGGTATGTGTATCTGCTTCAAAGAAACCGATGTGCGCGCGACCGGTCGTACATCCATGGGTGTCATCGGTATGAATCTTGCCGACCAGGATGAAATCGTTGGTATGCAGTTAGATCATCAGGGCGATTCCTTATTAATCGTTTCAGAGAAAGGTATGGGTAAACGTACTTATCTTGAAGAATTCAATGTTCAGAAACGTGGCGGTAAGGGTGTGAAGTGCTATAAGATTACTGATAAGACAGGTTATGTTATTGGTGTCAAAGCTGTTAATGACGATCATGAAATTATGATGATTACTACAGCCGGTATTATTATTCAGATTAGAATGGGTGATATTTCAACCTTAGGAAGAATTACTTCCGGTGTGAAATTAATCAACTTAGATGATAAGGTTTCTGTTGCTAAAATTGCAAAGGTACGTGAGAAAGTAACTGACGAAAATGGTGAAATCGATGTAGAAGATATCAGCAATGAAGTTATAGAGGATGATTCGACTTCTGTTTCTCCTATTGAAGAAATAAAAGAAGAAACGGAAGAAAATGAATAATAACTGAAAATGAGCCTTGCTTAATATAAATGGTTGTTTATTTTATATTAAGCAGAGGCTCTTTTAAATAATAAAAGAAAGAGAGTGAAAGTGATGGCTATTACAATAAATATTTATTATACCGGAGAATCCGGAAATGCCGGAAAATTTGTACATGAAATGATTTCAAGTGGGATTGTCGATGATATTCGTGCAGAAGAAGGTAATTTGAGATATGATTACTTTTTTCCTGTTGATGATAATGAAACTATTCTTTTAATAGACAGTTGGGAAAATCAAGAATATCTTGATCGACATCATGAAACAGAAATGATGAAGAAAATAATTCATTTAAGAGAGAAATATGATTTGCATATGAGAGTTGAACGATATGTATCGGATGAATCCGGCATAACTGAGAAAGACAGAACATTTATTAGGACATAATGATTTTTGGTAAAAATGACAAAAATAAAAAATTATTATTATTTCCATAAAAATCCATTTTTGTTACGTATCTATATCAGAACAGGGATTGATAATGGTTAAAAAGTAAAAGACTTAATCATCCTACAACATTTTTTTATCAGAGGAAAAGGAGAACAAATTATATGAGGGGAAAAGAAAAATGTAAAGCTTTAAAGGAAATCCGCAGACAGATTGCTGAAAAGAATGATATTGAGTTCGTAGTATCAGAATGCAAACATCAGGGAGATTGTAAGGGAACATGCCCGAAGTGTGAAGCAGAGGTTCGATATCTTGAACGTGAATTGGCATTAAAACAGAGCCTTGGAAAAGCAGTTGCTGTTGCAGGAATTACGGCAGGTGTTTGCACGACTTTGACAGCCTGCAATCCGGTGGAAGCCATTGCAGATTTTGCGGAGGATATTATTTATGAAATAAATCCGGTAGAACTGGATGGTGATGTAATGTATATTGAGGGTGATACAGAGATGGAAGATCCTGATGATTATGAAGGTGGTATAGAATATATATCTGACGATTCTGAAGAAGAAACGGAAGAGATACTCATGGGTGATATGCCTTACATACCGGATGATTCAGATACGGAAGAGGATTATTTAAATGAATAATGAAATAACCATGCCGCTGCTTACGATAGACAGACACCGGCTTATGACAGATGGAACAGGAGTTACGACTCTTGTTGCTTCTTACGGTTGTCCGCTTTCCTGTAAATATTGCCTGAATCCGTATACATGGGCGCCTGAAGTTGCAATTAAAAGTAAAAAAGTTACGCCAAAAGAGTTATATGAAAAAGTAAAAATTGATAACCTTTACTTTATGGCAACAAACGGTGGTGTAACGTTTGGTGGAGGAGAATCTTTACTCCATGCTGATTTTATCAGGGAATTTCGGAATATATGTGGTGATGACTGGAATATTACGGTGGAAACTTCACTTAATGTACCGCTTAAAAATTTGGAAACAGTGATTGGCGCTGTCACCGACTATATTGTAGATATCAAAGATATGAATCCTGAGATTTATAAGGCTTACACGGGAATTGAGAATGACAGAGTTATAAAGAATCTGTCTGTTTTGGCAGAACATGTCGGGAAAGAGCATGTTGTAATCAGAATTCCTTTTATTCCTGAATATAACAGCAAAGAAGATGTTGAGAAATCTGTTGCTTTGATTCAGAAGATGGGATTTACGAATTTGGATGTATTTCATTATGTTATCAGAGAAAGTAAGTATAGAAATGAAAAAGGGTGAATCCGCCTATAAAAGTGAATTCACCCTGTAAACATATGCGTTCCCTTCTTTTCCGATACGGGTAACAATCTGTAATTCCTGTAAAATATTTAATGAAACACCTGCTAAATCGCGGCTGATACCTGCCTTTCGGCCAAAATCCGAAGAAAGAAAGGTTTCAGGAAGACCTTCCGGCAATAATTTGACAAAGTCGGCAGAGTTCTGAAGAGAAATTAAGTCCAGCAATTTAATAGGTATTTTATCTGTTTTGGTAGCACGGATTTTTTTCTGCGGTCCGTAACCATCCAATAAACGGTATTCTTCTGTTGAAAGAATTGCCAAGATAAAATGGAGATTCTCATGATGAATGAAATCTTTAATACCGTAAAGCTCTTGAAAAAAGTGATAGGGCATCCCTTTTTTGCGGGTTTTGCGTCCGGTTGTAATATCGCTTCGACGATAAGCATCAATGGATTGATAGGCATTTTCACCGGAATTTAATCCCGCGCTTTCGCACGATATCCAGTGAAGAGTGTTTTCTAAACAAACCGGATAAATAATGGTGACATCATGTTCTTTTAGAAAGAATTCAAGTTTTTTCTTCATCAGATAAAACTGTTTCGTCTGAATTTCATAGATTTCTCCGTCAATACAGATATCGGCCACAAAACGGCCGATTTTTTGTTCATGAAAAGCTTCATCCGGAGCAAAGTAATATTTCAAAACGGAATGTACGGATTTCTCAGCAAGCGTTCCTATTCCTTTCTCTCCCTGTACCTTTCCGAACATTCTTTTTTTGGCTTCTTCAAATAAAATTTCATCAATATATGTCTTCATGGTGCAATTATACCATTTATTTCTGAAAAATCCTATGTAAAACCAGCGTAAATATACTTGAAAATTTAAATAAATTGTAGCAATATAGTGATTTGGCGGATAAAAATAATTTCATGGTGAATTTATTTTTTGACTGAGGGTTATTAGATGGAAACTGTGAAACAGGAAAAGAAACGATATGAGTTGTTGGATGCATTCAGGGGAATTCTGATGATTGAGATGGTGATTTATCATTATCTTTTTGACGTTGCCGTTTTTTCAACAGATTTCAGTGAATTTTTCACCAATCCCGCATATTATATTTTTCAACAGTCCATTGGCTGGGGGTTCATCTTTTTATCCGGTATGTGTGTTGTTTTTTCAAAGAAAATGCTCAAAAGAGGTTTGACGATTCTTGGAGCAGCGGTAATTGTTTCTTTGGTTACATATATTTTCACGCCGGATGTAGCAATTAATTTTGGTGTTTTGTGTTGCATTGGTTCCTGCATGCTTTTGATGATACCTGTTAAAAGAATCAGTGAAAAATGGAATACATGGGTTGCATTTGCAATTTCTTTCCTTTTGTTTCTTTTCTGCAGGAATATAAATACGGGACATTTTGGTTTTGAATCTCTGAATTTGTTTGCTTTGCCTGAATTTTTATACGCAAATTATTTGACGGCTTATCTTGGGTTTCCGCCTTTATCTTTTACTTCCGGGGATTATTATCCGTTATTCCCGTGGTTTTTCTTGTATATGAGCGGTTACTTCCTTTTCAAAGGAATTTATCAGAAGGAAAAGATAAAAAATATTTTATCTTATAAAATTCCGGGGTTATCTTATCTTGGAAAATATTCTTTATTGATATATTTATTGCATCAGCCGGTCTGCTATGCGGTTGCATTTGCAGTTTGTAAGTGGATGTAATTATGTATATATGATTTCACAATTCATGTGAAAAAAAGAGGAGAAAATTATGGAAAAATTTATGATTTTTAAGGATTTGGCAATCATTATTGTGTTTGCCAAATTATTCGGCATCCTTGCCAGAAAATGCAAGGCACCGATGGTAGTTGGTGAGATTATTGCCGGTCTTGTAATCGGACCCTGTCTGCTTGGATGGGTTGAGCCGAATGAATTCATTTTGCAGATGGCAGAAATCGGAGTAATCCTTTTGATGTTTTCTGCGGGATTGGAAACAAACTTAAAAGACTTAATTAAAACAGGACCGAAAGCGCTTTTGATTGCTTGTGCCGGTGTATTTGTACCGCTTGTGGGAGGAACCATATTTTATATGTGTTTCTACGGATTTTCCGCTGTCGGTTCACCGGAATTCTTCAAGGCAGTTTTTATCGGAACCATTATGACAGCGACATCTGTAGGTATTACTGTAGAGTCCCTTCGTGAGATGGGCGTATTAAAAGGAAAAATCGGCACGACAATTTTAAATGCCGCTATCATTGATGATATTATCGGTATGGTTGTTCTGACTGTGGTCGTAGGTTTCAATGACCCGTCATCCAGTCCGATGGTAGTGGTTAAAAATACTGTATTGTTTTTCTGTATTGCACTTGTTGGCGGATATTTTGCTTATAAAATTTTCAAAAAGGTCGATCAGCGTTATCCGCATACAAGACGTATTACGATTGCCGGTCTTGCGCTTTGTTTGGCGATGGCGTTTGTTGCAGAACGGTATTTCGGTATTGCAGATATTACAGGTGCGTATGTTGCCGGCATCATTCTTTGCAATATTCACGATTCCGAATATATCGCACGAAGAATGGATATTAATTCTTATGTTTTATTCGGACCGATTTTCTTTGCAAGTATCGGTTTAAAAACGAGCATCGATAATCTGGACGGTTCCATTTTACTCTTCACATTAGGCTTTGTGGCTGTTGCATTGATTACCAAAATTGTAGGATGCGGTATTATGGCGCGAATCTGTAACATCAAAACACCGCATGCCTTAAAAGTAGGTATCGGTATGATGACACGTGGTGAGGTTGCCTTAATCGTTGCGCAAAAAGGTTTGTCGGTCGGATTGATGGAGCCGGTATTTTTCACATCAGTCATTTTATTGATTATTGCATCTTCCATTTTGACACCGATTCTGTTAAAATTGCTTTATTCGAAGTGGCCTGATGAGTCATTAGAAGAAGCGTAGTATATTTATTATTGAAAAGAGGGAAAAAAAATGAACAAGAAACAAATGATTGCGGTAGTGGTTGCGGTGTTGCTTTTTACCGGAGCCGGATTAATCGGATTTGGAGGAAATATCATAATGAATCTGGTATTTCCTGAAAGCAGCAGTTCTTCGGAAGGAACGGAAGTTTTTCCTATCGGAGATTTTGTAGGTATCGTTGAAATCGTCGGAACGATTCAGGATTTGGGAGAAGAGAATGTATTTTCAACAACAGGTGAGTATAATCATACCACTGCAGTGAAATACATCGAAGAGCTTTCCGAAGCAGAGAACAATGTAGCAATTTTACTTTATATTGATTCTCCGGGAGGTTATGCAAACATCGGTGATGACCTTTATCTTGAATTAATGGAGTATAAGGAAGAAACAGGAAGACCTATTTATGCATACTTTGATTCACTGGCAGCTTCAGCTGCATATTATGCAGCAATGGCGGCAGATGAAATCTATGCAAACAGAATGACAACGACCGGTTCTATCGGTGTATATTCCGCTTACTATGAAATGAGCGAATTATTTGAAAAAATCGGTGTAAAAGAAGTTATCATCAAGAGCGGCAAGAATAAAGCAATGGGTAGCTCCGGAACACCGATGACAGATGAGCAGATGGCTATTATGCAGGAACAGGTAGATTACATCTATGAAACCTTTGTAGATGTGGTAGTTGCAGGAAGAGGTCTCGACCGTCAGACTGTGTATAAACTTGCAGACGGAAGATCTTATACAGCAGAGCAGGCTTTAGAGTATGATATGATTGACGGTATCAGTCGTTACGAAGAATACCAGGAACGTGTGAAAGAGCACTTAGGCGGTGAAGTTGAATTCTATTCTAAAGATTCCACTCCTTCCCCTTTTGCAGGATTACTTGGTGAATTGAAAGAGGTAACACCGAAATCAGATTATCAGGTTATTACTGAAATAATTGAAAAGAATGCAAACGGAGGTTATAAATATGAATCAATCTATCGCTAAAGCAGGGTTCTTTCCGCGATTGGCAGCTTTTTGGATAGATATGATTATAATCGGTATTTTGTTATTATTTATTCAACTTCCCATAGCAATTGTGGAAATGTCATGTCCTGATTTATTTATTTTTAAACCATTTATTTTTGAATTTACCATTTTTGATATTTTTTATTATTTCGTGCAGTTAGCGTATTTTACCTGCTTTACTGCTTTTGCCGGTACTACAATCGGTAAGCGTCTTTTTAACCTTGTTGTAGTGGATGAGGAAGGCAATAAGTTGACCTTTTTCAAAGCGTTGTTTCGTGAATCTATTGGCAAATACTTAAGCGGAATTCTTTGTCTTGGTTATCTGATGATTTTTGTAGATAAGGAGAACAGGGGATTACATGATTTCATTTGTGACACGAGGGTAATATATTCCTGTAACTTGCGCGTTGTGAAAAAAGTAAGAGTCGAGAGAGTATATCCTAAGGCAAATGAAGTGGCACCTGTGCCGGAAGTAAAACAGGATGCTTATGACTCTTTTCCTATGAATGAAGAAGTAAAAGAAGAAATTACTGAATAAAAGATAAAGATTGATAAACCCGGAGCTAATGTTCCGGGTTTTTTCTTGACAAATAAAAGAAAAAGCTCTATACTGACATTGTTTAACGCATTAAAGCGCAAAACTTTAAAGCACTAAAGTATATAAAAATAAGAAAGTAGGGAACAGAAAATGATTATCAAGATTACTCTTATGGTATTGTTCTTTGCATCTATGATCGGAGTCGGCATCTATGCAAAGAGAAAAGCAACCAGTGTTGACAATTTTGTACTCGGTGGAAACAGTGCGGGCCCGTGGCTTACGGCTTTTTCCTATGGTACTTCTTATTTTTCAGCAGTAATCTTTGTAGGATATGCAGGACAGTTCGGATGGAAATTCGGTATTGCTTCCACGTGGATTGGTCTTGCGAATGCATTGATTGGAAGCTTGCTTGCCTGGGTGATTCTCGGCAGAAGAACCAGAATTATGTCCAACCATTTAAAAGCTGCGACAATGCCGAGCTTTTTTGGTAAGCGTTATGACAGCAAAGCACTTCAGATTGGTGCATCCGTCATTGCTTTTATCTTTCTGATTCCGTATACGGCTTCCGTATATAACGGTCTTTCAAGATTATTTGAAATGGCATTCGGTATCCCGTATGAAATGTGTATTCTTGTCATGGCAGCGTTGACGGGTCTTTACGTAATCCTTGGCGGATATATGGCAACTACCATCAATGATTTCATTCAGGGTATTATTATGCTGTTTGGTATCTGTGCAGTTATTGTGGCAGTATTAAACGGAAACGGCGGTTTCTATCAGGCATTAATCGGTCTTTCCGAAATTCCTGCAGATGCGAATGCCACAGTACAGGCGCAGGGCGCATATGCATCGTTCTTCGGTGCTGATCCTTTGAATCTTTTAAGCGTTGTCATCCTTACTTCACTCGGAACCTGGGGTCTTCCGCAGATGGTACATAAATTCTATGCAATCAAAGATGAGAAGTCTGTGAAAACAGGTGCAATCGTATCTACATTTTTTGCAGTGATTGTAGCCGGCGGATGCTATTTCCTCGGCGGTTTTGCGAGACTTTACTCCAGTGCTGATATTTATGATGCCAACGGCGGTGTTATCTACGATGCTATTATTCCGACGATGCTTGCAAACCTTCCCGATATCTTAATTGGTATCGTGATTGTACTGGTGCTTTCCGCATCCATGTCAACGCTTTCTTCACTGGTATTGACATCCTCTTCCACCGTTACATTGGATATTGTGAAGGGTAATGTGGTTAAGAAGATGAGTGATAAAACGCAGTTGATTGTACTCCGCTTATTTATCCTTTTCTTTGTGGCACTTTCAGTTCTCATTGCATGGAACAAAAATACTTTCATCGCGCAGCTGATGGGTATTTCCTGGGGCGCGCTTGCCGGCGCATTCCTTGCACCTTTTATGTACGGTCTGTACTGGAAAGGTGTTACCAAGCTTTCCGTGTGGGCATGTTTTTTAAGCGGTGTCGGTATTACGGTATCCAACATGTTCTTTAACTACTTATCAAGTCCGATTGTAGCCGGTGCGCTTGCGATGGTTGCAGGTCTTGTGGTAGTTCCCGCAGTCAGCCTGATTACGCCGAAAATGAAAAAGGACGTTGTGGAGGAAGCTTTTGCAGGATATAACAAAGTAGTATCCGTTCCAAAGAAAATGTATCTGACTCCGGAAGAGGAAGAGAAGAAACAGAATCAGTAAGACAAAGGATGTTGTAAAAATACATTGATTTTTACAGCATCCTTTTTATAATATATGTGTAGATTATATGCAAAAAAGCCGATGTTAATTTGCGTTGCTTGCGGCAACGGACTTGTTTCCGTTATGATTCAGCTAACAAAACGCAAGGAGGAACAAAAGATGTTCAGTGAAAACTTAAAAACCCTCAGAAAAGAAAAAGGCTTTTCCCAGGAGCAGTTAGCAACCCGGTTGAATATTGTTAGACAGACCGTATCTAAATGGGAGAAAGGTTTGTCAGTACCGGATGCGGAATTATTGATACAGCTGGCGGAAGTGTTGGGAGTAGATGTAAGTGATTTGCTCGGCAAAAAAATAGAAGTATCCGAAGGGCAGAACGAACTGGATACACTTGCTTTGGAACTGGCTAAATTAAATGAACTGCTTGTAGTATACGGAAATAAAGTTTCGAATTTAAAGAAAAAAATAGGATTTGGTATTGCAGTGTTTCTGGTTATTATAGTGATATGTGCAACTTACGAGACCTGGTCGGATATTTGGTATCGTTTCGGACAGAATTTATATTATATGCTGCATTCGTAAGAATAAGAATTGCGAAAGGTAAAAACAATCGTGAAGAAACTTTTGATATATTTCAAAAAATACACACTTGAATCTATTATGGGTCCCCTGTTTAAGCTGTTGGAGGCCTCTTTTGAGTTGTTTGTGCCGCTTGTGATGGCGGCAATCATTGACAAAGGAATTGCGACACAGGATACGCCGTATATTTATAAAATGGGCGGCGTGCTGGTCGGCCTTGCGCTGATAGGCTTTCTCTGTGCGGTTGTGGCACAATATTTTGCCGCAAAGGCTGCGGTCGGTTTTGCCGCAAACCTACGGACTGCAATTTTTGATAATATCCAGCGCAGGACCTATTCCCAGATGGATACGTTCGGGACAGGGACAATGATTAACCGCATGACGGCGGATGTGAATCAGGTACAGACCGGCGTGAATCTGGTGTTGCGCTTGTTCCTTCGCTCTCCTTTTATTGTGTTTGGTGCGATGATTATGGCATTTTACGTGGATGTCAAAGGGGCAATGGTGTTCGTGATTACGATTCCGTTACTTGCGGTGGTTGTTTTTACCATTTTACTTGTGAGCATCCCTCTTTATAAAAAAGTACAGGCATCTCTTGATAAAGTCGTGACCAAGACCCGTGAAAACTTAACCGGTGTGCGTGTGGTGCGTGCCTTTGCCATGGAGCAGGAAGAAGTAAAAGAGTATGATGAGGATGTGGAGTCCTTCCGAAAGTTTCAGCTTTTTGCCGGACGTGTGAGTGCTTTTATGAATCCCGTGACGTTCGCGATTGTAAACGGCGCGACGCTTCTGATTCTCTGGCGCGGTGCAGGTCAGGTCAATGACGGCGTATTAACGCAGGGTGAATTGATTGCCCTGATTAACTACATGGCGCAGATTCTTGTGGAACTTGTGAAGCTTGCGAACCTCATCATCACGGTAACCAAATCCCTTGCGGGTGCGAACCGTATTGCGGATATGTTGGAAGAAGAAGTCGGAGAGGCTGCGGAAGATGCAGCGTTTGAGGAGATAAAAGAAACCGGGGAAGAAGATGCGCCGATGGCAGAAAGCGATGAGCGTATATTGACGAAAGAGTCTGATAAAAAGAAGAAGGTCATGAAGGAAGGTGTGAACGATATTACCTTCCATAAGGTATCCTTCTCGTATGATAAGGCGGGAGCAGAATCCTTGCGTCGTGTTTCCTTCCAGGCCAAAAAGGGTGATGTAGTCGGTATCATCGGCGGTACGGGCTGCGGTAAAACATCCCTCGTGAACCTGATTGCGGGCTTCTATCAGCCGAAACGCGGTACCATCGCAATCAATGGGGAAGTGCTTACAAATATAGATCGTAAAGCATACAGGGAACATGTGGCGATTGTGCCGCAGACGGCGGTACTCTTTAAGGGTACGTTGCGTGAGAACTTATGCTGGGGTCGTGAGAATGCAACGGACGAAGAGATGTGGGAGGCACTTGCGAATGCCGATGCCAAAGAGTTCGTGGAGCAGAAGGACGGCAAGCTTGACATGGAAGTAACGCAGGGCGGCAAGAACTTCTCCGGCGGACAGAGACAGCGTCTCTCCATGGCGAGAAGTTTCATCAAAAAAGCCGACGTACTGATTCTTGATGACAGTACCTCTGCGCTTGACTACGCAACGGAATCCCGTGTGCGCGCCAATATCCGTGCGCTTTGCAAGGATTCCATCTGTTTCATTGTTTCCCAGCGTGCGGCCTCCATCATGGACGCGGATTTCATCATTGTGCTTGATAATGCAGATGTAAAAGGAATCGGCACACACAAAGAATTGCTTGCGGACTGCGAAGTATATCAGGAGATTTACTATTCCCAGTTCCCGGAAGAGAAGGAGGTGTAACATGTCTGAGAAGAAAAAAAAAGAACGGAATAAAGCGACATTTTGTAAGATTCTGCAATATATCAGCAAAAATAAAGTATTGCTTGCATTGTCCCTTTTCTTTGCGCTTCTGACCGTGGCAGGCTCCCTTTCGTTACCGATTCTCTTCGGTGAGGCGGTGGATGTGATTATCGGCGAGAATCAGGTCTCTTTTGAGGAGGTAATGAAGCTGATTGTAATCGGAATTGTGGTGATTGCCGTGACGGCTGTTTCCCAGTTCCTTATGAACCTTTGCAATAACCGTATGGTGGGCAATGTCGTGGAGCGTATGCGTAAAGATGCCATCCGTAAGGTGCAGCGTCTTCCGATCGGCTATATTGACAGACGCAGTACCGGTGAGATGATCAGTTGTATCATCAGCGATGTCGAGGTGTTCTCGGAAGGCTTACTGATGGGCTTCACACAGCTTTTTACCGGTGTTTTGACAATACTTGGCACACTTGTCTTCATGCTTATGATTGATGTGCGTGTGACACTGATTGTCGTACTGGTTACGCCGCTGTCTTTCTTTGTGGCATCTTTTGTTTCAAAGAAGACGTTCCATTTGTTCGCGGCACAGTCAGAAACAAGAGGCAGAATGACCGGATTTATCGATGAGATGGTCGGCAATCAGAAGGTGGTGCGTGCGTTTGGTCGTGAAGAAGAGTGCATGGAACAGTTTGGGGAGATGAACAGGGAACTTCAGAAGATTTCCCTGAAGGCGATTTTCTTTTCCTCCCTTACAAACCCGAGTACGCGTTTCATCAATTCGCTGGTGTATGCCGGTGTTGGTGTGTTCGGAGCAATGATTGTCATGAAGCCGGATTCTTTGATGACGGTGGGTGAGTTGTCTTGCTTTTTATCCTATGCGAATCAGTATACCAAGCCTTTTAACGAAATTTCCGGTGTCATTGCGGAGTTTCAGAACGCGCTTGCATGTGCAGGTAATTTCTTCCGTTTCCTTGATGCCAAAGAGGAGCCGGATGCTGTGGATCCCGTGTTAGAGCCGGAGGTTGGCAGAAAGAAATCAGGAAGTATTACACTTCAGGATGTTTCTTTCTCCTATGTGCCGGAGCGTAAGTTGATTCAGAATTTCACCCTGCAGGTGAAGCCCGGTGAGCGCGTGGCGATTGTAGGTCCGACGGGATGCGGCAAAACAACCTTGATTAACCTTTTGATGCGTTTCTATGATGTGAATGAAGGTGCGATTCTTCTTGACGGTTGTGACATTAAGGAGTTACCCAGACAGAGCCTTCGTTCCTCTTATGGTATGGTGCTGCAGGAGACGTGGCTTAAGAAAGGAACGATTCGTGAAAATATCGCATTCGGTAATCCCGATGCAACGCAGGAAGAGATTGAGGCAGCTGCAAAGAAAGCGCATGCCCATGAATTCATCGTACGTATGCCGCAGGGGTACGATACGCAGATTCAGGAGAATGGCGGAAATTTATCAAACGGCCAGAAACAGCTTCTCTGTATTGCGCGTGTCATGCTGCTTGACCCGCCGATGTTAATTCTTGATGAGGCGACCTCCTCTATCGATACCCGTACGGAGTTAAAAATTCAGGATGCTTTTACCAGCCTGATGCAGGGGCGCACAAGCTTCATCGTTGCGCACCGCCTTTCTACCATCCGTAATGCGAATACAATTCTTGTCATGAAGGACGGCAATATTATCGAACAGGGTACCCACGAAGAGCTTTTGGCGCAGAAGGGCTTCTACCACGAGCTGTACCAGGCGCAGTGGGCGTAGTCGTGTTGTTGATTTGCTGGTTTGTTGGCTTGTTGGCTTGTTGGCTTGTTGGCTTGTTGGCTTGTTGGCTTGTTGGCTAATACATTTGTAGTACAATAACAAAAAGTATCTATAGAAAATAATTTGGCTTTTGGTTCCATAAATTTTGGTCAAAAAGTACCTGAGCCAGAGATTTTTCTTTATAGATACTTTTTTTAGTTTATTTGTATGATTTTCTGTAAAAAAGTGGACCTGAGCAAGAATTTATTCTGTATAGGTACTTTTTCAAATATCCGTTTGAAAATAACTGCGGAAAAAAGTATCTGAGCAAGAACTTATTCTGTATAGGTACTTTTTCAAATATCCGTTTGAAAATAACTGCGGAAAAAAGTATCTGAGCAAGAACTTATTCTGTATAGGTACTTTTTCAAATTTCCGTTTCAAAATAACAGCGGAAAAAAGTATCTGAGCAAGAACTTATTCTGTATAGGTACTTTTTCAAATATCCGTTTCAAAATAACTGCGGAAAAAAGTATCTGAGCAAGAACTTATTCTGTATAGGTACTTTTTCAAATATCCGTTTCAAAATAACTGCGGAAAAAAGTATCTGAGCAAGAACTTATTCTGTATAGGTACTTTTTCAAATATCCGTTTCAAAATAACTGCGGAAAAAAGTATCTGAGCAAGAATTTATTCTGTATAGGTACTTTTTCAAATATCCGTTTCAAAATAACTGCGGAAAAAAGTATCTGAGCAAGAACTTATTTTGTATAGATACTTTTTTCAAATATCCGTTTCAAAATAACTGCGGAAAAAAGTATCTGAGCAAGAACTTATTCTGTATAGATACTTTTCCCAATTTCCGTTTGCAAATATATGAGGAAAAAGTACCCAGGCAAGAATTTATCTCGTATAGATACTTTTCCCAATTTCCATTTACGAATATTTGCGGAAAATAGTTCCCAGGTGAGAATATATTTTACATAGATACTTTTTTCCGTTTTAGCAGATATTAGTTATATTTCTGCAGATATCTTTCATGCTTTTGTCAGGCAGCGATATTGTTTCTATGGAATAATAAATTTAGATATGGTAAAATTGTTTCAGTTTGATGGAGGGTCAAAAGATGAATCAAAAGCAAATGAATGCTGCAAAAAGCGAAATGATAGGATGGTTATCACATCCGGCGGAATTGGGAAAGGCACCATCTAAGATTGAGTGTGCCGGTGAGTTCGATCTTTATGATATGCATTATTATATTTTTAAGTATAAAAAGGGTTTGCTGGGTAAGTGGTTGTTGGGTGTGGCCGGTGGTTATGAAGGAGAAGAGTTGGATAACTGCGGACATACTTTCAGCGAAATGAAGGAGTACAAAGAGGCGAGTGCAGAGAAAGATGCTATACAACTGGTGGAATATGTACGAGCTTTTATTATGGAGCAGGCAAAGAAGTCTGAAGAGAGAAAAAAGAGTCCGGGAACCTTTGTGAATTTTGTGCTATTAAAGGAGGCAAAATGGGATAAGGCTGAGTTCATCAAGCTTTTGCAGGAAGACTGGGGGATTGTAAGCGAGAACCCTGAGGAAGAAAGCGCGGAGGAAGGGCCGGATACTTATATTTTTAATTATCAAGGAGCGATGGCGGCGATTTCTTTGATGCCGACGCCGGTTCCCAATGGAGAAGCTGAGTATTATGCACAGAATAATTATCGTTGGAAAGATGCGGTAGAAACCACCAAAAAACATACAGCCCAGTTAATGGTTTCTGTTTTAGGGCAGGCTGTGGGAGCAAAAAATGCGTCCGAGTTGTTGGTAAAGATGGTGGCTACCTGTTGTAAGCAGCAGGGTGTATTGGGAATTTATGCAAATGAGACTGTTTATCAGCCGGAATTTTATGAAGCCTGCGCCGCAATGATGAAGGATCAATTATTCCCATTGATGAATCTGGTATGGTTCTCCCTGTATGGTGGGAAAAACGGCGGAGTCAGCGCTTATACTTGCGGTATGGAAAGCTTAGGATATGATGAAATCGAGATTCTGGATTCGAAAGCATCCATGGGAGAAGTGGTGGATTTATTGTTGAATATTTGCACCTATGTTGTAACAGAGAATGTTATCTTAAAGGATGGTGAAACCATTGGGTTTACGGAGGATCAAAAACTGCCCATCCGCAGAAGCAAAGGTATTGCAGTGGATGGTGAGAGCCTGAAGATTACGTATTAAAGAGTCGGACAGAAAGGAGAGCGTAGTATGAATGCATTTCTTGTTACATTATCTTGTGTGGCCGTGATGCTTGTCTATGCGGTGCCGGGATTTATCCTGGTAAAAACAGGCAAGGTAAAACAGGATGCCATCAAATCATTTGCGAATGTGCTGATGTATGTCTGCTCTCCGTGTCTAACCGTTTATTCTTTTCAAAATGTTGCATATTCTGTCACGCTGGTAAAAGACATTGCGGTTTTGTTCGTGATATCCATTCTTTTTCAGGCAGCGATTATGCTTCTGTTCGCATTCCTGTTTCGTAAAAAATTCGAAGATGTGAAAATCCGCGTCTGCGTCATTGCGACGGCGCTTGGAAATTGTGCTTTCATGGGCGTGCCGCTTCTGGAGGCTGTCATGCCTCACTATCCGCAGGCAATTATGATGTCGAGCATCTTTTCAATCGGCATGAATCTGCTTGGCTGGACACTTGCGAGCGCCATCATCATGAAGGACCGCAAATACGTGAGTTTCCGTAAAGCCCTGATTAATCCGGTATCCATTACGCTTCTTGTGGCGGTACCGATTTTTGTTTTCGGTATTGATTTGCCGGAACAGGTTGACGGTATGATAACACTTGTCGGCCGCATGAGTACGCCAATGTGTATGCTCGTGATGGGGATGCGTTTGGCGACTGTTGAGCTTAAGAAACTCTTCACGGACAAAGATGTGTACGCTACGGTTCTGGTGAAGCAGGTGATTGTGCCCTTAGTCGGCCTTTTGATTCTGTTACCTTTACCGCTTGGCAAAGACTTTCAGACGACACTTTTTATTCTTTATGCAACGCCGGTTGCCAGCATCGTACTGAATTTCCCCGAGATGCTTGGGAAAGGGCAGAAGGAGGCCGCGAATCTGGTGCTGCTTGGGACGTTGCTCAGTATTGTAACGATACCGCTTTTGATGTTGATTTATTCGATGTTGGGGGTGTAGGGGAAGCTGTTCTATATAATTGATTGGAGATAAATAAAAAATTTTTAATAAAATTAAAAAAAACACCAAAAAGTTTAACTTTTGTTTATATTTCTTTGATAAAATAATGGAGGTTGTTTTCAAACAACCTCCATTATTTTATCAAAAGGAGAATTAGAAGAATGCACCAAAAGACAAAGAAACTAAGTAAAATACTGCTATGTTTTGCACTTGTTCTGGTAATGCTTACGCAAAGCGTTACACCGGTAATCTATGCCAAACCGGAAGATAAGGGCAGACAGGAGGAAGCGACAGAAGAGGGAACAGAAGAAATCCCGGAGGAAGAACTGCAGGCGGAAGAAGAACCCGAACGCGTGATTCTTCATGAGGTGGAAAAGAACAGGGGAGAGTACTCCAAGGAGTATCTCTTAAGTGATAACAGCCGCAGTGTTATCGTGTATCCGGATAAGGTGCATTATGAGGATGAGAACGGTATTCTCTTAGAAATCGACAATTCCTTAACCCGTACGCAGGACGGATACGAGAACGGAAACAACAGCTATGACGTGCTGATAACCGATAATGACGAAGGCCAGGGTAAAGTAATCTATCGAGAAGATGATTATGAAATTGCATGGCAGATGATAGAATTAAGTGATGCAGAAAATTCCGAAACACAGGAAAATATCAGTGCGCCGGAAACTGTAATTCACGGAAAAGAAAAAGATAAGCCGGAGAAGAAACATTTAAAGGATAAGGCTGATAAAAAGAATAAGGGTAAGAAAAAAGTACATAAACCAAAGCTTTCCGGTAAGGTTGAGGATGTTGAAGCGCAGATGCCCGTTAAAGAGGAAGGAATCCATGTGCCGGAGCAGTCAAAGGTTGTATTTGACGGCTATAAAAACGATGTCAGCGTGGAATATCAGCCTGCGGGAGACGGAATCAAGGAAAACATTATTCTTTCAGGGAAAGAAAGCGGAAACGAGTATGTTTTCGAGTTAAAGCTTGCCGGACTTAAGGCAAGGCTTAACGATTATAACGAAATTGAATTTTATGATGAAAAAACGGATGAGGTAAAATATTATTTTCCCGCACCTTTCATGATAGATAATGAGGGTGAGGTTTCTTATGATGCCCGTTATGAGATTATAGCTTGTGAAAGTGAAGAAGATATAGTAAATGAGGATGCAACGGAAGAAACACCGGGCGAGTCAGGCGAGGAACCTGCAGAAGAAGCTGTTTCCGGCAACAAAGTGCAGAGTAAGGATACAGAAACACCGGAAGAACTTCCCGCAGAAGCAGGTGAGGATATAAGCGAGGATGTGTCCGAAGAATCATCAGAGGAAGTAAGTGAAGAACCTACAGAGGGGCCTTCCGAAGAGAATTCAGAGGAAGTGACGGAAGAAGCTTCCGAAGAGAATTCAGGCGGGGAAAGTGAAGAACCTACGGAGGAATCAGAGGAAGAGGCGAGCGAAGAGGAATCTGAAGAGATAAGTGAAGAGCCTTCCGAAGAATCAACAGAAGAAGAGTCAGAAGAAATTTCCGGAGAAATAATTACGGAAGATGTTATTGTAACCGAAGAGGCAGATGCCATTTATATTAAGATTGTCCTTGATGAAGAATGGCTTGCGGATGCTGCATACCCTGTCATTGTAGACCCTGTATTAAAACAGTACCGCGCCAAAAACCTGCTTGATTACGGAAGTGTGGCAAGTAACAATACACTTTATGAAACCCTGTATGTCGGTAAAAACAGCGGAAACACATACAGAAGTTTTGTGAAATTTGATCTGCCGGGGATGGAACCCCAGAGCATTGTGTCGGAAGCATTATTATATCTTGGAGGCACCTATGATTCTTCCAATAAACACTATATCCAGGCACATATGGCAGAGGGAGAGTGGTATCATAAGGCGGAGGATAAGACGGGAGCCTTTCTTTCCTGGAATACACAGCCTACAAGAGGTGACCTTCTTGATTATACGGTTTACGCAGGATATTTCAATATTACCAAGGCGGTACGTCAGTGGTTAAGCGGCGAAGCGTCAAATGACGGTATCGTGTTTTCGGCGTATAACGAAAACACAAACAAAAGGGAAACCATTAAGTTAAAAGACAGCGGAAGCTCGCCGTACTTAAAAATCACATACAGAAGTGCCGTGGGACTGGAAGGCTACTGGGGAACCCATTCCACGGGAGCCGGAACGGCAGGTGCAGGATATATTAATGACTATACGGGAGCCCTTACGGTGCAAAACGCAGGCGTTGTAAGTGCCGGCGGACGTATGCCCCTTGGAATCAGTCATTATTATAATTCGAATAATGCACAGGATGGAAACGGATGGCATTTAAACTACGAACAGACCATTAAGGTGCCCGTGGATACCGCCGACACATCCGTTTATCCCTATGTGTATACGGATGCGGACGGAACGGAGCATTATTTTAAGAAAAGTGAAGTGACTTTTCAGGAAAACGGGGAGAGTAAGACCAGAAGCGGATACTATGACGTTCCTGCGGCAAGGGATGAGGACGGATTAAAGCTCTATATCGTACCCGTAACGGATGCAAAATTAAGGGATAAATATCCGCTTAAACTGATTGACAAGAGTGCGAGCGTGGTAAAATACTTCGATACCATGGGTCGTCTTGCCATGATTACCGATTCCAATCAGTATGAGAATGCATCCAACAGCGGAACAAAGGAAAAGAATGCAATAACCATTGCCTATGAATCATATGGTGAGCCGGCATCCTATGAACACTTTGACAATGCATCCGATGCAGCAAAAAAATTCTATGACGTATGCCGTGTTTCAGGAATGAATGCGACAAAGGCAGAGTATGTGCAGGCACTTACAGAGCTTGAAAACTGCATGGAAGTGTTAAAGCATGACGTATACGTAACCTCGGATTATAAAACAGGAAAAGAAATAAACAGTGCACTGAAAGCGATTTCATCCCTTGCGGATTTAACGGGAACAGCATCCATGGATACGTCCAAAACGAAGTCGGGAGAAATAAAGACAGCACTTTCCGATGCAAAAACAAGAGCGCTTACGTTAAAGGACGCTTCCTGTATGCGTATCGCTTCCGTAACGGATGCAGTCGGTAATAAGGCAGAAATTACTTATGACGGAAACGGTCTGATAAGCAGTATTTCCGACCCCACCTATGCTGACGATAAGAGAAATACCTATACCTATGATGCAGAGGGAAACCTTACACAAATCCTTTTTGCCAACGAGAAAAAAGCTTTCTATACCTATGGCAAAGACCACCTGATGACATCCCAGAGAGACCATGACGGCTATCAGGTGATGTATACATACCGTACGGCGGATAACCGCATTGTGAAAGTGGAGGAGTCCCACAGCGGCACACCGGGCCAGACCTTCGGCATCACCTATAATACGGATAACACAACCACCTTCCGCTTCAGCGGCGTTGATGATGCATACGGAAACGCGGATGATATTGAAAACATCCATGTGTTTGACGAACAGGGGCGTGCCATCTGCATCTATTCGAAGAAGGTTGGAGAGGACAAGGTAATCGGAGCCACCGCATGTACCTATGAAAATGCGGTGACAAGTGACGGCACGGAAGATACGGCAAAAAGAAATAAAATCAAGGATACGGCGGTTGTGGGAATGCATACCAACAACCTTCTTGTAAACCACAGCTTTGAATACAGTGATTCAAACTGGACAATGTACAAGAATGAATCCGAAACACCCGCAAGCGGTGCGCTTTCTTCAAGAAGCACGACAAGACATTACATCGGCGGATACAGCGCGTATGTGAATTTAACGAAGGTTAAGAATGCATCCTCCGGCTTTAAGCAGACGGCAAAGGTAAGTGCGGGAACCTATACATTCTCCGGATATGTAAGAACGGTAGGAATTGCCAATGCAGAGGTTTATCTGAAAGTAAAGGATGCATCAGGTAATATTTATACCAGTAACAGAATCAGTAAAGAGACCGATGCGGCATTTGATAACGGCTGGCAGCGTCTGGAAGTAACATTTGACGTGAAGACGGCAGGTAAGGTAACTGTTTATCTGGAAGCAGAGTGTAAGGAAGGAGCCGGATCGGGAAATGCGGCATTTGACTGTGTACAGCTGGAAGAAGGAGCGGTTGCAAATGACTATAACATCTTAGAGGATGGAAGCTTTGAATTAACGGAAAGCGTACTTCCCTATCAGGCAACGAATTACACGGCATCGTCCGTAGCGGTAGCGGATGAACTTGTAAGCGGCGGCATTGACGGCGGTAAGTGTTATCATATCACCGGAGAACCAGGAAAGGATAAATTCCTTAAGTTAAAGACAAAGCTTGGAACCGGAAAAGGAAGCTATGTATTAAGCGGCTGGGTAAAAACCGATACCACGCCTGTAAGAAGCGGAAGGGATTTCAAGGTATATGCCTACCATAAGGAAGAAACAGACGGTGTTGTAACAAAGGAATTAAAGCTTTCCCATAACATTAACGCATATTCGGAAGGATGGCGCTATTTCTGCATGATTGTTCCTGCGGATACATGGAGTGATACCACGTTCACCATCCGATTCTTTGATAACATAGGGGACTTATACATTGACGGACTTTCCTTAACAAGAAACGACGTACAGACCAAGAAATATAATTCGGAAGGTAAAGTAGTATCCAGTTATACGACACAGAAATCAACTGCATATGAATACGACGGATACGGCAGAACCAAGAAGCAGACATCTCCCACGGGACTTGTTAATACCTATACGTATTCCAAGTCAAACGAGGTAACCAAGGTTACTTCCAACTTAGGTCCCGACCAATACATGAAGTATGATAAGTACGGTAATTTACTGTCCACGGAAATCTATGACCCGGATGCGACAACGAAGCCCACGATGTACTCAGAGACCGCATATACATCAGACGGAAACTTTGTAAAGAGTGAAACGGATGGTCTTGGGAATGTAACAACATATGAGTATGATACATACACAGGTCTTTTGTTGAAAACAATTTATCCGGAACGAACCGGTAAGGAAGACTTTGAAGTTGTTTATACATATGACGAAGAAGACAGGCTTACACTTGTTAAAAAGAACGAAAGAACGGTAGGCTTTGAGTATGGTGAGTTTGATGACCTGACTGCCATTCTGCATAACGGTTTTGCCTATGAGTATACATATGATAAGTTTGGTAATCTGCTTTCTGTATCGATTGCGGGAAAAGTGCTTTATACCAATGAGTATGCTCCGAATAACGGAAGCCTTGTAAAGCGCACCTACGCAGACGGTGCCTATACAACAACCGTGTATGACGAATACGGAAGAGTAACGGAGAGCGGATTAAATGATGTTATCGTAAATAAATATGTATACAATAATGATGGATATGTTGCAAGGCAGACAGACGTTCTTGGAAATGAAACCACTACAATTGATTATAACGACTCCGGTCAGGTGGTACGAAGCGAAGTATACGAAGGAGACAGTACTGCATCGGATGACCTTCAAAGCAGGATGCAGTTTACGTATAATGTTGCGGGAGCGCCGACCGTCATTTCTTATCAGGAACCGGGGAAAGATATCGAAACCTATGAGTTTACCTATGCCAAGGACGGCCTCTTAACAAAGTCAGTGGCACCGGATAAATCGTATAAGGAAATCAGCTATGATTCCTTAAGAAGACCGGCAAAGTATATATTTACACCAAAGAGCGGTGTTTCGGGAAGTAAAAAGCTGTATTCTTCCATGACATATCTTG
>SVFH01000043.1 GCA_015056945.1 Lachnospiraceae bacterium | reverse complement strand
TTTTGTCATTATGCCGGAGGAAAACCCCAACACGTTCTTTATGATTTCGCTTATTATTCAGCAGCTTTACCGAGAAATCCTTGCTGTTGCTGATGAGCATGGCGGCAAGCTCGAAAATCGTTGTGTCTTCTTCTGCGATGAGTTCGGAAGTGCGACACGTTCCTAATTGAAAAGATTAGGCGTGAAGCTGAAATATAATATATAAAAAAATGAAAGGAGTTTTATATAATCAGTTTCATAGAACTGATAACCTGAGTAGTGGAATGAGGGAGTAACGTCCTGAAACGCTACCTCTAATACTCCGACTGGCATTAAAGGGAAACCTCTTTTGTCAGAAGCTCGGTGAAGTCGGCTGAGAGTAACCGTAAGAAAAAGAAAACTTCTTTTTTTTCACGAAAGCAGTCAAGAGGTTGGCTGTGTTACCTATAGGTCGGGAGTCTATAAAATATATATGGTGAGAATGATAGAAATATCTGACGAACCTGTGAATGTACGGGTCTAAAATTCGACTGCATAGAAATGTGCAGACCGTATTGTACGGTGATAATGAGGTAAAGTAAGATTTTCCGATATGAAATACCTTATAGTGTTAAAGGCACTATCAAGTTATCAGGCTTAGAGCAGGCACCTAAGTATATATGCTAAAGATAAGGTTATCGGAACGTGGCAACCTACAATACACAAATGTGGTTTGGTCGAAGAATAATAAGCCAATTTAATTGTGGGTAAAGCAGTGGCATTACTGATGATGTTCTCTGTAATGGAGAACGGAGGAACAGCCACAAGTCGATGATAATAATTGATTATAGGTATAGATTTTCATAGCTTCGAGTAAGACTAAGAAAAACAACTTCTTAACGGAGGTGTTGCCTATGACAAAACAAAAGAAACTAAGACATTTGGAATACTACGATTTACAAGATACCTTTGATAAATTGTATGCGGATAGCAAAAATAATAAAATTTTTACTAAACTTATGCAAATTATTGCGAGTGAAGAAAATATAAAACTTGCATATCGCAATATCAAAAGTAATGTAGGTAGTAAAACTTCAGGTGTAGATAAAGTAAATATCAATGATATTGAAAAACTTAATTCTCAAGATTTTATTGAGATTATTCAACGCAAATTTGAGTGGTATAAGCCTAAACCTGTAAAAAGGGTGGAAATTCCTAAAACAAATGGAAAGACAAGACCACTTGGAATTCCTACAATAGTTGACAGATTGGTTCAGCAATGTATTTTACAAGTGTTAGAACCGATTTGCGAAGCAAAATTCCACGAAAGAAGTAATGGGTTTAGACCTAACAGGTCAACAGAACACGCTATAGCACAATGCTATAAAATGATACAAAAACAATATTTATATTTTGTTGTGGATATTGATATAAAATCGTTTTTCGATAATGTTAATCACGCAAAATTAATAAAACAAATGTGGAGTTTAGGTATCAGAGATAAAACATTACTTTCAATAATTAAGGAAATGCTAAAAGCACCAATAATTATGCCAAATGGAGAAATTGAATATCCGACAAAGGGTACACCGCAAGGCGGATTATGTCAAGCTTGACATAATCCGCCTTATGCCAAGAAAGAGATTATGCAAAGTAACATCACCAAACCGTGCATAATCTCTGCAAATCACTTAAAATTCATCCAAATTCACTTGAATCACTTTGCATAATATCCGAAACTGTAAGTACGGACTTTGTCCGAATCTACAGAAAATCGGAGATTATCCTCATGAATCAACCTCTTCCCGAACTGCTGAACTCACTGGAAAGCGAACTTCTGCGCCTCGGATATACCGAAGGTACAATGACCTTCTACCGAAACCGCTGGAAAAAACTTCTCGACTTTGCGAAAAAACGCGACGAGAAATATTTCACCGAAGATCTCGGAATGGCGTTTGCAGAAGAAATCCTCAACATTCCCCTCACTTCCGGAAAACTTACGCAGAGGGAAACCCAGGATCTGCGTGTTGTCCGTATGATCGGAGATTTCGCTCTGCACCACAGCATCCTTCGGAGATACTACAAGCACAAAGAACTCCTTCATACGCCCGAATTTCTTTCTTGCCGTGACCGTTTTGCCGATTACTGTGAGCAAAAGATGTATTCCAACGTAACAACGGAACACTATCTCAAACAGGCTTCTTACCTGCTTGACTATCTGGAATCTCAGAATATCACTACTTGTACGGATATTACCATCCAGAACATTCACGCTTACCTGAATACTCTGGGCGGATATACCTACAAAACCATAGAACAGCGTGTATGCGGCATTCGTGCATTTCTTCGATTTCTCAATGAATCAGGAATCTATACGAACAATCTTGCTGAACAAACGCCCATGATGCAGGCTCGTAAGCATACCCGTATTCCATCCGTATGGACAGAAGCGGAGTTGAAACAGCTTTTATCAGTCATCGACCGTGGAAATCCCAAAGGCAAACGGGACTATGCAATCATTCTTCTTGCCTGCTTTCTGGGACTGCGTGTATCTGACATCAAAAAGTTGACCTTTTCATGCTTTGACTGGCGTGAGAAACGGCTTACTTTGGTTCAATCCAAAACACATCAGCCGGTTGTGCTTCCTCTTCCCGATGAAGTAGGATGGGCGGTGATCGATTACCTGAAAAACGGACGTCCTGCAGTCGATACCGATATTGTGTTTGTTCGTCATATCGCTCCGTTCCTTCCGTTTTCGGAAGCCGACCATTTGTATCAGCTGATCCGTGACTATATGCGGCTGGCTCATCTGCCTACGCTAAAAAAGCACCGTGGGATGCATTCCCTCCGGCACACCGCAGCTTCGAGAATGCTGGAATCCGGTGTTCCACTGGAAACCATTTCACAGATTCTCGGTCATGAAGATCCGGACTCCACAGACGTTTATCTGAAGACGGATGTGGAACGGCTGCGGGAATGCTGTGAAGAACTGGAGGAGGTGTGCAGATGAACGACTTTGGTTTTGTCGGTCCGTTTGCTGAAGAACTTGCAGCGCATATCACACTGAAACGGGCAGTCGGATATCGGTATCGAACAGACGAAGGCAAACTGAGAGCATTCGATTCCTTTACTGCAGAACACTATTCTAATACCACCGTTCTCACAAGAGAGATTGTTCTGGCATGGTGTGCCAAAACAGCATGGGAAACGGATGCCAACCGCTGTGCAAGAGCATCTGTACTGCGTCAGTTTGCACTTTATCTGCATCAGACCGGAAAAGAAGCATTTGTACTGCCGAACGGCTTTTATCCTGCCGGTGAGCAGTACATCCCGCACATCTACACGGACGATGAACTGTACCGTTTTTTTGAACAGACCGATCGTTGTCATGAAGTAAGCGAATGTCCGTACCGTCATCTCGTCATGCCTGTGTTTTTCAGAATGATATATTCCTGTGGTCTGCGCTGTTCCGAAGCACGGCTGCTGAAGTATGGAAATGTGAATCTGGAAAATGGTGTTCTTCAGATTCTGAACAGCAAGAATGACCGCAGCCGTGTAGTTCCGATGCCCGCTTCTCTCACAGAACGCTGCAGAATATACGCAGAACAGGTACACTTCCGACCAGATGAGAATGCGTGGTTCTTTCCGGGAATGTACGGGAGAGAGATCACACCCACCAACGCATACCATAACTTCCGACGTTTTCTTCATCAGGCGGGAATTTCGCATGGAGGACGAGGCAAAGGTCCAAGAATTCATGATTTTCGTCATACATTCGCCTGCCGCTGTCTGAAACGATGGTCGGCTGAAGGTCGTGACCTGAACGCTTGGCTTCCGGTACTGAAAGCCTATATGGGGCACGATTCATTTGCTGATACCGCATACTACCTCCGGCTCACGGCGGATGTGTATCCGGAAATTCACAGCAAACTGAATTCTGTATTTCCTGCGGTCATTCCGGAACTGGAGGTGCATGATGAAGAAACCGACTGATTTTGCTGTATTGCTATCCGGTTTCCTTACCGAATATCTTCCTGCCCAGAAAGGTGCATCCGTTCAGACAATAGCATCTTATCGTGACACATTCAAACTCCTTCTGCGATATCTCCGGGACGAGAAAGGAATTTCACCGGAAAAAGTGAAGCTTGCAACGATTGACGATTCCATGATTACAGGATTTCTGAAATGGCTTGAATCGGAACGTGGCTGCGGTATTTCAACAAGAAATCAACGTCTTGCCGCTGTACGTTCCTTCTTCCGTTATGCACAGTTTGAATTTCCGGAGAATCTGGATAGTTTTCAGAAAATCCTGTCGCTTCCGTCGAAGAAGACAACATCGACTGTGATTCCTTATCTTACGGCAGATGAAATGCGGATACTGCTCTCCCAACCGGATCCTTCCACCATTTCAGGCAGACGTGATCTTGCTATTCTGTGTTTTCTGTACGATTCCGGATGTCGGGTTCAGGAAATGATTGATCTGTGTACCGGGGATCTGATATTTGAGCCTGTTGGAATTGCTGTATTACACGGAAAAGGCGGAAAAACACGCCGGGTTCCGCTTGAGAAAAATACGGTTCAGCTGTTGAAACGGTATTTTGCTGACCAGAAACTTGACAGGACGTACAATGCGGCAGTATTTACCGGAAACCGAGGAAACAAGCTGACCAGAGAAGGGGTGACTTACATCATATCAAAGTATGTGGAGCCTGCCAGGTCAGCAATACCGTCGATCCCAGAACATATTACACCGCATATTTTCCGGCATACGAGAGCCATGGTTCTGCTTCAGGCCGGAGTCAGTCTGATCTATATCCGTGATTTTCTCGGACATACGGATGTGAAAACTACGGAAATCTATGCGAAAACAGATACGGAACTCAAGCGTAAAGCAATCGAGGGAACGATGCCCGCTGTCTTTGATGATAACGGTAAAAAGAACTGGACGGAGAATACTTCGTTGATGGAATGGCTGAATGAACTTTGCTGATGCGGATATTATGCAAAGTGATTCAAGAGAATTTGGGTGAATTTTAAGTGATTTGCAGAGATTACGCACGGTTTGGTGATGTGACTTTGCATAATCTCTTTCTTGGCATAAGGCGGTATATTAAGTCCATTACTGTCTAATATAGTGCTTAATGAATTGGATTGGTGGGTTGCAAGTCAGTGGGAAGAAATGCCCACGCACAACACTTTTAGTATTTGTTATAATTATAGTGGAACGGTAAATAAATGTTATACTCGAAAAGTTTTGAGAGCAACAGGGTTGAAAGAAATGTATATTGTAAGATATGCAGATGATTTCAAGATTTTCTGTAGAACGCGAAGTGAAGCAGATAAAATATTCATAGCAGTAAGGCAGTGGATAAAAGAAAGATTAAAACTTGAAATCAGTGAAGAAAAATCCAAAGTTGTTAATCTAAAGAAGAATTACTCTGAATTTTTAGGTTTTAAAATTAAAGCGACCAAGAAAAAGGGTAAATATGTTGTTTATTCGAATATGACAGATAAAGCAATAAAGAATGAAACTATAAAATTAAAGGAACAAATTAAGGTAATACAACATTCTGAAAATGCGGATAATCTAATCCTCAATGTAAAACATTACAATTCAATGGTGTTAGGTATCCATAATTATTACCGATATGCAACTAATGTAACAATAAGTTGTAGGGAAATTCAGTATAGGCTTAACACATCGATTTTTAATAGGTTGGGTAAAATGATAAGCAAACACGGAACGGTTTTCCGTTCGCACATTCAAGAAAGGTTTGGCTCATCTGAACAATTAAGGTTTATTTGTGATGAGCCTTTATGTCCTGTTGGATATGTGCAAACGAAAAATCCTATGTATAAAAAGATTAAAATTTGCAAATATACCCCAGAGGGCAGAGAAGAAATTCATAAAAATCTAAAATTCAGTAAAACAGTAATTTCTGTTATGCATTTATTAAGTAAAGAACAGTTATATGATAAAAGCATCGAATATTATGATAATAGAATTTCGCTGTTTGCGGCTCAATATGGGAAATGTGCTATTACAGGTAAAGAATTATGTATTGGTGAAATTCACTGTCATCATAAAATACCTAAATTCTTAGGTGGCACTGATGATTATTTTAATCTTATAATTATACATAAAGAAGTACATAAACTTATCCACGCAGTATCAATGGAAATTATAAATGCAAGCCTTAATCAAATCAAACCGACGAAAATAATGCTTGAAAAAATCAATGAATTAAGAGAAAAAGTTGGAAATGAAATAATTCGAGTTTCTTGAGTTTTGAAGTTTATACTAATCTAATCAATATGTATTGTCGATGGAAAGCCGTGTGAGTTCGAAAGACTCATGCACGGTTTGAAGCGGGGGAAAATTTGGCGATTGCATCAAAGAATTACCTATCGCTATCACTTCCCAAAATCGAATCTGCCGAGATGATGTTCTCCGCATCACGTTCTCGAAGATTGCAGATTGTACCTATCATCCAGTCCTTTGCACAGCTCGATAAAAACTACGGCAAGGAAGGTGCGGAGATTATCGTAGACAACACGCAGCTAACAATATTCGGTGGCTTTGCACCTAACAGTAGTTCGGCTGATATTTTGTCAAAAGCACTTGGTAGCAGAACGGTAATGTCCGGTTCCGTATCACGCGGTAAGAATGATCCGTCACAGTCTCTGCAAATGATAGAACGACCGTTGCTAACGCCCGATGAACTTAAATCAATGCCCAAAGGTCAGTTCGTAGTCATGAAGACAGGTGTGCATCCGATGAGGGTGAAACTAAAACTCTTCTTTAAGTGGGGGATTGAGTTTAATAAAGATAATCCGTACACCGTAGCAGATAACGGTGGACGAGAGGTTAAGTATGCCGAGAAGAAGGATATTCTTGACGGTATTATTCGCAAATACCATCCCGAAGAACTTGATGAAAGAATAGCAAGCGAGAATGACGGAACATATGGTGGGCAATCTCAAAAAGAGAGCCAAAGCCATGAACCACAAACCACTACGCCGCCAAGTGACGATAAGAAAGGCAAAGGCGGTGGTATGAAGTCAATCGCTCCGAATAATCATGTAAAGCACACTCCAACGGAGGTGAAACAGAATGAGCCGTCTTAATTCGATTTACCGTTCAGAATTACCGCACCGTGCCGTCTCGGTTTATATTTATCTTTCTGACCGAGCCAATAAAGACGGAGAATGTTGGCCGGCAATACCGACTATGTCAAAAGACCTTAAACTGTCGCAGTCAACAATTCGAAGGGCACTCCACGATCTGAGAAAGGAAGGTTTACTGACTACCGAACAGCGTTACCGGAAGACAGGCGGTAAAAGTAGTTTGCTGTATAAATTGAACGGATAAAAAACAAACCACCTTCCACCAAGGGATAACTATATCCTTTCGGTGGTAGGTGGTACCTGTCATGATGATAGGAGAAGGTGAATCTCCCAACTTAAAAGAGATTACAACAGAAAGATAAAACGATTATATCTTCGTTATTTGAGAAAAATAAGAATTGAGGTGAAAGAATTGAAAGACACAATAAAAGCCATAGGTTTATTCGTAGTAGGATTGACTGTTGCTGTGTTTGTATATCCTGTGATGCATGAACTTGCACACTCGTTAGTTGCGATTGCAGTAGGTGCAAGGGTTGTAGAAATTAATATACTGCCAGTACCAAGCGTATTATGTGATGTCAAATCGGTTGATAGCACCGGAATGGTAGCGATAGGAATGAGTGGCATGTTGTTGCCTTATTTTCTTTCTGTCGTTATTAAACCAAAGAACTTTTGGATATGGTATGCAAACTATATCGTGAAAGGGATTAGTGCGCTTGCGTTTGTTATCTCCACCATATCAACGGTGTGCTTTTTAGTGGGAAGTCCGTTACCCAATGATGATACAACACAAACGCTGTTGACGTGGTCTGGAGGCAAGTGGATCTGTTTGGCGGTATCATTTAGCCTTGTAATTTTAGCAACAGTGAGATTGATTCAAGAAAAACCACTTGCTCATTGTATGAGGTATTTTGATATACAGAGTAAAAAAACGGCGAGTGCAGCTTGACACTGCACTCGCTTTACTTTTTCATTTTCTCTGCCACAGAGATGAGAACCTTTAAGTCGTCCTCCGATAAACCTTTCACCGTATCAACTAATTCGTGAACAAGTACCGGTTCGTTCATTTCGGTGTCGAAAAATTCTTTTGGAGTAACCTCCAAATATTCGCAGATCGAAAGAAGCTCAGATACCGAAGGAAGATTGCGGCCCGAAGAAATGCTTTGAATATAATTTTTGCTTCGTCCTAAATCCGTGCTCATTTTATACTCGGAAACATTTTTGCGAATTCTTAAAATAGAAATTCGCTCTCTGATGAAAGAAACATCCATGTTCATCACCTCACAATAATATTTTATACTATTTTGAGTGGGAACATTCCCATTGTACCTACTGATTTATATTGCACTTTCCCATTAAAAGTGTTATAATAGTAAAAATACAAATATTTTCAGTGTTACAGGATGGCGTGAGAAGAAAGATGAAAAGAATATGGTGTTTAATATTGTGTGTTGGTCTGCTTGTTACGTTAACAGGATGCCACTCGGAATTAAAGGCTGAACTTCAAACAGTCATTGATACGCAAATCGAGTCGGAAGATACATACACCCCAAATTCATATGATAATTATTTATCTGCGCTTGCAGAAGCCGAGTCAGTAAAAGAAAAATCCATCGTTACAGCACAGCAGATAAAGGATGCTAAAAGCAATCTTGAAACTGCGTTAGAAGAACTCTATGTCAAACCCGATAAGACAGAACTTAAACAAAAACTTGACGAAGCAAAGAAATTAGATCAATCAAAATATCTTCCTAACTCTACATCTACTCTTGTTAATGCAATAGATGAATCGACCACGATTTTCGAAGATGATAATGCGACTGCAGAGGATGTACAACGAGCTATAACGGATCTTTCTACCGGAACCAATGCACTCGTTGTAAAGCCGGATAAAACAGGGTTAGCGAAGCTCCTATCTAAAGCAAAAAATCTCGATAAGAACAAATACACAACCGCTTCCGTTGGACAATTGGAAACCGCCATTACTTCAACATCAACAACGATGAACAACGAGAATGCTACGTCAAGCGATGTAGTTGCAGCTCAAAAATCATTACAAACAGCGCTCGATAATATGGTCAAGGCAACAAAGGGTGTTTACAAAATAACTTGTTCGCTCTCGCGCTTGGCAACCAATCATGTAGGTAATGATTGGAGTAGCGGAATTACATACAACGGAAAAACAATTCATAGCGGTGATACCATAACGGCATCGCTTAACGGCAGCATAACAATCAAAGGAACGGCAGTGGAACATGATAGCATCCCGGATTCCGGTAGTGGTTCTGTAACTATACCGCTTTCAGGTGGAGAAAAATCGACTCAGTTTTATGTGAGAGAGAACAGAGGTCGGTATTCCGGTAATTTGGCAGTATGGGAATTGACCTGCTCTGCAACGCTTATAGAAAGAATTTAAAAGGTTGATGAAAGTGGATATATTTGAGCATCCAAAGTTTAAAGAAGCTCTTCGTATTTGTGTCGAAGAAGAAATGAAAGAAATTGATGAAAGAATCGCACAGGCAAGCACAGAAGAATTCGAGTTTAGTGATAAACACAAAATTCGAATGAACCGTATGTTCAGGGAACATGTTGGAATTAAAGACAGAATTCCGTACCCCGAAGTTGATACCAAATATGAGAGGTGCAGAAGTTCTCTTGTGCGTAGGTTTTTAATCATAGAAGATAGACTTCAAAAAGCAATAAAAAATGCCCACCTTCATGCATGAAAGTGAGCAAAATATTGCGTAGAACTACAGGTTCTATGCAAAGAAAAGAGGAAACCCTTGTTCCGATAGGGTTTCCTCTTTTCTTTGACCACAGAATTGACCACAATCACGCAAAGCAATATATCTGTTCCAAATATTGCA
>SVFH01000017.1 GCA_015056945.1 Lachnospiraceae bacterium | reverse complement strand
TCGTGATACAGATATGGCAGCTGAAATGGTTAAGTATTCTAACAATAACATTCTTGCACAGGCTGGTCAGGCAATGCTTGCACAGGCTAATCAGTCCAATCAGGGTGTTCTGTCATTGCTTCAGTAATTTAAGTATTGACTATCATAAGAGCCGGTTAATAACCGGCTCTTATTTTTGAAATTGCGGATAAGAAGGAGAATTATAATGTGGATGTGATACAGTTATTATTGGAAATGAGTTGTTTGATGGAAAATAGTGCTGTTTCTTTTGAAAATATGAGTGAAGATATGATAATTAGCCCAATCCTTCAAATACTTGATTCACAATACGGCAGTGAAACAGAGGAATACTCTTTTTTTGGCTATTTGTTGAATAAAGCATATCAGAATCAAGATAAAAAAATGTTTGCTGAGATAATTAGATATATTGTGAAGATGATTGCGAAAGAAGATAAGCAAAAAGAGATATATAAAGAATTATTTGTAGGTGCGAATATTGAAAGAAATTATTATGAAAATCTTTTGAAAAACAGAGAAGAAACTCCGAGTGTTAGGGTAGTACGATTCACCGGAAAACCGGTAGTTTACACCGCCATCACCGGCAATTATGATAATGTGAAAGAACCATTGCATATTATGCAGGGAGTGGATTATTATCTTTTTACCAATAATCCGAATGTGAAATCAGATAACTGGAAAGTAATATTTATAGACAATGAAGAAGAACTGGATAATGTCAGACTCGCAAGGAAAATTAAAATATTAGGTCATGAAATATTAGAGAGTTATGATTATTCTATATGGGTTGATGGTAAATTGCAGATTCAGGATGATTTGGGTGAATATATTTCAGATAATGAAGCGGGAAATGCTATTTTATGTTTTAATCATCCGACACACGATTGTGTATATCAGGAAGTGGAATTATGTGAGTCGTTGCAAAAAGATAGTTCTGAAATAATGCAAGAACAAATCAATCGTTATCGTGATGAAGGTTATCCGCAAGGAAATGGTATGATTGATTCGGCATGTCTTGTAAGGGACTTGCATGATAAACAACTTCAGGAAACAATGCGGATATGGTGGAATGAAGTATTACATGGAAGTCGTCGTGATCAATTGAGTTTTAATTATTCTTGTTGGAAGAATAATCAAAGATATGATACATCCAAATTGGACATTTACAATAATAAGTATTTTACAAGTCACTCTCACAATTCCTAGAAGTTTTAGTGAGAGTATTCATTAAAATACAACAAATCCCATAAATTTACCTCAAAAAACAAAAATATTCTAGTGATTTCGCACATTGACTAAATTCTTTTCAGTTCTTATAATTACCTTTGTACCAATGGTGGTACAAAAATAACCAATATAAGAAGGGGATTAAAGGAATGAAAAAAAGAATTTTAGCTCTTGTAGCAAGTGTAGTTCTCGTTATGAGCCTTGTAGCTTGCGGTACAGTAACATTGGAATCTTACTATGGAAATGCTTTGGCAAAGAAGCTTCTTGATGCACAGATGGAACAGCAGCTTGAAGAAGCAGGTGATACTTACACAGACATCGCTTATGAAGTAGTAGGTAACACATTAACTTACAAATTTTACTTAGCAGAAGAGATGGAAGGCGGCGACGAAATGAAGGCAATGCTTGAAGAATCTCTCACATCAGCACTTGATCAGACAGCTCCTCAGATTAAGGCTGAATCCAAAGTGGCTGAAGAAATCACACTTGGATATATCTTCTATAATCCGGACGGAAGCGAGTATATCAACATTTCTAAAGCATACTAAAATTTATAGAAGTTTGATTGTTAAATTAAGTTCTGTTTTGTCAGAAATCTGACAGAACAGAACTTTTTTCATGCTCTTTTTATTGACTGAAATGCAAAAAAAAATTATACTTAAAATGTAAGAAAAGGGAGTGAAACATATGAGAATCTTGTTTTGTAAATGGGGTTTTGCAAACGAGGGAATAATTGAAAATACTTTGCGGGATATGGGGCATTTTGTGCGTGTGTTCCGTATGGATGAATTGCCGCAAGATGGTATAGAGGCAGAGGTAAATTGCCTCGTTCATGCTGCAAGTGATTTTCATGCAGAGATTTTTTTTACAATTGATTATTTTACAAATATGGCTATGGCGGCAAAGAAGATAGGGATTTTATATTATTCATGGTTATTCCATCTTCCGCAGTGGAATCTTTATTCTTATCAGGCGCAGTCTCCGTTTAACCGTATTTTCGTTTTTGATAAAATGCTTTTGAAGGATTTGCGTCAGCATAATATTAATACTGCGCAGTATCTTTCTCTTCCTGCCGATAAACAGATTCTGGAAAATGCGTTACGAGGAGCAGCAACGAAGAGATATAAATTCCAGGGTGAAGTTTCTTACGTGGGTGATGTGTTCAGTAAGTCTTCAACGCGCATTCTGCCCTCTGCGAAAGAAGATGAGAGATTTCCGAAGCTGGTTGAATTGATTAAAGAGAAACGTTTTTCTTATGGAAATGAAACACTTTATCGCGGAGTGGATGAAGATATGGTTGACTTTCTTGCGAAGGAAACGGATAACGATAAAGGAAATTTCTTTTTTGCGGAGCGTAAGGATATTATTGTACAGTCGGTACTTGCCAGAAAGATTACCGCAGAAGAACGTAAACTTGCCTGTAGGATGCTTGCGAGAAAATTTGATTTCAAATTGTACAGTGATTCCAATATGGAACGTTATCCGGAAGTCAATAATTTAGGGGCGATAGACCCACTGAAGGATGCGCCGTTGGTATACAATCAAAGTAAGGTAAATGTCTATGTGACGCCAAGATGTATCCGCAGCGGTATTCCGGAACGTGTTCTTGAAATAATTGCCTGTCAGGGATTTGTTATTACAAACTATCAGGAAGATCTGGCGGCTGAATTCGAAGAAGATAAAGAAATCGTGATGTATCGCAGTCTTGAAGAATTGTTGGAGAAGACGGAGTACTATTTGCAGCACGACAGCGAACGTACTGAAATTATCCGTGCCGGATATGAGAAGGTAATCCGTGAATACAATTATGCAACGAAATTACGTAAAATGTTAGATGCCAAAAGCGGAAGCAATTTTGGCTTTTAAGAAGATTAGAATAAATGAACCCTCCTATCCGGTTGAGGCTTGCTTGTGCCTCTTGGGATAGGAGGGTTTCTTAAATTCATACATATTCTTAAGGATGAGACTATTCTTCTGCTGTTTCCTCTTCCTCAAGTCCGTAGGTATTCTCTGCATCACATTCGTTCAATGTAACGATTCCGAATTCACGGTAGATTGTGTAACCGGTTGCAGTATTCTTAACAGAACCGCCATTCAAGTTTAATACGGCACCTTCCACATTGCTGTAAATCGTAGGATGTGTCTCTGCGCCGGCACCTGTAACCGTGCAGTTATTTAAATTCATTTCGCCGGAATTAATGATAACAATGCAATCCTGCGTATGTGAAATCTGACAATCGTTTAATGCCATTGTGCTGCCGCCGTTGTTGCTGTTCCAAATGGTTACATTGGATGTGCTGTTTTCAACGGTTACATTATTTAATGTTAATGCGCCGTAATTCACAAGGGATTTGGAATATTCACCAAAAACTGAATTTGTGATAGTTCCTTCCCCATTGATGACCATTTTACCATTACAACTGATGGTATCAAAACCAACACCGTCGAGGGTGAAACCATTCAGGTTCAAAGTAATGTCCGAACCCATCGGAGAGGAGATAAAACCTTCATAGTCTCTGGTAAGTTCGATGGTTATCGGTGCATCCATTGATATGGTTGCAAATGCTTCGAGTAAATCATCGTAACCGACACCGTCGATTTTGAACGGATGCTTGGTATATTCGAAGTAAACATTGATTTCAGTATCTTTTTTGACCGGTGTATAGGTTAAACTCCAGGTGTTCTGATTCCAGGTCGCATTTGCATCAGCATTGGTGCTGTCTAAGGTTATAATGTCGTAAAAATTCCGATCCGGAACTTCTCCGACTTTGGTGTCGTCAACGAAATAATTAACGGTAACCACCGGTTCTTCGCCACATCCGGCAAAAAATAGACAGGAAAGTGCACACAGAGCTACAAGAAAGATACTTGTCCGTACTGTTTTCATGGGATCCTCCATTCTGATATTCAACTGTTTTTTGATATAATTGTAGCCATTATATCATAGAGGAACTAAAAATACAAATAAAAAATAGTATCCTCTCTATCTTGCATAATTATCCTTTTACAGATAAAATATAAAAGGATAAATTACTAAAAATGAAACAGGTGATAAATATGACAAAAAAATTAATCATTACCGGTGCGAACGGTCAGCTTGGACGTGCCATCAATGCACTTTATCAAGGGCGTGAAGATATTGTATGTGTAAATACGGATGTGGATGAACTCGATATTACGAATTTAGAAGAGGTAGAGGCCTTGGTTGCCAGGGAGAAACCATATGCAATTGTGAATTGTGCGGCATATACTGCAGTAGATGCCTGCGAAGATCAGGAAGAACTTGCGTTTAAGGTAAATGCAATCGGTCCCAGAAATCTTGCAATCGCAGCTGAAGCAAACGGTGCGAAGATGATGCATATTTCAACAGATTATGTTTTTGCCGGGAACAGCAATGTGCCGTATCGCGAGTTTGATGCCACAGGTCCTAAGGGGGCTTATGGAAGAACCAAACTTGCCGGCGAGAAATTTGTGGAACGTTTTTCAAGCAGACACTTTATTATCAGAACGGCATGGCTTTACGGTGACGGAAAGAACTTTGTGAAAACCATGCTTCGGCTTGCGGAAACAATGCCGGAAGTGAAAGTTGTGGATGATCAGGTTGGAAGTCCTACGAGTGCAAGCGAACTTGCTAAGGCAATGGATGCTCTTCTGTTTACAAATAATTACGGTACTTTCCACGGAACCTGTGAAGGTGTTTGCAGCTGGGCAGACTTTGCGGAAGAAATTTTCCGCCTTGCAGGAACAGGCACAAAGGTTGTTCGCATTTCAAGTTCAGAATTTGCGGCAAAGGCACAAAGACCTGCATATTCTGTTTTGGATAACTATATGCTTAAGAATACGACAGACTTCATGTTTGCTGATTGGAAAGATGCAATCAAGGAATATATGCAGACGTTATAATGGTTCGTTATTGAAATCCTGATTAATATGGAACAAATAAAAAAACCCCGGAATATTTCCTTCTGTTATTGAAAGGAAATACACCGGGGTATTTCAAATCTAAATTCAATTTATCTGATAATGAGTAAGCAGTAAACCAATGCAACAAAAATTCCGAAAATGGCACCAACAAGTACTTGTAAAGGTGTATGTCCGATGAATTCTTTCAGTTTCTCATCATAAGAAACATCTGCGCCGAGTTTCTCGACGATTTCAATCATTTCGTTTAAGACTGTAGCCTGAATTCCGGTTTCACGACGTACACCTCTTGCATCATACATAACAATGATTGCAAGAATTGCAGACATGGCAAAAAACGGAGAGTGAATGCCTTCGTTTATGATAATTGAAGTGGTCAGCGCACAAACTGTAGCTGAGTGGCAACTTGGCATTCCGCCGCTGCCGATTAATCGTTCTGCGACAAATTTCTTTGTGACAATCAGGTGAATGATTGTTTTAATTACTTGTGCCAATCCCCAGCTGAGTGCGGCAGACATTAATATTTCGTTTCTGACAAAATCCATTACATAGTTCATATGTAAGCCCCTTATCTTCCTGTGATTTCTTCTAATCAGTATTATAACCGATTTTTATAAAAATACAATAAATATTGTCAATCATAAAATTATTTAGTAAAATTTATTTCAAACAGTGTATTTTATCATATGCTGTTTGGATAAAATGAAAAAACAAATGAGAGTGATGATTCGGAGACTGAATATATGGATAAAAGAGAAAAAAATCAAAAAATAACAGAATATATTTGTGCCGGTCTGATGATTGGTATTCCGCTTTTGATTGCTTTGGTGGTGGCGCTTGTCGGTTTTGTGAAAACCGGTTTGTTTCCGGAACCGGGGCTGAAGTGGAATGATGAAGCCGCATACCTTCAAATGATTAAGAACTGTATCACGACAGGACAGCCCGTCGGATACTGGGGATTTAACGGAAATCATGCGCTGGTAGGTACCGGTGGGGCGTGGAGTCCCGCCATTATCTGGCCGTATGCCGTCTTTGCGTTTGTATTTCCGATAACCGGCGGATTTGTATACTATGTGAATTTGTTTTATATTACATTGGCAAATTTAATTTTTTGGATTTGTGTCAGACCTTCGAAAGCAAACAGTTTGAAGATAGCGCTGACTCAGGCAACTTCCGCGGTGTTTATTTTATATCTTTCCGTAAATATGTCTGAAATTTTTCGGTATGCATTTGCAATTGTGATTGCAGGTCTTTTGTATCATATGTTTTTTCACGAAGCAAAACCGATAGTGAAATATGTGGTTACACCGCTAGTGATTATTGCGTCGGTCCAAATTTATGTTTTTTTTGCTTTTTGCGTTCCGATTTATGTGTTTGCACTTTTACGCAAATCCAAATTATGGGTAAGGCTTGTTGTTTCGGTTCCTGCCATGGGAATTGTTGCATTAGGAAGTTATTATTTGTTGCATCTGATTTCAAGTAATTACAATATTTATAAAACAGAAGCCTTGCTTGCGGCGGTCAAGGCAATGGATATTCCCGGCGCTGTAGTTGCTTTTCTGCGTATGATGAAAGCCGGCATGGGGCAGGTGTTTCAGCTTTGGACATATGTATATTCCAATCCGTTGATTCCGTGGCATGTTTTGTTTAGTATATTGCTTGTAGTCATTGCCTGCATCCCGTTGGTTCGTATGTTCATCGGGAAGAAAAAAGAGGAAAATGCCCACGACGGGATTCTTGGAGCAATTGTTGTTTACAGCATTCCCCTCTTTTATCTGATGTATATGACGCTGTATTCCATTGAACCGTTTACTTTTGTCCGCGGAACGCAGATTGCGGTAGTGTTCTCCTTATGGCTCCTTGCTTTGATGAAAGATAAAATTTTATTTGTTATTGTTCTTGTATTGCAGGCGGTCAGCCTGATATTCCTGCCGGCCAATATGGATTATTTTATGCAGGAGCGTTATATGACAGAGGCGCAAAAGAATGAATGGGAAGCATTGGAAGAAGATTTCGCCAAGGTACTTGTGCTTGAGGAATCCGATGATCCGTGGGACAATACTGTTTATTTATATACGATGGAACCCAAAGCGATTCTTGCCATTCCGGGCGGCTTTGGTGTGAATTTCATTATGCAGGATGGTATTTTTCCGGAAGATGCAGCATATGTGCTTTGCTCAAAAACGGCACCGGATGGGTTGAATCCGGAATGGCTGGAGAAAAGTTATGCTGACATTGAAGCACAGTTCGGAGAACGTTTAGAATTGAATTATGCAATGATTTATGAGTCCGAAGATTATATTATTTTCCGTAAAAATCGAGAATGATTAGTTTCATTTCGTTAAAAGACCGATAAAATAGCATATTATTAAGAAAGTTGAAAAAATTGTATAAAAATAATTAAAAATTTCAGAAAAAGTCTGTTATTTTAAACAAAAACGTGTTATAATTCATCTAAATAACACGATGTGAGGAATATAGTAGCGAAATATATTCCGGGAGGTTGCCATGGAAATTGTTTTATTGATTCTAGTAATTATTGAACTGCTGGTTATTGCTTTTCTGATTTTTAAATTATTAAAGAATAACCGCGATTATAACGCGATTGTGAAAAAAGGACAGCAGATTGTGAAAGGAAAGCTTAATGTTGATGACATTAAGGTGGATGAGGGAAAAGGTACATCCACAATTATTGCCAGTTCCATCAATGCAATCAAGAGTAACTTACTTACGTTCGTGGAAGCGACCAAAGGTAATGTAATTATCCTCTCTGATGCAATTGACGTTCTTTCAAAGAGTGTGGAAGCAAATCAGAAGGGGAACGAGCAGATTGCCGACGGCGTTACCAATGTAGCAGGTAAAACGGCAGAGCAGTTTGAAATTGTAAAAGATAACCTTGAACTGATTGAAGCAAACAATGAGCAGATGGAAAAGGTAGAACATTCCATGCAGTCTATTCGTACACTTCTTGATGAAAGTGTTGCAAGCTGCAAAGAAGGTATCGCGAAGCTTGAAGGGTATGAGACTGACATGAATGCAATGTCTGTGGAATTGAATAATATTGATGAAATCCTGACAGCTTTTAATGCTGAGATTAAACGAATTGAAGAAGTCGGTGATTTCATTATCGGTATTTCTGAACAGTTAAAACTCCTTGCTTTTAATGCATCCATTGAAGCAGCCAGAGCAGGACAGGCCGGTCGCGGTTTCGCGGTTGTTGCAGATGAAATGAATGATATGTCTGCAAAGACCAAGGATGGTATGGATACCATCAATAAGATTGTACATGAGATTATTAACAGCAGTAAGCAGGTTAATGACAGTATCCGTACTTGTGAAGATACATATAACAAGAGTAAAGATACATTTGAGCGTGTAAACAGTTCCTTCCGTTCCATCAACGAACAGTCTGTTGAGATTCATAATATGATGCAGGATGTATCCGGTAAGTTTGAAGTGATGGCAGACAATTCAGTCGAAACAAAGCGGAAAGCAACCAAGTTGTTTGATACTTCACAGGCGATTAGCGAAAGTACACATGAAATTGCAGCAGTATCGGAAGAAGTTGCAGCTGAGTCTAATAAGATTGCAATGCATACCGAGAAACTGGGCGGTATGTTGATGGGTATTCAGGGATTGCTTGGACAGTTCAATACCGCAATTGTTCCGGCTCGTTCTAAACGCAGTAAACCGACTAAGATTATGTTGATGAGTATGTATGACAATGATTTCTGGTATGGTGTAGGACGTGGCGCAAACTATGCGGTAAAAGAGCTTGCATCTGTTGGCGGAATTGCAGAGTATGTTCCCTTGATTCCCGGTCCCGGAGAGGATTTGGATCAATTGGTATCAAATACTATTCTTAGTGCGGCAGAACGCGGATTTGACGGTATTATTATGCCGGGCTTCCTGAATGCAGCTGAGCCTCTTTCCAAAGTGGCAGGTAGCGGTATGAAAGTCATGATGTTTAACTGTGATTGCGGTCCGAACATTAAGAGAGTTGCGTGCTTACGCCCTGATCCTGATGAACCCGGTATCATTGCAGCGCAGGCGATGGCTAAACAGCTCGGTAAGAAAGGCAATGTCGGTCTTTTGATTGGTAATCTTGATGTAGGGGTTAACGTAGAACGTAGAGACAGCTTTAAGAAAGAGATAGCAAATGTTAAGGGAATTAGCATTGTTGATGAAGTGATTATTGCGGATGATGAAGATGATGTATATCGTAAGACAATGAATATGCTTCGTGCTAATGATAATATTCAGGCACTTTACATTACTAACGGCTTCCCTTGTGCAGCAGCAAGAGCAATTGATGACAGCGGAAGAGCCGGTAAGGTTAAGCTCTTTGCGTTTGACCACAATCAGGATATTTTCCGTTATATCAAGAAAGGCATTATTGCAGCAGCAATCGGCCAGGATGCGTTTGGTCAGGGACATGACCCGATTGTATGGCTTTATAATAACATTGCAGCAGATGAGCCGTTCCCCGGAGAATTCATTCCGTGTCGCTTGTCTGTAGTCGATAAGAATAATGTGGAAAGCTTGATTGAAGCATAATTGAACAAAAAGATTAGGGTACTTAATTTCCCGGGAAGGATTTATTCTTCCCGGGATTTGTTGTTTCATGAGAAATATACGGGAAATAATAAAAGAGTGACGAATTGTAACTTTTGTGTTATACTATAGGATAATATGCCCATTTTGTGCTTTGGAGGAAAAATGGAAGAAAAAGTAAGTATTATTGTACCGGTTTATAATGCACAAAATTATATTACAGAGACGATTGAAAGTGTTTTGGCACAGGATTATCACAATTGGGAACTCATTCTTGTAGAGAACGGTTCCACCGATGATTCCCTGAAATATATTCAGGCGTTTCACGATGAAAGAATCCGTGTTATTTCTGCGGGAGACAACATAGGTGCTGCACGTGCAAGGAATATGGGAATGTCAGAGGCAACCGGAGTGTATGCCTGTTTCCTTGATGCGGATGACTTGTGGGATGCGGACAAGCTTTCTTCACAAATTGCTTTTATGAAGGAAAAGCAGGCTGCCTTCTGTTTTACCGGATATGAATTTGCGGATGCTAACGGAGAACGACTTGGTAAAATTGTGAGGGTGCCGGAGTGTATAACCTATCGTCAGGCACTTGGAAATACAACAATATTTACTTCAACCGTTATGTTTGATACGAAAAAGATTGCAAAAGAACGCCTGCAGATGCCCGTGATAGAGAGTGAAGATACGGCTCTTTGGTTTAAACTTCTGCGGGAGGGTGAAACTGCGTACGGTTTGAATCGTAATCTGGTTCGCTACAGAAGACCGGATAATTCCCTTTCGTCCAACAAAATTGTTGCGATGAAACGTATCTGGAATTTGTATCGTAAAGCGGAGAAGCTGAACGTTTTGGTGAGTGCATGGTACTTTATGCAGTGGGCAGTAAGAGCAGTTTTACGACGCGTTTAATAAATGGCAGGTTAACAATATGATTGGATTGGATCAACAGTTCTATAGAATAAAAGATAAAATGAAACCGCAATGGTGGTGTGCTTTTTGGGGATGTGTCATTGCGGGATTTGTGATGCATATGTATCCGATGACACATCATTTTCTGACGTATGATTCCATGTGGAACCAGTATTCACCTCAGGACATGATTACTTCGGGGAGACAGTTTTTGACGTATGCCTGCGGCATCAGTTCCTTTTATGATTTACCGTGGTTAAACGGAGTATTGGCGATTTTTTATCTGGCAATTACATCTGCTTTACTGGTTGAGGCATTTGAAATGAAAGATAAGGTTTTTGCAACGTTAACCGGTGTGTTGACAGCAACATTTCCGGCGCTGGTTTCAACGTTCTGTTATGCATATACGATAGATGGCTATATGCTTGCGGTTCTTTGCTCCGTGGCTGCGTATACAGTTACAAGGAAATATAAATGGGGATTCCTTCCCGGCATACTTTTTGTGGGGGTTTCTCTCGGGATTTATCAGGCATATTATTCGTTCACGATTCTGCTTTGCATTCTGGGATTGCTTTCGGATATTCTTTCCGAGAAGAAAGGGAAAGAGCTTGTGTTGCCGGCATTCAGATTTTTGGGGATGGGAATCGGAGGATATCTCTTTTACTTTGTTACTTTGAAAGTGATGTTGGCAGTGAAGGAGACAGGACTTTCCGGATATCAGGGAACGGACAGGATATTGTCCATGCCGCTTTCTGAATTGCCGAAGGGAATTTATATGGCAGTCAGAATGTTTGGTTCGTTTCTTTTGCGGGCGAATGTTCTGACAGGAAATATTTTCATGAAGATTTCACTGGTTGTCCTGATTGCGGCGGCAGTAGGTCTGTATGTGGCATTGTTCATTAAAGCAAAGGCGTATAAGGATGTGATGAAAATCATCATGACATTGTTGTTGCTTCCGTTAATTCCGATTGGAAGTACGATTGTGTGCGTAATGGCACCGGATGCATTCTTTCACCTTTTAATGCGTTATCCGTGGGTTCTGTTTTTCATCTATGTGCTGGTGCTTGCAGGAGAAGTGCAAAAGGTGATTACAAAGAAAAAAATAGCAGATATGTTGCTTTGGATGGTAACTGCTGCGACTGTTGTGATGGCATTTTGTTTTGTGGTGAACGGCAATATTGCGTATTTTAACATGAATGAAAGATATGAGAAATCATTTGCATATGCGCTTCGGATTGCTGACAGACTGGAGGCGCAGCCCGATTATAAAATGGGAGATAAGGTAGCAGTTCTTGGCGGCTTTCCGAAGGAAGAATATTATCCTTCCACGGATATTACGCGGGATGTCTTAAAAGACTATTTTGGTGCAGGCGGGGATTTGGTAATGAATTCCACGGACAAGTATGCAACGTTTATGGAGCGCTATCTGAATGTGACGATTGTGCAGGCAAGTCCACAGGAAAGCGATATACTGATCTTGAGTCCGGAATTTGAGGAAATGCCGGTCTTCCCCAAAGAAGGAAGCATTCGGAAAGTAGAGGATATTTGGATTATTAAAATAAACGGATAGGGAACTATCATGAACACAGGAATGGAGATTGAGACATGAGTAAAATGGAATCCATTAAACGACTTATTGTATTGCAGTTGACAACTTTGGGGCTGCTTATTCAGGTGGCAGGTTATGCTTTTATTTGGTTCAAATATTATGAGAACGCAATTAAATTGGTTTTCTGGGGAAGAGGTGACTGGCTTGTTATTGCAATTTATGCCGTACTTTTATTCTTCTTTTCCGTCACATATGGAGGTACCAAAATCGGCTATTTGAAACCGTTTGATGTCTTTTTATCAGAGGTGTTTGCGATTCTGATGGTGAATGCAATTTCATATGCACAGATTTCACTGATGTGTGAATGGTTTGCAGCTGTCAAACCGATTGCGCTTTTGACGGTAGCTGAACTTATATTTGTGTTCGTATGGTCTTTTGCCTGTGACACGTTTTATAAAATGGTTTTTCCGCCGAGAGAATTGTTGTTGATTCACGGAGAACGTCCGATAGACGGAATCCAGACCAAATTTGCCAGCAGAAAAGACCGTTACCGTATTGCCGGAACGATTTGCATTACGGAAGGAATAGATAAAATTCAGCAGGAGATACTGCTCCGGTACGGAGGAGTTGTACTTTGGGATATTCCGATTGAAGAGCGTAACACACTTTTGAAATATTGTTACAGTAAATCCATCCGTGTTTATCTTATGCCAAAGATTTCGGACGTTATTATTATGGGATCGGATCAGATGCATTTGTTTGATTCACCAATCTGGCTGACACGTGAATATGCGTTGACGGTAGAACAGCGTTTCCTTAAAAGAACAATTGATTTGGTTTGCGCCATCATTTTATTAATTCTTGCCTCACCGGTAATGCTTATAACCGCGCTGGCAATTAAAATCACGGACAGAGGACCTGTATTTTATGCCCAGACCAGATGTACCATGGGAGATAAAGAGTTTAAAATACTTAAATTCCGCAGCATGCGTGTAGATGCAGAAAAAGATGGGAAAGCAAGACTGGCGGCCAAAAATGATGACAGAATCACACCGATTGGGCGCTTTATCCGTGCAGTGCGTATTGATGAGCTGCCGCAGCTTTTAAACATTATTAAAGGCGATATGTCTTTCATCGGACCGCGTCCGGAACGTCCGGAGCTGATTAAGGAATTCTGTAAAGAAATGCCTGAATTTGCTTTTAGAACTAAGGTAAAAGCCGGACTTGCAGGCTATGCGCAGGTGTACGGAAAGTATAATACAACGCCGTATGATAAGTTGCGACTTGATTTGACGTATATTGAGAATTATTCCGTATGGCTTGATTTGAAACTGATGTTACTTACGTTGAAGGTGCTGATTACACCAAGCAGCACGGAAGGAGTATAATGAAAGATTTGAAATTGTATGCACGCAAGTATGGAAATGAGCCGGCAGATTTGAAACTGATGTTTATTTTCTTTGTGCGAAATTTTAGATATGTAATTTATTCGGCAATTGCCGGCTGCATTGTTTTTGCACTGAGCTATTACTTGTTTCAGTTTGTACTGACAGATGAAGAACAGTATGTTGCACAGGCAGAATTGTATATTGAATATGCTACGGATGTGAGACTTGACAATATTTATATCAATGATTATACGTGGCAGAATCTTGTGCATACGGATCGTGCGATTGACTATGTCAGGGAAAAAATATCCTATTCCATGACGGACGAAGAGTTAAAGGCCTGCGTTACTGCAAATTTGGTTTCGGATGTGCGTTTTGTGACGTTGAAGGTTACGGCAAAGGATCCGGGACAGGCTGTGAATATTGCAAGATATTTTCAGGAAGCGATTATTCTTTTTACAGAGGATATGGTAGATGTGGAGAATGTTGTTGTGTTCACAAATGCTGATCATGCGGAAGAGATTGTGAAAGAAAATAAAACACTTAATATGGCAATTGCCGGTACGGTTACAGGTATTGTTCTTGCGGTATTTATGATTTTATTCTGCTATACGTTTGATGATGCAACTTATATCCCGCTTACGTTTGAGCGAAGATTCGGAGTTCCGGTAATCGGTGTATTCCACGGACATACCGAGAAAGAATTGAGCGGGCTTGTAATGTCGGATGAAAACATAGAAACAAAGAAGGGCGGCAAACACGATTATCTCACAATTAAAATTGCAAAGAGAAATTTGAGAAAATGTGCCGAAGGATGTATGAATATTGCAGTAACGGATATATCCATTAAACCGGCATCCGAACGTGCTTTTGAAACGCTTCTGCATTTGAAATTATTGAATGAGCAGGAAGAGATGACTGAGATTGCCAAAGGTGATCTCGCAGAAGAAGATGCATGTTTTTCCGCCCCGAATTTCCGATTGGACAGCAAGGATGCTTTCAAAGAAAATGCGGATGTCGCAGCCGAATGCGCCAAATATGACGGTACAATTCTGCTTGTGCGGGCAGGAGAGCATAATGCGCAAGTAGTGGAGCGTGCAATTAATTTTCTGAAGAAACAGGGTTGTAATATTATAGGTGTACAGTTATATGATGCGGATGCATGGATTTTGAGATTTTATTACTATAGGCCGGTTTCATTCTTAAACCGTAAAGATAAGGCTATAGAAGATGATACGGAAGAACAGGACTTTGATGTTGAGGATATCTCAGCAAGGAGAGAGAATTCATGAGATTACAGATGTTGATTTCGTCCTTAAATGCAAATCCGAACAAACTGATTCAAGGCATGAAACCAGAATGTGAAGGGGTATTGGTAAATCAGTGCGAGGAAGAGTCAGAGGAAGAAATTCAGGTAAACGGGTATCGTTTTTTGGTTCTGAATAAGAAGGAGCGCGGCGTGGGAAGAAGCAGGAATGCAGCGCTTGCGGCAGCTGATGCGGAGCTTATTATTTTTTCGGATGATGATATCGTTTATGATACCGGTTATGCAGAGGCAGTAATGAAAGCGTTTCGTGAGAATCCGAAAGCGGATTTACTTCTCTTCAATGTCCGTGTGTGCGAGGAAAGAAGAACTTATTGGAATAAAGATTGTCGCCGGATTCGCTGGTATAATTGCGGAAGATTTCCGGCATACAGTATTGCAGCAAGGCGTGAAGCGCTTGTAAAGAGCGGTGTGAAGTATTCCGAACTTTTTGGAGGCGGAGCCAAATACAGTAACGGAGAAGACAGCTTGTTTTTGCGCTCATGCGCCGGAAGAGGATTAAAGCTTTATACGACTCCGGTTTGTATCGGAGAGGAGATACCAAGGGAATCGACCTGGTTTCATGGTTATACAGAGAAATTTTTCTTTGACAGGGGTGTATTGTTTGCTTTTTTGTATGGTAATCTGGCACCGGTCTGGGCTATACGGTTTGTACTGACCAAAAGAGGTATGTTACAGGGAGAAATCCGTACGAAAAAAGCGTTTCAGCTGATTCTTGCAGGAATCAAAGAGGGCAAAAGGGAGAAAAGAAAAGCATGATAATATATATCATATTAACAATCTTCACTTGCACAATAGCACTTTTTGTGCGTTCAGAAAAGGCAGAAAATGAGCATGTTGCAATGACTTTGTCAGCGCAGAATCTAAGCATGCAGCGAGCAAGAAATATTATTATTATGAGCATGATATTTATAGCTCTTCTGGCTGTGTCCGCATTGCGCAAAGCAATTGGTCATGATTACTGGGAATATACCGGTATTTTCAGCTTGATTGCACAGGATCGCCATGTTTCCACCGAGTTTGGATTTAATACTCTTGTACGCCTTTTTCAGGCTGTTTTCGGTGTGGAAAATTATTTTTGGATTTTTGCTTTTTTTGCTGCCGTGACAGTGTTCTTTTTCCTGCGCGGAATGTTTGAACAGGCGAAAGACTTCGGGATGACGTTTTTTTTGTTTATGGTTTTTGGTTATTATCTGACAACATTTAGTGCAGTGCGCTACTATTTTGTACTTGCCATTGCTTTTTTTGCAACATCCTTTTTGTTAAAAAAGGAATTTTGGAAATTCGCAATCTGCATTGTGCTGGCTTCTTTTTTCCATAAAGCGGTATTGCTGGTGCTGTTAGCGTATCCGCTTGCTTTGATTAAGTGGAACAAGATAACGGTGCCGTTGGTAGCATTGTTTACGGGAAGTCTTCTTTTGTTCCCGAACTTTTACCGGTCGTTGATTTTCCATTTTTATCCGTTTTACGAAAACTCGGTTTACGATACGGGCGAGACTTCTGTTGCAAATATTTTACGCTGTGTAGCAGTTTTGGTCTTTGCACTTATTTTTTATAAAAGAGCGTTGAAAGGAAACAGAGTTAATATGTTTTATTTCAACTTAAACCTTGAGGCGCTGATTGTTTATGCCTGTTGTTCTTTTATTCCGGTGGTTTCACGAATCGGATTTTTCTTTAATATTTTTCAGATTTTTCTGATTCCGGCAGTGATTTCCTCAATGGAAAAGAAGTGGCAGCGAACACTTTTTACAATTCTGACCGTTACGGCGGGTATTGTTTACTATGCTCTGTTTCTTCATTCCTGTAAGGATGACGGCACACGCATTGTACCTTACCTGAACTGGATTCTGAATTAAGGAGCTGAAAACAAGATGAAATTTAGTGTAATTACGGTGACGTTTAACGCGGGGGAGAAGCTGGCGGAAACGGTAGCCAATGTATTACAACAAACATATCATGATTATGAGCTGTTGATTAAAGACGGTATGTCGACGGACGGTTCCGTGGATGGAATCAAAGAAGAAGGTCCCGTTCGGCTGGTTCGTTGTAAAGATAAGTCGATTTATGATGCCATGAACCAGGCTGTTGCTGCGGCAAAGGGCGAGTATGTGATTTTTATGAATTGCGGAGACTATTTTTACGCAAACGATGTACTGGCCAAAATCGCGACTGTAATTGAGGCAAATCCGGGAAGACGAATCTATTACGGAGATGCTTATTTCAGGAAAGCGGAACAAATTTTTCATATGCCGGACCGGATTACGGATTATGTGTGTTTCAGTCATATTCCGAACCATCAGTCCTGTATTTTCGACCGTACGCTTTGGGATGCAGAGGGATTTATTACGGAGTATAAAATAAGAGCCGACTATGAATTCTTTTTACGTCAGGTTTATACAAAAGATGTGAAGCCTTTGTATACGGGGATTGTTGTTGCTGACTATGAAGGCGGTGGATATTCCGAAACGAAGGAAAACCGTAAAAGAGATAAAGAAGAACATTTGAGGATTGCGAAACAATATTTGGGAAAAAAGAAGGTATTGAAATATCGGGCATGGCTTGTACTTACCTTGCAGCCATTGCGAAAATGGATCGCAACCGCCAGTCCTTTTTCAGGTATGTATGACAGTTTGAAAAGAGCGTTGTACAGGAGGTAAAAAAATGAGGGTTTTGTGGGTATGTAACCGCTGTCTTCCGGTTGTGGCAGCAGAAATTAATATGGATGCGGGGAATAAAGAAGGATGGCTTGCGGGCCTTTCTGAACGTATTCTTGAAGAAAAGAACGGAGAGCTTACGCTTGGGGTATGTTTCCCGGCTAAGAAGGAAATGGAACACTGGCAAGGGGAATTTGCACTTCATGCGTATGCCTTTTATGAAGATACTTCCAAACCGGAATTATACAATGACAAGTTGGAAGCGCGTATGCGTGAAATCGTGGCAGATTTCAAGCCGGATGTCGTGCACATTTTTGGTACGGAATTTCCGCATACACTGGCTATGGTGAAAGCGTTTGACCGTCCTGAACGTACCTTGATCGGAATACAAGGAATGTGTACTTTGCTTGCGGATGCATATTTAATCGGGCTTCCGGAGCAGATTGTGAAAAGAAGCACGCTGCGTGATATGATTAAGTCAGACAGTATTATCGAGCAACAAAAGAAATTTTATAAGAGAGGAATGTTTGAGCAAAAGGCACTCTCTTTAACCGGTAATGTAACCGGAAGAACGGATTTGGATAAAGAATATTCCATGAAATGTAATCCGCGTGTGAAATATTTCTTTATGAACGAAACCCTGCGTTCAAACTTTTATCAGGGTAACTGGAGTTCTAAAAATTGCGAGAAGCATTCTGTATTTGTCAGTCAGGGTGACTACCCGATTAAAGGACTTCACCTTATGTTACAAGCATTTCCGGCGATTCTTGATGAGTATCCGGATGCCAAAATTTATGTTGCCGGCAATTGTATTACCGGAGATGAAAGTATCAGTAAAAAGATTAAAATTGCTTCCTATGGGAAGTATTTGAAAGAATTGATGGAGAAATCCGGAATTCAGGATAAGGTTATTTTTCTTGGAAATTTAAACGCGGAAGCCATGAAGGAGCAATTCCTGAAATGTAATGTATATGTGTCCTGCTCCACCATGGAGAATTCGCCGAATTCCGTTGGGGAAGCGATGCTTCTTGGCGTTCCGGTTGTGGCTTCGAATGTTGGCGGTGTATCGAGTATTTTGACAGATATGGAAGAAGGCATTCTTTACGAAGCAACAAATATCAAGGAATTGAGTCATGCCGTGCTCAAAGTATTTGATGCATATGAATATGAAGACCCGTCCAAAATGCGTCCGATGCGTGTGAAAGAGGAAGACGTTGCCAGAGTGCGTACGTTACCAATCAAAGCAAGAGAACGCGCGTATGAAACGCATAACCCTGCCAAGAATTATAAAAGGCTGATGGAAATCTACGAGGAAATTTGCGGAATAGAGGAATAAAAGCAAATGAAAATAACGTTTGTATCCAATTATATAAATCATCATCAGATTCCGCTTGCGGATGTGTTGTATCGTGAGACGGGCGGGAAATACCGCTTCATCCAAACACAGCCGATGGAGGAAGACCGTGTTGCGCAAGGCTGGGCGGATGATTTCGCGTCCTTGCCGTATCTGATGATTTATGATGAGAATCCGCAGGAATGTAAGGATTTGATTGAAAACAGTGATATTGTCATGTTTGGCGGTTGTGAGGATGAAAGCTTTATTGAGAAGAGACTGCAGAGCGGAAAAATCGTACTCCGATATATGGAGCGTCTTTACCGCGAAGGACAGTGGAAGGCGATTTCACCCCGCGGACTGATGAAAAAATATCATGACCATACCCGCTATTCGAAGGCTCCGGTATATTTGCTGTGTGCCGGCGGATATGTGGCAGATGATTTTGAGATTATTAAAGCTTATCGGAACAAACGCTTCAAGTGGGGATACTTTACCGCATTTGAAGAGCTTTCGGCCGATGAGATTACAAGCTATAAAAAAGGTGACACCATTCGCATGCTTTGGGCGGGAAGATTCCTTCAGTTGAAGCATTCCATGGATGTGTTGCAGGCGCTTTTACTGCTGAAACAAAAAGGCATTTCTTTTGAAATGCAGTTTGTAGGCGGCGGCGAATGTGAAGAAGAAATGCGTCAGTTTATTAAGTTGCATGAGATGGAGGATTCGGTTAGGATTACAGGATTTCTAAAACCCCATCAGGTGCGTGAAGAAATGAAAAAAGCGCACATTTATCTTTTCACCAGTGATTACCGTGAAGGCTGGGGTGCCGTGGTGAATGAGGCGATGAATGCTGGCTGCGCTGTGGTTGCAAGTCATGCTGTGGGAGCCGCTCCTTTTCTGATCAGACATGAAGAGAACGGACTGATTTATAAAAGTGGCGATGTGACACAGCTTGCTTCCTGTATGGAACGTCTTTGTAAGGATGCTCTCCTTCGGGAAAGGCTTGGAGCGAATGCATATGAGACAATTGCGTCTGAGTGGAATCCGAACGAAGCTGCGCTGCGCCTGTTGCGTTTATGCAGGAAGCTGATGCGTGGTGAGCAGTCGTTTGAGAAGACAGGACCGCTTAGCGAAGCACCGGTGATAAAACAGCGGAAAATGTATGATTATTTGACAGGGAAGAAGTAAAATATGGCAAAAAGTCTGAAAGACATTTTTCTAAAAAAGAATAAAAAGGCATCAGAAAAGGAGCCTGATAAGGGACCGTTGATTTCGGTTATTATGCCGATTTACAATGTGGAAAAGTATCTTGAAAGAAGTGTGGATTCCATTCGTAACCAGACATGGAAGAATTTGGAAATTATTCTGGTGGATGATGGCTCAACAGATGCAAGCGGAGCGATGTGTGATGCGTTTGCCGCACAGGATGAAAGAATTCTTGTGATCCACAAACCAAACGGTGGTTCAAGCAGTGCAAGAAACGTAGGTATCACAATGGCAAAGGGGGACTACGTCGGATTCTGTGACAGCGATGATTACATTGAACAGGATATGTACGAATCCCTTTTGGAAGTGTTTGGTAAGTATCCTGACGCGGATATGGCGCAGATGATGACAAACATAAGGAAAGAAGACGGTACTCTCGTACAGGGGCCGTACCGTGATTCCGGAGAAATCGCATTTTTGTCAAGGGATGAGATGTTTCGTCTGCTGATGCTCCATGTGGGAGATTCCTCGTATTGCACCAAGATGATTAAAGCGTCCCTGATGAAGGAATTCCGCTTTCAGGAAGGGAAGCTGAATGAAGACTTTGAACTGCTTTTACGTATGTTGATGAAAGTGGAAGGCGTATATTCCTACGAAAAAGCAGGCTACAATATTATGCTTCGGAATATGAGTAATACCAGAGGGTGTTTCAGGACAACCATGTATGATGCCATGATTGCAAACAGTGACACCGCATATGCACTGATGGAGAAAGAATTTCCGATGTATGAGTCGGAGGCGAAGCGCTTCTGGCTATATCAGCGATTAGATTATATGCTTCATATTCCGGTATCTTTGATGAAGAAAGACAATGCGGTTTGTTGTGGTATCATCAGAGATTTAAAGAAGAGCCGAAAAGAAATCAGAAAGAATCCGCATCTAACAAAGAAAGAAAAGCGCAATCTTCTGATTTTAAGCCGTGTACCGAAGTTAAGTAAAAGAGTACACAATGTAATTATGCGCTTGAAGGGAGTTTCCTGACAAAGATGAAAAAGATTTTACAAAAAATGGGACAATTGCTAGATAAAAAACAAAAGCGTTTCATGATACTTCTTTTGTTCATGATGCTAATCGGCGCAATTTTGGAAGCGTTTAGTGTGGCAGTAATCGTTCCGGTTATTTCGATTGTAATAGACAGTAATGCGATTCAGGAGAATGAGCTTGTTAATACATTATTCCGTATTTCCGGCCTGCAAAGTGAAAAGGTGTTTGCGGTTGCCATTATGGTACTTTTGATTGTGGCTTTTACACTGAAAAATGTATTTTTACTGATTCAGCAAAAGACGTTATACCGTTTTGTATATACCAATCAGTTCCGCACTTCGGAACGTATGATGCGTAATTATTTACGCCGCGGATATGAGTTCTATCTGAGCGCGGATACGGCGGTTGTGCAGCGAAGCATTACCTCAGATGTAAATAACATGTATGCATTGATTCTTGCAGTGCTCCAGCTTGTCTCGGAAGGAATTATTTTCCTGGCGTTAGTGATTTATTCGGTTGCGGCAGAACCGCTTATGAGTTTGCTGATAGCAATTCTTCTTTGCATTACGCTTTTGGCAATTAAAGTTATTTTGAAACCGATTATGTATAAGGCAGGGCAGGATAACCAGAATTATTACAGCGGCCTTTTCAAATGGATCAGTCAGACTGTAACCGGTATCAAAGAAGTTAAAATCGGCGGAAAAGAGAAGTATTTCGTAGATGCATACCGCGCCTGCGGTAAAGGTTATGTGGATGCCGTACAGAAGTACACGTTATTTAATAACATTCCGCGTCTTTTGATTGAAACAATATGCGTCGCCGGAATTGTAGTTTATTTCATTGTTATTTATCTGATGAATCAGACTTCGACGGATGTTTTCAGCACAGTTACTTTGCTGGGGGTTTTACTGGTGCGTCTGATGCCGTGTGCAAACCGTATCAATAACCAGTTAAATAACATTTCCTACTTTGAACCGTTCTTTATGGGAGTATCCGACAATCTTCAGGATGAAATCGGTGAGAATAAAGTGGATATGTCTGTTTTTGAAGTGCCCCGTGAGAAACTTGATGTAAAGAAAGAGATTGTGTTGGAGAATATTTCCTACCACTATCCGAACACAGAAAAATGGGTGTTAAAAGATGCGTCAATGACAATCCCCATCGGTCAGGCGATTGGTATCGTGGGTAGTTCCGGAGCAGGTAAATCAACGATTGTGGATGTTATGTTAGGACTCCTTGATTTGAAATCAGGTAAAATTCTTGCTGACGGACAGAATGTACTTGAAAAAGAGAATTACAGAAAATGGTTAAAAAATATAGGATATATTCCCCAGACTATTTTTATGTTAGATGACACCATTCGAAGAAATGTGGCGTTTGGTGTACCGGATGAGGAAATTGATGAAGCGCGTATTTGGAAGGTGCTGGAAGATGCGAAGCTGGATGAATTCGTGAAATCCCTTCCGGACGGGCTTGATACCGGAATCGGAGAACGCGGTGTGCGCCTTTCAGGAGGTCAGCGTCAACGAATCGGTATTGCAAGGGCACTCTACGAAGATCCGGAAGTACTTGTGCTTGATGAAGCAACTTCTGCACTTGATAACGATACGGAGAAGGCAATTATGGATTCCATTAACTGCCTGCACGGAAATAAGACGTTGATTATTATCGCCCACCGTTTACAGACCATCGAGAAGTGTGATGCAGTATATCGAATTGAAGACGGTAAGGCAGTCAAGGAGCGATAGAACATGAAGTTAAGTATCATTGTGCCGGTGTACAACATGGTGGCAGACGGAAAACTTGCATTTTGTATGGATTCCCTTCTGGCACAGACGGTTGAGGATTATGAAATCATTGCGGTGGATGATTGTTCCACGGATGATTCCTTGCAGCTTTTACGTGAATATGAAAAGAAAAATCCGGAGAAAGTACGTGTAATTGCATCACCCGAAAATCGTCGTCAGGGCGGTGCCAAAAACTTGGGTTTGCGTGCGGCAAAAGGCGAGTGGATCGGGTTTATTGACAGCGATGACTGGATTGGTCAAAATTACTACAAAGTCCTTCTGGATAAGGCAGAAGAGACGGGCGCAGACATTGTGGCATGCAATTACAACATTACGTATGAGCATTCTTTTAAGAAGGGCGAAATTGTCCGTTGTAATCATGCCGGTCAGACCGGAATTCTGGATGAGAAAAAGCATGCAGAGCTGTTATTGAATCCGGGCAGCATGGTAACAAAGATTTATAAGTATTCCATCTTTTATGAGAACGGACTCTGGTTCCCGGAGGGAATGTTTTATGAAGATAATTGTCTGGGACCGCTGACACTTTTATGTGCAACGCATTTTGAGTATGTGGATGAGGCAGACTATTATTATTTCCAGCATGGGACTTCCACCGTACATCATGTGGATTTGCAGAAATGTAATGACAGACTGACGACGATGGAATATCTGATTCAGGAATGTTATAAAAGAGATTTTCTACAGGACTATCCGGCAGAAATTGAATATCGTTTCACGGAAATTTTTTATGTGAATACATTATTTACGTACATGCTCGGAATGCCGTTTCACAAAAGAAGATTATCTTACGTGAAGCTCCTTCGTGAAGGAATTCTTGCGTACTTCCCTGATTTTTGGCAGAATCCGTATTTTCAGGAAAAACAGGATGAGGAAGTGAAACGCTTAACGAAGATGCATGTGGAATCTCCTTTTAAATTTTACTGGTACTATACACTGTTATGCTTTTACCGAAAGGTGCGTAAAAGCTTTCGGAAGAAATAGAGGAAGTTTAAGTACGCATCAGAAATGAAAAGAACGGATGGTATTTTTATGAAAACAATAGCAATGATTACGGCACGCGGAGGAAGCAAAAGAATTCCGAGAAAGAATGTTTTGCCTTTTTGCGGGAAGCCGATTATTTTATATTCCATTCAGGCTGCGCTTGAAAGCGGAATTTTTGACGAGGTAATGGTGTCTACGGACGATGAAGAGATTGCACGTATTGCAGAAAAAGCCGGTGCAAAGGTGCCCTTTATGCGAAGCGAGAAAACCTCCAATGATTTCGCAAGTACGGCGGATGTTATTATGGAAGTGATTGAAGAATATCAGAAAAGGGGAGAAGAATTTGCATATATTTGCTGCATTTATCCGACAGCCCCTTTTATTACGGCAGAGAAATTAAGAACCGCTTATGCGCGTCTTAGTGAGACGGATGCGGATGCGTTAATCCCCGTGGTGCGTTTCTCTTATCCGCCTCAGCGTGCGCTTGTGATGCGAGATGAAAGACTGGTGTTTAACATGCCGGAGTTTATGCTGAGCAGATCTCAGGATTTAGATCCGTGGTATCACGATGCGGGGCAGTTCTATTTCTTAAGAACGGAATCTTTCTTAAGAACCGGTAAGCTTATGGAAGGTGAAATTATACCGTTTGAGGTATCCGAAATGGAAGTGCAGGATATTGACACCATGACCGACTGGGAACTTGCGGAATTGAAATATCAGAGAATGTAAAAAAGGAGAACAAAAGCGTGGAACAACTCGTACGCGGTGTTTGGCAAAAAATTGCAAAAAAAGAATATGCGTATCCGTTTTGGACAGCTTTGATTGTGGGATTTCTGACACATATGCCCGTGCTGGTGAATAAGTTTCCCAATTCCGATGCCATGGCAAATTTCTATGCAGATCAGAATATGATTACTTCCGGCAGGTGGTTTTTGAGCGTGGTTTGCGGAATTTCGTCTTTCTATGATTTGAACTGGGTTATCGGTGTTTTATCTGTTTTTTATCTGGCACTGGCAGCAGTATTGGTTTGTGAATTTTTTGAATTGAAATCCATGGTGAACAGAATGCTTACAGCGGCGCTTCTGGTGACGTTTCCTGCAGTCTGTGCGACTTTTGCCTATATGTATACGATGGACGGCTATATGATTGGGTTGATTCTTTCCGTGCTTGCGGCGTATCTTGCCAAACGCGGTAAAAAGAGCGTGGCAATCGGTGCAGTCTGTTTGGGGTTAAGTCTTGGTATTTATCAGGCTTACCTTGCTGTGACAATTCTTTTATGTATTTTTGATTTGATGAAAGATTGCCTGTGCGGACATAAAATAGCAGCTCTTTGGAAGAAGGGCTTACAATACCTGATTATGGGTGTGTCGGGCGGAGCCTTTTATATGATAGTGTTAAAAATTCTGCTTGCGGCATCCGCCAAAGAACTGGACAGTTATCAGGGAATCAGCGAGATGGGATCGCTTCATTTAGCAGAGCTTCCGTCCATGTTGTTTGGTGCGTTTAAGGACTTTGCGGCTTTTGTCGTAAAAGGGAATATTTTCATAAATAATGGATTTTCTTTCGTCGCTGTGGTATTATTAAGTGTGGTGGCTCTGACGGCTGCCTTATTTTGCTATGCCAAAGCGGGAGAAAAAACAAGGTGGTATCATTTGGTTTTTATCGGCATTTTTTGCCTGATGACTCCGTTTGCAACGAATGTAATTCTCTTGATTTCGTCAGATGCGTATTATCATTTACTGATGCGCATGCAGTGGATTCTTTTCCCGGTTTTTGCAGTTGTACTTACAGATTTGTGCTGTGAAACTGCGCAGGAAAAAGAAGCGGCAGGGGCAAAGACAAAGTTCTCTCTTCCTTTTGTGACGGCGATGCTTACAACGTTGAGTGTTATGGTATTATCCTATACATTTGCGGTGGCAGATAATATTGCTTATTTCAATATGAATGAACGATATGAGCGTACGTATGCGTATTGTCTGCGTCTTTTGGACAGAATGGAAGAGACACCGGGATACGAACCGGGAATGCCGGTTGCGATGATTGGCGTGATTGATGAGAGCAAATATCCGAATACGGATATCACGGCTCCCGTTACTGCAAGAATCTCGGGAAGCGGCGGTAGTACCCTTTTGTATAAGGGGGAACAGTATGCTGCATTTATGAAGCACTATATGAATGTTTCTTTCGAAGTAATTGAGGGAGACAAACTTGTGGAAATCTATAATTCAGATGAGTACCGAAGTATGGACAGCTTTCCGGCTTTAAATTCCATGCAGGTGGTAGACGGTATTCTTTATGTTAAGACAGAGGCAAAGGAGTAACGGATATGGCTTTGATGTCGGTAGTAATACCTTCTTATAACGAAGAGGCGAATGTAGCCCGGGCAGCCGAGGTGATCGGCAAAACGTTACGTGAAGCAGGAATTGAATATGAGCTGGTGTTTGTCAGTGATGGTTCTAAGGATACAACATTTGCAATTGTGAAAGAATTATCCGAGCAGGATGTACATGTGCAAGGCATTCAGTTCAGTCGTAATTTTGGTAAGGAAGCCGCTGTTTTTGCTGGCCTTGAGGTTGCCAAAGGAGACTGTGTTGCCGTAATCGATTGTGATTTACAGCATCCGCCCGCAACACTGGTTGAGATGTACAAGCTTTGGGAAGAAGGCTACGAGGTAGTAGAAGGAATCAAATCCAGTCGCGGGAAAGAAAGCCTGATTCACAAAATGTTTGTAGGAATTTTTTATGGGATTATGAGTAAGCTTATGAAGCTTGATATGAATGCCACTTCGGATTTTAAACTGATGGATCGCAAAGTGGTTGATGCATTGCTTGCTTTGACGGAGAAGAATACATTCTTCCGTGCACTCAGCTTCTGGGTAGGCTTCCGCTCTACGTCCGTATCGTTTGAAGTACAGGAACGTGTGGCCGGCGAAAGTAAGTGGTCTTTCATGGGGCTTGTTAAATATGCGATTTCGAATACAACCTCTTTTACAACGGTACCGTTACAGTTCATTACGGGAATCGGATTCCTTTCCATTATTTTCTCAGTCATTGTCGGAATTCAGACGCTTGTGAAATATTTCATGGGAACTGCTGTGGAAGGTTTCACAACGGTTATTATTCTGTTATTAATTATCGGTGGTTGCATTATGGTAAGTCTTGGTATCATCGGGCATTATCTGGCCAGAATTTATGAAGAAGTCAAAGGGCGTCCCCGTTATATTATCAGTGAAAGAACGCGTGGTATTTAAGCGTTAAAAGGAGCATAAATGGCACAGGAAAAGAAAGCAAGACAAGCGAATATCGAATTGCTTCGTATCCTCGCGATGCTTATGATTATTGCGTTGCATTATCTGGATAAGGGAGGCATTTTAGTACCTTTTACCCATGGGATAACCGGAGCACAAATCTGGCATCGCCTGCTGCAGATTTTTTGCATTGGTGCCGTAAATCTGTATGTACTCATCAGCGGATATTTTTTGCTGGAAGCAAGATTTACGGTTAAGAAAGTTGTGCTGTTATGGGCGCAGGTTCTGTTTTATGCGTGGGGAATGGCGGCGATATTCTTCCTGACCGGTGCGGTCAATATCGGAGAGCAAGGCATTTATGACCTGATTCCTGTTGTTTTACCGGTTACCGGCAATCATTACTGGTTTGCAACAGTGTATCTTACTCTGTTTGCGGTATCGCCTTTTATTAATGTGGCAATTAAGCATATGACACGTGCGCAACATGGTTGGGCAATCGGCATTATGGTTTTGATTTTTTCTTTGTGGAATACTGTTTTACCGTTTACCATACCGGTGACAGACGGTGAAGGAATGGATTTACCCTGGTTTATTTGTTTGTATCTGATTGCAGCATATATCCGTAAATATCCGGATTGTGTGAAATTGAAGAAATGCTTCTGTCTGCCGATTTATGCAGGCAGTGCTGTTCTAAGTGTTTTGCTGGGGCTTCTTCTTCTCATGGTAGATACGAAGGTAGGGAAGCTTGGCGGTTTTGCCGGAAACTTTTTTCCTTATAACAGTTTCCTGACATTAACAGCAAGTGTAGCGTTGTTTTTATTCTTTTTACAGTGGAATATCAAAGACGGTTTTGTAGCGCGCTGTATCGTGAAATTCGGTGCATGCACGTTCGGTGTCTTTTTAATACATGAGCATTTTTATATGCGTTATCTCTGGCCGAAATGGTTTGGTGTGGCAGAAATGGCAGACAGCCCGTTCATGATTCTTCATATGGCAGGAACGGTTCTTGCGGTATTTATTGCCTGTGCAGTCATTGACATGGTCAGACAGTGGATTTTTAAATTTGTATTTCAGAATAAGGTTGTAAACGGCCTGTTTACAAAGTTTGAGAAGTTTGAAAACGGAATCAACGGAGGAATAAAATGATTAATTTTAATGTGCCGCCCTATACCGGGAAGGAAATGGAATATATTGCCAAGGCAGTAGCAAACCAGAAAATTTGCGGTGACGGGGAATTCACAAAGAAGTGTAATGAATGGATGGAGAAGCAGACGGGAACAGCGAAAGCTTTGCTTACAACCTCCTGTACGCATGCGACGGAGCTCGCAGCAATTCTTGCTGACATTAATCCGGGAGATGAAGTGATTATGCCGGCATATACATTTGTCTCGACTGCAGATGCGTTTGTGTTGCGCGGTGCAACTGTCGTGTTTGTGGATATCCGTCCGGATACCATGAATATTGACGAAAACCTGATTGAGGCAGCGATTACGGAGAAAACCCGTGCAATTGTGCCCGTGCATTATGCAGGCGTTTCCTGTGAAATGGATAAGATTATGGAGATTGCGGACAAATACAATCTTTGCGTCATTGAGGATGCAGCACAGGGCATTATGGCTACTTACAAAGGAAAAGCCCTTGGCGCCATCGGTGATTACGGTTGCTACAGCTTCCATGAGACCAAGAATTTCTCAATGGGCGAAGGCGGTGCAATCTTAATTCAGGATGAAGCGAAAATCGAAGAGGCTGAAATTGTCCGTGAAAAAGGAACAAACCGTGCGAAGTTTTTCCGCGGACAGATTGATAAATATACATGGGTTGATAAGGGTTCTTCCTATTTGCCGAGTGATATGAATGCGGCATACCTTTATGCACAGTTGGAGTTGGCGAAAGAGATTACGGCGGCAAGACTTTCGGTTTGGAACCGTTACCATGAGGCTTTCGCAGAGCTTGAAGCCGCGGGTAAAATCACCAGACCTTTTGTGCCGGAGTATTGTGAGCACAATGCACATATGTATTATCTGAAATGTAAGGATTTGGAAGAGAGAACGAGACTCATTGCATTCCTGAAAGAACAGGGTGTGATGGCAGTGTTCCACTACGTACCGCTTCATACGGCACCGGCGGGTGAGAAGTTTGCCCGTTTCCATGGAGAAGATGTTTATACTACCCGTGAAAGCGAGCGCCTTGTACGTTTGCCGATGTATTATGGCCTGAAGGATGATGAAGTGGAGTATATCATTTCCAAAGTAAAAGAGTTTTACAAATAGAATTAGTTAGGATGCAGATGATAATCAGATAAAAAGGAGGTAAGCGTTCGTGAAGCAGTATTGGAAGCAGCATTGGTTTGAATATGTTCTTTCTGCAGTATTGGTAAGCTTGGCAGCAGGTGCGCTTACGGTTTTGTTTGGATATTCGTTCTCAACCAATGATGATGCGATGTTAAGAAGTATTGTAAGCGGAAGTTATACAGGAACACCGGAAGCACATCTGATTTACATTATGTATCCGCTTGGATTTATCGGACAATGCCTCTATATGTTATTGCCACATGTTCCGTGGTATGACATTTTTATGACGGTTACGCATTATCTCTGCTGGTTTCTTGTGATTGGCAGAATCGGTGAGCAGTTTCAGAGTAAAAAAGGAAAGCTGATTGCTGTGTTTGCATCTTTTCTTGCAATTCTTTTATTAGATGCGCAGTATGTTGTGATGCACCAGTATACGATTCTTGCGGCGTGGTTTGCGGCGGTGGCTATTCTTTTTCTCCTTACTTCGAAGGAGTCAAAAGGCTTTTCTTTTTGGTCAGACCGCATTCTTTGTCTCGTGTTTTTAGTACTTTGTCTCTGGCTTCGTAAGCAGGTTTTCATTCTTGCATTACCGATTGGCGCAATTATTCTGGTGCTTGAATTTATCAGAGACGCAAAGCAGTTAAAGACACGTGCTGTTCTTGCCGGAAAGATTGTTTTTATCGCTGTATTTGCAGTCCTTACGATTGCATCTTATGGTGTGGAGTTGAAGGCTTACGATACGCCTGAATGGCAGGAATTTCTTGCCTATAATGAGGCGCGTACGGATATTTATGATTATTATGGAATTCCCCGGTATACACAGTACAGTACAGTATATGAGGAATTGGGCCTTTCTTATGCTGATTATTTGGCGATAGATTTGTATAATTCAGAAGTAGTGGAAGGTTTACTTACGCCACAGCTTCAGAAACTTGCGGATACGGCAAAGCACGCATGGAAAGCCGGATATGGGATAAAGAGTGTGATTCGAATCATGGTAGAGGCTTCAGTAAGGGAAATTCTGCATAATCCCGTGCAGCCGATGGGACTTTTTATAACCATTCTCTATTTGGCGGCTTGCATTAATACTGTAAAGAATAATAAGAAAATAGATTTCACCCTTATTCTGTGTTTACTTTTGTTCCAGTTTTTGATTGTTGGATATTTTGTATGGAGAGGAAGATTCCCTGAGCGTGTTTCGTATGGTTTTTATCTCATGAACGCAAGTTTTTTGGCAGGAATGTTGTTTGCGGGAAATAGAGAAGCGGAAGAAGGCACGGAAGCAGGGGTAGAAACGACTTTGACTAAATTCTGGTGGATTGTATTAATTTCTGTTGCGATTATATTTGTTGCGGGAATGGGATTATATAAATTCCGAGAGATGAAAGAGGCAAATAAAACGTTTGCAATCAATAGTGCTGACTGGATAGCAATCAATGAATACTTTGACGAGCATTCTGACAAAAAATTTTGTATTGATACGTACTCTTTTGTTTTCTCAGCAGAAGGTATGTTTAAAGTGCAGACAGAAAATGGGAATATTTTGAGACTTGGTACCTGGGTTCAGGGAAGTCCTTTGCAAAAAAAACATTACCAGATGAATGGAATAAACGTGTCATACGTATTTGCGGATGATACACAGGATTTCTATTTTGTTCAGATGAAGGAATATAGTACTGAGTGGTTGGAACAAAGATGGTTTGAAAAAGGATATAATGCAGAGCCGGAACTTGTGGATACCATTGTTGTGCCTTCAGGACGTAAGTTTATAGTTATGAAGCCAAGAAATAAAACTGAATAGAGGGGCTTGAAACGTGAGAAAAGTAATTGAGAACGAACAGATTTATTTACGTAAAATGGAAAGCAAGGATACGGACCATATCATCAAATGGAGAAACAGCAGTGCGGTAAGGGAGAATTTCATTTATCAGGAATTATTTACCAGAGAAACGCACGAGAACTGGATTCGTACCATGATTGAAACGGATAAGGCAGACCAGCTGATTATCTGTGTCAAACTTCCTGATGGGAAAGGAAAGCCTGTCGGAAGTGTATATATCCGCGATATTGATTTGAAACACAACAAAGCTGAGTACGGTATTTTTATCGGGGAAGAATTTGCGAGGGGCTGCGGAATCGGAAGTATGGCAGCATCCCTGATGATTGATTACTGTTTTAAACAAAGAAAATTGCATCGTTTGTTTTTACGTGTGTTTGCGGATAACCCGCAGGCAATCAGAAGCTATGAGAAAGCAGGCTTCGTCAAAGAGGCATATTTGAAAGATGACGTCCGCATTAACGGTCGTTACAGAGACATTGTTTTAATGGGTATTATTAATCCGGAGGATAAAGAATGCGTTTGGTAAGTTTTGTAATTCCCTGTTATCGTTCCGAGAAAACGATTGGACAGGTTGTGGATGAGATTTGTACTGCGATGGACAAAGAACCGGAATACGGATTTGAAATTGTTCTGGTAAATGATTCATCGCCGGATGATACGTTTAGCGTAATCAGAGAACTGTGTGAGAGACATTCTTTTGTCAAAGGAATTGATCTTGCGAAAAATTTCGGACAGCATGCTGCGTTGATGGCGGGTATGCGCATGGCAAAAGGTGATATTGTCGTATGCCTCGATGATGACGGACAAACACCGGCGGACGAGGTCGGTAAGCTGCTTTCCAAACTGGAAGAAGGTTTCGATGTTGTTTATGCAAGCTATGGCAAGAAAAAGCATAGTGCGTTCCGCAATTTCGGAAGTAAGGTAAATGAACTGATGACGCGTGTGATGCTTGGCAAACCAAAGGAACTGATGGTTTCCAGTTATTTCGCTACAAGACGTTTTGTTGTAGATGAAATGATTCGTTATGAACATTCCTATCCTTATGTCATTGGTCTTGTTCTTCGCTCTACGAAGAAGATTACGAATGTGGAAGTGAATCACAGAGCCAGAGCAGAAGGGGAGAGCGGATACACGTTAAAGAAGCTGTTGGGCTTATGGTTTAACGGTTTTACGGCTTTTTCCATCAAACCGCTTCGTATTGCGACTTTTATCGGAAGTGCATGTGCATTTGGCGGCTTTGCTTACGGAATTTATACGATTATCAAAAAACTCGTGCTTGTGAATGTAGAGGCAGGTTTTTCGGCATTAATGTCCGTACTTGTTTTCATGGGCGGAATGATTATGCTGATGCTTGGTATGATTGGAGAATATGTGGGAAGAATGTATATTTGTATGAATTGTTCTCCCCAGTATGTTGTGCGTGAAATGATTAATCATGAGGAACAAAAAGATGAGTAGTGAGACGAAGAAAAAAGGCAGTTTTGCCTTTGTGGCAGTAGAGACCGTTGTTCTTGGTGTCTATGCCATTCTTTGTGAATATATGTATTATATGCAGACCCTGAAACTGGAAGCAGGATTGTATGAGTCGGATTTACCGTATCATATTGAGATGGCACTGGATGGCTGGGGCTATAGTCTGACGGCGATTGTTTATCGCCTTCTTAGCATGTTGCCCGCATCGAATCATCTGATTGCAATCTTTCTGTCGCTTTGTACGATTGCGGCGATTCTTGTGACACAGAAATGGGTCTCTCTTTGCGTTCAGAACAAATGGATTTCATTTGGAATTGCATTGAGTTCCGGTTTTGTCATGGCCTTTTTTATCAGGGCAGTGCAGTATTCAAGATATTTTGGGTATCAATGCGGAAGCATTTGGCATAATTCCACGTATATCGTGATGAAGGTGTTTGCGGCTGCAACATTTTTCTTATATTGTCTGATTGCAAAACGTTACGGTAAGAAGTTTACGTGGAAGGATTGGGGGTTTTTTGCAGTTTTACTTGCAGTGACGACCGCAACCAAGACAAGCTTTGTGCTTGCCTTTGCGCCGGCAGCGCTTTTGATGCTGGGACTTGATTTGTATTTGAAAATTCCTGTGAAAAAGGTTTTGCTTGTGGCAACAACCGTTGTTCCTACAATTGCGATTGTGCTTTTGCAGCAAACTGTTTTATTCGGTGATGATACAGGAAACGGCATTACGATTGATTTCGCATATTCTGTTTATCTGACAACGGGACGCCCGTATCTTACCATGCCGCTATCGGTACTTTTTCCTTTGGTGGTACTTGGATTTAATGCATGGCCTGTGTTGAAAAAGACTTTTGCAGATTTGAAGGAACGAAAAGGAGAACTTACACACAGGGATTACATCTTCTCATGGCTGATGTGGTTTGTAGGTTTCGCAGAGTATGTGCTGTTACGCGAGACCGGCAACCGTGCGAAGGACGGAAATTTTTCCTGGGGATATGATTTCTGTATTTTTATATTATTTGTAGTCAGTATGGTTTATTTCGTGAAGAATTTAAAGGATGAAACGTTTGCAAATAAAAAGGTGAGAATTGTATATGGTGTGTTTGCTGGTGCGATTCTTTTGTACCATTTCGTTTGTGGTGTATATTTCTTCGCGATGATTTTGCAGGGGTATACGTATTTCTTATAAAGCATTGAACATCAAAAGAGGTTGCAGACAGTGAAAAAATGGATGAGAAAAGACAATTTCATATCGCTTGCGATTATGCTTATCGTAATAGTGGGGCTGCTTGCAATTTCACAGATTTCACCGCGCAAGTTTTACCCATACGAAGGGGATGAAAATTTGCAGGTGGTTTTCATGGGCGATTCCAATATGGCATATGCGTTTGATAGTGATTCCCTTCCTGATATGCTTGCCGGGGCGGGCGGATATACTGTATTTAACGTGGCAGTCGGAGGTTCTGCAGCAGCCAGAATCAATACTGTAGGGAATCCGGAACGTGGGGAAGATTTATTCGGATTTCATCATTTGACGAAAATTGCCATTACGCAAGACTATCAGTCAGTCGTTGCGCTTGAAACGGAAGCAAATGGTGAGATGATTGGCAGGATTGCGTGTATAACGGATATTGACTGGAGTAAGATGGATTATATCGTTCTTTCTTATGGACTGAATGACTATACGGTAGGTATTCCGGCGTCCGGCGAAGATGCGCTGGATGAGACAACTTACAGTGGTGCGCTCCGTGCAGGGATTCAAAGACTGCAGGAGATTTCAGATGCTACAATTATTTTATCGTCCATTACTTATACGGCACATAGTGATGAAGCAGGTAGTGCATACGACGGATATGAGAAGGATTTCGGTGGCGGTACCATTGATGCGTATCGTGATGCGGCGGCTCAGGTAGCATCAGAATTTGAAAATGTGATTTTTATGGATGCTTTAGCGGAAATGGAAATTGATTTTACCAACTACGAAACTTACCTGTTGGATTCCATGCACTTTAACCGGGCGGGGAGAGAGAAGTATTTGGAGTGTCTGATGACAGTGTTGGAAAAGGAGCAGGAATAAGATGAGGAAGAAGCATAATTGGTGTAAACGCATTCTGATGTCCGTGTGGCTGGCTGCTTTTCTGTCACAGCTTGTCTTAGCTGTTTGCTGGGCGGTGCAAAATTGGAATTGTGTACAGGAATTCTATGATACAAAGATATATATTGATGGGATTATTAACCGTACAACGGATGGCTGGCATCTTCCGGGATATTCGGTTCTGTTATTCGTAATTCGTAAGTTCTTCGGATTTGTGAAAGCGGAATATATTCCGGGCGTTTATATGTTCCAGGTGTTGTTTTCGCTGTTTTGTTTTACGGAAGGTCTAAGAAGCCTTGTGAAAGCTTGGACAGGGCGTCATTTGTCTTATTTATATGCCGTTTTGGCAGGGATTTATATTCTTACGTTGCCGACAATCTGGCAGATGCAGTTTGCCCTGTTACCGGATGCGATGTGTCTTGCGGCTACATGCATTCTGGCCGTAAAACTGCTTGAAATGATACGCGATCCCCTGAATTTCCGTTGGGACTGCCTGTATGTCGTTGCGGGTGCCCTTCTTCTGACGGGGACCTATGAACGTCATTATTTCTATGGCTGCCTGGTACTTACAATCTGTTTTGGATTTGCAGTGGTTATCAGTAAAATCAAAACTTTTAAGGGCTTGAAAAAGGAATGGAAAACAGCAGTGTTTCTGCCGACTGTAATTGTGATTGTGACATTTGCAACGATGCTCTATCCTCGCGCAATCGGAATTGCGGGTCCATATCCTTCATACAGTATTACTGCAGATTTCATGCGAAGAACCGTGGTGCCGTATGTGACCGAAACATCTAAGGATGCGAATGAAGAATGGAGCGCGTATATTACACCGGAGCTTGTCAAGGCACATGAGGACAGTGAGATTGGTTTTTATACTGTGATACTTCCTTCCATTGAACAAAAGACTGCACCTGCGCAGGATTCTGTTTATGCGGATTTGATTCTATACAGTATGAAACGAAACGGTGCAGATATTCTGTCCCGTTTTGTCAAAGAGACGGCAGGCTATCTTGTAGCCCCTTTTTCAAATGTGAAATATATTTATGCGGCAGGAAATTCCCATTATGGATATAATTTCTCAAGAATGTGGTTGCAGGCACCGAAGCTTACCGGGATGTATATGAGAGTCGGAGCGATTGGATTTGCCCTTGTTGTGACAACGGGAATTGCGTGTACAATCTTTCTTTCAATCAAAGATAAAAAGTATTTCAAGAACCTGTTACGGACATTACTTCTTTCTTTGAGCGCAATCGTATGTATTACTGTACCGCTTGCGTTATTCGCGACACGAATGTATGACTATCGCTTAAGTCTTTTTGCACAGTGCGTCTGGGTGACACCGATTCTGTTCGGGATGTTTCAGGGGTTTGCGAAGGTGGAGAAGAGGTAGGAATGTTTTTCGTTAAAAATATTTATTTTAATAACTTTATATGATATGATGATTAAGGTTGTGTATTTGTTGTGCACAACCTTAAATTTTTGTAAAAGGCGAAGGAGAACCCGATAATGAACTAAAAGACAAAGAAACTAAGTAAAATACTGCTATGTTTCGTGCTTGTTGTGGTAATGCTTACACAAAGCGTTACCCCGGTAATCTATGCTGCAGAGATGGTTGTGAAGCATGGTGATGAGGTTATTGAGGGTGGCACTAGTTCTTGGGTTAGAAACCTAGATAACACAAGCGATTTAAATGTAGATGATTTCTTATCATTAAAAGATAAATGGTGTTGTGAAAGTTAACACATCAGGTAGTGATAGACCATTAACAGGGGCGCCTAATAGTTATTATAAAACCGGAAATGGAGAGCATATATTTGTATATGATGGAGATGGAAAATTAATATACGATATAAGCAGTAGTCGAGTTAAAGGTTTTAAAATAAATGTTGACCCTAATGGTATTGAACATTATCAAGCATATAAACTAGAAGGCGCTGTGCCAGACGCAATTAAAAAATTATTTGGATGGTGATAAATATGGAGAATATTAAAATATTTGAAAGTATAGTTGATGAATCAATCAAAAATGAGATTATAGAAGCTAACTGGTGTACAGATTTAATTCAGTACGGCACATACAAGTGTAAAATGGATGGTTTAATAGCTGCTGCATATTTGTACTGTCCCCAAATCATACAGGTTAAAGATTATATATTTGTTAAGCAATTTTGGAACTGTAGTGTCGAGGAATCTATGGAGCGCATTCGTAGATTAGAAGAACAATATGGTTGCGATAAAAGATCTATTGAAATGAGTGTCAATACATGGAGTATAGGCGATTTCTTTATTGGCGACCCTAGTGAATTTATGGATAATGAAAAGTTAATTCGACAATTTGGTGATGCAGTAGTATATTTTTGGAAGATTAGAGTAAAGGAATTATTGCCAGAAAGAGAAATTATTGTCGAATTAGGTAATGATTTAATGGGTGAATTTGGATTATGTATTACTATGTATGAAGAAACTTAATTATACTTAATGATGGAGAGATAATTGAGTAATAGGAGCATTCCTGTAATTCAGAAATATGTCAATTTATCTTAAATTTTTTAATGTAAGAAAATGCAACATTCCCCTTGATGCTCCAAAACGCCCATGCTACAATGGCACTCACTAGGGGGTATAAGGGGTAAGAAAATTTCCTTCACAATTAAATAAAAACACAGTATCAGCGGTATTTCTAAGCACCTAAAAGTTCATGAAATACCGCTGATTTTGAGCCCTTTTCTATTTCACCGCAAGTCGTTCATTCACATACTTAACAATACGGTCTGCGATCATTTTACGTCCTTTTTCATTTGGAGTAATACCGTCTTCTAAGAGATATTCGTCTGCGGTTTCACTGTTAATATTGATTCCCAAATAGTTGTCCAGATATGAAACGGAATAATCCATGGACTTTGCGAGGACAAAACCTACGGAATCAGGAAGGGAAAGTCCGTATTCGTTCGGTAAGTCGGCGCCTTTCTTAGTGCCGTCCGGCAATGTTTTGTAGCAGTAAGTAGGAGCAACGAACATTAACTGCATGGACGGATAATTGGGACCGTACTTTTCGTAAACGGCACCCATGGTACCCTCCATGGAGAGAATAGTGTAAGGCTGGTCAACGATTGCGCCGGGGAAATCATTTAAGAAGTCTTGTCCGTCGTAGCAGACCAGTAACAAATCAACGGTATTGAAATCAATACTTTCTAACTGACGGAGTACTTCACTGTAATGTGCCCTGTCAATCTCTGCCGGGAGACGTTCCAATTCGGTCCACTGTCTGGTGTAATTCTGATGCTGGATGCTTTCTGAGATCCAGAAAAAGTCAAATGCATCCATCGGATTGTTGTTCTCTGGGAATTCCTCATCCCAGTGGTCGTTGACGGAGCAAAGTCTTGACCCTTTCAGCGCACAATTGTATACGGTTCCGTTGATATCCTCTTGTAACATCTCGGCAATGCTCTTGCCGTCCTCGTCATAGAGATACATGTCATTTCCAAGAATCACAACATCGAAATTGCCGTCATATTCATTTCCTTCAATCAGCGCGGGATTCATAAAGAACAGATAATCCTGCGTCTCCACTCCGATTTCATAGTCGGGATCCACTTCAAATTTCTCCCCCTTATTCCAGATGATGATACGGATGACTGCAATAATGATAAGAAGCAGGATCACTCCGCCAATGATAAAGGGAATAAAAGAGACTATATTTTTTTCTTTCTTATTATTCTTTGGTGTTGTCTTTTTTTGTTCTGCCATAAAAGTTCCTTTCTGTTACCGGCTGCCGTAAAAACAGCCTTTTTACACCCTTTGGGAAAGAATGCCATTTCATTTTACTATAAACCGGAGTTTTTTGTCTACTAAAACACAGAATGGTCACAAACTCTTTGGTTGTAAATTATGCGCGCTTATGTTACCATGAAGAAGATATTTCATAATGATACAATGAGGATAGTATGGATAAAAACAGGCATTTTTACACCAAAATAATATTGAAGGTTGCCTTTTTCATAACAGCCGGTTTAGTGCTGACGGGAATGGCAGCATGCATATTCAAGACAGGCGCATTGGAAGAAGACGGATACGAGGGCGCCTTGTATTCCAATTATGAGTTGACCTATTTTGCGGAGGAAGATTTTCTTACCTACCGTGGACTGAAAGTCTATACGGAATATGAGGATTACATAAACTTGACCGATTTGGTCAAAGATGTAAAAGGTGACATTTCAGAGAACCGTTCATTGAAGGAAATCTATATTTGTATGAATCCTGTGAATGAGACGGATGCATTGGATAATTTGATTCAATTGGTGAAAAAGAAAGATGGTGTGACATTTGAAATTCTTCTTTCCGCACCACAGTTAAAAGATTTGGCAGAGCGGACGGAGGAAGAAAGGTCGGACTATTTTGATGCAATCTCCTATCTGCTGGCCGGTTTAAAAGAATGTCAGAATGCATATGTTTATTACGTGGGAAATCAGGAGTGGCTGGTGATTAATCAGGCGCATTATGAAACAGAGCTTGGCTTTAATGAAACGATTGCGGACAAAATGTTATGTGCAACGTTTTGTGACAGGTTGTATACCATAACGGAAGCTTCTTTGGCAGAACATAGGGCAGAGACAGAGAAGCTGTTGGAACAGTATGAAAGAGGAGTATATACATATCCTGATTTGTCAGACTATCAGCTTTTGTTTCTCGGAGACAGCATTATGGGAAATTATAAAGGCAGTTATTCCATTCCAGGCATGATTGCAGGTCTTACCGGTGCGCAAGCTTTTAATTGCGGTGAAGGTGGTGTTTGTGCAGCTAAGGCGGAGGATTCCGACTGGTCGGCTTACAGAATGGCGATGGGAATCAGTGATGAAGGAACACGACCGGTTTCAGATAAAGGACAGTATACGGAAGGCGTAGAACTGTTTGCAGCAGATTATGATAGTGAGAAGAATACACATATTTTTATCGAGTTTGGAATCAATGATTTTCTCAAACAGACGCCGTTGGGAAGTTCTGCCAATCCGGAAACGGAGACAGAGTATTACGGGGCGCTTCGCATGACGGTAGAGCGTTTGAGGAAGGACTATCCTCAGGCAGATATCTGTATTCTGACACCAACTTATGTGATACCGGAAGAGGAAAGTGAGCATACGTTGGAAGAATATGTACTTGCTGCAACTGCTGTAGCTGAGGATTTGGGAATAACATATATTGATATGAATACTTTGATGGGAATTGAGAAGGAAGCATATGTCGCCTATCTTGAAGATGAATGTCATTTAAATGAGGCCGGAAGACTGGCGTATGCGAATGTTTTGATTGACTATCTGAATATCTCGGACATGGTTCATGAACAGGAGTAAGAAAGGGTAACCCGATGGAAAAGAAGAAAAATGTATTGAATTGGATATACAGGCTTTTGCTGCTTGGATTTCCAATGCTTCATTTGAATATAGGTGTGGATGTTGCGGATATCGGTTACAATCTTGCTAATTTTGAGGCGTTTCCGCATTTCAACGAGACATGGATGCTTTCCACCCTGCTTGCACAGGTAGTGGGAAAAGGGATGACATTTTTGCCGTTTGGACATACCATGATGGGTATGCACTTTTACTGCCTGTTACTGTTGGGCGGATTTGCGGTGCTGATGTTTGAATTGTTGCGTAAGGACTTTAAACCATGGATGGTTTTTGCGGGTGAATTGCTGGCGCTTTGTTTATGCTGGTCCCCGAAATACATTCTGTATCAGTACATGACATATTATCTGTTTTGCCTTGCGGCGGTGATTCTTGTCAAAGGTCTTGTTTCCGGCCGTGACAAGCTCCTTTTTATCAGCGGCATGATTCTTGGGGCGAACCTTTTTGTGCGTTTTCCGAATATCGTTGAAACAGCATTGATTGTAGTGGTATTTTACCATGCGATGATAAATAAAACGAAGTTTACCAAGCTTCTTGCACAGGTTGGAATCTGTATGGCCGGCTTTTTTGCAGTGGCATTACCGGGAATTCTGGCAGTGGAACTTATTTGGGGCTTTGGCTCTTACGCAGGAATGATTGAAGGACTCTTCTTTATGACGGAAGAGGCGACATCTTATTCGCCGGTTGCCATGGTGAAGGATACGCTTCTTGTCTATGTGGAATATGCAAAGTGGTTTGCCTGCTTTGTGCTTGGAACACTGGGCGGCTATGCGGTTTATATATTCCTTCGGAACAAAAAGTTAAAGATAGCATTCACGGTAGTATTTTGTTTCGGGTTCGGTTTGATTCTTTTATTCCTTCGAAGCCGGGGAATCTGGAACTTTCAATTCAATGAATATGTGTCCGTATTTCCGTGGATGATGTTTCTGTTAATGGTAACCATTGCATTTGCGCTCGGTGAAATCCTTGTGAAGGGTGTGCCCAAAGAACGTAAGGTGTTTGCACTGATGATTCTTTGTATCATCGGCATTACACCGCTTGGCAGTAATAATAACGTGTATTCGAATTTCAACAATTTATTCCTTATGGCACCATACCTTTTATCCTGTGCGGGAGCATATTTCCCGAAGTGGATAACAAAGGAATTAAAGCTTGGAAAAGCAGTTTGCATCAATGCGTATCCGGCGATGTTAATGCTTGTCTTAATGTTTGCAATTACCTGTTTCCAAAGCCTTTGCTTCGGGGTACAGTTTTCTTTCCGTGATGATGGATTGTTTGCCAAGAATCATATGGTATTTACGGAGAACGACAGACTAAAAGGAATGAAGACAAGTGCGGCTACGGCTGCCCCGTTAGAGAGCCTGACGGTATATGTTAATGAGAACGGTCTAAGCGGCAGGGAAGCACTCTTTTTCGGTCATATTCCGATGGTTTCCTATGCCTGTGAAATGCCGTGTGCCGTTTCGCATATCTGGCCTTCTCTTGCAAGTTATCCGACCGTGCAGTATGAGGAAGAACTGAATGCCGTGCAGGGAACACCGGTTGTAATCTATGAAGCAACTTATTATGGTGATTTGTTAACGAAACCGAAAGAGGAAGCGTTGTCTGCGAAAGAAGCTTTGTTGATGCGTTTCATGAAAGAAAAAGGTTATGGTGAAGTGTACCGCAATGAAAAGTACGTAGTCTGCGTAGTTGAGAAACAGTAAAAATCATAAAAGGAAAAGTGAAATGAAGATTATGCCAAACCGCCTCGACAGAGGTTTTGAGAAATACAAAGAAGAATTTGAGAAAAAAGCACTTGAGGTGTTAAATTCCGGTTACTATATTCTTGGGAAAGAAGTTTCTTCTTTTGAAGAAGAATTTGCATCGTATACCGGAGCGAAGCACTGCGTCGGACTGGCAAGCGGACTGGATGCGCTCTGGCTTGCATTCCGTGTTCTTGGAGTAGGAGCCGGGGATGAGGTAATTGTTCCCGCCAATACATATATTGCCAGCGTGATGGGAATTACCATCAATGATGCGACACCGGTGTTTGTGGAACCGGATGCTTTTTATAATATTGATGTAGACAAAATCCGTGAGAAAATCACGCCGAAAACCAAGGCGATTCTTGTAGTGCATCTGTACGGACAGGCTTGCAATATGCGTAAAGTGCAGGAACTTTGCAAGGAACATGATCTGTTTCTCGTAGAAGACTGTGCGCAGTCACACGGGGCATATTATGACGGGCAGATGACGGGAACGTTTGGGGATGTGGGATGTTTTTCCTTTTATCCGTCCAAGAATTTAGGTGCGTTCGGGGATGCCGGCGCGATTGTAACCAATGATGATAAAATTGCAGATGATATGCGGATGTATCGCAATTACGGCAGCAGGAAACGATATTATAATGAGGTGGTTGGCGCTAATTCAAGACTCGATGAGATGCAGGCGGGACTGTTAAGAGTGCGTCTGCAGCATATGAGTGAGCTGACTGCGGAGCGTGAGCAGATTGCTGCGCGTTATTTGAAAGAGATTACGAATCCGTCGATGATTTTGCCGACGATTGCGGAGGGAGCAACGCATGTATGGCATCAGTTTGTAATCCGCCATGATAGAAGGGAAGAGCTGATTGCATATCTTGCGGATAAGGGTATCGGAACGATTGTACATTACCCGATTCCGCCGCATTTGTCAGAGGCGTATGCATACTTAGGCCACGAAGCGGGAGATTTCCCCATTACGGAACAGTATGCGGATTCAGTTCTGTCCCTGCCGATGTATAACGGCATGACTGAAGAAGAACAGACGGTTGTAATAGAGGCTTTGAACAGCTTTATGTAGGAGAATGGTAATGAAGATTGAAGATTGTTACAAGATTATAGAATTTCAGGATTTGGGAGATGAACGCGGAAATCTCGTGGTGATTGAAGGTGGCGGTATGGATATTCCGTTTGAAATCCAGAGAGTTTTCTACATTTATGCATCTGATGCGGACGTGGTGCGTGGTCAGCATGCGAACAGGGAAACAGAGTTTCTTCTTGTGAATGTAAGCGGTAGCAGTAAGGTGCGCATTGATAACGGGGAAGAGTCCGTTGTTGTGGAATTAAATAAGCCGCGTATGGGTGTATATATTCCGAATATGGTCTGGAAAGATATGTATGATTTCTCAGAGGATTCCGTATTGCTGGTGCTTGCCAGCCGTCATTATGATGGTGCGGAGTATATCAGAAATTATGAAGACTATCTGAAGATTCTTTCGGAAAGCCGCGGATAATCCGGAGGTTGGTAATATGAAAAATTTATGGCAGTTTATTAAGTTTGGAATTGTCGGTGTGAGCAACACGTTAATCAGCGAAGGGATTTATGCGATTGTAATTTGCCTGCACGGACATTATATTCTTGCAAATTTCTTAGGCTTTTCCATCAGTGTTTTTAATGCTTACTTCTGGAGCAACCGTTACGTGTTTAAGCAGGAAGCCGGCGAAAAGAAGCGTGTATGGTGGAAAACACTTCTGAAGACTTACGTTGCTTATATTGCGGGATTTCTTTTGAATATCGGTCTTTTATTTCTCTGGGTGGATGTTGTGGAACTGTCACGTTTCATGGATCCTTTCAGATTATTTCTGGAAAGCTTTCATATCACCTATTTTGATAATAAAATGCTGGGTGACCTGGTGGCACAATTGTTATGTCTTCCGGTTACGGTACCCGTGAATTATCTGGTGAATAAGTACTGGGCGTATCGTAAGCAGGAGAAGAAGGAAGCTTGATTTCCGTATAAGCGAAAAACAGGGGAAGGATCCCCTGTTTTTTAAATATATTGAATATTATGAATTATTTATTCCTTACGCGGCTTTGTCTCTTCATCGATAATGAAGGGCGGTCTCTTGCGTGCCGCATCAAGTGTGCGCCAGAGATATTCGCCGAGGATTCCAAGCATCAGAAGAATGAGACCTGAAGAACATAGGTTGACACACATTAATGAGGCCCAGCCTACAATCGGTGTTCCTTTGGAGAAGTATTCAATCAGGACGCTGATGAATAAACCGATGGCACCGATGTTAAAGAGTACACCGACAACAGACATGAAACGGATGGGCACATAGGAAAAGCTCATCATGGAGTCCATCACAAGTTTGATCTTCTTGGAAAGTGTCCAGCGGGACTTTCCTTTTTCGCGGTTCTTGCGGTCAAAGTAAACCATGTCTGTCTGAAAGCCTGACCACATTACCTGTAAGGTGAGGCTGGAATTCTTTTCATCGAGTCTTTCGAGAACTTCGATTACCTTTCTGTCAATTAGGTAGCAGTCACAGCCACTGGTCGGCATGTTTTTATTTACGAACTGGCGGATTAAAACATAGTACATATTTGCAAACATGACTTTTATCTTGTTCTCGTCACGGGAACGTCTGATGGCAAGTACGACTTTGTTTCCTTTCTTCCAACTTTCATACATATCAAGAATTAAAGAGGAATCTTCCTGTAAATCAGCCTGTTTGGTAACTGCACAGTCGCCTGTGCAGACGGAAAGGCCTGCAAGGAGAGCGGCATGCTCGCCGAAATTACGGGAAAGCTTCACAAGTCTGACATTCTCATCCATTTCATGAATCTGATTCATGATTTCCCAGGAATTATCGCCGGAACCGTCATCAACCATGACGATTTCATAGTCACCGATGATGCCCAGAATCTTTTCTTTCATGTCATTATATAAATCCATTAAGGTATCTGAATTGTAATAAACAGGTATAACGATGGATAATTTACTCATGAACTGCCTCCTTGTGTGCCGTTTCGCACGTTGCCATTATACAATGAATCAGGTGATATTTCAATGAAAGTATGTATAAAGGAGAGAAAATTTATTTCTCGTTGCGCGGTCTGTATTTGTGCAGTGTATATACGGTAGACAATCTTTGGAGGGAAGCCGGTTCTTTGCAGCGATTCAGGAAATTTCGCCGCTCTTCGACACCCCAGGTGATATAAGTTGTGTAAGGTACTTTGAGTTCTGCAACACTGTTGTCGCAGGCAGGGCAGGATGTCCTGTGGCCGCTTAGAATATGAATACGTGTGCAGACGGGGCAATAATGTAAATAAAGCATGACCATTCTCCTTTAGAAGCGTATGTAAAAAGTATGTCATTTTATGCGTTTGGCGTCAAGGAAGAACGGTCGTGTTTTTATGGCAGAATTCGACAATCAGGGACGCCAGTTATGTCGGAATGCACCCGGAGTGATACCTTCGATTTTTTTGAAAATTCTTGAAAAATAGTTTGCATCTGAGAAACCGCATTCTCCGGCAATCTCTTCAATTGACATGTCACTGAATCGGAGTAACTCTTTGGCATTCGTGATGCGTTTGCCGATGATGTAGTTATTGACCGAGAGACCGAATTGTTCCTTGAAAACACGGGTAAGATAGAATTTGTTGATGAAAAATCTCGCGGAAAGGTCGTCTAAAGAGAGTTTTTCAGTATAGTGCATATCTAAATAATCTTTGAGGTTATGTAAGGTTTCCCTGCCGGCAGAGAGGTGGCCGGATTCTATCTGCGTTGTCTCCTTCATAATCAGCGTTAAAAGTGAAGTGAGTTTTTCGCACAGCAACATATCCCGTATGGAATCCGTGCCGCGGGCAATCTGTGAAATTTCCGTCAGCAATTCGCGATACGTATCAAAGTTATGCGGACAGAAGCAGCATTTGCCACCCCGTTGCAGGTATTTTGCATAAATCTCAGAAACGTGATTTCCGTAAAAGTGCACCCACTGAAGACTCCAGAGATTGACTGAAGTGCTGTGTGAATAGGGTTTTCTGCAATCAATCAGCACGCAGTCACCGGTTTTGAGCGGGTAAGTTTCACCGGAATAGGAAAGCAAGCCTTCCCCCGAAAGTACGATGAAAAAAAGAAGTGAAGAAAGCTCTTCCCTTCGGCTTGTATGCGGACTTGTGGCATGCAGGATTCCTGTTTCCTGCAGGTGTAAAAGTGCTTGCTTGGCAAAGGCGGACGGGGTATAAAGAATACGTGAGGAATCGTTTGATAAAAGATTGTCGGACATTGAAGAATCCTTTCTTGCAAAATTGTGCAGTTTTATTGAAAAAATATATATGAAACCTTTATTTTATAAAGCATAACACAAAAGTCAATATTGTGCTACTAAAAAGCAAGATATTCACTCCACTTTTTATATGGAATCCTTTAAAATGGCAAAGAGGGTAAACTGCGCACAGGCAGCAGAGTAAAAAAGAAAGAGAGAATGATAAAATGGCAAAAAGAGCATTGATTACAGGAATTACGGGACAGGACGGATCTTATCTTGCAGAGTTTCTGTTGGAGAAGGGGTACGAGGTACACGGAATCACGAGACGAGCTTCCATTTCAAATACAGCAAGAATTGACCATCTGCTGGCAGATGGTTTGATTAAACTTCATGACGGAGATTTAACAGATGCATCTTCTTTGGTCAGAATCATCGGACTTGTAAAGCCGGATGAAATCTATAATCTCGCGGCACAGTCACACGTACAGGTATCTTTTGATGTGCCTGAGTATACCGGAGAAGTGGATGCAATCGGCGTATTGCGTATACTGGAAGCGGTGCGGTTGACGGGACTTGCAGACCATACAAGAATTTATCAGGCGTCCACATCCGAGTTGTTTGGTAAGGTAGAAGAAATTCCCCAGAAGGAGACTACGCCGTTTCATCCGTACAGCCCGTATGCCGTGGCAAAGCAGTATGCATACTGGATTACCAAGGAATACCGCGAAGCTTATGGTATGTTTGCGGTAAACGGTATTTTATTTAATCATGAGTCAGAACGAAGAGGTGAGAACTTCGTAACCCGTAAAATTACGCTTGCAGCAGGCCGCATTGCGGAAGGCTTGCAGGACCACCTGGAGCTTGGTAACATGGATTCCCTTCGTGACTGGGGGTATGCCAAGGATTACGTGGAATGTATGTGGTTAATGCTTCAGCATGAAACTCCGGAAGATTTCGTTATTGCGACAGGTGTTCAGCATACGGTTCGTGAGTTTACAACGCTTGCATTTAAAGAGAATGGAATTGAACTTCGTTTTGAAGGAGAAGGTCTCGAGGAAAAAGGTTACGATGTGAAAACCGGTAAAATGTTAGTTTGTGTAAATCCTGCGTGGTTCAGACCGACCGATGTTGATAACCTTTGGGGTGATCCTACTAAGGCCAAAGAGGTGCTTGGCTGGAATCCGCAGAAGACTTCTTATGAAGAACTGGTAAGACTTATGGCAGCGCATGACAGAAAGCTTGCGAAAAAGGAAGCGGCATTAAAGGGAAGGGACGAATAATGGAAAAGAACAGTAAGATTTTTGTTGCAGGTCATAAAGGCATGGTGGGTTCTGCTATTGTGAGGGAACTTACCGCACAGGGATATACAAATATTATCGTGAAACCGCATGCGGAACTGGATTTGTGCCGTCAGGAAGCGGTGGAAGCCTTTTTTGAAAAAGAGAAACCGGAGTATGTATTTCTTGCTGCGGCAAAGGTGGGCGGTATTGTGGCAAACCAGAGCGCGCTGGCAGATTTCATGTATGAAAATATGATTCTGGAAATGAATGTAATCCATGCGGCATGGCAGAACGGATGCAAAAAACTTTTATTTTTAGGGTCCTCCTGTATTTATCCGAAGATGGCACCGCAGCCGATGAAGGAAGACTGTCTTTTGACTTCGGCACTTGAGCCGACGAATGAGGCATATGCCCTGGCGAAGATTTCCGGTCTTAAGTATTGCGAATATTTGAATAAACAGTACGGAACGGATTACATTTCCGTTATGCCGACGAATTTATACGGTCCGAATGATAATTATCATCCGACGCACAGTCATGTGTTGCCGGCTTTGATTCGTCGCTTCCATGAGGCGAAGGAAGCAGGAGTTAACGAAGTGACCTGTTGGGGAGACGGAAGTCCTTTGCGTGAATTTTTATATGTGGATGATCTGGCAAATCTCTGTGTGTTCCTGATGAACAACTACAGTGGAGATGAAACCGTAAATGCCGGCAGCGGTAAGGAGCTTTCCATTAAGGAATTGACGGAGCTTGTGGCAGAAACCGTCGGTTATGAAGGTGAAATTAAGTGGGATACTTCCAAGCCGAACGGAACACCGAGAAAGCTTCTTGATGTTTCCAAGGCGGCGGCGCTTGGATGGACATATAAGACAGAGCTTAAGGATGGCATCAGGCTTGCTTATGATGATTTTTTGAACAATCCGATGAGAGCACAGCGATAGGAGAAGCACAGGCATGAATATTATTTTATTATCCGGCGGTTCGGGGAAAAGACTCTGGCCGTTATCAAACGATATCAGATCCAAACAGTTTATCAAGATTTTTAAAAGTGAGGACGGCGGTTACGAATCCATGGTGCAAAGAGTGTACCGCCAGATTAGGAATGTGGATGCATCCGCAGATATTACCGTGGCAACATCCAAAGAACAGATTTCTTCCCTGAAAAACCAATTGGGAGAAGATGTGTCCATTTCCGTCGAACCCTGCAGAAGGGATACATTCCCTGCCATTGCCCTTGCGACGGCATATCTGCATGATGTGAAGGGCATGGATGAAAATGAAGTTGTTGTGGTGTGTCCTGTAGACCCCTATGTGCAAAAGGAATATTTCGAAGCCCTGCATTCTCTCTCCGAGCTTGCCGCAAAGGATACGGCAAACCTCGTGCTAATGGGAATGGAGCCGACCTATCCGAGTGAAAAATACGGCTATATCATTCCGGAATGTGCAGAGAAAGTAAGCAAGGTGGCAACATTTAAGGAAAAACCTGATACGGAAACTGCCAAGGATTATATTGCACAGGGCGCACTCTGGAACGGCGGAATTTTTGCTTATAAGCTGAAATATGTGCTGAAGCGTGCTCATGAGCTGATTGATTTTACCGATTATCATGATCTTTACAGCAAATATGATACTTTGACCAAAATCAGTTTTGATTACGCAGTGGTGGAAAAGGAAGATGATATTGCCGTGATGCGTTTTGCGGGCGACTGGAAGGATCTTGGTACATGGAATACGCTGACGGAAGCAATGGAGGAAGCGGTAATCGGTAATGCAAGAATGAATGAGACCTGCGAAAATACGCATGTGATAAATGAGCTTGACGTTCCCGTTCTCTGCATGGGATTAAAAGATATTGTGGTTTCGGCAAGTGCGGACGGCATTCTGGTATCGGATAAAAACGAATCCAGTTATATCAAGCCTTTTGTGGATGCAATTGATGCACCGATTATGTATGCGGAAAAATCCTGGGGAAGCTATCGCGTGATGGATGTGGAAGAGGAAAGCACCACGATTAAGGTAACCCTTCATGCAGGCAATGCGATGAATTATCACAGTCATGAGCGCCGTGATGAAGTTTGGACCATTATTTCCGGTTGCGGCCGTACGGTTGTGGACGGAATGGAACAAAGTGTGAAGGCCGGCGATGTGATTACGATGCAGGCCGGATGCAAACATATGATTATGGCGGATACCGAGTTGAAGCTGATAGAGGTTCAGTTAGGTAAGGAGATTAGCGTGGATGATAAAAAGAAACATGAACGGGAATAATACAGAAAAGGCACCGTTATTCCTGACACCTGTTTTGAAAAATTATCTTTGGGGCGGAACACGTCTTTCTGCTGAATACGGCAAAGGCAAAAATGCGGAGAGGATTGCGGAAAGCTGGGAATGCTCCACGCATCCGCATGGGGAGAGCATCATCCGCAGCGGAAGCTATGCGGGAAGAACTCTTCGAAGTGTGTTGAAAGAGCATCCGGAGATGATAGGAACCAGACAGGCAGAGCTCTGCAAAGAGGGAGAACTTCCGGTACTGGTCAAGATTCTTGATGCAGGTGAAAATGCATCCATTCAGGTTCACCCTGATGATGTGTATGCCCTGGTAAATGAGAACGGTTCCCTCGGTAAAACTGAAATGTGGTATGTGCTTGATGCAGAGAAAGGCGCAGAGCTTGTTTATGGTTTTGCCCACGATATGGATGCGGAACGTTTAAAGAAAAGTCTTGCAGACGGAAGTGTGGAGAAATACCTGCAGTCTGTCCCGGTAAAAAAGGACGATGTGTTTTTTATCCCGCCCGGCTGTGTACATTCCGTCGGAGCAGGTATTTTGCTGGTGGAAATTCAGGAAAACTCTGATTTGACATACCGGTTATATGATTTCGGGAGAGTTGACCAAGATGGTCAAGAACGTAAACTTCATGTAGAAAAGGCACTTGAAGTGTTAAATTACCAAAGTTCTGCAGAACCGAGACAGCCGATGAGGGTTCTTCGTTATGAACCGGGATGTGCTACGGAATTTTTGTGTCGCTGTAAATATTTCCAGGTGGAGCGTAAACTGATTTCGGCAGGTGATTTCGGCAGCAGTGTTTGTTTTGTTCCTGATGAGGAATCTTTTCAGATTCTGTTGTGCGTTTCGGGTGACGGATATTTGCAGTTACAGGAAACGGGAGTGAGAATGGAGATAAACGCGGGAGATTGTGTTTTTGTTCCTGCTGCTGGAGCAGCCTTTCGAATTGGCGGAATGCTGACGATTCTGCAAATCCGGTGTTAGGTCCTGCGGTGCTTTTTACTTGCCACGGGACGTGGATTCTGATAAAATAGAAATATTAAGGACTTGATGGAAAATAAAAGGTTTGAAGTCCGGAGGAAGGAACGCGGAAGATGACATACGAAGAGATTCGGAAAAACCCTGAAGTGAATGCGTTTATGGAACGCGGGAATGCCAATCTCGGTGTGCTTGGATATACGGATCATTCCAAGGCACATACGGGGTTTGTGGCTGAAAGAGCTGCATGGCTGTTACGGGAATTAGGATATGGTGAGAAAGAGATTGAGCTTGTAAAGATTGCAGGTTATATGCATGATATCGGAAATGCGGTAAATCGTAAGCAGCATGCGGAATACGGTGCGATTCTTGCGAATTCCATTTTGGAAAAGACGGATATGTCGCTTGAAGACAGGGTGACTGTGGTATCTGCCATCGGTAATCATGATGAATCCACCGGTGGTGCCATGGATGTTATCTCGGCCGCGCTGATTATTGCGGATAAGACAGACGTACGCAGAAGCCGCGTGCGTGTGCAGGACAGAGCCGATTTTGATATTCATGATACTGTCAATTACGCGGTGACAAAGACAGAAATCCTGCTCAACGATGAAAAGGATGTAATCACACTGAACTTAGAGATTGATGAGAGCATCTGCAGTATGTATGAGTATTTTGATATCTTCTTAACACGTATGATGATGAGCAGACGCGCGGCAGAGATGCTTGGTGCGAAGTTTAAACTGCGTGTGAACGGAGAGAAGGTTTTATAAAGATTACAATGATACGGAGTTGGTAACATGGCAAAAAGAATTTATCTTTCTTCACCGACCATGCATGGTGAAGAGTTACAATTTGTGAATGAAGCATTTGATACAAACTGGGTAGCCCCGTTAGGACCGCATGTGAACGCATTTGAGAAGGAACTTGCGGCTTATGTAAATACCGGACATGCGGCAGCTTTGTCCGCCGGAACTGCGGCAATTCATATGGCATTAAAGCTTGCCGGTGTGAAAGCGGGAGATACTGTATTTGCTTCCACGCTTACATTTTCGGCAACCTGTAATCCGATTTGTTATGAAGGTGCAAAGCCTGTTTTTATTGATGCGGAACCTGATACATGGAATATGTCTCCTGATGCACTGCGCAGGGCATTTGAGAAGTATCCGCAGACAAAGGTTGTGATTGCTGCCAATCTTTACGGTGTGCCTGCAAAGCTTAATGAAATTCTTGAAATATGCGAGGAGTACGGAGCAATTCTGATTGAAGATGCTGCAGAATCGCTGGGGGCAACCTACAAAGGAAAACAGACAGGAACTTTCGGTAAATACGGAATCTTTTCTTTTAACGGGAATAAGATTATTACGACTTCCGGCGGCGGTATGCTGGTTTCGGAGTCGGAAGAAGATATGAACAAAGCCCGTTTCCTTGCAACACAGGCAAGAGAACCGGAGCGTCATTATGAACACAAAGAGATCGGATACAATTACAGAATGTCTAATGTGCTTGCGGGAATCGGAAGAGGACAGCTTCTGCATCTTGATGAGCATATTGCAAAGAAGAAAGCAATTTATATGGCCTATAAGGATGCATTTGCAGAGATTCCTGCGATTACAATGAATCCTTATGATGAGAGTTGTATGGAGCCGAATTACTGGTTGTCCTGTATTACGATTGATGCGGATTCATCGGTGAAACCCTTGGATATTATGGTTTTGCTTGAGAAAGAAAATATAGAATCCAGACCCATCTGGAAACCGATGCATTTACAGCCCGTGTTTGCTGACTGTGATTATTTCAGCCATTATGAAGACGGTAGCAGTGTCAGTGAAGATGTATTTAACAGAGGTGTTTGTCTGCCGAGTGATATTAAGAATACACCGGAAGAGATGGCAAAGATTATTGAAATGATTAAAGGATTGTTCGCATAATGTACCGACATTTTTTGAAGAGAGTTTTGGATATTGTGATATCGTTCTGCGCATTGGCAGTATTATGGCCCCTGCTTTTAGTGGTGGCAGTTCTTGTCAGAATCAAGCTTGGTTCGCCGGTACTGTTTTCACAGGAGCGCCCGGGAAAGGATGAGAAGATTTTTCGGATGTATAAGTTCCGCACGATGACGGATGAACGGGATGAAAATGGAGCATTACTGCCGGATGAGGTCAGACTGACTTCGTTTGGCAAGTTTTTGCGTTCTACGAGTTTGGATGAATTGCCGGAACTGTGGGCGATTTTTACCGGTAAAATGAGCTTCGTAGGCCCTCGCCCGTTGCTGGTACAGTATCTGCCGTTATATAACGAAGAACAGCACAGAAGGCATGCGGTAAGACCCGGTCTTACAGGATGGGCACAGGTAAACGGCCGTAATCTTGTAAGCTGGCAGGAACGTTTCAGATTAGATGTTGAATATGTGGACAAGATGTCTTTATGGATGGATATCAAGATTATGTTTTTAACGGTGAAAACCGTTTTGGTGCGAGAAGGAATCAGTTCCGAGACCAGTGCAACCATGGAATTTTTCCGTGGAAATGAAGAAGAGTGAGAACAAAGATGAGTAAAAGAAATAAGACAATCAGAATATTGTTTACCAGCGTGGGACGCCGTGTGGAACTGATGCAGGCATTTCGTAAGGCTGCTGCATTGCATCATGTTCCGCTGTGTCTTTACGGTGCGGATCTGACTACGGATGCTCCTGCACTTTTTTACTGTGATAAACAGTTGCAGGTTTGCAGAATCAGGGATAAGGAATATATTCCGCAGCTTCTTGAAATCTGCCGCAGGGAAGGGATTGATTTGCTTATTCCGACAATTGATACAGACCTTTTACTTCTGGCCAAAAACAAAGAATTGTTCGAAGCACAGGGCACGAAAGTGATGATATCTTCCGTGGAGTCGGTATCCTTATGCAGGGATAAAAGATTTACGACGGCATTCTTTGAAAAATGCGGTGTGAGCTGTCCTTCCACAGTAGATGATGTGGATGCATACAAGGGAGAGTTTCCCTGTTTTATTAAACCCAAGGACGGTAGTTCAAGCATCAATGCCTACAAGGTAGATACACCGGAAGACCTTCGGATGTATGCTTCCCAGGTAGAGGACTATATTATTCAGGATTATATTTCGGGACGTGAGTTTACGATTGATATATTATGCGATTTCGACGGCAATCCGGTTTTTATCACACCGCGTGAGCGTGTCATGGTACGAAGCGGCGAGGTGTTAAAAACACAGATTGTAAGCGATGAAACAATGGAAAAAGAAGCACTTGCAATTGTGAAAGAGTTCCGCCCCTGCGGACCGATTACGGTGCAGTTGATTCAGGATGAAAGAACCGGAAAGAACTTTTACATTGAAATCAATCCCCGTTTTGGCGGAGGTGCACCGCTTTCTGTTAAGGCAGGTGCAAATGCGCCGCTTGCAATTCTTAAGATGCTTCAGGGAGAGAAAACTGCCTATAATAAGAATGCAGCCAAAGAAGGTCTTGTGTTCTCAAGATTTGATCAGAGTATTTGCGTCAGTACAACCGGAATTAACGAGATTGATGATATTTTAGCGGTGGAAGCAGTTTGCAAAGAAGAGCGCTTTGTTGTTTTTGATTTGGATGATACGCTCTATGGCGAGAAAGAGTATGTAAGAAGCGGGTATCGTCTGGTAGCAGAAGCTCTTCCGCAGATAAAGGATGCAGGCGTGAAACTTTGGGATGCCTTTGAAAAAGGTCTGCCTGCGATTGATACCGTACTAAACGATGCGGGTATTTACGATGAAACATTAAAAAAGCAACTTTTAGAGATTTACCGTGAGCAGATGCCGGAGATTTCACTGTATCCCGGTGTGAAGGAAATGTTGGAAAGAATGCGTGCAAACGGTGTAAAAATCGGAATCATTACAGATGGGCGTCCAAGCGGTCAGCATAATAAAATCAAGGCTCTCGGCCTGGAGGGGCTGGCAGATGAAATCCTGATTACGGATGAACTTGCAGGCAACGGTGATGTGACATTGCTTCGTAAACCCTGTGAGATTCCTTTCGAGATTATGAAATTGAGATTGGGAACGGATTCGTATGTTTATGTCGGCAATAACTACCGTAAGGATATTGCCCTCAGAAATCAGAGCATACGCAAAATCTGGTTTCATAATGAGGATGAAGTGAAGTTGTCATGATGCAACACTGATAAGAGGTTTGAGTATGTTTATTGCAATTCAGATTGTATTTTGGATATGTGCTTTTTTCATCTTTTGGGCGATGGTGGGATATCCTGTTTCCCTGAAGGTTTTATCCAAGATTTTTAGAAAGCGTGAATTAAAAAAAGACTATTCCCGGTTGCCGACAGTCACGGTTATGGTTGTGGCACATAATGAGGAAAAAGTAATCCGTGAAAAGCTTGAGAATATTTGTGAACTGGATTATCCGCGAGATAAGATCTCATTTTTAATCAGTTCTGATAACAGTACGGATGCGACGAACGAGATTACGGAAGCTTTTATTGCAGAACATCCTGAAGTTGACATGCGGCTGTTTTGTGTGAAAGAACGCAAAGGTAAAACAAATGCGCAGAATGAAGCGCAGCGTGAAGTAACGACGGAATTCCTTGTGATGACGGATGCCAATGCGATGCTTGATAAGAATTCGGTGAAGGAACTGATGGCGGCATTTGCCACAGAGGATGTTTCGTATGTAACCGGCCGACTGACCTATGTCAATCCCGGAGATTCCATGACGGCAAGTTCGGAATCGGGCTATTGGGATTCGGATTTGCGAAGCCGCGAAATAGAAAGCAGAATCCAGACAATTACAGCAGGGAACGGTGCGCTGTATGCATGCCGTAATTCCGAATATATTTATCTGGATCCGATTCGCTGCCATGACGGAAATATGCCGATGCATTATGCGATTCACGGAAAAAAGGCATTATATAACAAAGATGCAGTCGCTTATGAAAAAGCCGGTGAAGTGGACGAGGATGAGTATAAAAGAAAAGTACGTATGTGCAGAGGTATTTTGCGGGCAATTTTACCCGATATACGTATCCTGAATGTATTCCGTTGCAAGTGGTATTCCTACTTTTATTTCGGACACAGAACCTGCAGATATCTTTTGTGGATTAACCATCTGCTTGTATATGTACTGAACGCATTGCTTGTTTTACATCCGGTATATTTTGTACTGTTTGTGCTGCAGAATTTGTTCTATTTCTGTGCATTGCTGCAATTGATTTTTAAAACCAAAAACAAAGTATTACGTATGATTTTCTACTACTGTATGACTGTGGTTGCACAGTGGAACGGTGTATTCAATATTCTGACGGGAAAGGCAAAGCCTTTCTGGGAAAAAGCTGAGACGACAAGATAAGCTTTTTTTGAGGAGCATGAAATGAAGAAATTTGAGGAACGCATTGCGCGTATTAAGAAAGAAATAGAGTCCGTGCCCATTGTGTCATGGGAAGAGATTGCTGAGGCAGAAGTGCGCTGTAATCTTATTGAGAAACACAAGGAACTTTTGGAACTTTTGATTTGTGTGGACAAGATTTGCCGCGAGAACGGAATCGGGTATTCCATCGCATACGGAACCCTTTTGGGAGCACTTCGTCACGGCGAATTTATTCCGTGGGATGATGATGCGGATGTCATGATGACGCGCGCTGAGTTTGAGAAATTTAAGAAGGTTGTTAAGGGGGACGAGGCATACAAACTGTTTAAGGTGTTGTTTACGGACCGCTTTGCAACCAAAGAATCTTTTGAAAAGGATTGTTTTATCGATATTTTTGTGTTTGATCCGGCACCGGCTTCGGAGTTCAAGAGATTTACGATGAATATGGTTTCAAGAATGTTCCGTTTCGGTTTCTTTTCCGGCGTAACTTACCAGGAGAGGATTAAGAAAAAACGCGGTTTGGGACGATTCCTTTTTGCGATGGAATATTATTTCTGCAGGGCTATCGGACGTTTGGAAAAGGCGATTTGGGGAAGCAAAATGATTTCCATGCATGAGAAGATGATTACCGGAAACTATAAGAAATCTTCCGAGTATGCGCTTTCACACACGGGAACCTGGCAGGATGTGTCACGCACCTATCGCATGGAATGGTTTGAGAATTTAACAGAGATGAATCTTTGCGGTTATTCTTTTTTGGCAATTGCCAATCCGGAGGATTTCCTGATTAACAGATACGGCAATTACAAGAGTGTGCCGGAGCCTGAGGCAAGGGTGCCGCTGCATGATTTGGGAATTGAAGCCAGAGAAGACTGGCAGATTGTTTTTGACTTATAACATCGCATGATGACGGAGGAATTCTTTCATGAGACGTGTCATTACTTACGGGACATTTGATTTATTACATTACGGTCACATCAATCTTTTACGTCGTGCCAAGGCGCAGGGGGATTATCTGATTGTGGCGCTTTCTACCGATGAGTTTAACTGGAAAGAAAAACAGAAAAAATGTTATTTTACGTATGAAGAACGTAAAAGCATGCTCGAAGCCATTCGTTACGTGGATTTGATTATTCCGGAAAATAACTGGGAACAGAAAAGAAGTGATATCCATGATTACAATGTGGATGTTTTTGTAATGGGAAATGACTGGGAAGGGAAGTTTGATTTCCTGAAGGAAGAAGGGGCAGAGGTTGTATATCTTCCGAGGACTCCACAAATCTCAACAACGCAGATTAAGCGTGAATTGGGATATGATGCGGAAAGGATGATTGAAGAATGAAAATAGTAATTGCAGGGACCGGATATGTGGGATTGTCTCTTGCGGTATTGTTAGCGCAAAGACATGAAGTTACGGCAGTTGATATTATTGAAGAAAAAGTGCAAATGATTCGTAACGGTATTTCTCCCATTGCGGATGCTGAAATAGAAAGATATTTAAAAAACGGCGGTTTGCGTCTGACAGCCACACTGGATGCGAAAGAAGCATACCAAACAGCGGAATTTGTTATTGTTGCAACACCGACAAATTATGATGAAGAGCGGAATTTCTTTGATACTTCTTCGGTGGAAGCAGTTATCCGCCAGGTGATTGACGCAAATCCGGAGGCTGTGATTGTGGTAAAATCAACGGTTCCTGTCGGATTTACGCAGAGAATGATTGAAGAAACAGGTCATGACAGAATTATTTTCAGCCCCGAATTTTTGCGCGAAGGAAGAGCGTTGTATGATAACCTTTATCCGAGCCGTATTATTGTAGGCATTTGCACTGATGAAATGAGACCTTTTGCAAATGTGTTTGCAGGACTTTTAAATGAAGGCGCCCTAAAGGAAGAAATAGATATCCTTGTGATGCAGGCAACGGAAGCGGAAGCGGTGAAGCTGTTTGCCAATACATATCTGGCATTGCGCGTTGCATATTTTAATGAGCTGGACACGTATGCAGAGGTGTATGGACTTGATACGTCATCAATTATCAAAGGGGTTTGTTTGGATCCGAGAATCGGGGACTTTTATAATAATCCGTCTTTTGGTTACGGCGGATACTGCCTGCCCAAAGATACCAAGCAGCTGCTTGCAAATTATCGAAATGTGCCGGAGAATCTGATTGAGGCAATTGTGGAAGCAAATCAGACGCGTAAGAATTTCATTGCAGAACGTGTGTTGCGCAAAGCGGATGCAGGTGAAAACGGTAATAAGTTGCCGAAAGATACCGTAATAGGTATTTACAGACTGACAATGAAATCCAATTCCGATAATTTCAGACAAAGTTCCATTCAGGGGGTTATGCAGCATTTGCAGGAAAGCGGAGCAAATGTAATTATATATGAGAAGACGCTTCAGAGTGATACCTTTGCAGGTTTTGAAGTGGTGAAGGATTTTGAGGAATTCAAAAAACGCAGTGATGTGATTGTTGCGAACCGTTACGAGGAGTGTTTGGCGGATGTGACGGAAAAAGTATATACCCGTGATGTTTTTGCAAGGGATTAATGGAGGAAACATGAGTAAGACAAAAGAGCGTAAGCCGGTAGCAAAATATACAAGAATGCTTTTGTTGGTATTTCTTGATGTTATTTCTGTGTCTTTTTCGGTATTTTGGGCATTGTTCATGCGATTCGACTTCTCAGTATCAGGAATTCAGAAACGATTTTTGGAACCGGCTTTTGACATGCTGTGGGTATGCGTGATATGTACGATTTTGCTGTTTTGGTTATGGCGGTTATATAAAAGTGTTTGGCGTTATGCAAGTGCCAATGAATTGGTTAATATTATTTTGGGCGTTTGTTCATCCTGTATTGTGGTTTTTATCCTTTATAAACTCAAAGGAATCGTGATGCCTCGTTCGTTTATACCGTTTTACGGATTTTCGTTGCTTGGCTGTACGTGTGCAATCCGTTTCGGATATAGGTTACTTCGCATGGTAAACCAGCGGAGACAGCAGATATTACATCGTTCAGAGTTGAGCAATGTCATGGTAATTGGTGCCGGTGCGGCAGGAAATGCGATTCTCAAAGAGATTGAAAGTACAAATTATCTGACGATGAAGGTGAAATGCCTGATTGATGACAGTGAAGGCTGCCACGGTAAAACCTTGCGTGGTGTACCGATTGTGGGCGGCAGGGATGTGATTAAAGAATCCGTCAAAAAATATGATATTCATGAGATTATCATTGCGATTCCTTCAGCCAAACCTTCGCAGGTTGGACCGATTATTGACATATGTAAAGATACCGGATGTAAACTACGTATTTTACCGGCAATCTATCAGTTGATTAACGGTGAAGTCAGTGTTTCAAAGCTTCGCGAAGTTCAGATTGAAGATTTGCTCGGAAGAGACCCGGCAAAAGTTAATATTGAAGAAATCATTGGGTATGTGAAAGACCGTAAGGTTCTTGTGACCGGTGGTGGCGGATCTATCGGAAGCGAGTTGTGCAGGCAGATTGCGGCACATCATCCGAAACAGTTGCTGATACTTGATATATACGAAAACAGTGTATATGAAATACAACAGGAATTAAAGAAAAAACATCCGGAACTTGATTTGCAGGTATTGATTGCTTCTGTCCGAAATGAAAAGCGTCTTGAAGCGATTTTTGCAGAATATGAACCGGAAATTGTTTATCATGCGGCAGCGCATAAGCATGTTCCCCTGATGGAGGACAGTCCGAATGAGGCGATTAAGAATAATGTCTTTGGTACCTACAAAACAGCTAAGATGGCCGATAAATATCATGCGCAGCGTTTTGTTATGATTTCTACGGATAAAGCGGTAAATCCCACGAACATTATGGGAGCTTCCAAGAGAATCTGTGAAATGATTATCCAGATGATGAGCAGACATTCCGAGACCAAATTTGTGGCAGTGCGTTTTGGTAATGTGCTTGGAAGTAACGGCAGTGTTATTCCGCTTTTTAAGAGTCAGATTGCAGCCGGCGGACCGGTAACGGTAACCGATCCTGACATCATTCGCTATTTTATGACCATTCCGGAGGCAGTATCGCTTGTGCTTCAGGCTGGCGCATATGCCAAGGGCGGTGAAATCTTTGTCCTGAATATGGGTGAACCTGTTAAGATTTATGACCTGGCGGTGAATCTGATTAAATTATCCGGTTACCGTGTCGGTGAGGATATCGAAATTGTATTTACGGGATTGCGCCCGGGTGAAAAAATGTATGAAGAGCTTCTGATGTCAGAAGAAGGTTTACAGAGTACGGAAAACAATCTGATTCATATCGGTAAGCCGATTGTGTTTGACGAGGAACGTTTCCGTGACCAGTTGACGGAACTGGATAAAATTGTCCGCGATGAATGTCCGGGTGTACGTGAGAAGGTGAGTGAAATTGTATCTACTTATACTTTCTCGGAAGAAAGGAAATAAAGTTTGATGAAATCAATGATTGATAAAATCAAAGAATTAAAAGACAAAAGTATTGTGAAAAAGATGCTCGCGGTAGCAGAGATTGCGTTTTATCTGTACTTTTTCTTAAAAATGTGTCTGAATTTATGTTATGGTACGGAAGCAGAATTTCAGGTTATCAGGGATTATTATAATTTCAAGGCAATCTGTTATCTGCTAGGCGTTATTATTGTAGCAACGCGCGCACATATCTGGCATTGGATTTGTCTGCTTGCGGCAGGTGGCTATGCAGCAGGTTGTATCTTTTATATGAAAAAGATGATGTTTGAATCCGAACTCTTTCAGGCAATGGAAATGCGCCTGATTGCGTATGGGCTTTGTGGCATTATTCTGATTGATGCGATTATCAGAAAGAATTTTGTGAAGTTGAAAAACAGAAACTGGTGGCTGACCGGAATCTTAATGTTTGCGTTTGTATTTACGTGGATATTCAGTATCGGAAGGGCAAATACATTTTGTTTCCTTTGTCCGTTTGCGGTGATTTATCTGATTAAACTGACACCACAGGTCTGGGTGAAGCTGATGAACTGTTTCTCAGTTTCCTTTGTGGGAAGCGTTTGCTGGATTTTTGGCAAGTCATTAATGGAAGTGCCTTATGAAGGAAGCCGTTACTGGGGAGTGTTTTTAAATCTTTCTACAATAGGTTTGTTTTGTGCCGGGGCAACGGTATGTGCCATGTATTGGTTTCTTGTCAAAAGAGAAGGCAGGTGGAAATGGTCATGGCGCTTCATTCCGATTCTTGGAGCACTGGCGTTCTCTCTTACGGCAGTATCCATGATTAGTGCCAGAACAGCAATGCTTGCGTTAATTTGTGTTGTCTTTTTTGCCTTTGTTTGTTGTCCGGCGGATCAAAAGCCGGGAACGATGAAAAAAAGATTCCTGATTATTTGTATTACGGCATGTGTTCTTCTTGTCGCAGGCTTTGGCGTTTTATGGGGCTTGTATCAGGTTGACCGCGAAACATTGCGTGCTTTGATTCCGAATGATATGATTTATAATAAAGTTGTATACTGGCATGTGCGTGCAAGTACCATGTTCCGCGCGGAAAGCCGTATGTTTGAACATGGAACCCCGATTGCCATGTTAGACCGTTTTTCAAGCGGTCGATTGGGCATCTGGTATAATTACTTTACGAATTTAAACTGGTTCGGACATCTTTCAACTTATCTGGAAGAGGTGAAACCGCATCGTTTACATGCACATAATTCCTACATTTCCAATTTGTATAATTACGGTATTATTGGCGGTGGTGCATATCTTTGTTGGAATATAGGATTATTTGTTACGGCAATCAAAAAAGCAGCATCAGATAATAAGATTTATTTGTTACCGGTGTTATGGATTGCCCTTGCACTCGGCGGGATGCTTACGGATATGTATCATTGGATTTATCCGATTCCGTTTATCATGCTTTTGATGCAATATCCGTTGTTGGTTAAAATAGAGAAGAACGAGAAGGAGAAGAAATAAAATGTTAAACAATAAGACCATTTTGATTACCGGAGGTACAGGAAGCTTTGGTAAGGCATTTACCAAATATGTGCTGACACATTATAACCCGAAGAAGATTATTATTTACTCGAGAGATGAATTTAAGCAGTTTAATATGTCGATTGACTTTAAAGAGTATAAGGAAAAAATCCGCTTTTTTATCGGGGATGTTCGCGATTTGGAACGTATGAAACGCGCATTTGAAGGCGTTGATTATGTGATTCATGCAGCGGCAATGAAGCAGGTGCCGGCATGTGAGTACAATCCGAATGAAGCTATTAAGACAAATATTCACGGTGCACAGAATATCATTGAAGCAGCGCTTGACTGCGGTGTTAAGAAGGTTGTAGCACTTTCCACAGACAAGGCTGTAAATCCCGTAAATCTTTACGGAGGAACCAAGCTTGTTTCTGATAAACTTTTTATCGCAGCAAATGCATATGCGGGAAGCAAGGATATCAGCTTTTCCATCGTTCGCTACGGAAACGTGGCTGGCAGCCGTGGTTCCGTTATTCCTTTCTTTAAAGATATTATTGAAAGCGGTAAGAAGGAACTTCCGATTACGGATTACAGAATGACCCGTTTCTGGATCAGCCTTGAAGAAGGTGTAAAGCTTGTTATTAAAGCACTTGAAGAAGCAAAGGGCGGAGAGACTTTTATTTCTAAGATTCCTTCCTTTAAGATTACGGATTTGGCACAGGCAATGCTTCCGGGATGTGAAATGCCCGAAGTGGGAATCCGCGAAGGTGAGAAATTGCATGAAATCATGGTGACAGTAGAGGACTCCATGACAACGTATGAATATGATAAGCATTATATTGTATATCCGCAGATGGTATGGAGTGATGTGAAACGTCCGGTTCCTACAGGTAAAAAGGTACCGGAAGGTTTTTCTTATTCTTCTGACAACAATACCGAGTGGCTGACGGTGGAAGAAATTCGCGAACTTTTGAAGCAGATGTGAAAGGATGTCCGATGAAGGAAATCGTTAATAAAGGAAAATCTTGGATTTTTAATGCGATACAAGTCGTGTTGTTTGTTACGATGGTATACATTGATATTAAAAGGTGCAGCGGAACCGGAGATCAATGGGCAGCTGCTAATTTGAATATCTGGTGGATACTCGGTGTGCTGATTCTTATGCATTACGGTCTGCGTAATTTGAAAAAGTGGTGGGTGCCGGTGATTTCAGCAGCCTCTGCAGCGATGCTCATCGCTGTATATGTTTTGTTGTGGAAAAAACCGAATGCTCCGTATATCGAACTTTTTACAATCACAATAAATATATGGGTACTTGGACTGGCCGGAGCATTATTCTTACTTTCCTGTATGGATTGGGTCAAAAAGAGCAAAGAGAACGGATTGAAGATTGGCAAGGTCTTACTTTCTTTTATACGTCATAATCCGGGAATTGTGTTCTTTATCTTATATTTTTTGATTGCAGCTTTTATGCCGGATGATGTACATAAGCCGCTTGTTACCCTGTGTGTATTTGGATTTCTTTATGCTATACCTTTTACCGAACGACAGAGAAAGCAGCTGGCAAACAATCTGGTATGGGGGATTATGCTGGGCTTTTGGTTGCAGCAAATTCATGCGTTGGGGTTCAGACCGTATACGGATTCGTATATCCGATATCGGGGAATGTACTATAATTCCAATATATATGCGCTTTTGTGTTTGGCAGTTCTTACGCTAACGTTGTGTAAGCTGTATTCGTTGAAACTTGAAAAAAATAAAAACGGTATTTTATATGTTTTGATGCTGGTGCAGTACTGCTTTACCTTTGCTTTTATTTTCTTTTCAATCGGAAGAATTACGATTCTTCTGGCTTTGGCTTTTACGGCAGCTTTCCTTGTGCTTATGTTTTGGGAATATCGCCGAATTGCATGGAAAAAGGTTCTGTTTACAGCTGGATTGACGGTTGCTTTGTTGATTTTGGTTTTTCCGGCAACTTATTTGTCTATCAGATATTTACCGACAATTTTGAAACATCCCGTGGAATTTCATGATGAATATTATATGCGTGGCGATTTAAATAATCCGGATGATTATGTTAGTGTCAGCGAATTTATGGAGCAGTCTTTGGGGCGCTTTGGCAAGTTGTTTATTCCTTCTTCAAGTGAAAAGGAACTTGCTGACAGAGTGTTAAATGATACAACAAAGCCGCCTGAGGAACCGGAAGTTCTGACACCGTTAGATCCCGACTGGGAGGGGAAAGAATATTATGTGGATTATGAAAAAGGTTACAATGCCTTTGAAATCAGAATTGCAATTTGGAGAACATTCCTTGCAAATTCCGGTTTGACGGGTGTCGCAACGGAAAACAGGGTACAGTACATTACGCCTTATGTTGCAATGATTCATGCACATAATATATTTATTCAAATGATTTTTCAGTATGGATGGATTTCAGGCCTCTGCTTTTTCGGATGGATTGTATGCTACACGATTGCTGCATTCAGACATTTGAGAGAATATAAAGGCTCTTTGTACGGGGTTCTTCCTCTTGGGGTGTTATGTCTTGTGCTTGGTTTTGGATTCGTTGAACTTGCATGGCAGCTGGGACAGATTAGCTGGTTTTTATTATTGTTTTCTTATTTATTTGTAATAAAGAGAAAAGCATGAGTGATGAACTCATGCTTTTCTTTTTATTGGTTTAGAAACCAATAAAACCACCTGCTATGCAGGTGAGTTCCCAGATAGCTTTAGCTTCAAGAATAAAAAACCTCCAGTGATATAATAAGTGCAGGTTCGCCAACCGCACTAAATTAAA
>SVFH01000042.1 GCA_015056945.1 Lachnospiraceae bacterium | reverse complement strand
TATATGCGATTACAACATCACTTTTACTATCCGTCCCAACTTCATTTATTCGAAACGTTAACTTCGGGCTCCTTATACGGCGACGGATTAATGTCGTATTCACAAGAAAGTTTTCTACAAAACCATCCTTCGCACCGCGTGTTACCTTCTCTGTATCAGGCTCTTGCGTTCCCCTTGTAGGATATGTCCTTGTATCAAGGAGTATTCCTTCTGCAGAGCCCTCAAACAAAATCAGGCACGTACCGCTTAAAACCATTTTCACGATTCTTTCCCAGTCAGAAACAAATTCTACCTGCGCATAACCGATTTTGGCATTTACGTAAGTTCGATAATCTTTAATTTGTAAATCACGTGTGTATGATTCATTTTGCAAATCCGAGATTATTCTTTGTAATACTGTTGTTTGCGTAAATCCGTTCAAAGAAAGAAGATAGGCAGGCGTTGCTCCCAAATACAGTTCTCTTTCAATATAATCAAAGCTTTTTCCGATTGTAAAAATCTCCCGTGCGGTATTAATATTCTCAGACAGATTGGTTGACAGCATCCGACTCTCCTTTTTGGACATCTATATGTTTTTATTTTTATATTCTGTCTGCTTTTCAAAAAAAAATACTCTTTTGCACCATTTTGTATATTTCCGAATATGATAAAGTAAACAAAGGGAATTCATTCCCGGAAAAAGAGGATTATCCATGGCAATTTTCTATAATAAAGCAACACTTTCTTATAATGACACTACAACAGATTCCAATATTGTAACAGGTGAAATTATCGCCGCTCTGACAGCCACCAAACAGGCACTTGACCAATCTTATGAAGCTGGAGAAACCATCACATATGCCATCAGTTTAGTCAATAGTGCTCCCGGGGCACTAAGCGGGCTTACCTTAACTGATAATCTCGGAGCGTATGCCTTTGGTTCCCAAACATTGGTTCCTTTGACATATGTATCCGACTCACTCTATTTCTATGTTAATGGTGTGCAGCAGCCTACACCCGTCATCACCTCAACATCACCTCTCACCGTTTCAGGCCTCAGCATTCCTGCCGGCGGAAATGCCATATTAATCTACAATGCAACCGCAAATGAATATGCACCTCTTGATATAGAAGCTTCCATCACCAACACAGGTTCCGTAACCGGTTCCGCTTTGGTAGCACCTGTTACTTTTACCGAAACCATCGGCAAAGACACTGCTCCCAAATTAAGCATCTGCAAATCATTAAGTCCTGAAACAATTACTGAAAATGGCGAAATCACTTATACCTTCCTGATTCAAAATACGGGAAACCTTCCTGCCGGTCTTGCTGAAAATGTCATCATAACCGATATCTTCCAGCCTGTCCTGAATAACTTAACCGTAACCTATAACGGTACGATTTGGAGCGAACCTGCAAACTACACCTACGATGAAACAACAGGAACCTTCCAAACTGTTCCCGGTTCCATCACGGTTCCGGCGGCAACTTTCACACAAAATCCCGTCACAGGTGTATGGAGTACAATTCCGGGAGCTACCATCATCCGCGTAACCGGTACCATCTAAACACCAAGCAATATTTTACAGGCATTATGAAAGGGTGCACCTCCATCACCGGAAGTGCACCCTTCTGTTTTTCTTTCATTATTCCAAGCCATAAATCTGAGTTTCACAATTATTTGTGCTTATCAGCAGTTCTCCTTTATCAAGATACAAACTCACTTTCTGCTCAAATTCAGTAAGTTTCTTCTCCCAATCGTCAGATTCCCATGAGTTAACCTGTGCTTCATCAACAATCTGCATCACACCGTTTTCATCCAGATAAAACAATTGAAACATATACGCAATCTGTCCCTGCGATTCTTCCGGAAGATAAAACATCAAATAAGTGTCATTCTCCTCGCTTATCAAATAATATCCCCCCCAGGACGAATGAGGCATTCCCACTTCATCCTGCCAAATCACACCTGAATCATTACTTACCGTTATTTTCGCTAAGTTTTGAGAATCCTTCAACATCTTCTGATAATCCACCTTGATTTCATCTGTTGTTCCATCATGTGTTATATCTGCCTCGCAAAGAAAATAACCGTTTCTTAATTTGATTGTTACATTCTCGTTTACTTCTACCGTATTACACGCTGCGAAAGATAATGTAAATATAAGTATTGGTATTGTCAGATATAAACTTTTTCTCACTTTAATTTTCTCCTAATAAAATATTAATAATTTACAACTACAGCCGTATTAGATTGGTACTGTATCTGGATATATACGTCATCTGTATTTCAGCTTCCGGCTCATCCACAATACCTTTTGCAAATATTAAATTTTCACAATTCATCACTCCCATATACACACAAAAACAAACCATAGCAGCTTTTAAAATTCTAATGTTTTTTGTATTTTTCTACCTCCTTCGTACCAAAAGAAGATACTCAATTCTCTTCTTCAGGCGCCGGACTTCCGTTGCCGAAGAATCCGAATATTTTATCTGAAATCGTCTTCAATTTTTCTGAAACACTGTTAATGTTTTGGAGTGTTTCTTCCAACTCTGCTGAATCAATAGTCTCTACGATTTCTCCGATGGCTTCCATATCAACTTCCTCAAAAGCAGCATTGATTTCCTCAAAATTCATCTCCGACATCATCACATTGAAATTCTCAAGTGCAGAATTAATCTGAACCATATCGATTTCAGCTGCCTTATCAATCACCGGCTGAATCTGTGTTGCAAATGCATTCAGTCGCGAAACTGCAAGGATAAAAATCACCACCAGCGAAAGTGACAAAACAGAAGATATGATGTTAAAAATTCTGTTTATCCGCAACGATTTTTTTAATGATTTCACTTCTTTCAGAAGTTCTTCCTGCATCATTGTTGTATTCTCTTCTCCCATTTATAAATACCTCCTTTGGCTTACATTCACACTGTTATCAAAGCGCCCATTTCAGGAAACGCTGAATCATCTCTTCCCAAACAGGCCAGTCATGCCCGCCCTGCATCTCTTCGTAATGCACATTAATACCTTTTTCTTCACAGTACTGTAAATACGCTTTACAATTATCAAAACTGGGATCCTCTGTTCCCATAGATGCAAATAGCATCGGCAACGCGCATTTTGTTTCCGCCGCACGGTCAATCCATGTTTTCGAATCATTCATGCTGCCTCTTAAATCATCCGAGGTTCCCCAATTCAATGCTACCGGTCCGCAGGGCTCCAACGCTGCTTTGGCCGCAGGTGTATCCGCTTCAAACAAATCCATGATAAAAGAAGCGCCCGAAAGACTTGCCGCAGCTTTGAAAAAGTCCGGTTTGTGAAATGCCCATTTGAATGCACCATATCCTCCCATTGAAAAACCTGCCACAAGGCGTTTCGCGGGTTCTTTATTCACCGGCAACAGGCTTTCTGCCACTGCAACAACTTCCTCTGTCAAATATGTAAAATAGTTATATCCATACTTCATATCGGTATAAAAACACGCACCATCAACCTCCGGCATAACAACTGCCACCTCATACGCATCCGCATAACGTTCAATTGCAGTATAACGAATCCAGTCCATGCTGTTTCCGGAGCCGCCGTGCAAAAGATATAAGGTTGCAGCAGGTGCTTTCCCCTTATGCGTACATGCAGGTAAAATACAGTGAATATTCGTATGGTATCCCAAAACCTGTGATAAATAATCCAAATGCATCAAGCCCATGTCCTACACCCCCTTTACCATGTGGTCTAACATCTTAGGCAACCACTGATCCCAGAATGCCCAGTCATGTCCGCCGGGACCTTCTTCAAACAGAATATCCACACCACTTTCTTTGGCATCTGTAGCAAATTTTTTAGCCCCCTCATAGAATCCGTCCTGCTGTCCGCAGCAGGTATAAAGACGCGGCATCTTTGTTCCTTCTTCTAAATGTTTCCTGTAAAGAAATTTGAAATCATTATAACTTCCGCGATACTCTTCCAAGGTTCCAAAAGAATTATAAATCCGCTCCGGCATTTTATCATAGAATCCCAGTTCCTCCAAATCACCGGCTCCTGACATACCGGTTGCGGCGGCAAAATAAGACGGACAATTCAGTGCCCATTTCATTGCGCCATGGGAACCCATGGAATTCCCTAATACGTAACGGTCTTCACTTTCTCGCGAAATCGGGAATAAATTCTCTGCTACACGCGGAAGCTCCTCTGTCAGATATGTGAAATACTGCTTTCCGTGTAACATATTGCTGTAAAAACTGTTTCGCACCTCGGGACAAATCACAATCAGTTCATGGTCATATGCGTATTCTTCAATTCTTGTTCTGCGCAAATACAGGGAACAGTCATCCGAACCGCCGTGCAATAAATACAAGACCTTTTTCTTTCCGTAATTATCATAAAACGCTTTGCATCCGTCCGTATGACGCCATGGCTCACACGTCGGAATAATTGCCGTAATTGTTGTCTGCTCTTTTAATACTTCCGAATAAAATGTGTATCTTACAACCCCCATCTCTTTTTCCCTTTCTGCTCATTCATTATTCATTTTGCGTCGGAAAATTTTATGTAATAAAATCCGGCAACATATTTTCGCTAATGGAATGAAAAGGCACAACTGTCCGTCATGCCTTTTCACGTTTTCTTTGGTAATCAATTTTATAAGTCGTCAGCTGTAATGGTAATCAGCGCATTATCATCGCTGAAACCATACTCCTGAACCATACGGTTTGCCTGATTGGAAATCACGCGTTCAAAATAGTTACGGATGGTTCTTGCATTGCCAAAATGTTGCATGTTAATTTCCTTCATGCTGCGGATTTTGTCCAAAATAATCTGTTTCGTACCATCTGCAAGAATATAATCCTGCTGCTTGCAGTATAGTTCAAAAATCTCATAAAGTTCTACTTCGCTGTAATCAAGGAACTTAATGAACTTACTGAAACGTGAGCGAAGACCGGGGTTTGCATCAAGAAAGTTCTGCATCAGGTCATTGTAGCCTGCCACAATCACAATCATATTCTCACGCTCATCTTCCATAATCTTTAAAAGCGTATCAATCGCTTCCTGACCATAGTCTCCTTCAATATCACTGGCAAGTGCATATGCCTCATCAATAAAGAGAACACCACCCATTGCTTCATTGGCATACTTACGGACATTCTCAGCTGTTTTACCCATCTCGGATGAAACCAATGCCGAACGGTCTACTTCAACCATGTGACCGTTCTTTAATATTTCAAGATGTTTGAAAATATCACCTAGTTTACGTGCAATAGTCGTTTTACCGGTACCGGGATTTCCCATGAAAACCATGTGTCTGGTTACGTTTGTTGTCTTAAAACCTTTCATCTCACGAATTTTTTGCACAATCAAAAGATTTACCGTATCATGAATTTCTTTTTTAACATTTACGAGACCGACAAGCGCATCAATCTCTTCCAAAATGCGATTGATTTCCTTAATAAAAGGTTCATCACTGCGAGCAAAAATGGTTTCCTTATCTTCCATGCGGCTTTCACGAATCTTCGGAAGTTCAGCAATGCCTTCCTGTGCTTCAATCTCGTAGATAAATTCCTTCATTCCGTTTTGGAAATAATCCATCAACTTAATTGCAAACTTAAGTCTCGCGCCACTGCAGTTCACCAGCACATTGCCAAGTTGTTCAAGGAAATTATACAAACGCCATGTATCCTGTAAATAATTCGTTTCACGAAGTACATCTGCCTTCTCAGCTTTTGCGACAAGCTGAATTACCTTAGGCACTTTCTGTAAAAAGCTATCCTCCGACAGACAATCATTACCGTAACGGCGGATTAACATTTCATAGTTAATCATTTTATCAAACGTATTATTAATCAGACTTACTTCTGCCGGCGTTACATTCTCATCACATACAGCAATTAAGAATGCCATATTCATTGCCTCATCGCAGAACTGTACATACAAACCGCCCTTTGCATATCCGCCTATCACTTCTTCATACTTGTCACAAATCCTTTGGCACTCAAACAATGCGCTTTTTAATTCAGACATGATAAATCCCCCTTCAATCAATCGCGTATTTCTTATTCACCAGTTCCAAAGCCCGTTCTCAGGACTTTGGAACCGAAATCTCTTAAATATGGTTTGCTACTTCAAACGCATCCCAGATTGCGTACATAATATTCGATACTTTCTTCGCATCGCCTAATAAATAAATTTCAGGAACCTCAAATTCCACTTCATGATAAATAGAATTCTCTTCCTTGTAGCCAACGGCAAGAATCACGCTGTCGCAGGTAATCTCCCTGCTTCCGTCTGCGGTTTCTACCGTCAGAACACCGCCATTATATTTCTGTACTTTCGCACTTGTAAGAATCTCCACATTGTTGTACGGAAGCAATGCCATCAGCATATCCTTATTGGAATGGCAAATCGGTCCGTTTACGACCATAATCTTATCAAGTGTTTCCACGATGGTTACCTTTTTACCGTGCTGTGCCAGCCACAAAGCTGTTTCACAGCCGACAAGACCACCGCCGACAATAACGGTTGTATCACCACAGTCTTTCTCTTTCAGAAGAACTTCCGATGCAGTATAAACATGCGCATCATCGCCCAGAGAAAATACCTTCGGTGCAGAACCTGTTGCCATGATAACCGTATCATAATCACCTGCAAGAATGTCTGCGGATGTAATCGCCGTATTCATATGTACTTCCACGCCAAGTCTCTTCAACTCGTTCGTGTACCATGCTGCCAGAGCGATATCATCTTCCTTAAATTCGGGAGCTCCGCCCGGATGAAGATTACCACCGAGACGGTTCGTCTTCTCAAAAAGAACCGGCTCATGTCCGCGGATTGCAAGCACTCTTGCCGCCTCACAACCGGCAACACCTCCACCGACAATCAGCACTTTCTTTTTGCGCAGAATCGGTTCGTATGCCGTCACGCGTTCTCTTGCCGCCTGCGGATTTACCGCACAGTTAATCAATGAATATTCTGCAATACGTCCCATACAGCCTTCGTGACAGGAAATACAGGGACGAATCTGTTCTTTTCTTCCGGAACGAAGTTTATTACAATAATCAGGATCCGCAAGCAACGGTCTTCCGAGACCGATGACATCACATTCACCGTTCTGAATTGCTTCCAATGCCATATCCGGATTGTCCATACGTCCTGCACAGAATACCGGAATATTAACAACTTCTTTTACCAGCTTACAGAAAGGACGGTATAAACCTTTCTCCTGATACATAGGCGGATGACTCCACCACCATGCATCATAACTTCCCGCATCGGTATCAAGCGCATCATAACCGAATTTTTCAAGCAGTTTGGCAGCCTCAAGACCTTCTTCGATATCTCTTCCCTTCTCTTCGAATTCTTCTCCGGGAAGTGCGCCGACTCTCCAGTCCTTAATCATACTCTTCAAACTGAAACGAAGGGTAACGGGAAAGTCCTGTCCGCATCTTTTCTTAATTTCTTCCACAACTTCCTTAGCGAAACGGAGTCTGTTCTCCAAAGAGCCGCCGTACTCATCATTTCTTAAATTAAACATGGAAATTGCAAACTGGTCTAACAAATATCCTTCATGCACCGCATGAATCTGTACACCGTCGAATCCGCCGCGCTTCGCATTATAGGCACCATCGCCGAAAGATTTCACAATGCTTCTGATTTCTTCTTTTGAAATGGAACGGCAGGTTTTATCCAACCATCTGTGCGGAATCTCTGAAGGCGCAACCGGTGGGAATTCTCCTAAGTTGGTCGGAATTGTAACACGACCGAAACCACCTGACATCTGCAGAAAAATCTTACTTCCGTACGCATGCACGCGCTCCGTCATCTCACGGCTGGTTCTTACGAAATGTACCGGATTGTGTGTCGATACCGGAATAATGGACTGATTCTGCGGTTCTACCTGCTGGTCCGAGAATGTAACACCCGTAATAATCAGGCCTGCGCCACCCTTGGCACGCTCCACATAATAATCAATTCCCCTCTGATTCCAACCGCCTTCGGAATCCCCCAAACCAAGCGGTCCCATAGGTGCCATGGCAAAACGGTTTTTTAATGTAATACCGCCTACTTGGACCGGCGTAAAAAGCTCTTTGTATTTCATACCCTCTTCTCCAATCTTTTATGTACATAGTCTGCGCATTATTATAGCACAATTACGATTAAAAGGGATAAAAAACACACAATTTTCTTTTGTTATTTCCTGTACTCACCCTTTTAGAAAAAAACAGGCGCGTACAACGCCTCTATCTCTTCTTTTGAAGCCAGTCCTTCTGCAAAAGCAGTAGCACTTCCTGCTGCCGTCCCAAGGCGCAATGCCGTTTCATAATCTCCTTTTTGCATACCGGCAAGAAAACCTGCCACCATGGAATCTCCGGCACCGACGGAATTACAAAGTTTGCCTTCATATGCCGTTTGAGAATAAACTTCACCGTTTTCCGAAACCAGAATCGCACCTTCTTCACCCAAAGAAACCAAAACATTCCGTGCGCCCTCCTCCTGCATCTTACGGGCATACTGCACAAGTTCCTCCCGCGTTTGTATCTTTACGGCAAAAAAATCTTCCAGTTCCCTTTTATTCGGTTTCACAAGAAACGGCCGGAAACGTAACGTGGCACGCAACACATCCCCTGTTGCATCCACAACGAAACGGATTTTCCTATCCTCCAAACAGGCCAAAATCCGTTCATACATATCTGACGGTAATGTGGGCGGAATACTACCCGCAAGCACCAGCGTATCACCGTCTTCAAGGCGGTTTAACTTCTCCGTAAGCGCCTCAATTTCCGATTCTGAAATGTGCGGTCCTCTACCGTTTATTTCTGTCTCTTCTCCTGCTTTTATCTTTACATTGATGCGCGAAAAACCGCTCTCCAAATGTATAAAGTCCGTCTGCAATCCGGCCGCACGCACGCCCTGTTCAATCGCCGCTCCCGTGAAGCCTGCGACGAATCCGAGTGCCACCGAAGGAATCCCCAGCTCATTTAATACCCATGAGACATTGATTCCTTTCCCGCCATAGTATATTTCTTCTTTTTCACTTCTGTTGGTTTCTCCGATTTGCAGCGAAGAAGTCCTTACGACATAATCAATTGCCGGATTAAAAGTAACCGTATAAATCATAAAATAATCTCCATCCCCGCATGCATGGCTTCCACACGGTCGCCGAGCTTCTCTTGCAGAATTTCCAATGCCCGCTCACCCGTGCAATGCCCCGTAATAATGCGTCCAATCTCCAACTGCTGTAGCACTTCTGCAAATACATATACATCCTCATCCGGATATTTGGACAGATGAAAGCCACCGATGTATGCATAAATCGGCTCATCCTTTCTTACCCGCATCACATCTGCAAGTACATTGGCAGGACCCGCATGGGAACAGCTGTTAAAAATCACAAGCCCTTTCTCCGTTTCCGCAACCAGTGTCTGCTCATGCGCGAAATCGTCTGCCAGCAACTCCCCGTTTACCTTTTGGTAAAGCTTTGCTTTCTCTCCGATTGCAGAAAGCGCCTTTGTATCATGCGGCACAAGAAACATATCAGTATCCGCAAGCGGATAAAAGTCTTCTTTCACATACACGATTCTGTCTTTGTTCTCATGAAGCATTCCCTGCTTCGGTCCGATATATTTCAGTCCGGCTTCATGCAGGGAATAAAAACACTCGCCGGCTTCTTCTCTTACATAAAGCATTGCTTTATTATTCTCTTCAAAAAAAGTCGCAAAACCGTCCGCATGGTCATAATGCGCATGGGAAAGTACGGCAATATCAACGTCTTCCAACGCAATCCCCAACGCCTCTGCATTCTCTGCAAAAAGCGGACTTTGCCCCGCATCCAACAAAATCCGATGCCCTTCATTCTCTATGTACAGGGAGAGTCCGTGCTCTCCGGGACATTTTTCACACCCTGTATTTTCAGACAAAACCGTTACTTTTAGCATCAACAAATCCTTTCCTTCCCGGTTGCAAATGCACTTCCGTAATCGTGACACGCTTTCCATTTCTTTTTATTATATCACACCCGACAATAAAAGTCCATTCTTAACAGAACACATGTTTGCTTCTTCATCTTTGCCTTATGGTTTCACTCTGTTATCTTTTACATAATCAAGAAAACTCCACAAGCGGTCTTTTCTGTAAAGAAAAAAGCCGATTGAATTTACTACTCCATCGGCTCTACACACAATCTGCTTTAACTACTTCTGAATAATATACCCATTTCCTGTTTTATTTTATGTGACATCTAATGTCTCACATCCCATGATGTAATTTCATCTACAAGTCCCTGCAGATTGGATTGATGAAGATAATGATCCCCTGAAATGATTGACACCTTGCTATCCTTAT